>CALKDK010000016.1 GCA_938084055.1 uncultured Luminiphilus sp.
CGAACCCGGCATTTACTGACCGCAGCACCCATTCCATTGCTGGCTCGCATGTCAGCGCCCAACAGCGTGGCCTTCTTTATTGCGGCGGGTGTCAGCATGACCGAGGTCTGGTTCGTGGGTCAGCTGGGCAGCAGTTCGCTCGCGGCCATAGCACTCGTGTTTCCACTGCTCATGCTGACCCAGACGCTGTCGGGTGGCGCCATGGGTGGCGCGGTGGCCTCAGCTGTCGCGCGGGCTCTCGGTGCCGGTGACCGGCAGCGGGCCGAGCAGCTGATCTGGCATGCCCTGGCGCTGGCGGTACTGGGTGCCCTGCTGCTGTTAACGCTGTTCCTTCTGGTGGGTGTGCCTTTCCTGCGTTTTTTGGGTGGCAGCGGTGACATTCTCAAGCAGGCCGAGAGCTACTGTCTGGTGCTGTTTTTCGGGGGCGTATTTCTCTGGTTCATGGGGGTGGTCAGCGCTGTTTATCGGGGCATGGGCGACATGAAGTTTCCGGCCCTGGTCATGGCCGCCAGTGCCCTTGTTCAGGTACCCCTCTCGGGCGCCCTGGTTCTGGGCATCTTTGGCGCGCCGCAGCTGGGCATTGTGGGCGCAGCCGTATCCGCCGTGGTCACGACCTGTCTGCTCAGCGGCGTCATGCTGCTGCGGCTGGTCGTAGGTCATACCGTCATCAAGGTTCGCTGGGCCCGCTTTGGTTTTGAGGTGCGGCATTTTCAGGAAATTCTCAAGGTGGCACTGCCCGCCTCGCTGTCACCCGTGCTCACGGTGACCAGCATTATTTGTCTGACCGCCATTGTCGGTCGCTTTGGTGAGCAGGCGCTGGCGGGTTATGGCATTGGCTCGCGCATCGAATTCCTCCTGATTCCCCTGGTGTTTGGTATTGGCGCGTCCATGACATCGCTGGTGGGTATGAGTATCGGTGCCGGCGACATTGAACGAGGGGAACAGATCAGCTGGCTGGGGGGGACCGGCTCAGCGCTGCTGGCGGGGTCTATCGGGATCGGCCTCGCGCTGTTCCCCGACCTCTGGATCCCCGTCTTCACCGAGGACCCGGTCGTTCAGGCAGCGGCCAGGCAGTACATACAAATTGTCGGCCCTTGCTTTGCCTTCCAGGGTTTGGGCCTGTCTTTGTATTTCGCCTGCCAGGGCGCAGGGGCCATGCTCTGGCCTGTGGTCTCGCTGGTGCTCAGGGTGCTGGTAGCGGTGGGTGGTGCCCTGGTCCTGGTCAACCTCACCGACTGGGGACTCGCGAGTGTGTTTTATTCGGCAGGTCTCGGTATGGCTCTGTACGGCATCATGATGGCGAGCGCGTTAAAACGGGGTGCGCTGCGACAGCGCCGGAGCCCGTCATGAAATCCGGTATCGACCAGGTCACCCTCGAGCATCGATCGACCTGTCCCATTGCCAGGTCCCTCGATCTTATGGGCGATAAATGGACCTTGCTGATTATGCGAGACGCCCTGTTTTTGAAGGGTCGAACCTTCGCTGATTTCGCGTCCGGCAGAGAGCGTATACCCACTAACCTGCTATCGGATCGGCTGCGCAAGTTGGTGGGGATGGGGCTGCTGGAGAAGGTGCCCTATCAGCAGCGGCCGCTACGGTACGAATACAGACCCACCGATTTGGGCAAGGCGCTCAAACCGGTGCTGCGCGCCATGAAATCCTATGGAGAACAGCATCTGGGGGGCCATACAAAGTACTAGCGCGAGACGGCACCCGACTGGCCTGGCCGGCGCAGTCGGTATGCTCTGAGGTGTCGAGGATTACTCGGGGTCGGCAACCTTGAGCAACTGCTTGCCGTGGTTCTGCCCGGTGTAGAGCCGCTGCAGGGTCGCGGGGATGTTGTCAAAGCCCTCCTGCACATCCACCTGGTACTTGATTTCCCCGGAGCTGACCCAGCCGATCAGGTCCTGAATCGCCTCCGCCGCCCGAGGCAGGTAGTCGAGGATGATGAACCCCTCCATGCGGCCGCGGTTGGTCACCAGGTTCATCAGGTTGTTGGGTCCGGGCTGGGGCTCGGTGTCGTTGTAGCCCGAAATCCCGCCGCACATGGCAACCCGGGCGTTGAGGCCAATGTGGTTGAGTGCAGCCTGCATCGTGCTGCCACCCACATTGTCGAAAAAGACGTTCCATTTATCGGGGCAGGCGGCGCCGATCTGGGCGTCGAGATCACCGGCTTTGTAGTCAATGGCGACATCGACCTTTGCTTCGTCCTTGAGCCAGGCACATTTTTCCGGGCCGCCGGCAATACCCACCACCCGACAGCCTTTGATACGGGCGATCTGCGCCGCCACTGAACCGGTTGCCCCGGCCGCGCCGGAGACCAGGACCGTATCGCCTGCCACGGGTTTGCCAATATCGAGCAGACCAAAGTAGGCGGTGATGCCGGTAATACCCAGCGCCGATAGCATCAGTTCAGGGGGTACCCCCGGGGGCAGCACGTTGAGCCCCATGGGGCCACGGCCCGGCGCGACGACGACATAGTCCTGCCAGCAGCCGGTGGTCTGTACCAGGTCACCCACCTTGAAATCCGCGTGCTTGGTTTGCACCACCTGGCCTACCGAGCCCGCGCGCATGACTTCGCCAATGCCCACCGGGGGCAGGTAGCTGGGGCGATCCACCATCCAGTTACGCTGGGTAGGGTCGAAGGAAAAGTACAGGTTACGCACCAGGACCTCGTCGTTCTCCGGTATGGGTACGGCGGTCTCGGTGTAGTCAAAATTCTCGGGCCCAATCATGCCGTCAGGGCGTTTGGCGAGCAGCCATTGTCGATTTACAGTCATTTGGGTTCTCCAAAAAAACAAAAATTAATGGGGTTGTGTTCCTGTCCAGAAAAGGTGGCCGGTGCCCTGTAGGTTCAGGCCTCCCGGCGCATACCGGCCAATATGTGGCGGGCATTTTTCACGAACATCTGTTCCGATGACAGCCTTGCGAAAAATGCCCGAACATCGTCGGGCAGCGCTTCGTTGGCCAGCGAGGGTCCCTGGTCCGCCTGGGCGGCTCCCGAGAGCAGCACGCCAAGGGACAAAATAAATTCCTCCGCTTGGGCCGGCGGTAAGCCCAGCGCGCTGACGGCTCGGTGGGTAACCCCTGCCAGGCAGGCCATGAAATGCCGTTTGGACTCCACCAGCAGGTCCACGGCCACATTGTGTTCTATCACGTGCTCCAGACGCGTCAGGACGGGAACCAGGATGGGGTCGGCCAATGCCGACCGGTAAAAGAGGGTGATGAAATCGTCGCCTGCGATGGGGGTTGCCAGCCGGGCTTTCATCACCTCACTCCACTGCTCTACCGCGCGACCGTACAGGGCGAGGATAATCGCCTCTTTGGTGGGGAAGTACAGGTACAGGGTGCCTTTCACGATCCCCAGCCGGCTCGCCAGCCGGGTCATGGCAAAGCCCTCGTAGCCTACGTCTTCGAAATAGGTCCGGGCACCATCCAGAATTTCCTGGCGCCGGAATTGCTTCTGGGCGTCGGTAACGGCGCGGCGCTTCAATTCAGCCATAGTGGGCTCCAAATGCCGGGACCGGTGAACCGGTCCCGGCAACGTGGCACAAAGACAGGGTAACGAGTCGGTTGCTCAGCGCTTGACCTGCTGGTTGATCGCCTTTTCCGTCGCTTCGCCGTAGGGCGGCAGGAAGCCGCCCAGCTTCGATACGTTGAAGGACAGGGTCTGCTTGTAGACTGACTTGGCGTGGCTGAAGGTCTTGAACCCTTCAATGCCATGATAGGCACCCATGCCACTGGGTCCGACGCCGCCGAAGGGCAGGTCTTTCTGCAGCATGTGGAACATCACATCATTGATGCAGACACCGCCGGAGGTCGTGCGCTTGAGGAACGTGTTTTCCTCGGTGGCATCGGTGCCGAAGTAATATGCCGCCAGGGGGCGCGGATGGCTGTTGATGTAATCGATAGTGTCATCGAAGCTGCGGTAGGTCTTGATGGGCAGCACGGGGCCAAACATTTCTTCCTGCATACACGTGGCCTCGTCATCGGGGTTGATCACCAGTGTGGGGGGCAGCTTCATGCTGGTTGATGTGTCGAAGGATTCATCTGCAGGGTTGATCGGGATGACCTGCAGCCCCCGGTGCTCGGCATCGGCGATGTAGCCCAGCATACGGTCATGGTGGCGCTGGTTGATGACGGCGGTGTACTGGGGGTTCTCGAGCAGGGTGGGGTACATCTGGGCCACCATGGACTGGGCGAGGGATATGACGTCGTCGAGCGACTCCTCGGGCACCATCAGGTAATCGGGTGCAATACAGATCTGGCCGGCGTTGAGGCATTTGCCGGTCATGATGCGCTCCATGCTCTTGGCAAGGTCGGCACTGCGAGAAATGACGGTGGGGGATTTGCCCCCCAGCTCGAGTGTCACCGGCACCAGGTTTTTTGCCGCCGCCGCCATGATGTGTTTGGCAATGCTCGTGGCGCCGGTAAAGATCATGTGGTCAAAGGCCAGGGATGAAAAGGCCTGGCCCACGTCCGGTCCGCCGGTTACCACGCTGACTTCGGCGGTATCGAAGGCCTCGGCCATGATCTCTGCCAGCAGGTTGGCGGTCGCCGGCGTGAATTCAGACGGTTTGACCATGGCCCGGTTGCCGGCGGCGAGGATACTCGCCAGGGGTTCAAAGACCATGGCGATCGGGAAGTTCCAGGGTGCGATGACACCCACGACACCCTTGGGCTGGTATTCGATGCGTGACCGGCTGCCCAGTAAACCCAGTGGAAATTTACTGGGCCGCGACTCGGCCTTCATCCAGCGCCCAAGGTTTTTCTTGGCGTGCTTCATGCAGTCGATCGAACCGGCTACGTCGGTCATCATATTGATTTGACGCGGGCGACAGACAAAATCGGCATTCAAGGCTTCGCTGATGCGCTCGGCGTGACGTACCAGAATATCCAGGGCGCGCTCGAGCCTGTCGATGCGCATTTCTGCGGATACCGCGCCCTCGGCAACATAGCTCTGCTTCTGTTTGGCGAGCGTTTCATTGAGTTGAGTCAAGATATCGGCTGTGGCGAGTTGGGGTTCGGAAGCGGTCATGCTGTTACCTGCCTGGTAGATGATGAATCAGATTGAGCACTCTAAATGACCATCGGTCATTTGTAAATTCCCGGTGTTGGCCGCGGTTACCCGTGCCCTGCCGGAGCAGCGGGTTTGCGCCGGAGGGCATTGGGCTGCCCACCTCGGGGTAGGGAGAATGCAATCCTGTCAGGATCGCGGAGGCCGGCATGGTAGCGTTACCGGCAGCGATGTTTGACTGGGTTGCCGGTCTCATTGGGCGCTGCATTGCGGCTGGGCGTCTAGAGGTTCGCCTGAGCTTTAGTCCAGGCTTCTACCTGTTCCCGGAGAAGGGCGAGGGGCATGGCGCCGTTCATCAGCACCAGTTCATGGAATTCCCGCACATCGAAGCGATCGCCCAATTCAGCCTCGGCCATTGCCCGCAGGTCCAAAATTGCCAGCTGACCCGTTTTGTAGGCGGTGGCCTGACCGGGCCAAACCGCGTAGCGCTCAATCTCCCGTGTCACCTCATCCTCGGTCATGCCCGTGTTGGTCATCATGTACTCAATGGCCTGTTCACGGCTCCAGCGCTTGGCGTGTAAGCCTGTGTCCACCACGAGCCGCACGGCCCTGAACATCTCGGCCTGCAGACGCCCCAGGTCGCCCAGAGGGTCCTCGTCATACAGGCCCATATCGGTCTTGGCGATGCGCTCTGAATACAGGGCCCAGCCCTCTGTGAAGGCGGTAAAAGGTGACAGCCTGCGTAGAAACGGTACGTCTTCGATCAGCTGTGCTGCAGAGATCTGGAAGTGGTGGCCCGGGGAACCCTCGTGGATCATCAGGGTGGGAAGCTTCCAGCGTGGGTTATCAGCCGTATCTTTGAGATTGATGTAAAAGCGTCCCGGTCGCGACCCATCGAGAGCAGGCCCGCTGTAGTAGCCGCCCGGAGAGGCATCCTCCCTGTCGGGGGCGACGCGCTTGATTTCAAGCTGCTGGGGAGGGATGGTGATAAAAAACTCATGAGCCCGCTCCATCACCCTGGCATCGAAGGCATGAAGGTAGTCGATCATGTCCTGTCGACCGGCATCGGTGTTGGCAAATTGCTGGCTTGGGTCTGCCATGACCACCTGCACGCGCCCGCCCAGCGTGCCCTCGGGTACCCCCTCTGCATCCATGATCGCATGCATTTCAATGGCGATTCGCGCCACCTCGGCGAGACCGGTATTGTGAATATCATCGGGGCTGTAATCAGTGGAGGTACTGGAGCGCAGTCGATCCCGATAGATCGCGTCACCGTCGGGAAGGCGCCATATGCCCGCATCATGATTGGCGGTCAGCGCCATGTCCTCAAAGAGGGCAATTATGTTTTCGTAGCCGGGTATGATTTCACTGCTGACGAGCTCTTCGGTTTGTTGCAGCAGTGCGACACGGCTGGCGTCATCAAGCGCTTCGACCGATGCCAGGCGGTCGGGGAGTGAGGTGACAAGAATGTTGTCGGACGCCCCACCGGCGATGAATTTGCGCATACCAACGAGGGCACTCTCAAGAATAAAATCAGGGGGCACCACGCCGTGGTCGCGATCATCCACGACTCGCTCGTGACTTTCCCGCAGGACGCGGCCAAACTCACCAACCCGCGCCACATACCGCTCGGCGCTTCGGCGGTCGACGATGGCGTGGGTATCCGTCAGGAACTCGGGCAGGTTCACCGTCGCGCCGCTCAATTGCGTGATGTGGTAGCCGCTGTACTCGCGCTCTGACTGCCTCAGGATGTCGTCGAAGAACCAGGCGGCGATCTTCCAGGTCAGCAGTTCCTGCCCCTTGAGTCCCTCGGGCCCATAGGCATTGAGACCCTCCCGCGCTTCTTTGAGCATTTCCAGGGAGCGCTCTTCCCCGGTCTTGGTGTAGTCCCCCAGCTTGCCGCTGTGAAAGTCGAGCACCGTGTTGTCCACGAGACCAATCATGGTGAGCAATTCCGGGGAATCGGTGGCCAGTTGCAGGGACACTTTGTTGACGTAGTTGTTGACCCCTACCGGAGTAATCCAGAACCAGAAGGCGGCGCCTGTAGTCGTCAACACGACAAGGATCAGGGCACCGAGGGTCAGTCGCTTTAGAAGTCGCATATAAAGTCTCAATATAGGAGGTGGGCGAGGGTAGCACAGTTAGAAATTTTGCAGGGCACCCCCGGGGCAGATGTTCAGGGTGCGCCTGTGGTCTATGGACACGCCGGCGGGTCCGCTGGGTCGGGTGGTTACGAATCTGACCGCGTTGTGAAACACAGGGTCCGACCAGCAACGGTATTGACCCTGATGCTGAGAGTTAATTGCCCTGCACGCCCACTCTTGCTGGCGCAGGGTTTTAATCGTTGACCTGGTGCCACTGCGCCGGGTAGCGGAGACCCTCATCCACCCCTTGCGGCAACGCCGCGCTAGGCCGCACCGCCGGCGGGTGCATTGGGAAGCCTGATGCTGATACAGGCGCCGGCGCCACTATTCGCAGCGATCATCTCGCCCTTCATATCATTGATGATGCCAAAACTGACCGACAACCCGAGCCCTGTTCCCTCGTTCAATGACTTCGTGGTGAAAAAAGGCTCAAAAATGTGCTCGAGGGCCGGTTCGGGGATGCCACCACCGGTATCTGACACGCGGACGACAACAAACCCCGCTTCGCTTTTGTCAGCCTCGATACGTAGGCAGTGGTCCTCGGATTCTTTATTCTTCATGGCGTGGAGTGCATTGGAAATCAGATTCAGGAGAACCTGTTCCAGGCGGATTTGATGCCCCTTTACCAGCAGGGGTTCCTGGCTAATGTCGGTTCGAATATCGATCTGGACCAGTCGTAGCTGCTCTCGGTAGAGATTCAGTGCACCCTCGATTGCGTCACGAATATCAAGGACGTAGTTGCCTTCACTCGCCTCTCGGCCAAACATCCGCATGTGGTCAACGATGGCTGACGCGCGCTTGACCTGCCCTTTGACGCGATCAATTTTTTCATTCACCAGCGGCGCTAACTCAATGATGCCCCGCTCAGCGGCGCGGGTTATATTCTCAGTGGCCAGGAGGATGGCATTCAGTGGCTGGTTGATCTCGTGGGCAACGCTGGTCGACATCTCCCCCAGGGTTACCAGCTTGGATGCGTGTATGACATTCAGCTCGGCTAATTTGCGATCGGTGATGTCCTGCAGCGTGACCAGTGCAGTCGATGGGTCATCCTCAGGGCTGTAATGGTAGTGCTGGTCGACATGCCGTACTTCACCGTCCCGCCGAAAGACCCGGTATTCAATGGCAGCGTCTTCCTCAGATTCATAGTACTCGAGGTATCTGTCACGATCTGCGGGATGAATCAGTTGGAGGTCATGCTCCAAATCGGGAAACTCAGTGATGAACTCTTCAGCGGAGTAACCAAATAAGCCCGCCCATTGTTCCGACACGCTGTCGTACCGGTCCAGCTCGTAGTTCCAGACTGCGTAGCCGAGCCGGGCGACCTTCGCCGTGAGGCTCAGCAACGCCTTGGTCTCTGCATCCCGCGCCCTGCTTTCTTCAAACCTCTCCTTAAACAGGTTCATTTCTGTGACGTCCTGAACGGCTACCACTGATTTTCCTGGTGCACCTTCACCTTCATCGAAAAAGCGGCTCGTCTGGCGCAGGTACTTGATATCTCCCTTGGGTGTTTTCACCCTGAAGTCAAAGGATGAGGTCTTACCGCTTTGGTCTTTATCCCAGGAGTTGTCGTATGCGCGGTAGGCCTCGCGATCTTCAGGAACGATGATGGTTGTGATGTACTTCTCAATGCTGGTGACCGTGTTCAGGTAGTCACTCAGGCTCATCCCATGTATTCGGGCCAAGACGTCGGACACCACAACCTCCTTGCCAAGACCGTCATCCCAGAGTCCATGACCCAAATCGGCAATATCGGCGGCGTGCTCAAGCAGCATCAACTTGTCCCGAGTCTCAGCCAGAGTGGCCCGCAACTCTGACAGCTCATGCTGCTGTTCCTGAACGCGCTGTCTGAGGGCGTCGACCTGCCCTGAGGCACCGTCGTCGGTCAGCACACCGTCTGGTGTGTTTCCCTGTCCGCCCTGCGCCTTGTCAGTCATGCGCGATGCTTGCCGGGGTGTGGGCAGGCCAGACGCTCCGCCTGCCGCTGATCAAGGTTGTGGTTCTGCATTGTGTTGTCATGGGTTTTCAGCAGAGGGCGCTCCAGTGGAGGAAGTGTAAACGACTGGCTAGGTGTTGATGTAAAATTCTTTCGCAGCACAGTGCGCCCGGTCTTGCAGCCCCGCAAGCTGTGCCTGCCGTTGAGCCAGGCGGTACTGGCAGCCCCGCTGCTAACCCAACCCGAAACTAGGTTTGAGAAAATTTTTCCGTGGCGGCGACCAGTGCTGCGGTATTGGCGGGGTCAAAGGCCGAGTGACCGGCATCCTGTATCAGCTGGAAGTCGGCCTCAGGCCACGCCCGGTGCAGGTCCCAGGCGGTCACCGCCGGACACACCACGTCGTAGCGCCCCTGAACGATGACCGTGGGAATGTGGCGAATACGGTCGATGTTCTCGAGCAGTTGGTTGGGCGATTCAAAGAACCCGCCATTAACGAAGTAATGGCACTCAATGCGCGCCATAGCCAGCGCGGCATCGGGTGCGTCGAGCTTGTCCATGAAGTCCTGATTCTGGATCAGGAAACTTGCCGAAGCTTCCCAGACAGACCAGGCCCGTGCCGCGGCCAGCCGTACGGCTTCGTCATCAGAGGTCAGTCGGCGGTAGAAGGCATTGAGTAAATCGTCCCGCTCCGCTTCGGGGATGGGCGCCAGGTAGGCTTCCCAACTGTCCGGATACAGTGCGCTGGCACCCTGCTGATAGAACCAATGGATCTCCTGGGGCCGTAGCAGGAAAATCCCCCGCAGCACCAGTTCGGTCACCCGATCGGGGTGGGTCTGGGCGTAGGCGAGCGCCAGGGTGCTGCCCCAGGAGCCGCCAAAGACCAACCAACGCTCGATACCCAAGTCGTTGCGCAGTCGCTCCATGTCGGCGACCAGATGCCAGGTGGTGTTGGCTTCCAGCGATGCATGGGGTCTGGACTGGCCACAGCCGCGCTGATCGAACACGACGATGCGGTAGTGTTCGGGATCAAAGAACTGCCGGGCTTCAGGGGACGAGCCTCCGCCAGGCCCGCCATGCACAAAAATACAGGGCTTGCCGTCGGGGTTACCCGACTCCTCAAAATAAATCGCGTGGCCGCCACCCACCGCCAGCCAGCCGGAGCGAAAGGGTTCGATGGGTGGGTACAGGTTTTCCATAGCTTCTCTCGACATTGGGTTTTGATCGTTTTGTGGCTGGCAGTGTGGTGTTGGTGTCAATAGTGATGGGAATGATCCGCCCCAGTCAAAATAACCGGCTCGCAGGGCAGCGGGGGCGTTTTGCTGCTACCGGTGACTCACTTGCGCCTATGCGCATTCGGACTACCCACGTCGGGCTGCTCCCCAATGAGTCCCGGGTAAGCCCGTGGTACGGTTTGCACCATCACCATGACTGTCAACCTGGCAGCGGGGCGGGCGCGTTGCGGGTAACCCGTGATGGGAAGTTTTAACTCTTTGCCCCGGGGCTGCAGCGGTCCCGAACCAAGACAAGAGAAGGTGTAGCCGAAGGCTATGGACACTCAGCTAATGATACGCACGTTGATGCTTTTACTCGCCTTCCTGTGTTCGGGAACGGCGGGAGCGGTGGCTTCCGAGAAGGATGACTCGGCTCTGTTTTTGACACCTGAGCTTGACGTGCCCGCCCCCGACCCCGCCGTCATGGGTTGGATAGATTCGAGAAACACGACGAGCCTCAACGGCAGTTGGAAATTGCTGGTGGACCCCATGAAGGTGGGTACGCCCGGGGGGTTTTTTGGCGGATGGGCAACGACTCGAGAGCCGGTCGATGAGTTTCAGTTGCTCGAATACAGCTATAGCGATGCTGCTGATATCCGCGTGCCGGGAGACTTTAATACCCAGCGCGAGGACTTGATTTTTTACCGCGATACGGTCTGGTACCAGCGATTTTTTGACGTCGACCAGCAGGCGGACCGGCGCTACCACCTCTGGTTTGGCGGGGCCAATTTTGATGCCACTGTCTTTCTGAATGGAACGCCTGTGGCGCGCCATACCGGGGGTTATGTGCCGTTCTCGGTGGACGTGACATCCCAGCTCGAGACGGTGGGTAATGATCTGGTTATTCGGGTCAACAACCGGCTGGGCGACGCCACTGTTCCGACGGAGCGAACCGATTGGTGGCCCTACGGGGGTCTGACTCGGGACGTTATGCTCGTCACTACGCCGGAGCAGTATATTGTTAATGCGAAGGTCACCCTCGCGCCGGAAAGGAATGCCCTGGTGACAACCGTGGCAACCCGGGGCTTCGAAGCCGGTGCTGAAGTGATCCTGACGATTCCCGAATTGGATGTTGAAGCGGCCATGCAGATCGATGAGCGTGGTGAAGCCGAACTTCGTGTCGGCGCGGAACCGGAGCTCTGGCAACCCGGTGCACCGCGGCGTTATGCCGTGGCAGTTGCCGCAGGGGATGATCGCATTGAGGACCGGATCGGTTTCAGAACCATTGCCACTGATGGCACGACCATCCTGCTCAACGGCGAGCCCATTAAGTTCAAGGGCATCTCAACCCATGAAGAACCCATTGGCCGAGAGGGTGTGGCTTATTCCGAGGCGGATATGCGTGTGTTGTTTGAGGAAGCTGAGCGACTGGGCGCCAATTTTGTCAGGGCCGCGCATTACCCCTATTCTCGACACGCGGCTCGGGTCGCAGATGAAATGGGTATCTTGCTCTGGGAAGAGGTGCCTATTTACTGGAACATCGCATGGGAAAATGCGGCGACACTGGATATTGCGCGGGATCAAGTAGCACGATTGATTGAACGCGACTGGAATCGAGCCAGCGTGGTCATTTGGTCAGTGGCTAACGAGACGCCCTATTCACGATCCCGAATGCAGTTTATAGAGCGGCTGATTGATGATGTCAGGGCGCTGGATAACAGCCGACTGGTGTCCGCCGCGTTGCTGGGCGACACCCGACGCGAACTCCAGCGCGTGGCCGCGCATCTTGCGGCGTACGCCCGGGGCAGTGCTCTCGCCAGTGTCGAGGAAAAAGCGATCTTTGAGAGGGTTCTTGCCGCTGCGGGCGATCAGGCACCAGAGCCGGGCGCCGGTTTTAAGCTGGTGATCGATGACCCACTCGGGTCGTTGGTGGATATCGTGAGCTATAACCAATACTTCGGATGGTACTACTCGCGGTACCTGGCGCCTGAGTTGGGCGTCAGCGAACAGACTGTCCGCAAACTGATGCTCGAGTTTATGCCCACCATGACCATGGGCACAGCCTTTGGCAAGCCCATGTTTATTTCAGAGTTTGGCGCTGGCGCCAAGGCGGGCATGCGCGGCGTCGGCGTATGGACTGAGGACTATCAGGCAGCCGTTTATCGCGCTCAGCTCGCCATGTTGGCGAACAGTCCGGAGGTGCAGGGGGTGACACCGTGGATCCTCAAGGATTTCCGGGCGATGCTGCGGACGTTGCCAGGGATTCAGGATTACCGCAATCGCAAGGGATTGATCGACCAAAATGGTCGTCGGAAGCTGGCCTTTTATGTGTTGCGAGACTTTTATCACGGGCCGTGGGCTTCCTCCCACGTCGCGCACTGACAGGAAAGTTTGTTTCCCCCAGGGCCGTCCCGATCCTGCCCTGCTGGGGGAGCTCACCTCCGCTGAGGTTCCATGCGGAGTGAAAACGCGTTGAGCACGCGCCTCAGCGCAATATCAGACAGCGGCGGGGTTGCGTGCACTGTCCTGCAGTTCGTTCACGGCCCGATAGGCTTGATCGATTGCCACGTGGGTATAGGCCGAAGCGCCCGCATCCGAGTTGGCGATGGTCATGGCGCCAAAGGGCTGGCGCGCAATTTCATGGGGCGCTTCACCCTCGGAAAAGTCAGGATCCCAGAGGTCCATGTATTCGTAGGAATAGCCGTGGGGCCAGCGATTAACGGTAATGGCCAGGATGTCTTCATTGACATCAAAACCTGCGGGCCCCAACAGGTCGTCGAGCACGGTGCGCACCTCCCGCTCAAAATCCTCAAAGGCCAACCCCAGCAATTTTTGCCGGGAACCCCGCAGTTGGCTCTTCAGATCAACGGCGTCATCAGGGGGTGAGATCGAGCCCCAGAACACCAGCGATACCGGCCCATCGTCGTCCATGGCATGTTGGTAGCCACCGGTGCTGATACCCCGGAACAGAAAGAAGCGACCGTGTAGGCGTCCCGGGAAGTTGACCGCATCAATGCCCAGCTTATCGAGGGCCTTGGTATTGCGGATCAGCACATTGGTCAGCAGCAGGGGAATCTTGACCTGGTACTGCAATGCCTCTTTCTGTCGATCTGAAAGCGTTGGGCAGAGGTGGGGTATGACGCTGTGGTAGCAGGCGAGCACGCCGTGGCGACCGGTAACTTGCTTGATCTGGCCGCCTTCGACATAGCTGATGGCGACCCCAGCCTCGGTATTTTCGGCGTTGACGACGGTCGCGTTGAGTCGCAGGCGCACGGGGTGAGTGGGCCGGTCCAGATTCCCGTAGTTGAAATGGGCGATAGCGATGTTGTCCGGCGTGGCATCGGGAGCGACCCCGGGTATTAGCTCAGCAACCATCAAGCGTACGAGGCTTGCATTGCCGTCGGGCCACATGGCCACCGGATAGTTCCGCTCTTCGTCGGGCCAGGGCTCACCGAGAAGGTGAATACCGGGGTTGCCATCCCACAGCGCTTCCCCCGCCGAGAGTGCGCGTGTCTCGATGCCCCAGGAACCGTGCTCCATATTGTGAAACAGCTGCACGGCGTCTTCAGTCAAGCCGCCGTACTGCCGCAGGAAATCGGGGTAGCTGATTTTCGCCAGTAGTGCCTCCACGTCGGCCTCACCCAAACCGGCAAACAGGTTGTCCTGGCGTGCATAAAAGGTCTTGAGGGAATCCCGACCGGCCTCGGATATGGGGATTTGGTCAATGGTTTCCGGGGCCAGCTGATGATTCAAATGGCATCGGGGTATCAGACGATTGACGCCATAGGTGCTCTCGTCGAACCACATCGCGGGGCTGTTGGGCGCATCCTCGCCGTAATTGAATTCCATTTGTTTGCGCATCGCTTTCATATCCACGCCGTAGGCCGTCATGAAATCCTGCACAGTCTCGCTGAACTGCCACCATTCCAGGTTGTGGGTGCCTCCGAGCGACAGCACCATGCTGCCACTTTGGTGGAACTCGTTGCGCTTGGCATGGCCACCAAAATCGTCGTGATTTTCCAGCAGCAGTATCTTTGCCGTTGCACCGAAGCGTTGCCGGTAGTAGTGGGCGGCGGCAAGACCCGAGATGCCTGCGCCGACGATGACCAGATCATAGTTTTCGCCGGTATCAACGGGATTATCAAAGGCAGCGCCCTGTCTGGCGAGTGCATGGGCAACCTCATAGGCGCCCGCATGGGAGCCGCGCATACCTGTGCGTGTGGGGGGGTAATAGACTGCCCCCGGATCGGCCGCGTCGGTGTCCGGAATGAGGGCGCTGGCTGCGCCCAGCCGCGAGGACAGCGCCGCCGCCATTGCAACACTGCTACCCTGGACAAAGTCCCTCCGGGTGATGGCCCGCCCCATACCCAGCTGCCGGTCAGATTTCCCTGTCACACGCGAGTCCCCATGAGTTCAGATCTTCTCAAGACAAGTCGCAGCTTGCCATGCCATTCCAGCACCCGGCAACGGCGGACTCAACTCAGGGGCAGGGGGTATCGGCATAGGTGGTGATCTGCCACTGGTCATCGACCTTATCGACGAGATACCAGCCGCAGCTGACTTCGGTGCCCCCGCCTGCGTAGTAGTCCTCCCAGGTGGTCATGATGCTGGCCGTGGTGGCATTGACCGTTGTGGTTTGGGCGCCGGTCAGTTTGGCTCGCAGCCAACCCTCTGCCTGCCAGGCTTCCATGGGCGCCATCAGCCATTCCCTGCGTGGCGTTCTGTGTATGGCGCCATCGGAGCTGTGGGTGACAATTTCCGCACTGTAGTGGTCGAGAATGGCTTCGACATTGTCGAAGGGCGCATCAGCCCACAGCGGACCATAGGAGCTTTGGAACCAGTCGTCTGCGCTGCCCGGGTCACCGGCGTGAGTGCTGACGGACAGTGCCAGTGCCATGAGAATAGCGGCAGCGGGTTTGAAAACGGGGCTGGGCGTTGCTTCTTTCATGGTTTTCAGGCTCCTGATGGCCAGGGGTTGCGATACGTAGCAGGACAATAACAGACCTGACCCGAGTTGCGCCTGCAGTCCCAAACCCTGTGGATGTTCGGGATGGCTATTGTTTGGATCGGTTTTTTGGCGTTACCCATGCGTAAACGTTTGCCCCGCGCCACAGCCCGACCCATCCAGGGCAGCTGGCCTGGCGTTGCCGGGGAGGCAGATCAGCCGCCGGACCGACCCCTCGCGTTTTTCACCGAATCCAGTAAATTCTGCAGTCTGCCGCCGGCGCCCTGCCGTGTTTCAGGGAATTCATCCAAAATACGGTCGATCCGCGCGACGATGGTATTGGACATTTCGGCGTCGAATTGCTCCCGATACCAGTCCATGCGAATCATCACTTCAGATTGCGGGCTGTGCAGTTTTGCGTGGGTTTCATAGACAGCTTCAAAGTCTGCTGCGGTGCGCGGCGCGATGCTTCGATAGTGTTCAAGTCGGGCCCGGAATTTCTGGGGGAGGGGATATTGGGTCAGCCGCTCGGCCAGGGCAGGCGATGGGGGCACACCCCAGAAATCGAAGATGGGCGCGAGGTTCATGTTTAAAGCGGCAGATGCCGTTTCAATAAAGTCATCGTCGTCCAACCCGTAATTTACCGGATAACCCAACTCAGCCCCTCGATCATAGAAGGCTTTATGAATCGCCCCCACCGCCTCCCAATCATAAAGCCCGGCGATCTCGACGATGCGCGCCCAACTGCGGGTCTGGTAGCGCACCTCGTTGTCCCAGATACCGTAAACCTGCTCTCCGGCGCTGAGACGCTTGCCATTCTGCCAATTCGGCGAAAACATCGTGTCGAGGGCAGCCTGATCACGATCGAAAAATTGAAAGCCCGAATACTGTAGGGCTTTATCTAGGTCTGCCCCCATGGTGCGGTTATAAAAAACGCTCGCAAGCAAATGGACGTTAGACTCTTGTTCCTGGTACTCCAGGGTCGGCAAATTATGCAGGTGGCCCCATTCATGCCAGAGCACATAGATATACCAGTCGGCTCCCCTTGCGGTTGCGGTGTCTGGGGTCACATCAAAAAAATCCGGGTTCATCAGGCGTATGGGTGATGACCAGTTCTGCGGCGTGGTCAAATAGTCGCCAACCGTTCCGCGGCTCCCCTCATTGGAGTAGATGGGATAGCTGGCTGTCATGGCGGTGCCGTAGACGGTAATTGCACGGTCGTAGGCAAGCCACTCGGGTCGAATACTCGGGAGCGGCCGCCCCGCCATAGCCCGGATATCCTCAAAACCGCGGTCCATCAGATCAAGCAGGGCTGCAGGATCGGTGTATAGCTGCCCTTCATTCATGGGCAAGGTGGCTGAGAAATGTCTGCTGTGTAATTCAAATTCAGGCACGTCCCAGGCTGCGACTTCAGCCTGGAAGGCATCAATGTCATTGCTGTGGCCAACCAGGTCCAGCGTTGAATACATGGGCATCTTTACCGCCCCCTCCAGGGCGATCGTGATGTTGCCCATGGCAGACCCATCGGGAATCTCAAAGTAGATGCCGCCGCCAAACGGATTGGCCACCGTAATGGTTTCCTGCTCAACGTCGAAAAGGCTGGAAATGCGCGGGAAACGGTTAAAGAAGGGCCAGTTGCCTGCTTCCATATCGCCCCGGTAAAAGCCAATGCGTACCTTGATCCCTGCGCCTATCGCTTCGGGCGGGACCGAAACTGTTATGAGTTCCCCCGGTGGCGCGTAATGCCCTGTGGGCCGGATGACGGTCTCTTGTTGATTGAGAAATACGGCCGGGTCAGTGGCGTAGTCTGCGTCGACTTCCACGGTGACGCTGGGGAGGCGCGTTGCATTTGGGCTGACGGCGCCGGGGAAATACTCACTCTCCGGGAACACCATGAGATCGCTGGCATCAAAGCTGCCCTGATAGGCGGAATCGAAGGCCAGTTGCTTGAGCAGAAACTGAAGTTGGGCCTCCGGGTCCAGGCTGTCAGGGCTGAACATCTCGGATGATCTGAACAGCGCGCCATACTGAGCTTCATATTCGGACACATACTCTAAAATAAGGGTTCTGAACTGGGGCCAGTCATCTGCTTCAAAGGAACGGATTTCGCCCCCCAGGCCTTCAATAAGACCGAGCAGATCCTCATCGGGAAGGATGGCCTCTCCGGAGATATGGTTGATGGCCTGCGTCAGTCCTTCATTCAGGAAGGCTTCGCAGACATCCGAACTCCAGGTTAACGGCCTGACCTCCCCGGGATAGGGCCCATCGAGATCGGTCAGTGTCCAGTTGTCCGTGTCCAGACCCATCCGCCAGGTGCTACCACCGTCGTTGGTCCACAGGAAGTCGCCATTTTCCTCGATCAGCGTGCCACCGTGATAGAAATTCTCGTAGGGATCCCGTCGATAGGTGCCCTCAAGCCCCTCTGTATAGCCCAGCCGGTCGCCATTTTCGTCTACTTTATAGTAGGTTTCTCCGCCCTGTCCGAACGACGTAAAGCTGATGGGTGATGTTGACCCATCAGGGCATTCACGGACCAGCGCGGTGGCGTGGCTGGCTAGGGGTAGGATCAGTGCTATAGCGAGACTGAGATAAACCATTCGGCGAATCATAACGTGCAACTCCAACGACGCGCGCGGCTGGGCAAAACGCACAGGAACGCCATTATAGAGCCATTTTGGTGGATGGTGATCGGCAGTGCATACATGGGGCCGTCATCTGCTGTCCGGGAAGTCACAGGCTATTAAAAATCCAGTCGGTCTCTGCGCTGGATTGTTCCCGCAGTGCCCCGTAACGTGATGCGCAAGGGGAGTCCATTAGAGCGCAGCTGTTTCTTGTTTTTCATGCCCGTCCTACACAATCCGCGCCGCGAGCGACTGCCGACCCAACGGCGCAGAACCCATGTAACCCGCAACCCGTAGCGCAGGTCCTGTTGGTGATCCTTACCCGGTGGCACGACTTCGTAGCCTCGCTCCTCTGGCTCATCATCATGTATTTGCGCGGGAAAGCCCTTCGCTGTTACCCGTGTGCCGCAGGCCTCCTCCAGGCGGCGAATCATATTGGGTGACCACTCCCGCTCGCCAAATCGCGCCTGGCCGTCCTCAAAGATTGTGATCAGTTGTGGAGAAATTTCCGGGGGTACGCCAGCGTGTTCGGCCATACTCTGGAACAACCCGATATCCTTGGGCATCAGGCCAAGGGTGAAATTGATGTCACGGCTACCATTTAAAATGACCTGGCTCTCGGTCTCATGAACGGAGGAATTACCCGATGAGATACGAATGGCTTCGTAAACCGTGGCCAGATCCGGATCGGTTTGATGGGCGGTTACCAGCGCCTCACAGAGCGTTACCAGGTTGGCGGTTGCCAGATAGTGGGTCATCACCTTTATTGATGGGGACGGGCCCCGTTCGGTAGCAACCCGGCTTCGAAGCTTGTCCGGCGGGCACCTGCCCACCTTCATGACAGTCAGTAAGGTCGGTCTGCCCCAGCGCCCTGGTCCTGTGGGCTGGGCTGCGGCCATTTTGGGTCACGTGGGCGAAGTTGCTGGATGGCGGTTTTGACGTTGCTCCCCAGATCCTTCAGTGCTTTTTCCTCCTGCTGCCTGAACCCCCTGATTAACTCCCGGGCTGCGTCAACCCAGGATCCCGGTGGGTTTTGGGTGACAGGGGCAGTAAGAAGCGCGATATTACTCCCCGTTAGCGCGACAGCCAGTAAAGTTTGCGGAACGCTGCGCCACTTGGGAGGCCCGGGCCCTGATGTCTTTAGAAACTGATTTTTCGATGATGCGCGCGAGCCTCAAAGGGGTTCAGGACGAGTCGACCTACGGCGGCATCACCAGCTTCATGCGACGGCGCTACTCCCGTGATTTGACGGGGGTCGACGTGGCGGTCCTCGGGGTGCCCTTTGATCTCGCGACCACCAATCGATCGGGTACGCGAATGGGACCACGGGGCATTCGTACCGCATCTGCAAGCCTGTCCTGGGAGCAACGTGTACAGGGCTGGGATTTTTCACCCCTTGAGGAGCTGGCCATCGTTGATTACGGCGACTGCCCCTTTGACCACGGGTCACCCGACAAGGCACCAGAGCAGATTTATCGCCAGGCCTGTGACATTCTAGCGACGGATACAGCCTTGCTCTCCCTGGGCGGGGATCACTTCATTTCCTATCCGCTCCTGCGTGCCCACGCCGATAAACACGGGCCTCTCGCTCTGATCCACTTTGATGCTCACTCGGATACCTGGGAGGATGAGGGGTCCCGGATCGATCACGGCACCATGTTCTACCATGCCACCAAAGAGGGCCTGGTGCTGCCCGAGCACTCGGCCCAGATTGGTCTGCGTACTTACAACGAGTCCTCTCTGGGCTTCAATATTTTTGATGCGCCCGTCGTCCACGAGCAGGGTGCTGTTGCCATTGCCGAGCAGGTCCGGGCCATTGTCGGTGATCGCCCCTGCTACCTCACTTTCGATATCGATTGCCTCGATCCCAGCTTTGCTCCGGGCACAGGCACCCCTGTGGTAGGCGGGCTGTCGACACACCAGGCGCTGCAACTCTTGCAAAATCTCCGGGGCATCAATCTGGTGGGTATGGACGTTGTCGAGGTTTCTCCCCCCTATGATGTCAGCGAGATCACGGCGCTGGCCGCAGCCACCATGGCGTTACAACAACTGTGCCTCTACACCGTGGCCCGGGGCCGTGGATAACGTCCGGGTGTTACCGTCGAAACGCGCCGAATCAATCCGGGTTGGGGCAGTGGCTTGGATGATCCATCGCGCAGATTCTTAAAGACCCTTTAAAACCCAAGGGTCAAGGGCAGGGTGGTTGCCCGACGCTTCGCAATGAGGGTTCAGAAGTCGAAACGAAAGCCAACCGCCGGGCCATACTGTTTCATGTCAAATTTGAAGCGGTCGGCCCCTTCGCCATCTTCATAGTCAAAGTCAAGGTAGCGCGCGCCAAGGGTCAAACTGGCCCAGTCATTGAAGCGGTAGCCGAAGCTGGCACTGAAGACCATGACCAGATCCGCGCCGACGCCGAAACCACCGAACAGGGCTGACCCGGAAAAATCCCAGTGATCACCGATGGGGGTGTCATAGCCGACGCCCACGATTGGATCCACCCAGTCGTCACCGAAGCGTTGGTTGCGGTCATTGGCGGGTCCGCTGAGCGCAATCCCATTGGTTATATCAGTAAACATGCCGCCACCGATGACACGGAACTCCCTCGATAGCCGGTAGGACCCCGAAGCAATGACGTTTGTTTGCTGTACGCTGACCGACCCGGTGAGTGCGCCCCGATCTCCCGTGGCATCAACTTTTAGATCCATGTGCACAATATCGAGCTGTACTCCCCAGCGCTCACCCTCGCCGCGGTACATGCCCAGAAATGCGCTGTCCAGTGCGTCAAAGACATCCCCGGCATCCATGTCCACCTGGGTGTCGAAGGGACCGATACCACTTGTGCCACTCAGGGAGGGTCCCAGCAGGTAGATCAGGCCCTGGTTGGACCACCCCCCCTCATCGGCTGCCGCAACAGGCGCGGTGGCGGTCAGTAGATATAGCGCGACAATGGCGCTGGTGAGACCGAAAGAGCATTTGTTCATGTCTAGGGTTCCAGAGAGTATCAGGCCGATAAAATTATAATCACCGGCGCTGACGGCATCAGATGCATATGGCGACAAACTAAAGCGCGCTTGCCAATACCCATTGCCCATGCTGAGGAGCTGTGCGGGAGGCCCGCGGGCCCGACTATGGCCCCCCCTGGCCTCCTGCCTCACCGGTGCGCGTATTTGCCATCACACTCTCGGGCGTATCATCGACATAGCGATAGGAGGTGAACCCAAAAAACATTTCATGCATGGTTTGCAGGCCAAACCGCACCGGCATGTTGGGGTTTGGGTTGTAGGGGTTGCGATCCGAGTTGTCCATGGCCCCCCGGGCAATCAGGCGGGTTCCAGCGGGCATAAAGACCGGCTCTTCCAGTTGATAGTTGAACTGCCAGTTGAAGTCGTATTTGGGCACAGAGAGCAGAATTTCCGAGGTTCCGTCCGGATATTCGGCAATGTATTTCATGTGCTTACCCCGATAGTGCATATGGGGCATCAGGCCATAGAGCAGGGCGTCCCGCTCGAATTCCTGCACGCCCTCGAGGGGATGCTCTTTCGCATGGGGCGGGATCAGGAAGCGACGCTGGCCGGCCGAGCCCCCTGACATGACGTATTTAGGTGGTTCGTCGTGCAGGTAAATACCAATTTGCGTCTCGTCGACGGTGGCCTTACCGATGGTCGTGTAGTGCATCTGCAGCAGCAGGCTGGAGCCGGCCCTGACCAGGGCGCCGGAATCATCGCGCCAGATATCGGGCTGGCGCCCCGGTGCAAAGCCCCCCAGGGAGTCCCCGAGTCCACCATCATCCTGCTCTACTCCCGCCGTGCGGTCTGCGGGACTCGACAGGTAGGTAATGATGTGATGCAACACCTGGCGGTCGCCGGGCACGTATTCGACAGCCCGAATCCAGATGTCTTCATCAAGATGCAGGGGCACAGGCACATACCGATAGTCAATGACGCCGGTAGCAGGGATCTCCTGCGCAGGGACCGTCAGTACGATGTCGGGTTCACCCAGTGAGAAGGTCGCCTCGCTGAAGGCCAGGGCTTCCAGCGGGTCGGGGTTGTCGTCCCGCGGTGCGCCGGCGTCAATCCAGTGCACCAGGGTTTGCAGCTCGTCAGGTGACAGCCCTGCCGCCTCCTGAACGGGTCGCCCGACGTGGGGGTCGAGTTGCCCCGGTGGCATGCGCCGGGTCAGTAATACTTCTTTCATCATGCGCGACCAGCCCTGCACCATGCGGTGGTCCGACATCGCCCAGGGTGCAATACCGCCATCGTGATGACACTTCACGCAGTGGGCCTCCAGGATGGGCGCGATATCAGCGGAGTAGGAAGGGGGGGCTTTCTCGTGGGCCTCCCGCGCTGCAAACGTTATCAGGCAGCCGGGCGCCTCGGGAACCTCGGTGGGTAGCGCATCTCCGGAGAGGTAGGCGTCGAGCGCATCACGCAGATAGTGGTTTTGGGCTGCGGATTTTTGGGTTTCATAGTCCAGGCGATCGTCGATAGGACCGCGATAAATCACCTCCCGGGTCTCGGGATTGATGATGAAGGTTTCGGAGGTGCGGTCCACGCCCAGTGATTCGGCAATAAGCTGTGCTTCATCAATTAAAATAGGGAAGTCGTAACCAAGATCGGTAGCTTCGGCCATGATGCTGTCACGGGTATCCTGGGGCTGGGGGTTGAGCATGAAGAACTGCACACCCTGCTCGGCGTACTGGTCTCTGATAGCGCGAAGTTCGGGTACGCTGTTGCGCACGATCGGGCAGCCATTGCCCTGCACAAAAATGACAACGGCCTGCTGGTCGCCGTACCAGCTCAGCTTGTGATGCTTGCCGTTTTGGTCGAGGAGTGCAAAATCGCCGATGCGGGTGGTCTCCGCTGCACCAGCGGCCTGACTGATAAAGAGCCCAAGCGCTATTCCAATAACCGCCAACTGTTTCATACCTGCCTCCTGCAGAATTCGCTGGCCTCCGGAGCCCGCGTAGCCCGGCCTATTTTACCGGGATCAATCTGAGTTTCCATGTGCTTTATGCTATAAATGCCCGCTCGCAAAGGATGGCAGTCATCACGTTATGGATATAGCGCGTTTTTTGGTAGAACGGCGAATAATATTGGCTGCGCTGACGATTGCGGTCAGTATCGCCGTCGGTTGGGGCGTAACGAAAACCCGCGTCGACCCCCGCTCTGACGCCATCCTGCCTGAGGACGACCCTTACGCCGCCGAGGTGGAGGAAGTTCAGCAGGACTTCCCGCCCAGTCGTTCCGCACTGTTTACGTTTATCGCGCCCGGTGGTGACATATTCAATCGCGAAGCCCTGTCGGCTATGGAAGCCCTGCATGCGCGTTTTGGTGAAGTCCAGTCTGCGGTGGCAGTGGGGTCGCTGGTCAACCGTCGTCTCAATGCCGTGGATGAGCTGATTTACGGCCGCCAATACCTTTTACCACCCCTGGATACGCTGTCTGACGGCGACCTCGCGGTTATCCGAGACATCGCACTGGCCGATGAGGATCTGGTCAAAAGCCAGCTGGCCCGGGACGGCGACATGGCTCTCGCGTCTCTCAAGTATCGACCGGCGACCGACGAATTAGCCGAGCGCCTCGATGTGGCTCGCTCGGTCGTCGCCTTGCGCGACCGGCTCAGGGAAGACTACCCGGGCGTGGAGATTTATGCGCTGGGCAATGACCTGTTCGAGCTCGACAGCTACAACGCCCAGATCAAGGATCGCAACAACCTGGCACCCCTGGTCGCCCTGGCGACGACGCTGCTGCTCTGGATCTGCCTCAACTCGCTGGTTTACGCACTCTGTACGCTGGTGGTGTCGTTCCTGGCCATTACGTTGACCGTGGGCACGGTGGGATGGTCGGGCTTTGCTTTTAACCAGATTTCAAATATGGGGCCTTTGGTGGTGCTTACCATTGCCATGGCGCATGGTATCCACGTTATTTCAATTTATTTGCAGGGACTGCACGCTGGGAGGAGCAAGGCCGATGCCCTGGAAGAAAGCCTGCGCCTCAACCTGCAGCCGGTGACCCTGGCGACGGTGACCACCGGTATGGGTTTTTTAAGCCTCAACTACTGTTCCTCGGCGGGCATTTACGGATTTGGTAACGCGGTGGCGCTGGGCGTGTTCTGGGCCTATCTGGTAACGCTCACCTTGCTGCCCGCCATGATGATGTGGGTACCCATGCGACGCATTCCAAAACCCCTGGGCGTGCGGGGCATGATCCGCGCCGTGTCGCGGCTGGTGACGGCGCGCAGCAACTCGCTGTTTTGGGGGCTGTCGGTTGTCATTGTGGCGTGTCTGGCGCTGCTGCCACTGAACAAGGTCGATTTCGACCGCTTTGAGTTCATTGATAAAGATTCAGATTTCCACCGGGTGATCACTGCCCTCGCCGAAAAAATTGGTAACGACCAGTCTCTGGTGTATGCCATCGACAGCGGTGACTACTACGGGATTGCCAATCCCGAGTTTATGGGGGAGGTGGAGCGCTTCGCCGATTGGCTGGAGGAGCAGCCCGACGTCAGTGTCGTCAATAGCTACGTGGGTATGCTGAAAAACCTGAACAAGGCAGAAAACGACAACGAGGAAGCCTGGCACAAACTGCCTGAAGACAATCTGCAGGTAATCGACTATCTGGTGAGTTACCAGCTGGTGCAGGAGATCGAGCCCCACCTGTCGCCCATCTTTGACCCCGAGTACACCACCGTGCGCATCTCGGCAGGTACGTCCAATCTATCCAATGTCCAGTTGCTCAACCTGAACCGCCGCATCGAGGCGTGGTACCGGGAGAACATCAATCCAGATTACCGCGTTTTGCACGGCAATAATTCGATTTTGTACGCGCGCCTGAACGATACGATTTCCCGCCAGCTGCTGGAGGGTTTCACGGTCAGCTTCCTCCTGATTACGCTGACCATGCTGGTCGGTTTGCGCAGTTTGCGCTATGGGCTGATCAGTATTGCGCCCAACCTGCTGCCCCCGGCGGTGGTGTTTGGTGTTTGGGGTCTGTTTGTCGGACAACTGAGCCCCTATATCCTGATGTTGTTTTCGATCAGTATCGGGCTGGTCGTTGATGATTCGGTCCATGTCCTGAGTAAATACATGGCGGCGCGCAAGGCCGGAGATAAACCGGATCAGGCCGTACGTTATTCCCTGGATAAGGCGGGTTCGGCGATAACCATTACCACCGCGGCGCTGGCGATGGGTACCTTCATCCTGGTGTTCTCAAACACCTACTACTACCAGAACGTTGCGCTTATGCTGACGCCCATTATTGTCGTGGCGCTGTTACTGGACCTCCTTTTTCTGCCCCCGCTGCTGGTCAAGATCGACAGGTTCCTGGAGCGCCCGCCCGGGACGCCATCCGCCACCCAGCGCTGACCCAGCCTTGCCACGGTTGGGCATCCCTCGCACAGGTTGCCTGGGGCCCTCGCGCCCCCGTGGAGTCAACTCCGGCTTTGTACCATTGAGGTTGACAAGCCGATTTTAATGATAATAATAATGATTCCTATTAAGATTTCATGAGTTGTCATGCCACCCAAAGCGGTAAAGGTCGGGATTCTACTGTTTGCATCGGTTTCTTGCGCGGTTTTGGCCCAGGCGGAATCCGCCAGGGATGCCGAGGGGGAGGAGCGCCCGATGGAGGAGACGCTGGTCCGGGGAGAGTACCTCCACTCCAGTAAAATCAACGCTCTCCGGTCACCCACGCCCATACTCGACGTACCCCAAAGTCTCAGCATCGTAACCTCCGACATGATCATGCAGCGCGGCTTTACCAGCGTTGCGGATGTTGTTGACTACATGCCGGGGGTGAGTATGTCCCAGGGCGAGGGGCACCGCGATGCGGTGGTGTTCAGGGGAGTGCGCTCGACGGCTGACTTTTTTATCGACGGTGTTCGCGATGACGTGCAGTATTTCAGGCCGCTGTACAACCTAGAGCAGCTGGAAGTGCTGCGTGGCCCCAATGCGCTGCTGTTTGGCCGCGGAGGCACAGGTGGCATCCTGAATCGGGTCACCAAGAAAGCAGCGCTTGGCCAACAGTTCACACAGCTAACGGGTTATGCCGATACCTTTGGCGGTGGCGGTCTGCAGTTCGACACCAATTGGGCCACGGGCGCGGACAGTGGCTTCCGGTTAAACGGCATGCTCGAGGGGCTTGAGAATCATCGCGACTTCTTCGACGGCGAGCGTCTGGGTATTAACCCGACCTTTAAATCCCGCCTCTCGGATGACACCGTCCTGGATGTCTCCTACGAATATGTTGACCACGAGCAGTTTATTGACCGGGGCATACCGACCGGCAGTGATGGTCGGCCTGTGGCGTCGTTTGAGAACATCACTTTTGGCGATGCCGATATCAATTCCACCGCCCTGAAGGCGCACATCCTGCTGGCGTCGGTCGACCACAATTTTTCAAATGCAACCAAGGGCAAGGTGACGTTGTTTTATGGGGACTATGACAAGTCCTACGAGAATTTTTACACGTCTGGATACGACCAGGCTGCAGCGCCCGATGAGGTCACCCTCGACGGTTACATCGACACCACCCAGCGCCAGAATACGGTGTTGTCGGGGAGCCTGGTTCACGAGAGCGTCATGGGCGGTACCCAGCATCGCTTTCTGGCTGGCGTTGAAATGGTCAATACCCGTTCAGACCAGGATCGCTGGAATTCCTTTTGGTCAGAAACGGCTGACGACCAGGAGACATTTTTTGTCAACCGACCCATCGAGGTCCTGGGTGGGGTGGGCATGAATTCCCGGGGTGCGCAGAGCGTTAACGACTTTACGATTGACCTGAACGATGACACCCGCGTTTCCATTGATGTGTACTCCGGGTTCATACAGGACGAGATCACGATCACCGAAGCGCTGGATGTCATTATCGGTGCGCGCTTCGATCGCTTTGCGATCGACGTTTTCGATGTGGTTACGGGTGAGGTCAGCGCACGGACTGACGAGGCGGTGTCGCCGCGACTGGGTCTGGTGTACAAGCCGGCTCAAAATATGTCGCTTTACGCCAGCTACAGCGAGTCGTTCCTGCCCCGCAGCGGCGAGCAGTTTGCCAACATCAACGGCAGCAAAGGCCAGCTGGACCCCAACACATTTGAGAACATGGAGCTGGGTTTCAAATGGGACCTGCCATCAGGGCTGAGCCTTACTGCGGCCGCCTTTCAGATTCAGCAGCGGTCACCGCAAGTGGCTGACGACGACCCCGCAACACTCGACGTCATAGAGACTGAAACCGACGGTGTGGAACTGCAGATGGCGGGCCAGCTGACGGGTTTCTGGTACCTGTCGGCGGCCTACACCTACCTCGACGGCGAACAGGTGGACCGTACCGGTCCGACAGGACAGCGGCCCCGGGAATTGCCGGAAAGCATGTTTTCACTGTGGAATTTTTTCCAGCTGTCGCAGAAGTTCAGCGCTGGCCTGGGCCTAACCTACCAGGACGAAAGTTTCATCAACAACAGTAACTCGGCGATTTTACCCAGCTACACCCGGGTCGATGCCGCGCTGTACTACGAGCTGTCCAGTACCCTGCGCTTGCAGGTCAATTTCGAAAATCTGACCGATACCGGCTACTTCCCCAGCTCCCACAGTACCCACCAGGCCACCGTGGGTGCACCTTTCAACGCCCGCTTTGCCATAACCAAAGATTTCTGAGCCCGGCGCCCCTGATGGTCGATTTGGCCCGGGCGGTAGCGCACAGCGCCAGCGGTTAGCCAGGCCAGAGGCCCGGGTACGGGCGTGGTTGCGCCGCCGCCGGGCCAAGGCCATCCGGGTGCAACCGACCGATCGCGCGGTTAAGGTGTGGCAACGCCCAGGGAGTGCAGCGCGCCAGGCGCATTTATTTTTTATCGCTGTTGCACCGACCTGGGTACGCGGTCACCGGAACCGCTCAGCGCGGCTCCTCAAGCAGCTCACCAAAGAACAGGGCATTGAGCAGCAGCTTCTGGGTGCCCCACCAAAAGGCCCGAAAGGTGACCGCATCGAGGGCCTGTACTACGGCACCGTCGCCCCGGGCGTCCACCACCAGACTCGCAGAGCCTCCGGCGAGGGCCCTGTTCTCCTCAGACATATACCCCGACAGCAGGGGTGCGTCGCTGTATAGCACCGGTGTGGAATAGGGGTTCTCGGAGCGCGCCATGAACCGGGCGCTGCGTCTGAACACGGGCAGGGTGTCATCCGCATAGCCATAGCCCAGCGGGTGGGTTGTATCGACCTTGCCCTCCAGGATGGCGCCCCGCACCAGTCGGAAGGCGGCTTCATCCCGGGCTGTGGCGTAGGACTGCCGCTCGGGTAGCAGGGCTTCCAGGGCTGCGCTGTCATCCTTGCCCCGCAGGGCTTTGATCTCATCGGCAGTTTTTTCGAGCGTTGGAGCACGCCAGTTGGCGCTGGTCAGGTCGTTGTCGGCCAGCCAGGCGACCGTTGGGGCACCCTGGGCCCAGAGGACGCCACCGCCTGTGACAAAGGCATCAATATTTTTGATGAAGCTCTCGGGAAGCTGGCTAAGGGGGTTGGTCAGCAGTACATGGGTGTACGCGCTGAGGTCGGTGCCGGGCAGCTGGTGACTGTCGATCATGGTCAGGGGCATGCCAACCCGTCGGTCGAGCAGGTGCCAGATCTCCCCAACATCGTAGGCGCTGGTGCCCGGGCCCGTTGCAATCAGCACCCGGGGCAGCGACAGCACGCGGAAGTCCCGACTGCCCAGATCAATGCCCCGCGGGGTCAGACTGCTGGCTACGGGGTAAATGGCGGTGCCCTCCGAGGCCGCGGCCTGCAGCAGGGCGGTCGCTTCCCCGGGCATTTCCTTGCCAAGCTCGGCGGCCACGAGCAGGGTGCCGTAACCGAAGTCAACGACTCCCTGTTCCAGTATGCCCACACTGAGCGGGCGTTGCGCTACCCGGACATTGGCGCCTGCGGCCAGTAAGCCGTACAGCAGCCGGGGTGACCGGCTGTCCCGCCAGTCGATGAGATAGCCAATTTTGGAACTGACCAGTGCCGAGCCCATTGTCGGAAAGTCGGCGGTAATAGGTGTGGTTTCGACTCGTGTCACCGGCTCCCGGGTGTGGGTTAGATTGAAGGCCCAGGGCAGGGTCCAGGTGGAAACGTCATAGAACACGTTCTCTTCAAACTCGAGCTGCCGATTCCAAAGGCTCTTCAAATAGGTGGCCTGGGGTTGGTCCAGGGGAATCGCGATCGATGTCCCGGCGGGGTATTGCTCGCCACCGGCAGTGACGTCCTCCGCCAGTACCTCGCTACGAATGCCGTGCCCGGCCAGCACCCTGACGAACTCACGCAGCCGGGCGGGGTCGCCCTCGGCCTCCGCCAGGTAGTAGCCCTTGCCGGGGTTCCTGGCATTGTCCACGTAGAACCCGCGCTGGTAGCCGAGGAGCTCCGGGCGCAGCGCCGCAGTGGCTTCCAGTGATGACAGTGACATGCGGAACTGGTTGGCGATGCTGGCCGGGAAGGTCAGCCGGCCGTTGACCGTATCCTGTTGGCTGCCCCGTGAAGAGGGTTGTTCAAACAGGATGCCAACGCAGCCGAACAGGTCGGGGTAGGTCGAGCCCTTGCCCATGAAAAAATCGTCATAGCCCTCACCGCTGAAATAGAGGGTGCCCTCACGGTCGAAGGCCCGGGCATGGTAGTCACCGATGCGAGCGGTCAGTTCCTGGTTGATGTCGGGGGTGAGCGGATTGGTACGCTCGGGCTTGCCCGGCATAAAAAAGAAATTGCTGTTGCTGCCCTGTTCGTGGAAGTCGAGCTGGACGTTGGGCTTCCAGGTATGGAACAGCGCCAGCCGGCCCCGGCTCTCGGGGTGCTGGTGGGGCAGCCAGTCGCGATTGAGGTCGAACCAGTAGTAGTTGGTACGGCCGTTGGGCACGTACTCGCGGTGCTCCCGGTCGTTGGCGTCGGGGCTGGGCACCAGGCCCCGGTGGCTGTTGGTCCAGTGGGCAAAGCGATCGAGGCCGTCGGGGTTGAGCATGGGGTTGAGGATGATCACCACGTCTTCGAGCTGTGCCTCCAGAGCCGGGTCCTGAACGGCGTTGAGGTAGTAGGCCACCAGCGGGGTCGAATTGCTGCCGCTGGGCTCGTTACCGTGGATGCTGTACATCATGTGCAGCACCGCGGGCTGGTCCTCGAGGTTTGGATTTGCCTCCGGGTCAATGATATCGGCCCGGGCCGCCTTGATGGCGTCCAGCCTGGCCAGGTTTTCCTCGGAGGAAATGGCGTAGCTGACCAGCGACCGGCCACCGTAACTGGTGGCGTGGGCGCCCAACGCGACCATTCGAGGTGATGCCTCTGCCAGCGTATCGAGATAGCGAACAATCTCGTGGTGATACCAGTGGCGCTCACCTATCTGTACCCCAATTACCTGTTCCGGGCTCGGCAGGTCGCTGTCGAGGGTGGGGGCGCTACCCAGAACTTCTTCCAGTGTCAGGGGAGCGGCCTGGGTGGTTAGGACGCCGGTTACAAGGACAAGAAGGGCGAGCAGTCTGGCGGGTATGTTCATGGGCTGATCCTGGGCATACGAGCCCCACATCATAACCGCGATCACCCCGTGTGCGGCTACCGGGCTAACCGACCCGGGGGAGGATCATCGGCCGGGACTTGGCGGCGCAGCGGTCGCGCCGATGGTCCGGCGTTCAATTTGGCGGTCGGTCGAGTTGCTCGGCGAGGTGCCGATGCAAGTGGACGATGGCTTTTTCAAAATAGCCGAAGGTCAGGTGGGTGTTCGCGTCCGTCGTCAGGGTTTCCTGTATGGCCCGGGCGGCAGCACGGTCTTCCTCCTGCCCGGAGTCGTTGACGAAGGCGACATCCCGCCGGGCCTCCTCCAGGCTGATCGGGCGCTCGGGCGTGGTGGGATTCATGACGTAATAGCTGACCAGCCGAGTTCGCGTGGGGCTCAGGGGTTCCATGATGGTGAGGCTGGTGTGTTTCGAGAGCACCGCCACGCTGGCGTTGGGAAACAGGTGATACACCGAGGTGACCACGCCCTCCAGCTTACGCTGGTCTGGGGGTATATCGCGCAGCGCCTCAATGCGCTGGAACGGGTAGATGATGCGGCTGTTGCTGCCGAAGGTCTCCACCAGGTTGGTGTTGTCATAACCGAAGGGATAGAAGGTGTCGTTGTGCAGCGACTTGATGTGGTAGCCCTCGAGCAGGGTTTCGGTGATCAGTTTCCAGTTGGCGTCATCGGTCACCGCACTGTTTTCGAAATAGGTCTGGTCAGGGGCAAAGTAGTCCAGTGCGTCGGCCATGGCCTCCCGGCCAATATTGCCCTGTTGTTGTACGTAGACAATCCCTCCCACCTCTCGGGCACTCAGGGGCACCAGTCCATGGGTGGCTTTGTCGACATCGGGAAAGGCGTCCTCGCCGGGAATGCCCCGCAGCCGGCCATCCAGACCATAGGTCCAGGCATGGTAAGGACAGGAGAAGGTCTTGCTGCAGCCTTCGCCGCTGGCCACCTGCATGCCCCGGTGCCGGCAGGCGTTGATGAAGGCGCGCACGACCCCGTCGTTGTCCCGCACCACCAATAGGGGCGTGCCCGCCGCCGAGCGGGCGATGAAACTGCCCGCCTCGGGCAGCGCCGCAGAGGGGCAAAATGGAATGGGCGACCGACGCAGCAGGGCGATCTCGGCATCGAAGCGGACCTGGCTGAAGTAGTGGCTGACGGGCTCGCGCCACTGGGTATCGCCCCGATCGGTGGTGCCGTTGTCGATGTGTTGGAAGATGCGTTCGATGGCGCTGGCATCGTCGAGCAGGGCGGGAGTTTGTCGGGAGGTCATGATGGCCCTTGGCATAGTGGTTTGTGGGGCTGGCGGTGCGCCGGCCGCGAAGACCGAGACTGCCAGCTTATGCCTTTATGCAGGTCACGGCCATGCCACTTTGGACTCAGCCGGCTCCGCGTTGGGTTTTCAAGGATCAAGCGTTGTGCGGGAGTTCGCCGCGTCCAAACGAGACAAAGGGGCTTCTGTGGGGCACTTAATCCAACGCCGAGGAAAGACAGAATGTGCGATAGCGCACAGTTTCAGACAAAACACTCCCGCAGCACCCTGCCGCTAAAGCCTTCTCTTGTGGGGTTTTGAGCAATCACTTAGCTTGAGGCCGGGCGCACAGCAGCTGTGTGTCCACAGACCAGTTATTGATGCAGTTATCCAGGGGGAATGTATGGAACCAGCAATATTGAAACACCGAACTATGAGGTCGCTTGGCGCGATCACGCTTTTTGCACTGGCCGCCTGTGGTGGCAAGGAGGCACCGGTGGCCGACACGGCGGCGCCGGTCGCCAACGCCAACGTAGCAGTGGCAAAGCAATGGGTTACTGCCATGAATACCGGGAAGGCGGAAGGTTTGGCTGCCGTGGAGGCACTGATGGCAGATGATGGCGAAATGTTCCGAAGCCGTTATGTGGGTTTTGGTTTCACCTGGGACCCTGCCGATGATGAGGGGCGCATGATCGTGGGTACGGTAACACCCGGCAGCCCAGCGGCGGCAACCTTGCAACCCGGCGACCAGTTCCTGTCAGTAAGAGGCCTTGAAGTAAATGAGGCGAATATGGACAAACTGGATTTTCGTGGCAAACCCGGTGAGGTTGTAGACGCGGTTATTTTGCGAGGCGAGGAGTCCATGGAGATAGCCGTTGCCCGGGGTGTGATTGATGCGCCCATTTCCAAGGCACAAAGCTTGGAGTGGATGGCAACCGGCAACGCGGAAACCTGGGCTCCTGATACGTGGGAGCTCCACGAGGCCGTTGGTAATGACGATGTTGTCTATGTCTGGACCCAGTCAGTGGATACTGATGAGGGCAGCGGTCTGCCGGTGGATACCCACACGGTCATCCGCTTTCAGTTCAACGATGTCGGTCAGGTTATGGCGGTGGGCAATCTGAGTGAGGACCGGTTCGCACTGGAGCAGGCGGGCTGGACGATTACTCGCTGACCAATAGCGGAGACGGCCCGGGTGCCCGGAAGGGCGCCGGGGTCACCCGGGCATAATGCCAAAGCAAAAAAGACCCGTTACCTGACGGGTTTTTTTTTGCGAGGTCACCTGAATGTTCAGGCCGGCATGGCGCGGGTAGCCCGGGGCATCCAGATGCCAGTCGGTCTATGCTGGGCGGCACTTTGCCGTATCATACCGCGCTCATTCACGTGTCGAGGCGGACCTGCGGGTCCCAGGGCTTATAAAGGTTATGCGAAACCCTATTCTTGCCATTATCGAAGACAAAGGCTGGTGCGTCGCCGACGGTGCAACAGGATCTAATTTTTTTGGCCGGGGACTGGAGGCGGGCTACCCCCCAGAGCTGTGGTGCCTCGAAAACCCCAGTGACGTACTGTGGCTGCACCGGGCATTCCTGTCGGCGGGTTCTGATTTGATTCTGACCAACAGTTTTGGCGGCAATGCACTGCGATTGAAGTTACACGACGCCCAGGATCGTGTCCGGGAGCTCAACACGGCCGCGGCGAGCCTGGCGCGGCGTGCGGTTACCGAGCACGAGGAGACGACGGGTCGCAGAGCGGTGGTAGCGGGCTCCATTGGACCGACGGGGGAGCTGTTTGAGCCCATGGGCGACCTGGACTATGAGCAGGCGGTGGCCTGCTTCACGGAGCAGGCCGAGGCCCTCGCGGAGGGCGGCGCCGATGTGCTTTGGATCGAAACCATGTCGGCCAACGAAGAGGTGGCGGCAGCCGCTGAAGCGGGACACAAAACTGGATTACCGGTCTGCGCAACGATGACTTTCGATACGGCCAAACGCTCCATGATGGGGGTGACACCGACTGATTTTGCCCGGTCAGCGGCGCAACTGGGCCTGAGTGTAATGGGCTCAAACTGTGGTGTCGGACCGGCTGAGTTGATGCACTCCACCCGGGAGTTACTGGCGGCCGAATCAACCATTCCCGTGGTAGCCAAGGGAAACTGCGGTATACCCGAGTATGTGGATGGTGCCATTCACTACCACGGCAGTCCCGAGCTAATGGCCCAGTATGCGGTCTTCGCCCGGGACGCGGGGGCAAAAATAATCGGTGGTTGCTGTGGGACCACGCCAGCCCACGTGGCCGCCATGGTACAGGCGCTAGACACCACGCCCATAAAGGACTTTGATCCCAGCGCCATGGATAATGCTCTCGGTGTGGCCTGGAAGAATTTGCCCCAAGCGGGCGAGGCAGAGGGCGCCAGGACGTCACGCCGCGGGCGACGCAGAAACGCCTAGCGCCTGATTTGATCCGGGTGATGATCTTTGCCGGGGTTGGCGCGGGCCGTACGCACTGTTATGACACGGCGGTGTGGGACTCCCACCGGGGGAGTCATGGTGGGAAACACCTTGAACGAAGGCGGCAGCAGAGGCGGCGCTTGGCGGGTAGTTAACTGTCCCTACGGGCGCCCGGCAATTTCGTCGAGTAGAGTGGTGCGGCGGGTCGCTACAAATTGTTCGATTGATGCTCTGCGTTGGTCGCAGAAGGTGCTGGAGTCGCCCGCGATTTCATTGGGATTGTAGGTCTGCGCGCACTCTGAGTTACCGAGATTGGACTCGGCGTCTGCGGCGTCCGTAGCGCGGATGACCGCGTCCACTCGAGCAAGTCGATCATCCAGCCTGGGGCCAATCAACGCCCAATCAAACTGCTCCTCGAGTATGCTGGCCATATCGTTGTAGAGGGCGGTGCGATTGTCCTCGCTGGAAAACACGAGATCCCACAGGATAGGCGGATAATTGGGGTAAAAGAATCGCCCTGCCCAGTGGGGTGCCAAGCCGGTATCAAAAGCCGTAGTGGTAGCAATATCCGTGAAGGCCTCAACATTGAGAAACTGTTGGCAGATTGGCAGAGCGGTGTTCGTGGCGCAGTTGGGTCCGAGGGTGTCAATGAGGGTGTAGTCAAAGTCGGTGGGGATGTAGATCCAGCGATTACTGGGCTCGTTGAAATAGAGGTAGTAGTTGTTGGCGACACGAACATAGTGATCGACAGCGCCGAGGACGATCTCCATGGCCTGCGCCCTGATAAAGCCAGGCACATCGAAACGCATGGCCAGCTCCTCCGGCGTGGGCCGGCTCTGAACGAAGGCCGCGAAATCCTGCAGGGCTGCCCGGGCCTCGGCCAGGGACTTCTTTTTGGTCTTCAGGTCGTAGGTGGGCTGGTAGGGTAAAAACTGCGAAACATTACCCGCCGCACCGTCGCCGTTAATATTCGAGTTAACGAAGTCGGGATCCAGGTAGTTGTCCTCGCCAAGCCATTCCAGGGCGGAGTCAGGATCTGACTTCTCGACACCGACCACGCAGAAATCTTCGTTGAAGAATAGGTCCGATTCTTCATAGGGAATGCAGCCGGTGTCGGTAACGTCGGGTCCGGCGAGATTGCCCGGCGCGCCTACCTTGAACAGGTAGCCGTTTTCATCGAAGTAGTGCTTCAGGAAAGGCTTATCAATCTGCTCAATCATGTTGAACACACCCATATTGAAGCTTTGGGGCAGGGGTTCACCAAAAAGCACCTGCCCGGGGGTGCCGGTGACCACAAGGTCTACCCTCGCATGGGTCGCTCGGGCGACCGGGACACCGGCTGAATTCAACAGCTCATGGGCCAGAACCTCACGCTGGTAGCTGGGGTCGTCGCGGTTGAAGCGAAAGCGAAGCTTCTCGACATCCATAAACTCCCGCCCATCGGCGTCGGGGTACTCTGGCAAGTCCTGGCCGACGATGCCCAGACAGGGAAACCCCTCCACGGCAGCGGGGGTGCCGTTAAAGTCGATGCAGGCGTACACGCTTTCGTCCTCATCAAACTCCTCATCAAATTTGACTGAAAAACTGAAGCGTCGGGGTCTGTTGGGTTGGGCTTCCTGATCGATGGGGTACTGCCGGCTGGTGTTTCCCTGCATCTTGAAGCCCACTTTCTCCACAGTGGTTGCTGTGCCGTCGGGATGAAAATAGGTGAAGTCAGCCTGCCGGTAGACCTCGCTGTGGGAGTAGGAGGTGAGCGGCGAGGCGTCGCCACTGGCGTCGCGTACCGAATAGTTGGCCCGAATCGTATCGAGTTCGAAGGCCCGCCATTCCTCCAGGGTCATCGTTAACCTGATGTGGTGCAATCGGTCCAGAGCAAAGACCTCCGCACTGGCGTTGGTCTGACAGGCAATGGCCAGATCATTGATGTTCTGCCCCGCGACGATGCCCGAGGCCGGAGTGACCTCACAGTCCAGTCGTGGGGGTTCGGCGATCACATCGACCTGATAGCTGGCGCCATCTGCCACCAACTCGGGGAAGGTAAAGCGACCGTTTCCCGAGATCACAAGCTGTACGTCACCCTGCGCAATGACAAGGGTCTGGTCTGCAGCGAGGCCTGTGACTGTCCCCCCCAGGGCGTAAGAGGGCGACGCATCGGGGTCGCCGGGTGCCTCGCGCAGGTCGCCCGCATCCCCGGTCCCGACCAGTTGCACCACCGCAAGGAGTTGGGCAAACAGCGCGGTCGCTCCCGACATATTCCCGGTCCACTTTTATTGGCGTGACGTAATTGTAAGGGCAAATTGATTTGTACAAGCGATACAGGGGTCACAGGTTGCCGTATTCGTCCCCTGCGCGGGGTCAGCCGGCGGCCGGGCCAGCTGTTCCGCGATTACCAGTTGGCTTGCATTTTAGCCTGGGGTAGTCTGGGATTACGGGCTGGGGAAATACGATGCATCAAGCACTTCAGTTGCGTTACCAAGCGCAGGATTGCGCCCTCACCCTCCGTGAGGGCATTGAGGAATTTCATGGGTATCTGGCGGCCTTGGGTCGTGAGCAGATGAGAGACAAGCACGGTTCACGGCTGCTGCTTGAACACGACGCCACCCACGTCATTTTCGGTATGGACACAACACTTGAGCAGGAAGCGGGCCTCGACACATGGCTGTTGTTTGGCTGTCGCTTCCGTTTTACCTACCTGAGGGAGTACAGCAGGCTCCCGGAGATCAAAGCACTGTACAAAGCGCTGATTTCGGAACTCGGGTGGCTTGTTATCCCCCGGATTTACTGGAAAACCCGAGGCCTGAAATGGCGGGTTTTTCGCCAGACCCGAAAAATGAGCGCCAAATGGCCCTTTCAATTTCCTGATGAGTGGCTGGATCGTCCCGTCAACGAACTGCGTGCCGCCCACGGGTTGACCATTCTTGGTGAGGCGGATCGCAGGGCCGGGGTGCCCCTGCAGTGGAGTGGTAACTACTGATTGGTGTTTTCATCCAGTGCTTGTGGTGCGCTTCTGCTGGTTTGACCGCGGTCTTCCCCTGGGGCATTCGCCGCGGCTGAACGGCCGATCCCGGCTAGCGGTCTTGTGGGTATTAGCCCGTAACAACAGGGCTAATAGGCGGGGCTGTGGTACCTTCAGGGCCTTTTTATGGTGCCACTGCGTGGCAAATTACGGTGTCGTAACGCTACGGCCCAGAGGAGGGTTACCCGCATGCTGAACGTACTGCCACGCCGACTGTGGGTTGTGGTGTTGGTCCTGTCCGGGCTGGTGGCCTGTGGGGAAGCAGATCAAACGATCATGGAGCCGATGCAGCCCAGGCTGGTGCGGACCATGGCGCTGGGTGGCATCAATAGCGGCGCCTGGCAGGAATTTCCCGGTAAGGTCGAGGCGGCTCAGGTCGCGGTGCTGGCATTCAGGGTGTCAGGGGAGCTCGCTGTGCTCTCTGCCCTGGAGGGGGATGAGGTCGAGCGGGATCAGCCGGTCGCGCAACTCGATGACAAGGACCAGCTGATTCGACTCCGCGCACGCAAGGCTGAGTATGAACAGGCTTATGGTGACTTCCAACGGGGACAGTCGCTCATTAAAAGTGGCGGCATATCACGGTCAGATTTCCAGCGCCTCGAGGCCACTGCCAGCACGGCGAAATCGGCCCTGGAAGGTGCGGAACGGGATCTTGATGCCACCCAGCTAAGGGCGCCCTTTGATGGGTTCATCGCGGTACGCCATGTCGAAAATTTTGAGGAGATTTCGGCACTGGAACCCATCTACACTCTCCAGGATGTATCCCGGCTTTCCGTCAAGGTGGATGTTCCCGAGAGCGTTATGATCCGGGCCCGGCGGGATCAGGATATACAGGTGAGTGCCTTCTTCGACGCCATACCCGAGCGGCGCTTTCCCCTGGAACTCAATGAGGTGGCCACCCGGGCGTCGGATGGCACCAATACCTTCGAGGTAACCTTTGAATTCCCCAATACCCGGGATTTCAATATTTTGCCCGGGATGTCAGTCACCGTCCGACTGGAGACGCCCAGGTTACTGGCAGCCTCCGGTACGCTGTTCGTGCCGCCCCAGGCGGTGCTCGCGGACGCCGGGGGCCCCTATGCCTTTGTCGCGGTGCCTGATGGTGATGGCATGGCGACGGTGAAGCAGCGTCGCGTGACCATCGGCCAGCTCACCGGCGCGGGGCTGGAAATAAGCGCCGGCCTTGCGGCCGGTGATCATCTCATCACAGCGGGTATGAGCAAGCTCCAGGACGGTCTCGTTGTCCGTATGGACGAGGAGCAGCCCAGGTGACACTCACCCGATGGGCGATCGAAAATAATCGGGTCACCTGGGTGCTGCTGGCGGTTATCCTTATTGCTGGATTCCAGGCCTTCAATACGATGCCCAGGGCCTACGATCCCGGCTTTATTATCCGCACAGCGCAGGTGGTTACCTATTTCCCCGGTGCGGCCGCCGAGCGGGTAGAAGCGCTCGTGTCCGCGCCGATCGAGGAGGTCATCAAGGAACTGCCTGAGCTTGATTTTGTGCGCAGTGAGTCCCGGGCGGGCGTGTCCATCGTGAGCGTCAATATTCGCGAGAGCTATACCGAGATGCGGCCGATCTGGGACAACCTGCGGAGGAAGATTGACAGTGTCGCCGAGGAGCTACCCGAGGGGGTCACGGAGCCTCAGGTTAACGATGATTTTGGCGATGTATACGGCATTGTCGTTGGCCTGACAGGAGAGGGGTATTCTTTCAAGGAGCTCCACACCATTGCCGACGAGGTGAAGGCCGTATTCCTGCAGATTCGGGATACGGCGAAAGTCGAAATCCTGGGTGTGCAGGAAGAGCGTATTTTCCTTGAGTACAACAATGCACGGCTGGCTGATCTCGGGTTGTCACCGGGTTTGCTCACGCAAATTCTCGAGGGGCGCAACATTGTTGTCTCGGGTGGATCGTTCAAACTGGGCGATGAGCGTATCTCCCTTGAGCCCAGCGGTAACTTTGAGTCCATGGCAGAGATCGGCGCGACCTTGTTGCGACTCCCGGGCACCAACCAACTTTTTCAGCTGCGAGATGTCGCAACTCTCAAGCGCGGTTACGTCGACCCCCCAGAGGAGCTGGTGAGCGTCAGCGGGGACCCGGCCATTGCCATCGCAATCGCGATGCGTGAGGGCGGCAACAATATCAAGTTGGGCGAGGCGGTGAAGACGGCGATTGCCGGCTTCTACCAAAGCTATCCGATCGGTATCGAGTTTCAGCTTGTAAGTTTTTCACCCCAGGAAGTTGATGAAAAAGTCAGGGGGTTCGTGATCAACCTGCTGCAGGCTGTTGCGGTGGTCAGCCTGGTCATGCTGGCCACCCTGGGGTTGCGTACAGGCCTGGTGGTGTCGAGCCTGATTCCGGTCACCATGTTGTTGTCGATTGTTGTCATGTCGACCCTATCGATTGGTCTGGACCAGATTTCCCTGGCGGCCCTGATCATTGCCCTCGGTATGTTGGTCGACAACGGGATCGTGATATCCGAGAGCATTATGGTTCAGATGGAGCAGGGGAAGTCTGCCGTCGATGCTGCGATCGATTCATCGGCCGAGCTGAGGACCCCGCTGCTCACGGCCTCCCTAACCACCGCGGCGGCGTTTCTACCGATTTACCTGGCGGAATCAAGCGTGGGGGAATTTACGGCCTCCCTGTTCAAGGTGGTGACGATCACACTTCTCAGTTCCTGGGTGGTCGCCCTCACCATCGTGCCTCTACTGTGTGTCCGGTTTATCCGGGTCAAGTTGTCCGCTGCAACCACGCCCTCGCGTCTGCAGGGCGCTTATCGGCACCTGCTAACGGGATTGCTAAGTCACCGTGCCCTGACCCTGGCGGTGACCGGCGTTGTTCTGGTCTTTGCGCTGCGCGCCTTCGAATTGGTGCCCAAGCTGTTCTTTCCCCCTTCCGATCGCTCCTATTTTACGGTGGAGTTCGAGTTGCCGACGGGCACCAATATCGATCGGACCCAACGCATTGTCAGCGAAGTGGAGGACTACCTGCAGGGCAAGGAGATTGATCCGGGTATCGCAGGCGCTGTTGTGAATTGGGTGAGCTATGTTGGCAGCGGGGGACCCCGGTTTGTGCTCTCCCATAACCCCGTTCCTTCTGCGCCGGGTTTTGCGCTCATGGTCGTCAACGTTACGTCGCCCACCGTGATCGGGTCAATCCGCAGGGATCTGGAAGTATTTGTTGAGGACCGGTACCCCGACCTTGAGCTGAAGACCCGGCTGATCGAGAACGGGCCCTCGGTGGAGAATCCAGTGGAAATACGGCTCTCCAGCAGCGACTCCACGCGCCTCTTCTTTGCCGTGGACGCCCTGAAAAAGAAACTTAGGGAATTGGGGGGACTCCGCAATATCAGCGATAACTGGGGACAGCGACAGAAAAAACTGGAGGTGCGGATCGACCAGGCCCGAGCGGTCAGGGCGGGTATTACCAATCAGGACATCGCGGTCTCGATGCAGGCGGGCCTGTCGGGAATCCAGTTGACGGAATACCGAGAGGGTGAGGACGTGATCCCTGTCGTCCTGAGGTCAAAGACCTCAACACTCCATGACGTTAACAAAGTCAGCTCTCTGTCGGTTTATAACCAGTCCAGTGGACAGGCCGTACCGCTCAAACAGGTGGCTGACGTGCAATTGGTTTGGGATATTGCCAAGGTTTATCGTCGTAACGGCATTCGCACCGTCGCTATAGGCGCCCAGCTTGAACCGGGCGTCACCGCAGCTGATCGGATGGCAATCCTTCAGCCCTGGCTTGAGGAGCAGCGCACGGCGTGGGGTTCGGAGGTCGCGATCGAACTGGGCGGTGAGAGTGAAAGCTCGGGTGATGCCAATAAGGCCATTGCTGACAAGCTGCCCGTTGCAGGCTTCATCATCCTGCTCCTGCTCGTGGGACAATTTAATTCCATGAGAAAATCGCTGGTGATCCTAACCACGATTCCCCTGGGCCTGATTGGCGTTGTGGTCAGTCTTCTGGTGGGTCAGTCATTCTTTGGATTTATGACCCTGCTCGGCGTGGTATCACTGGCGGGTATCGTAATCAACAATGCCATTGTGCTTCTGGAGCGCATCGACCTGGAGCGATCCGGGGGATTGACCCATTTTGATGCCATCGTGGCGGCGGCTGTGCAGCGGTCGCGCCCGATTGTGCTGACAACGGCCACAACCGTGTTGGGGCTGCTGCCCCTGTACCTTGGCGGGGGGGAAATGTGGGAGCCCATGGCACTGGCTATTATGGGTGGCCTGCTGTTCTCCACCATCCTGACGCTGGGTGTGGTGCCTGTGTTGTACGCCGTCTTGTTTGGGGTCAGCGCAGCGAGGGGCTAGGCGGATTCAGCCTATACCTCGACGCTCCCTGCACAGCCTCGCAGTCAACCCGTGCCTAAATTCAGCCCCTGACCTGACACGCCGGGAAAGCGGGTGATTTGGGGAAACCCCCTTGCTGCGCAGGAATCCCGGCGGGGGGCTATGATGTTGGCATGCAGCGCCATGCCCGCTAAGGTCCGGGGGCAGAAGCGTCAATCAGGGGCTTGCTCTGGCAACGACAGGTACCTGGGTTTTTGTTCGGGCCCATCCGCTTCCACACGAAAAGTGAAAGAGTGTTAATGCAGTGAACGTGTCAGCAACAGATTCTGCCGTGCTCGGCTTTGATCCCGATGCCCTGCGAGAGAAGTACCGGATCGAGCGGGATAAGCGCATCCGGCCCGAGGGCAATGATCAGTACGTGGAGGTCAGCGGGGATTTTTCCCGCTATGTCGATGACCCCTATGTGGCCGGGGCTATAAGCCGTGAGCCGTTGGTTGCGGAAGTCGAGGTGGCGATTGTTGGCGGTGGCTTTGGCGGTATGCTGGCGGCGGCGCACCTGAAAAAAGCCGGCATTACAGACATCATCCTGATCGAGAAAGGGTCGGGGTTTGGGGGCACTTGGTACTGGAATCGCTATCCGGGTGCGTCCTGTGATATCGAGTCTTATGTCTACCTGCCCCTTTTGGAAGAGACGGGATTTGTTCCGCGGCAAAAATACACGGATGCCCGGGAGACGCTGGAGTACTGCGAGTTACTCGCCAACACCTACGGGCTGCACGACGATGCGCTGCTGCAGACCCAGGTGCTTGAGACGCGCTGGGATGAAAAAAATCGCCGATGGTGGGTGACCACTGATCGCAGTGACAAAATCAAAGCGCGCTTTATTGTGCACTCCAATGGCCCACTCAACCGACCCAAACTGCCGGGTATTGAGGGCATTGATCGATTTCTGGGGCATACCTTCCACACCAGTCGCTGGGACTACGCCTATACGGGAGGTGACTCGTCCGGCAACCTGAACAGGCTCGCCGACAAACGTGTGGCGGTTATCGGGACCGGCGCGACCGCGGTCCAGTGCGTGCCCCACCTGGCTAAGGGGGCGGGGAGGCTTTTCGTGTTCCAACGCACGCCCTCATCCATTGATGTCCGTAACAACCAACCGACAGACCCCGATTGGATAACGACACAGGCGCCCGGTTGGCAGGATCGGCGTCGGACCAATTTTGAGTCCCTGATGTCGGGGGTGCCTGTGACGGAGGATCTGGTCGGGGACGGCTGGACCGAAGCCTTCAGGGATCTCTTTGGCCGACTTCGCGAACAGGCGCCGCCAAAGTGGCGGCTGGCGCTCTGGGCGGCACAGGGCCTCTTTTCTCCCCGGCGTCGTGAGCGGGGCCTGAAGCAATACCTGATTGATCGAGCTATGGTGTACATGGATGCTGCCAAAAAGATGGAACTGGCAGATTTCGAAAAAATGGAGAAGATTCGCGCCCGGGCCGATAGCGTTGTGCAGGATCAATCGGTTGCTGAATCACTGAAACCCTATTATCGGCAGTTCTGTAAGCGACCCTGCTTCCACGATGAGTATTTACAGACCTTCAACCGTGACAACGTGACCCTTGTCGATACCGAGGGCCGCGGCGTCGAGGCTTTTACCGAGAAAGGTGTCGTTGTCGCAGGCCGCGAGTACGAGGTTGACTGCATCATCTTTGCCACGGGTTTTGAGGTGGGAACCGACTATTCGAGACGCTGCGGATACGCTGTCGTCGGCGTGGATGGACTGACCGTGTCCGAGAAATGGCAGGACGGCATGGCCACCTTCCATGGTCTCCATGCGCGCGGCTTTCCCAACAGCTTTTTCTTCGGCCCGATCCAGTCGGGTTTCACCGCCACCTTTACCTTTGCGCTGGATGAGAATGCCATCCAGACCGCCTACATTATCGAGCAGTTAAAAGTTAGGGGGCTAACCCGTGTGGAAGCCAGTAATGCCGCAGAGAAGAAGTGGGTCGAAACGGTCGTTAAAAAGGCCAGATTGACTGAGGATTTCCAGAAGTCCTGTACCCCCGGTTATTACAACAACGAGGGACATGTCCAGTTCAAACCCCAAAATACCTTTTATGGAGGTGGACCCATTGAGTTTTTCCAGATCATGAAAAAATGGCGGGCACAGGGCAAACTCGAAGGTCTGGAGTTAAAGGCTTAGGCTGAACCCACCAGGAACAGGGTTGCTATGGAGACACTCAATACCGGTACCGATGAGCTTCTGGCCCGTCTTGATGCCCGTGTGGCCACCATCACGCTCAACCGGCCCGCCAAGCGCAATGCCCTGTCGGACCGCCTGACCCCGGCCCTCAGGCAGGTCCTGCTCGATCTGGAGCAACGCGATGACGTGGGCTGCGTGGTGATCACGGGCAGCGGCACGGCGTTCTGCGCCGGTGGCGACGTGTCGGGAATGCAGGAGGATATCCCCCCGGACGGCGAGGGTGCGCCACAGAACCCTGCGGCAAAACTGAAGCAGCTTATTCACCGTCAGGAAACACTCACGCTACGCCTGCATCAGCTCGCCAAACCAACGATCGCGGTACTGCCCGGCGTCGCAGCCGGAGCGGGGCTGTGTATCGCCCTGGCGTGTGATCTGCGTATAGCCGGTCAATCCGCATTTGTGACCACCGGCTATCGCAATATTGGATTCTCTGGGGACTACGGGGGCAGTTGGCTGCTGACGCAACTGGTCGGACCGGCGACCACCAAAGAGCTCTATTTTACGGGTCGCCGGGTTGCCGCTGATGAGGCGCTGCGACTGGGCATTTTCAATACCGTGGTATCCGATGACCAACTGCCAGCCGCCGCCTGGGCATTGGCACAGGATATCGCCAATGGTCCTGCGGAAGCCCTCGGTTACATGAAGAAAAATATTAATGCCGCCGCGGATTCAGATCTGCGCACCAGCCTGGCCCTGGAGGCGGAGCGCCTGTTGCGCTGCGCCGACACAGCTGACCACAGGGAGGCCGTCGCCGCGTTTCTGGAGAAGCGGCCGCCCCAGTTCAACCAGTCCTAGTGCCAGGCAGTCAGCTCCTGGAGCAGCTTTGATTGCCGCAATCATAGGTGTTCGATGCCGGTATGGTCTGTGTTTGGGTTTTTCAGAGAGGAGAACAGGGGCTGGAGGCGTCGCCTTTCATGCCCGGTGCTGGGGATGCAACCGACACCTTTGCGAATCACCGGGTGTTGTGTGACGATCTGAACCAATCCGGCTGTGCGATACTCGCGTCGTACAGGCAACACATTAAATTTAAGAAGATTCGGGTTGGCTGCGGGACTCGGCGGCGTGTTGGGGACAGTGCGCTGCGCCAATGCCCCGACGGCGGGGCGTCCCTGTCGTTGCAGTCCCCAAAAACACCAAGTTGATCGTCGAGGAGTAATGCAATGGTGCTGTCAATGAACCTCCCCCTGCGTTTTTGGGCGCTGCTGCTCATGGGCCTCGCCGGCTGTGCTGAGGAGCGTCCGGATCTGGCCAATACCATGGCAGCCCGGGCCGGCCTGCCAAACCAGCTGCTCGAAGTGAATGAAACGATCCTGGAGCGGCGCCAAAGCAACCCGGATCGCAACGCTTATTTTGGCGATTTGCATGTGCACACAGGCTACTCCTTTGATGCCTATGCATTCGGCACTATCGCCACCCCTTATGATGCCTATCGCTATGCCCGGGGTGAGCCCATCGACCATCCCTCGGGCTATAAGGTCCAGCTGCGACAGCCCCTGGATTTTTATGCGGTCACCGACCATGCCATGTTTATGGGGCTCCTCAAGGAGGCGGCGAACACCGAGACGGACTTCTCGAAAAGTGAAGTCGCCCAGCCACTGCACAACATCAACGCGCCGGATAATTACGGGCGCTTCAGTTTTTTTGAGCGATCGACGGTTTTTGCAACTTTTTTGCCCGATATCATCGGCGATCTGGTCGACGGCACGCTGGATCCTGAGCAGCTGGAACCTGTTACACGCTCAGCCTGGGCGGACAACATCAATGCAGCCGACCAGTTCTACCAGCCGGGTGAGTTCACAACCTTCGCGGCGTATGAGTACACATCGTCCACTGACGAAATGGGCAACCTGCACCGAAATGTGATCTTCCGCGGAACAGATCGCCTGCCCGCCGTGCCGTTCTCGCGGTTTCATTCGCAAAATCCCGAGGGCCTATGGGATTGGATGGATGGCCTGCGCGGGCAGGGTATTGAGAGCCTGGCTATCCCCCACAACTCCAACGGCTCAAACGGCGCCATGTTTGCCCTGGTCGATTGGGCGGGCGATCCTATGGACGACCGATATGCCGAGCAGCGTATGCGCAATGAGCCGCTGGTCGAAATCACCCAGGTCAAGGGAACGTCGGACACCCATCCCGGGCTGTCAGAGACCGATGAGTGGGCCGATTTCGAAATCATGCCCTACCGGGTTGCGACCACGCTGCCCAGTGCCTTGCCGGGCAGCTACGTCAGGGACGGTCTGCTGCGTGGTCTGAAACTCGCTGAAGCCGGATCCGCGAATCCTTACAAGTTTGGGCTGGTGGGGGCCAGCGATACCCATACCGCTGCGATTTCTGATGATGAGTCCAACTTCTTTTCCAAGGTGGGTCTACTGGATGGCACCCCCGAGCTGCGCGGCTCCGTGCCGGCGTCATTTCTGATGCGCACCCTGGTCAAATTCAACGCCCCTGAAATGCTGAAAGACGTTGAGGGGCGCGAGTTCTTGGAGTTGTCCAGCTTTGCTACCTGGGGAGCCTCGGGCGTTGCTGGCGTCTGGGCGGAGGAAAATACCCGGGACGCGATTTATGACGCCTTTCGCAGGAAGGAGACCTTCGCCACCAGTGGTCCGCGTATGAAGGTGCGCTTTTTCGCAGGTTATGATTTTGACGCCGCGTTACTGGAGGATCCTGATGTGGTCGCCAAAGCCTATGCGGGAGGTGTGACCATGGGGGCGGATCTGGTTGCCGACGGTCAGCGCGCACCGCAATTCCTGGTCTGGGCAGTCAGTGATGCCATCGGCGGCGTTGCCCTGCAGCGGGCCCAGGTCATCAAGGGCTATGTCAAGGATGGAGCTTCCAGTGAGCAGGTGTATGACGTGGCCTGTAGTGACGGTCTGTCGGTAGATCCGAAAACGCACCGCTGCCCCGATAATGGGGCCAGGGTCAATCTGGCCGATTGTTCGATTACCCCGGGTGTGGGCGCAAGCGAGTTGAAGACGCTTTGGCAGGACCCCGATTTTGAGCCGGGACAGGAAGCGTTCTATTACGTTCGGGTGCTGGAGAATCCCACTTGCCGCTGGTCAACCTGGGATGCGGTGAAAGCGGGCGTCGAGCCACGGGCGGATCTGCAGAAAACCATTCAGGAGCGCGTCTGGTCCTCCCCAATCTGGTACAAAAAAGACAGCACAATGCTGGAAAAAACAATGGAATCGGTCTCTGAACTGATGGGGTCGTAGGCCTGGAGGAACAGGTTCTGCCCCGCGTCGGGCAGCGAAAGCGGCGCTTTTTCCGGTGATCAAACCGACTGGAAGTCGGGCGCCTGTTCCCTCTGGAATGCCGGCGTTATATCCTGTGATCATGGTCTGTGGGTACGATAGGCGTGGCACCGCTCGGACACCACCAGGGCCAGTACTGGAGACTAGGGAGACTATGGCATGAAAGCGGGAACCAAACTGGGGCTTGTGGCCTGCTTCCTTGCCATGGGAACGGCAGCGCTTTGGTTTTACCTGACCCGACAGGTGAGCTTGCCTGATGACCGCACGCTGTTTGCCATTGTCCTTCTCGCGGCGGCGGGGCTGGGTGTACTGGCCTATATCAAGGGCACCGGACTGGTGGGTGGTGTGCCGCCGGCGGCAGCAATTGTCATCGGGCTTTTCCTGCCGTTCACGATGTCGGTGAGCGAACAGACGGTAGAGGCAGACAGGGTGATCGCTGTGGGGGATCGGGTACCCCGGTTTTCAGCACGTGATGCCGCCGGTGAAATCTTCGACTCCGATACATTGCACGGTCATCTTGTTCTCATCAAATTCTTCAGAGCCCATTGGTGATCTTACTGCGTCGGCGAGTTGCGTCGACTCGAAGAACTTCGCGCAGAGTTTGACAGGCGCGGTGTGCAGGTCCTGACGGTCAGTACCGACTCGCCTGAGGACATTGCGGCGGAACGGCACCTCCATGGTCTTCAAGCCCGCATGCTGTCCGACGTGGAGCTCAAGGTGACCGACGCCTTTGGGCTGCGTAATACGGGGTTCCACTCGGCGCCGCTGTCCCACGAATCGGTGGCGCTTCCCGTGCCCGCCACGCTGCTGGTCGATCCCGAAGGGCGTGTACTGTGGCTCGATTTGTCGAAGGATTATCAACGGCGCTCGGATCCCGGGGTCGTGCTCGCGGCCATGCAGGCACACTTCGATACCCTGGAGCTGTAGGCTTTTCCCGAGCTTCCGGGGATCGCTCCCCGGGAGCTTCACCCCGATGCAGTCAGCCGGGTTTCTTACGGTTCCAGGCGGTTTGGACCTCCAGTTTCAGGGTCTTCCAGATGAATTTAATCAGTGCCAGGGGGTTGGAACGCACTTTGCGCCAGACCAGGCGCCGCATGGCGGGACCGCTGTCGTAGTGGCCCTCCCGCTGCCCGTGACCCCGGTGGACGGCAAGGCTGGGCACATCGACCACGTCTATTGGCAACTCCAGCGTGAACTGCTGGGTTCTGGGCAGCAGGCACTCGGATTCGTTGCAGGCCTGGTAGGTCACGTCGAATTGCAGCTGGCAATGCGCCGATTCCGGAGCCTTCGCCTCGGTGGCAATATCGCCCGCTGCGTAGAAGGGTACGACGATGTCCACTTCGCCACTCCAGACCTCCAGATCGACGCCCAGAGAGGGTAGGTGCAACGGTGTGCTCGAGGGGTATTGGCTAGGCAGAGTTCGCACATCTGCGGGGCCGGTCACGGTTACCCGGGTTGCTGTGAGGCCCTCAGGCACCGGCTCCCCGTAGATGTGTAGCCCCGGGGCTATGTTGAAGCGCACCACCAGCTGGCGGATGATGCCCTGTCTCAGGCTGCCCCTGCCACCGCGCACCGTTGCCGTGATGCTGATATCGGGCTCGCCCCCTTTGACCTGCGGCGCCCCCTGATCGATTTGGATGCGGCCCATTGCGGCATCGATCAGCGTCTCGGGGCTCTCGCGTTTTTTGTAGGAATCATGAAAGAATTTCGAGACCACGATGCCCCGTTCATCGCAGACAAACACGCCGGGGTAGGGGATGCCGTAAATGAAGGCATCATCTGTCGAAACCTGGGTGTTCAGAATGCCGTACTGCTGGATAACCGCTGAATCAACATCAGAGAGCAATGGGAAGGGTATTCCCTGGGCGTCTGAGAATTCCTCCAGAGCCGCGGAATCGTCATAGGAAATCGCGTAGAGTTTGATGCCGTTGGCGTCAAACTGGGCGTAAGCATCGCGTAGCTCCCCGAGCTGCGTCCAGCAGGGGGGTCACCAGACTGCCGACCGGTAGAAGACCAGCGCTGCCTTTGACACCCCTCTGTCTTCATGAAATCGAAGGGTTCGACCCCGGGCATCCGGCAGCTCAAAGTCGGGCAGGCGCTCGCCGAGGGCAGGTCCGGTACAGGCGTCGGCCGGCATGCTGGCCCGGACCGGATGACCAACCGGTGCCGGGGCATCAAACCCAAGGTTGTCGCGTTGCATGGTCATCTTGTTACCGCGATCAGTAACTCGGTGCAGTGGGGGCCGCGGTGTGAGCGAAACCGATCCCGGTTACCGATGCCCGGGGTGTGGCGCCCGCTGCAACGCGGCCTGCACATCACTGTTCCTTGGCAGCGGCCATCATCGCGGCGGAGTCATCGAAGGGCTGGAAAGCCGCATACTTGCCGTCCCTGATCGTCACCATGTGCATCGCCTCGGTGTCCAGGCCCTCTGCCGTCATGCGCACGTGCACAAAAACGGTGTCGCCGGATTCATAAAATTTAATGGGTTCTACCTTGAAATCCGGCCACATTTCCGAGATCGGTGCAAAGATGCCGGCTTCCACTGCGGCGGGACCAATATAGGTACCCGTATAGGGAAGTCCCACCTGAATGGTCCAGACAGAATCTTCAGCTTGAACGGCACGCCAGGCCTCCATATCACCGACGCCGAATGCGTCATAACCGGCTTTTGCAACGGCAATATTCGCTGACATGCCGTCCTGCTCATGGTGCCCCGCTGTTGCAGGCGCCGCTGTAAAAATGAGTGATAAAAGTAGCGTGATTATTCTCATGGTTGATCCTTCCTGATGGTGTTGATGACTGGGTCCAGGGCATAACATAACACCGGCATCGTTTGTCCGCACTGACCTGCCATGCGCTGTTGGAGGCAAGCAATAGCCACCACAGCACATCAGCGTCGGATACAGGGGTGCTGGGGCTCACTGGAGGCCCAGGGAGACGGCCCGTCAATGTTGGTGCTGTCTAAACTGGTGCTCATGGAGTGTAGCCTGGATAAATGGCGGAAGAGGTAGGAGTCGAACCCACACGGCGTCAAGATAATGCAGGTTGATGCAGCAATGTTTCACGTGTAACAAGGGCTATGGGGTGAGGGGTTACTAACTAGTCTGCATCATTTGACATCTTCTGGCTGCAATTGTTCCGCAAATGTTCCGCGCCTAGTCTATCTCAAACCATATTTTTCGCTGCGCCTCACTTTCATCCTTGTCCACAAAGTCGGCGTAAACATTAAAGAACATCTCAAGAGAGTGACCCAGAACCTTCGCGCAGTATGCTGGGCGCATTCCGCTCTCCAGCATCATTGAGGCGGCGGTATGACGCACGTTGTACGGCGACCTGTACCGAATGTTTAGTCTCTTCATCGACCGTGAGAAAGCATCTGACAGCCTGGTGGATGACTGAAACGCTTTGCCGTATTGATTCGTAACAATGTGACTGTCGTGAAGCTGCCGAGGCATAGCCTTGAGTGCTTTTTGAACATATGGATGTACCGGCACGACCCGGTCAACCTTGGTTTTTGTCGGTCCCTCATTACCCCTGACGCGGCCTTTCGTGATACTGAATGTGCCGTCTTTGTAATCAGACCACCTGAGAGCGATGGCTTCACTGGGTCTGAGTCCGCTATAAAACCTGATTGCAAAGAATAGGTGTTGGTTATTTTTGAGGTCATCCAGAATCATATCCCGCTCTTCACGGGTGAACGGATCAACTTTTCGCTTAACCAGCTTTACTTCCTTTGCGTATAGCCGGGCAGGGTTGTCAGTTCGCCAGTGTGATTTGATGGCTAACTCAAACACCTGGCTACCGGCAGAAAGAATGTGTTTTAGGGTCTTGGGGGATTTGTCGAGACTACCAAACAGGTCGAGGAGGTCACCGTACTCGATCTCACTGACCGGAACCTGGAACAGTGGGCTCCAGTACTTGTTCAAGTACGACTTTTGAGTGCGTCTTGTCTCAGGGGATATTTGGGCCGTATCAAGTCGAGTCTGGGATAGTTTGCCAAACGTCTGGACAGGACTTGTTTCTTTATCTCCACGCCGAAACGCTTTGATATGTTGCTCTCTGATCTTCCAGGCGCGTTTTACACCAGTTGGTGAGTATGGGATCTGAAGTGTGAGCGACTTCCTGCGTTTTCCCTCGCGCCAAATGATTCTGCACCTTCCTCTTTCTTCGTAGACGCCATCCATTGCGCGATCTCCTCTGTGTTGTAGCAGGTTGCTCCACCGGGCTCCTTCCAATAGTGGCGCCCTTCGGTCCAGTGCAGTTGCCTGCGTCTGCGTATCTGGCTAGAAGTGTACCCTAGCAGGCCTATGATTTTCTTTTCTGTAACAATCATTTATCGTCCCCCTTTTTTGATTCTTTGTTTTTTTGCTCCATAAAATCTATGACCTTTAGACTGTCATACTCGCTGTCTGCGTTGCGATCACGACGCTCCTCATGCAACTTACGATTAGGCAAGTCTTCCTCTCTAGCTTCTTCATATTTTCTCTGGAGCATGCCGATAGCATCACTCAGAACGTCCATCATTATGAAAGCATCTACGTGATCCGCGTCATAGCTCCAGAGAAGATCACACTCACCGTTTTCCAGGTCCGCGACTAAGATACCAATCGGCTTGAAACATGGGTCAATCTTGCTGTCATCATCGAAAAAATCAGTCATTTATCGTCCTCTACATTTGAATTCATCGTCAACCGCTGGTCGCTTCCTGGTCCTTCCCCACGGTTTCTGTAGCCAGTTGTTGGCTGCATCCCCCAGATGACGGTTTCCAGTGTACTGGCTATCACGCCGCGCAGCAGACACCATCTCCCATTCCTCCGGGGTGCAAACATTCTTCGGTACTCGCTTTCTGTTATTAACTAGAATGGGATATCGTCATCAAAATTGTCTTCATAAGCTACCGACTTAG
>CALKDK010000017.1 GCA_938084055.1 uncultured Luminiphilus sp.
GTGATGAGCCTCTTGAAGTCACTGAGGCTGAGCTTGCAAAAGCGATCAGAGAGATGCACGCGAAGATCAAGGCGAGCAACGATCTGGCACTACGCAGACGAAGCAAGTCCGGCAACAACTACGGCCTCGATAGGTACGCGGTATGACAGCCGGGCGAAAGAAACGCCAACAGCTAAAGCGTCAAATTGCTCGTGTCGATAAGGTCCGTGCAGACATGGTGGCACGCGCTAAGGCCAAGGCAAAAGAAAACCTTAAACGCAAAGCCGATAACCGTGGGTCATCACTCGACGGTGCGGCACCATTCTATTCAGACCAAGGAGAAACAAAATGAACAGTAATTTAGCTCAGGCCGCTTTGGCCTTCATGCAACGAGTCCAGTTAAGCGGAGAGGAGGTGCAAGCCTACCAAGCGGTTGTGGCAGTACTGTCACGCTTGGCACAAGAGCAAGAGGAGCCAGCAGCGGTAATCGCTGAGGAGGCTGATGGTGCGGCCTAATGGACGATCAGCCGGACCACAATCCTGAATGGGACGCGCACGGCGATGAGCTGAAAGAGGACTTGTTGCGAGGGTCCGCGATCTTGGGTCACCCCGGACACAGCGAGGTGATGGAGGCTAGGCAGATGTTCTGGAACTTAGTCGGATACATCAGCGCAGAAATGCCACCCGAGGACTGGGACGACAAACAACTTGCGGAGTACGCACGGGGCACTGTCAGGGCTCTGCTGACGTTACGCAATGAGATAAGGATGACATTCGATGGCGTGCTTAACGAGCCGGACGAAACAGTACATTAGGAGGAGACTTGAAAGACAAGAAACGTGATTGCTACTCAGCGGAGCAAGGTGTGTTTTATACCGTGCTCGCGTTGATGGCTCTCGTGGTTTTCACAACCACACTTGTAGAGCTATCCAGCTACATCTGAACGACCAACGGGCTCCTATGGGGCCCATTTTTTGATCTCGTATCTTGCGTAGAAAATTGCGTAAAGTGGGGGTAGTGGGTGGCCTGAAACCGGCTGAAACCCTTATATAATGCGGGTTAAGGGCCCGCCCGGCAGGATTCGAACCTGCAACCTACGGCTTAGAAGGCCGTTGCACTATCCGGTTGTGCTACGGGCGGATGAAGCTTGAGCTCAGGTGTCGCAGTGCTCCTGGGTGGGCATTGCAAGCCGCGTCTCAAAGATAGCCAATGCGCTGTCGAAGAGCTCCTGATCGTAGCGCGTTCTGGCCTTTATTTCTTCCCGAATCGCGTTGGACAGGGCGTCGCCTGTCTTCCGGTTGGGCGCCATATTAGTGCTGCGCGCGCGCAGCGAGCGTTTCAGGTTAAGTGCTCGCCCGATCTGTAGCAGGCTGTCTTCGTAGCGACTGGTGATGCCAAAAGCACCCAGTTCGAGCAGGCATTTCTTGGCAAGCGCCTTCAACTCCGGTCGCTCCGACACGTCAGGTTGGAAACGCATCCCCCTAACGAGGTACTTACTTTGAAAATTACTGAATAGATGGGACTCGGGTTCTGCCATGAACTGCTGCAGGCTATGGGAGCGTGCGAGCTCGGTAATGCGGTGTGATAAATCTCGGTCGCCCAGTGTAATCCGGGTGGTGTAGGCAAAATTTGGATCCCGCTGCAGGTGATGGTAGAGGGACAGGTAATGGTCGGTGGGGTCGCGTAGGAAGGTGATGGTAAAGGTCGGCGGATTTGGCAGCCGCCGCCGACACACTGCCCTGGAAAAATGACCGTAGATGAATTTTGCCTTGGCCAGCCGTTCTCGGGGCTGTGCTTTGGCGGTATTGAGCTGCTCCGGGGTCAGAATCAAGTCTTTCCTCCAGTTGCGCGTCAGTTCCTGAGTCAGCGAGGTGCCGGCTGTCTTCGGAATGTGCAGGAAAAAAAGCACATCCTCTGGCTGGAGTTGTTCAGGATAAGATTTTTGCATCACAGGGTCGGGCAATTACGGCGGCGAGAGTATGCCATTCCGGGTAGATGAGCCCAAGGTGCAAAAGTGCTGTTTGTAGAGCAACGGTGAGTCATTGTTATTTATGGTCGCTCATGTCTTTGGGAGCCGTTCCGGCGAGAAGGGCCCGGCTGCTTTCGATCAGTATTTGCTCGGCCTGCGCCGCCTTGTCGAAGAGGTCAAGCAACTGATTTTGCTCCAATGTGGCGACGCCATGGGCTAGCGCCCATAGTTGCGTAGCGATCCGAACAGCACGAGGGTTGAGTCCTGACAGTTCGCGCTGCTCACCCAACGCCACCAGATGGTTTTCAATGGCATTGAGCAGGATTTCAAACCCCGTGCTTTTATGGCGCAGGTTTTGTCTCTCTGGGTGCATTTGACCGCGATCTTCCCACATGAGGGAAAAGAAAGCCTTTTTGTCGCGGGCATACTGCAGATAAGTCAGTCCCAAGGCGATCACGGTCTCGGCGGTACCCGCCCGGTCAAGGTTTACGCCACGGGTTTCTTCAAGTCGTTCGTGCAGTCCCATAAAAGCGAGGTCACGGACATTGTCCAGCAAATCCTCTTTGTCGCGGAAGTGGCGGTATGGCGCGGCATTACTGACGCCGGCACGGCGTGCCGCATCGGTAATGCTGAATGCAAAAGAGCCACTGTCCTCAAGCAGCTCAGCTGCTGCGAGGATGAGCGCATCGCGAAGATTGCCGTGGTGATAACAGCGCGCTTTCTCTTTCATATCGGTGCCGCCTTGGCAACCCTTGTGACCGCATGTGGGGTGGCGCGCCGTACCGCGAGTATGAAGAGTGGAGGTACCAGAAAGAAAGAAATCACGGTGGAAAGCAAAACTCCACCAGCGATGGACATGGCAAAGGGAGGCCAGAATTGGCTGCCTTCAAGAATCAGTGGGAGGAAGCCGCCAAAGGTCGTGATGGTGGTGGACACGATGTGTCGGCTGGAATCCATTACCACGTTCCTGGCCGCCACGACATCTCCGGTGGCGGCGGCACTGTCCTGCTGTAGAGCGGTAAGAATAATAATGGCTGCATTAATGGATACGCCGATGGAGCCAATTACCCCAATCAGGGCCGTAATCCCCAGAGGGTACTGAAATATTGCCAGTGTCAGCAGGCTCAGTCCAAAAGAACACACACAGACCAGTATGGCCACGCCTGAAAGCCGCCAGGAGTTAAAGGTCAGAACGATGGTCGCCAGCAGTGCTGCAATGACCATGCCAAGGGGAGCCATTAAATCATTCACCACTCCAGCACGCTCCTCTGAGTCACCGCCAAAGCTGTAGCTGTAGCCCGTGGGCAGGTTGATCGGATTATCTTTCAGGTCCTTTGCCAGTAGTGACAGCGCTTCTTCTGGCAGGAGTCCACGCCTCAAGTGACCCTGCACTTTGTTGATTCGTACACCATCGAGTCGGGTAATGGGGCTGTCATTGGGAACGAGTCTGGCCTGGCCCAGGGCGTCCAGTGGTACGGCAAGACCCTCCGATGCAGCGCCCCGCACCGGTATACGCAAATTCTTCAAGGCATTGCTGTCTGACCAGTTCTCGCGCACCAGACGTGCCCGCACCGGTAATCGCTCGGTGTCTTCCAGAATCTCGCCCCCCAGACGACCGCCCAGGGCGGCATCAATAGTGGCTGCGACCTCCAGACGGGTCAAACCGGCGCGCCGCAATTTTTCCTCATCCAGGTCAAATATCAGCTTGGGTGGCCCGGGCTCCATTGACACCATGGTGTGGGTAACATCGGGCAGCGCATCCAGCCGCTGGCGAAACTTTTCACCTAGTTGCTGTAATTTTTGGGCGTCCGGTCCGCTGACAGTGACTTCGATAGGTGCCGCCACGGGAGGGCCCTGGTCGATACCGCGCACGATAATTTGAGCGAAAGGGTAGTTGCGATCCAAGTCCCCTTGCAGCCGTCTGATTAAAGCGTCAGTGGCATTTTCATCAGTAGTGAGGACGAGGGCTTCGGCCCACGCCGGGCGCCGTTTTTTTCCCGATCTGAGGTTGTAATAAAAGGCTGGGGCACTTTCTCCCACGGTCCAATCCACCCGTCGAACCAGGGGTTCCCTCGACAGATCCCCGTCAATCGCTCTAGCCAGGGCGAGCGTGTCTTCGATGGCGGCACTCTCCGACAATGTCACCTGAAGGTAAAGCTGGTCGCGATCGGTTCCGGGAAAGAATTGATTGGTCAGCGAGCCGGCGCACAGGAAGCCTGTGACCGGCAGATAGAGAGCCAGTACGATGGCCCCCAGCGGATAGCGGAAGGACCAGTCGAGCGCTCGCTGGAAGAGGGTATGTAGACGGGGAGTTTCGAGCCCTGACCGCCACCATCCGCTGATCCCGGCGTACTCCTGGGGCAACAAGCGCGCAGCAAGAATGGGTGTCACTGTGAGGGCGAGTAGCATTGAACTCACCAGCATCACGATGACTGAAAGGGCGATCGAACCGAGAAAATCGCCCGCCGGGCCCTCCAGAATCGCCATGGGTAAAAAGGCGAGCACTGTGGTGGCGGTTGATGAGAGCAATGGAACACGCAGGCGGGTAACGGCGCCCATCAGGGATTCCACCGGCCCCAGCCCTTGCCTGAGTCGCTTGCGTACTTCGTCCGTCATGACAATGGAACCGTCCACCAACAAACCGAGAGCGACCACGAGTCCGGTCATGGACATTTGGTGTATGGGTACCTGCAGGTAGAGCAGGCCCACTGCGGAGAGCAGGGTGCACAATGGCAGGACAACCGCCACGACCAACGCGGCCCGCCACCCTAACGTGACCAGCAATACCAGCAAAACGATGGTGATCCCAGCAAGTAAGTTACCGGCGACATCCTGGAGTCGGTCCTTCGTGTAGCCGCTCTGGTCGTAGGCGATAGTGATGTTCAGGCCATCGGGCGCGAGGCGTTTATAGCTGTCAAGAAATTGATCAAAGCGCGCACTGTAACGATCTACCTGATAGCCCGCGTCCATTTCCACACCCATCAGAATCGAGCGTTCGCCATTGGATAACGCGTAGCTCGCAGGGGGCGATTGTTCTGTCTTGCTGATCGTGGCAATGTCCTGTAATCGCAGTACCCTACCGTCCGGCAGCGCCCTGACCTGCAGTTCCCGAATCGATTCCAGTGTGGTGAATTCCCCGGACAGTTCGATGGCGATGGCCGAGCCTCGCCCCGTCAATCTGCCCGCGGGGGTGCGTGCATCAGCGCCGGCTATCACGTTACTGATTTCTGAAACGCCGATGCCAAGTAGGGCCAGTCGGGATTCATCGAGCTCAACCAGAACCTCCTCGCTGGGTAAGCCGTAAAGGTTGACCCGTTTTGTGCGCGGTACCGTGCGGGCCGCATCGGCAAAAATTTCCGCCTCGCGTCTCAGCACCGAAGGCGGGATGTCGCGTCCCGGTGCGTTGGAAATCGAGACAATTTTCACGTAGGCGGTCATGAAATTGTCGTCAAATATTGGGGTTTGTACCTGCTCGGGAAAGCCTGCGGCTTCTGCTCGAACCACGTCTCGCAGCTCTGACCAAACACGTTCAATGCCAGCCAGTGATAGCCGATACTCGGTTTCGACCGTGATTACAGAGACACCGGCCGTTGAGGTGGAGCGAATTTCTTTTACCTCGGGAACTTCGCGCAATGCCTCCTCGAGGGGCTTGGTGACCAGGGATTCGACGCGCGTGGGGCTGGCGCCCGGGAAAAATGTTTCAATTTTGGCGATGAAGGGCGTGATGGTTGGATCTTCCTGTCGTCCCAGGCTGGAAATGGAACTCGCACCCACTGCGGCAATAACCAGCAGCAGAAGTGCCAAATAGCGGGGGTTGTCGTAGAGAATCCTGGCGATCATGATTCAGGGAGCCCTTGGCTCTATGGGGGCTCCCGGCGTAAGGCGCTGCAGTCCGCTGGCAATGACCAGTGCCTGATCGGCCAGGGTACCCCGAACATACACCCGATCCTCACGGGCAAAGAGTATTTCCACGGCTTCGCGCACAGCAGTGGATTCGTCACCCTCCGTCTTCACCACCAACACGTCCCACAAACCGCGATTACCCGCCGTCAGTGCCGAGAGTGGCAGCCAGCCTCCGCGCTGCGCCACTGATTCCTCTAATTCAAGCAGTACGGTCTCGCCGGTCATGGGCGCGGCGACAGCTGGTAGTAGGAAGACGGCGCCAAGGGTCAGCGTCGTGGGGTCTACATCACTCCGAACGCCGCGCAATTCGGCCTCGTAACTGCGGTCACCCAGGCGGATTGAATACACCCTTCCCGGAGCCAGGCGTCTTCCTACTGCGGTAGGGACCCCAATATGGGCCTCAAACCCTGTTTGCCCCACCAGTCTAAGCACGGGGGTACCCGGGGTTACCACCGTACCTTCCTGCACGTAACGCTGGGCAACAATGCCCGGGAAGGGCGCCCGGAGCGTGCTCTTCTCCACATCCAGCGCGGCACTGTCCCGACGTGCCCGACTGGCCATCCTGGCCTGTGCAAGGGCCTGCTCTCCCAACAACACTTCATCAAACTGTTGCTGCGACGTCAGGCCCTGGGCCACCAGGTCCTCAAAGCGTTCTCGCTTCAGCGTCGCGAGTTTTAGGTCGGTGTTGACGCGTTCCAGCTCTGCTTCCGCGGCACGTAGCTGAGCCAGCCGCCGGTCGGTATCAAGGGTTGCGATGATGTCACCAGGCGCCACAGCCATACCCTCACGGGCCGGTACGGCGGCAAGGGTGCCCCCGACCTCAAAGCCAAGTGTACTGTCACGACCGGCTTTCACCGTTCCCACATAGCTGGACTGTCGCATGTACTGAGCCTGCACTTCGAATGGGACTGCGGCGACCGGCAACGGCGTCCTTTTGTCCGAAGCTGAAGGGGCAACGTTGGCATAGATCAACAGCGTGGTGGTCAGGGTCAGGGTAACAGCGGCCAGCAGTGCCATGAAGGTTTTCATGGGGATGTAAATGTCCTTTTGGCACGGAGACAACGCTCAATGTTAACACAATAAACTTTGCAATGTAAACCGAATTAACATTTAGGAGTGGCGCATTTAAACCACCACCCAAGTTGCGGTTGGGCGCAGTTTTCGCGACACTACGCGGCCGCGCAGTGCGCGGGAGCTATGGTGACTCGGGTGGTCCCCTCGCAGCGATAGGTAACGAACCCCGCCAGGCCCGGAAGGGAGCAACGGTAGTTATTGATTCGGGTGCCGGGGTGTGGCTGCTCGAGTCACCTCCATTTTTCGAGGCGGCGTTCCGATATGTTGCAATGAGCTACCAGGTCCTTGCGAGAAAATGGCGACCCCGGAATTTTCAGGAGATGGTGGGGCAACAGCACGTTCTCCGGGCGCTAATTAATGCCCTGGACCACGACCGCCTGCACCATGCGTATCTTTTTACGGGAACACGCGGCGTGGGTAAAACCACCGTGGCACGAATTCTTGCGAAGTGCCTGAACTGCGAGCTCGGTGTGCGCTCAAAGCCCTGCGGAGAATGCGGCTCCTGTCGGGAGATTGCTGAGGGGCGCTCGGTTGATCTTATCGAGGTGGATGCGGCTTCTCGAACCAAAGTAGAAGACACGCGAGACTTACTCGACAACGTGCAGTACGCCCCGACCCGGGCGCGCTTCAAGATTTATCTGATCGACGAAGTGCACATGCTGTCCAACCACAGTTTCAATGCGCTGTTGAAAACCCTTGAGGAACCGCCGCCCCACGCCAAATTCCTGCTCGCGACCACCGACCCGCAAAAATTACCCGCAACCATCCTGTCACGCTGCTTGCAGTTCAATTTAAAGAACATGATTCCCGAGCAGGTGGTTGAACACCTCAAGGTGGTCCTTGCAGAAGAGGAAATAGGCTATGAGCTGCCTGCCCTGACGTTGTTGGGACGCGCTGCGGCGGGCTCTATGCGTGACGCGTTGAGCTTGACCGATCAAGCGATCGCATACGGTTCAGGGCAACTTGCCGAAGCCGATGTCAGGGATATGCTGGGAACTGTCGATAGAACCCGGGTGCTTGGGTTACTCGCCGCTGTTTGCGCAGGTGATGCCGCCCAGGCTATTGCGGGTGTTGATGAAATCGCCCAGCATGCGCCTGACTACGGTGCTACGCTGGAAGAAATGATTGCCTTGCTGCACCAGTTGACGTTGCTCCAGATGGTTCCCACAGAATCGGCGGGGCAAACAGCAGAAGAACAGCGTTTGTCTGAATTGGCAAGGCAAATGTCTCTCGATGAGTCGCAGCTATACTACCAATTCGCCATCAATGGCAGGCGGGATCTACCCGTTGCACCTGATCCGCGTATTGCGCTGGAAATGACGCTGCTGCGCATGATTGCATTCAAACCGATTGAGGACACAACGGGGGCTGATGTGCCACCGAATACCCAGGCAGAGGGACCCCCGTCGACAAAAAAGCCTGAGCCACCGGAGCCCCCGGTGGTCAAGCAGCCACTGGAACAGATGGTTGAATCACGGGCGGGCACTGTGAAGGAAGGTGAATCTGCTGCCAATGAGGTAGTGCCGCCGGATCCAGACCTGCCAACACCTGCAGCATGGCCGGAATTCTTCGAGACGCTTGGGCTGGTGGGCATCACCCAGAGTGTGGCTCTGCACTGTGAACTGACGGTGGTTTCCGGGCGCCGTTTGGAGTTTGTGCTGGACAGCAACAATGCCACGCTTTTTCAGGAGCGGCAGGTGGGAACATTGAGCATGGCATTCAGCCAGGTGCTCGGCGAACCGGTGGATGTTGTGATAAACGTGGGTGATGTCGGGGAGTCTACCCCCCAGCATCGTCGCAGGATGCTGGCGGCTGAGCGACAGCGGCAGGCCGAATTGGCACTGAGTGAAGATCCGCAGCTGACGGCATTGCTTGCGGAATTTGATGGTCAGGTGGTTGAGGGGAGTATTCGACCTCGGTAAATGAGTGGGAGGCATAATGAAACTTGGTAACCTGATGAAACAGGCCCAGCAGATGCAGGAGGGGCTCGCTAAGGCACAGGAAGCCGTAAAGGCGATCGAGGTGACGGGTGAGTCTGGAGCCGGGCTGGTAAAAGTCGCCATGACCGGGTCCATGGAGGTGAGTTCGGTGCACGTTGATCCACAGGTGTTGGAGGAATCCGTAGAGATGCTGGAAGACCTGCTGGCGGCAGCCGTCAACGACGCCGTGCGGCGAGCGCAGGCCGCGGCACAGGAGCACATGGCCTCGGTAACCGGCGGCCTAAACCTACCAGAAGGCTTTAAAATGCCTTTTTAAATTATTGAATTATGAAGCTTTCTAAATCAATTGAAGAGTTAATAGAGGCGCTGCGCTGTTTGCCGGGAGTCGGTCCAAAATCTGCGCAGCGCATGACACTTCATCTCTTGGAGCGGGATCGCGGCGGTGCTGCCAACCTTGCTGAGGCGTTGCAATCCGCATTGGATAGGGTGGGGCGCTGCGCGGCCTGTCGCAATTTTACGGAGCTTGAGTTCTGTGAACTGTGCGCAGACCCCCGCCGGGACCAAGGGCTTTTATGCGTTGTCGAAGCACCTGCAGACGTTATGGCCCTGGAGCAGAGCGCCAGTTTTCAGGGCGTCTACTACGTGTTGATGGGCCATCTTTCCCCTATCGACGGGGTTGGCCCCGAGGAAATTGGCCTGGACAAGCTCGAAGCTCGCTTTCGGACAGAAGATATTCATGAAGTCATTCTCGCCACCAATCCTACTGTTGAGGGCGAGGCCACAGCCTTCTACGTTGCCCAGCGCGCTGAATCGGCCGGGATAAAGGTCACACGCATAGCCCATGGTGTACCGCTGGGCGGTGAACTGGAGTACCTTGATGCGTCCACGCTGGCTCACGCTTTGACGGGACGAACTGCGGTGTCTGGGGGCGAGTCGTGACCCCACCTGACTTACCGAACTCCTGCCAATGGGTCCGCGACAGCGCAGCGGCGGTGGCGATGGTGGAAGCCCTCGCAGATGCCCGGTTTATCGCGGTGGATACCGAATTCCGCCGGCGAGATACGTTTTTTCCCGAAGTGGCGCTGCTGCAGGTGGCTGTTCAGGGCCGGTGCTGGTTGGTCGATCCTCTCACACTGACTGACACAGCGGGGCTTGCTGAGCTACTGACCCGGCCCAATGTCCTCAAGGTCCTGCACAGTGGCAGCGAGGATCTGGAAGTATTTGAGCGTTGGCTGGGCGTTTTACCGAAGCCGTTGGTGGATACCCAAAAAGCCGCAGCCATGCTGGGGCTGGGTTTCGGGATGGGCTATCGGGATCTCGTGCGTGAACTACTGGAGATTGATCTGGCCAAGGACGAAACGCAATCTGACTGGTTACAGCGCCCGTTGAGCACTGCCCAGTGTAGGTATGCCGTTCAGGACGTGACCTATTTGTCGAACTGCTGGCCGATTCTTGAAAAGATGGCACAGGATCGCGGTATTCTCCCCTGGATTTGTGAGGAGGGTGCGGCAATGAGCACCGGGGGCCGTGGGCCCCTAGCCAAATTCAAGTCAGCTTGGAAATTAACCGCGCCACAGCTCGCTGTGCTGCTGGCACTTATCGACTGGCGTGAGTCCGAGGCGCGGCGTCGAGACCGGCCCAGGAACTGGGTGCTGCACGACAAGGTCATTCAGGAGCTGGCGAGGGCCATGCCCTCGTCGATGCCGAGGCTGGCCAGCGTGGAGGGCATTCCCAGCGGTGTTCTTCGGCGTGATGGGCAGCAGTTACTTGCCTGCATTGATGAGGCCCGAGAGGCGGGGTCGGCGCAGCCCCCCCAGGGTGTATCGGGTCCCCCCAGTGCATCCGTAAAACGCCTGGCAAAATCCCTCGCGCCGACCCTGTCGGATATCGCGACCGAATTGGGCATGAACCCGGAGATTCTCATGCCAGCGAGGGAGCTCGAGGCGATAGCCCGTTCAGCGTGTGGCGAGCTGGGGGAATTGCCCAGGCATTGGCAGGGTTGGCGGGCTGAGACGGTCATCAACCCGCTCATGGAGCGGGCTGCTATATTGTTTGTGGAGCAACAGCGTGCTGGTTGATGTGTTCAGGAGTGGTCGCAAAAGCGATACCTACCTCTTTCTCCCTCGGGGTGCTGACTTCCAGGCGCTTCCCGAGCTGTTACGGAAAAGCTTCGGTAGCCCGGAGCTGGCCCTGTCGCTGCAGTTAACGCCGGAGCGCCAGCTCGCACATCACGATACACAGGAGGTTATCAGGGCGTTGGAGACGGAGGGCTTTTTCCTGCAACTGCCCCCGCGCTCCAGCGGCTGGCAGGCTGAGGCAGTTGAATGCTAACCGGCGATTCCTACGTGGTGGCACTAACGTGTTATGTGCTCGCGGCGATACTGGCTTTGGTATTGCTTTACCGACATGGGCTGATGTGGGCGCCACTGGGCTGGCGTCGCGCTTTGATTGGTTTTCTGTCGGCCCTGCTATTGACGCCCGTGCCCCCCGGACCTGAGGCTACAACTCTGGCGCCGGCGCTGATTGTAGCCTTGTTTAATGCAGCGTTCATTGACGGTTGGGCCTCGGCGCGGCCGGCGATACTGGTCCTTACAACGACTGGAATCCTCGGTCTCCTGGCTGGCTTTGCGACACTGCTCGTCCCAACGAGGAGGTCGACCCGGGGGGCGCCCCTTGATGCATCCGATAAGCCGTAATATCCCGTAAAACCTGACAATAGCTATGTATTGGAGTAGAGAAAGCACATGAAATTTACCGGCACAGAACGTTATGTTGCGACCGATGATCTTCGTATGGCTGTGAATGCAGCGGTTAATCTGCAGCGCCCCCTGTTGATCAAGGGAGAACCGGGTACCGGTAAGACAATGCTGGCTGAGGAAGTAGCCGCCGGGCTCGGTATGCCCCTGATTCAGTGGCACATAAAATCAACGACCAAGGCGCAGCAAGGACTCTATGAATACGATGCGGTTTCACGTTTGCGTGACTCCCAGTTGGGAGACGGGAAAGTTCAGGACATCGGCAACTACATTAAGAAGGGCAAACTGTGGGAGGCGTTCGACGCAGATGAGCAGGTCGTGCTGCTGATCGATGAGGTGGATAAAGCTGATATTGAGTTTCCCAATGACCTGCTCGTCGAACTGGACCGTATGGAGTTTTTTGTTTACGAGACCGGACAGACCATCAAGGCCAAGCAACGGCCAATCATCATTATTACCTCCAATAATGAAAAGGAACTGCCGGATGCGTTCCTGAGGCGCTGTTTTTTCCACTTTATAAACTTCCCGGACCGGGAGACCATGCGCGAGATTATTGATGTCCACCACCCCAGCATTACCCAGGAATTGGTGGCCGAAGCGCTTGAGGTTTTCTTCGAATTACGTTCGATTCCGGGTTTAAAGAAAAAGCCGTCTACCTCTGAGTTGATCGACTGGTTGAAATTGCTGATGGCGGATGAAATACCTGATGAAGTTCTGAAGAACAGGGATCCGACCAAAGCGATTCCGCCGTTGTATGGTGCGCTCCTGAAAAACGAGCAGGATGTGCAACTGTTGGAGCGACTGGCCTTTATGCATCGACGGGAAACACGCTAGGAGGCCTGCTCGATGCTGGTAAATTTCTTCCATGGGTTGAAAGACGCGGGCGTTCCGGTGACAACCCGGGAATTGCTGGATTTACTGCAGGCCATGAAGCACAACCTGGCGTTCGCGGATATCGATGCTTTTTATAATTTGTCCCGGGCCATTTTGGTCAAGGATGAGAAGTATTACGATCGATTTGACCGCGCTTTTGGCTCTCATTTTCGTGAACTCGAGGACCTTGATGATGTTATTGAGGCACTCATTCCGGACGACTGGTTACGGTCGGAGTTCATGAAGCAACTCAGCGATGAAGAGAAGGAGAAAATTGAATCCCTGGGTGGACTGGAAAAGCTAATCGAGACGTTCAAAGAACGCCTTGAGGAGCAGAAGAAGAAGCACAAGGGTGGCAGCAAGTGGATAGGCACTGAGGGAACCTCACCCTTTGGTAACGATGGGTATAACCCAGAAGGGATCAGGATTGGTGGCGAGAGTAAAAACAAGCGTGCGGTCAAGGTATGGGACCGTCGTGACTTCAAAAATTATGACGATGGCGTTGAGCTGGGTACCCGAAATGTCAAAATAGCGCTGCGTAGGTTGAGGAAGTTCGCTCGCACAGGATCAGCAGACGAACTTGATCTCGACGACACAATCAGTTCAACCGCGCGCAACGCAGGATTTCTGGATATCAAGATGGTTCCGGAGCGCCACAATGCGGTTAAGGTCCTGCTGTTTCTCGACGTTGGAGGGTCGATGGACCCCCACGTGAAAGTGTGTGAAGAGCTGTTCTCCGCGGCTCGGACCGAGTTCAAGCACCTCGAATATTTCTATTTCCACAACTTCCTCTACGAAAGCGTTTGGAAAAATAATATTCGCCGCCACAACCAGCGCACCGCAACGCTGGATTTGATGCACAAATATGGCCACGACTACAAGGTCGTCATAGTCGGTGACGCGTCGATGTCACCTTACGAGATCGTGCAGCCAGGTGGTTCTGTTGAGCACTGGAATGAGGAAGCCGGGGAGCTGTGGCTGCGCAGGCTGAGGGGAACTTACGGTAAATGTGTATGGCTCAACCCGGTGCCCAAGGATGAATGGCAGTACACGCAGTCGATCGGTATCACAAACCAGTTGATGGAGGGGCAGATGTTCCCACTCACTCTGGCAGGTCTGGAAGATGCCATGGGATCACTGGTGAAATAGCTGCGCGCTGCTCAGCGTCCCGGGTGCGACAGGTAGTCGCGGTAAGCCACTAATGCTGCTGCCACAGCGACATTGAGCGACTCGACGTTGCCTGCCATAGGGATAGTCAACCGGACATCGGCGAGACCGGAAATGTCGGCTGATACACCACCGGTCTCCCCGCCGAGGACATAAACCACGCCCCCTCCGGGCTGATAGTCAAACAGGGAGGTACTGGCTCCACCCTCCAGTGATGCGATTGACAAGCCGGCCCGCTGCAGGAGGTCGAGGGCGGGAAAAAGTCTGTCACACAGGATGATGGGGGCCTGGAATACCATCCCTGCAGAGGCCTTGATCACAAGGGGCCCAAGCGCTGCCACCCCTCGGCGGGGGTAGAGGATGCCGTCCACGCCACCCGCCACGGCGGCACGGATGATCATGCCGACATTCTGGGGATTGGTAATCCCGTCCAGTGCCAGTATCCGGGCAGGTTTCACTGTAGCTTGTCGGCCGAGCTCTTCCACGGTGGCAAACTGCGGGCAGCAGATATCAAGGGCCACGCCCTGGTCCTGCTTGCCATGTCGTGAAATGCGCGCCAGTGTAGCTCGGGTATGCTCGCGAATGGGAATGTCCCGTGACGCTGCGGCAGTAAGTATCCGCTCGGTGGCCGGGGAGGGTTTGTTACTCGTTGCCCAGTGCAGCCTTTGACAGATGATCGCCGTATCGGACAGGGCTTCAAAAACTGCGTTGCGACCGAATACGGTCAGGATCTGGTGGCGATTTTCCGGTGTTTTGGTCGTAGGCATCATAAAGGCGAATAATTGAGGACAATCAGTGACGGCTATTCTTACACTCTACACGACCGCGGGTTGCCATCTGTGCGAGCATGCCGAGGAGATTCTCCATAATGCAGGGGTGCGCTTTGTTCCGGTCGATATTGAAGATGATCTTGCCCTGCTTGAGCGCTACGGGGTGCGAATCCCGGTGTTACTTGACGCCAGGGGCCGAGAGTTGGCCTGGCCTTTCGACGGGCAGGCGCTCCAGAATTGGTTGGCCGATTCAGGCTGACGCAACTTTTTCGTCCACATAGATTGCGAGTACGTCGCAGCCCGCGTGATGCAGGACGCCATCTGTGGTGGAGCCGAGCAGCAGTGCCAACCCATACCGGGCATGACTCCCTATGGCGATAAGCTCCGCGGCCAGACCCGCGGCGACGCTGGGTATTTCGACTTCAGGACGGCCGATCACCAGATGACACCTCGACTCAGGGATGCCAAAACTATCGCAGTACTGAGCTAGTTGCTCTGAGGCCTGTTCGTAGATCTCGTCCTGGATTGCTGACAGGTCCATGGGAATATCGGCGCCGTAGGTGACGTTAAGAGGCTCCACGGCGTGCAGGACGTGCAACTCAGCATCGGGGCTTGCCAATAGCTGTTGCGCTGTGTTGAGCAGGTGGTTGGAAGAAGCGCCCAGATCGATTGCAACCAGTATCTTTTCGTATGCCATAGGACAACTCTCGCCAGTATCGCACCCGTGGTGCCTCTTGGTTTACCCTGCAGACCTAGTATACGGACAACATCAACGTGGTCTACTTTATCATTTTCGTCTGCATAGCTGCGGTTCTGGGGCCTCTGTTGAGCGCCTTGCCCAGTAAGCAGCAGCGTGCCGTCGCAGATTTTCGCGACCGGGCCCGGCGCGCTGGAATCCGGGTACAGATAAGGGAACCCAGCCAGATTCCGCCGCGACTGCAGCGAGCTGGGGAGCGACCCCTGGTGTGCTACAGCCGTTTCAAAAGTGGCGCTAAGCTGCGCCCTCAGTCCGAGCTTTTTGTGCGCACGCAAGCTGGCTGGGAATCAAAAAGTGGCGACAGCGTACCGGCACATATTTCGGAGGTCTCAGACCATATCGATGTCGTTTCGCTGAGTCCTGAGGAGATTCAGGTTTTTTGGGATGAGCGGGGGGGAGAGGCGATTTACAGGCAGGTGGTCGCCCTTCTGGATAAGCTAAACGATGTCGGTTTTCAGGCTTGATGATGGAGATTCAGGTCAGTTTTTTCGCCGCTAAATCGCAGTTACTCACGATTCTCCCTTGACCTGCGGGCAAAACCCACCGTATATATGCGCCCCTTCTGTTGCTGCATTTTCAGTTGCTCATGCGCGCTTTAAGGACGTAACACTTTAGCTTATGGGAAAATCTCTGGTCATTGTCGAGTCGCCTGCCAAGGCGAAGACGATCAATAAATATCTGGGCAACGACTTTATTGTTAAGTCCAGCGTCGGGCATATCCGAGACCTGCCCACGTCCGGTAATGGCGCCAGTTCGGATCCGAAGGAGCGTGCTGCGCAGGCGGCGCTTACTCGGAAAATGGCACCGGAGGAGAAGAAGCGATACCAGGAGCGCAAAAAGCGCGAGCAGCTGGTGCGTCGCATGGGAGTAGACCCAGAAGATAATTGGGCGGCCTGCTACGAGATTTTGCCCGGCAAGGAAAAGGTCGTATCCGAATTACGCAAGCTCGCCGAAAAGTCTGACGCGATTTATCTAGCTACTGACCTTGACCGGGAGGGGGAGGCCATAGCCTGGCATCTTCGGGAAGCCATTGGGGGAAAAGAAGAGCGCTACCAGCGGGTTGTTTTTAACGAGATCACCAAGAAAGCCATACAGGAGGCGTTCCAGCACCCGACTGAGTTGGATACCAATCGTGTTAATGCCCAGCAGGCCCGTCGTTTTCTTGATCGGGTTGTCGGATTTGAGGTTTCGCCTTTGCTGTGGGCTAAAGTGGCGCGCGGGCTGTCAGCAGGGCGCGTTCAGTCAGTGGCGGTGCGACTGATTGTTGAGCGCGAGCGGGAAATCCGTGCTTTTGTCCCAGAGGAGTACTGGGAGGTACATGCCAATCTGGTGCCCGAAGGACACGGTCCGGTGCGGTTTGAAGTCAAGTACCTGGCGGGCGAGAAATTTGCTCCAAAAAACGAAGTCGAAGCCATGGCCGCAGTGGCCACGCTGGAGTCGTCGGCCTATGAAGTAGCAAATCTAGAGTCCAGAAAAACCAGCAGCAAACCCGGTGCCCCGTTCATTACGTCCACCCTGCAACAGGCCGCCAGCACGCGGCTCGGTTTCAGCGTCAAGAAGACAATGACCCTGGCTCAGCGTTTATACGAAGCAGGTTACATCACGTACATGCGGACGGACTCCACCAATTTGAGCAATGATGCGGTGACAGCCTGTCGGGACCACATTGCGGCTGCTTTCCCGGCAGCCTATCTCCCCGAGGCGCCACTGCGATACTCGTCCAAGGACGGTGCCCAGGAGGCACACGAGGCCATTCGACCCTCGGACGTATCGGTGACCCAGCAGCAGTTGCAGGGCATGGAGCGGGACGCTGAGCGTCTCTATGAATTGATTTGGCGTCAGTTTGTGGCCTGCCAGATGACACCAGCGAGGTACCTTTCAACAACGGTATCGGTGACCGCCGGAGGCTATGGTCTGACCGCCCGGGGACGAATTGTCGAATTTGATGGATTCACGCGGGTGCAGCCTCCGCAATCACGTAAGCCCGATGAAGCTGAATTGCCGGCCGTCGCCGTCGGTCAGCTGTTGAAGCTCGAGCAGCTCGACCCGAAACAGCACTTCACGAAGCCCCCTGCCCGTTACGGTGAGGCCAGCCTGGTCAGAGAGTTGGAAAAGCGAGGCATTGGCCGCCCCTCTACCTATGCGGCGATTATTTCCACCATTCAGGATCGTGGCTATGTGCGCCTGGAGAATCGCAGGTTCTACGCAGAGAAAATGGGTGACATAGTGACGCAGCGGCTGCAGGGCGCTTTTGCTGACCTGCTCGACTACGGTTTCACGGCCTCCATGGAGGAGCATCTGGACGAGGTTGCCGATGGGCATCTCGACTGGAAGGCTCTACTGGATGATTTTTATGATGACTTTCGGGCCAAACTCGACCAGGCAGGATTATCCGGGCCCGGTGGTATGCAGGCCAACGATCCCACGCCCACGGGAATACCCTGCGGGACCTGTGATCGACCCATGCAGATTCGAACCGCAAGTACGGGGGTTTTCCTCGGCTGCTCGGGTTACAGCCTCCCGCCCAAGGAGCGTTGCAAAAGTACGCTGAACCTGATTCCTGGGGACGAGGCCATTAGCGCTGACGCTGACGATGAGGCTGAATCCCGGTTACTGCTCCAGAAGCACCGCTGCCCAAAGTGTAATACGGCAATGGACAGCTACCTGATTGATGAGCAGCGTAAGTTGCATGTGTGTGGCAACAACCCCGACTGCGATGGCTATCAGGTCGAGGAGGGCAAGTATCGGATTAAGGGGTACGACGGTCCGGTCATCGAGTGTGACAAATGTGGTTTGGACATGCAGCTCAAGACCGGGCGATTCGGGAAATATTTCGGCTGTACGGGCGGCGAGTGTAAAAACACCCGGAAGCTGCTGCGCAGCGGTGAGCCAGCACCACCCAAGATGGACCCGGTACCAATGCCTGAGCTCGCCTGTTTAAAGGTCGAGGATCACTACATTCTGAGGGATGGGGCATCCGGGCTTTTTCTCGCTGCCAGCAAATTCCCGAAAAATCGCGAAACCCGGCCACCCTTCGTCGATGAGTTATTGCCCCATCAGGCGGAAATAGATCCCAAGTATCACTTCCTGTTGGATGCCCCATTGACTGATGATGCGGGGAATCGCAGTCAGATACGCTATAGCAGAAAGACCAAAGAACAATACGTCATGACCGATGTGGACGGTAAGGCCACCGGTTGGAAAGCCTTTTTCGATGGTGGCGCCTGGCAGGCCTCCGGGACTGCCAAAGCCCCCAAGAAGAAATCGACAGCCGGGAAGAAAACCGCTGCCAGCAGAAAAAAATCGGCGCCGAAGAAACGCCCTGCCAAGGCACCCGCGCCGAAACCGGGTGGATGATTGGGATGAGCAGTGCACGGGGTCTTGCAAACCACTCCCTGTACATGGCTCGAGTATTGTTAGAGGCCTGGAACGGGGCGCAGGCTGATAAGAGTAGTACGGGAGACAATATTCTCGAAGCTGCGTTTGGCCCTGCTGTCAGGGGTCATCTGCTCGATGCCTATGGGTGGTTTCTGATTGCCATGGCCCGAATCGCTTCACTACCGGAGGTGCCTCCGCACCACACTGGAGAGCTGCCTTTTTTGGGCGAGGGGATAGCGGAACCCGGCGAGATTCGAGAGTATCGCAAGCTGGAAGAAGAGGGCTGGCTGTCGCGTCTCCAGGCCGTGCCCCAGCGGGGTGTGGGCCGGCCTCTGCCGCCCGGGCGTCTTGCGTCCAGCTCCACCCGCCCCGGCATGGAAGACTACAGGGAGTGGTGTGAGCAATTCGACCAGTTGTTTCACCGCATGGCAGATTGCATGGACGAATACTGAGCACGCCTGCCAAATACGGCGTCTCAAGGTGGTGTGGCGTCCCGTGGGCTGCTAACATTCTACTCACATCCAAGGTAAAGGACTTCGCATGACCACTGCTTTGCTGGAAATTATCGATCTGGGTGACGGTGAGATCGTTCTGCAGCGTGCTGATGAGGAGGGGTCCGAGCCTCTGGTAAGTATCCAGTTTTCCGACGAGACCTCGGCCTACCTGATGGAAAACAACCTCGAGGTCGCCAAAGCCATGATTCAGGCAGGCATACAGACAGCGGCCCGATTGGCTGAATTAAACAATTTGGAGATTGATGCCGAGGCTACGGGGGCCACTGGCGGTAGGACGGTGCACTGATCGCCCCGCAGTTGCTCTGCTGGTCGTCACCGGGTAGGGCGATCCTTAATCCCGCCGCAGGACGCCCACGCTGACGCCCTCGACACAAAAGTTTTGTGTCGCCAAATCGACTTCAATGGGCTCATACGCCTCATTCTCAGCGATCAACAGAACCCGCCGGTCGTCGGGTCGCTGCAGACGCTTAACCGTAACTTCATCTTCAATTCGCGCCACGACGATCTGGTTCTCCGACGCGATCGGTGTGCTGTGCACCGCGATCAGGTCGCCATCAAAAATTCCGGCGTTCACCATGCTGTTGCCTGATACCCGCAGCAGGTAATCTGCCCTGGGATGAAATAATTCCCCTGGGATCTGAACACGTTCCTCTATGTTTTCCTGGGCAAGTACCGGTGCGCCTGCCGCAACCCGTCCGACCACCGCCAGCCCCGTGGGTTCGTTGCCAGCCAGTCTAATACCTCTGGAGGCGCCGGGAATCATTTCAATAGCGCCCTTGCGGGCGAGGGCTTTGAGGTGCTCCTCCGCAGCATTGGCACTTTTAAATTTTAATTCCCTGGCGATTTCCGCCCGTGTCGGTGGATAGCCGGTTTCTTCGATACTGGATCGAACCACATCGAGGACTTGTTGTTGACGTGCCGTCAATTTGATCATTTTGCACCCGGGCCACTGGTTTTCTGTACAAGCTGGTATTTTATACAGTATTCGTCGGGCTGTCACTGCCCCGGGTAAATCGCGGCGAACGTGGCACGGATGGCCATCCCTGGGGTAGCATCAGGCGCATCGGAATTCTCAGTGCGTGCTATGGATGCTTCAACACAGGCAATGACCAACTGGCTGACGCCCCTGGCGGACAAGCTCAACCTGCCCGTCATGTTACTCATTCTGGGGTTTTTGCTGGTGGTGGGCTTAATGGGTCATCTGTTGATCACCCGGTTGGTCAAGCAGTTGCACCGAGCGGCGGCGCATTCCAAGACCCGTTGGGATAATGTTCTGGCCGATGCAATCGTGCGGCCCAGTGAATGGGCCATGTGGCTGGTTATAGCCTACCTGTCCCTCGGACTTTTCGGCGGCGCAGAGCAGTTCAGGAACCTACTGAGACAGGCCGCCGATACCGGATTGATTCTGATGCTCGGGTGGGTCGCGCAGCGCGCTCTTGCGGGTATTGAAGTTGAGTTGCTGGCAGAGCATCGGGGGCAGCGACAATCGGACCAGCGGGCCACTATCCGCGCCACGGTGCGACTGGCCCGCATCAGTCTCTGGATAGTCGTATCCCTGATGATCCTGCAGTCGGTTGGTTTGTCCGTATCGGGTTTGCTGGCCTTTGGTGGCATTGGTGGTATCGCGGTGGGCTTTGCTGCCCGGGACCTCCTGGCGAATTTTTTGGGTGGTTTGAGTATTTACCTCGACCGTCCTTTTACCGTGGGTGACTGGATTCGCTCTCCTGATCGCGAAATCGAAGGTACCGTAGAGGAAATAGGCTGGCGGATGACCCGCATACGGACTTTTGATCAAAGGCCGCTGTACGTGCCCAACGCCATCTTTGCGAGTGTGGCCCTGGAGAACCCCTCGCGAATGAATAATCGCCGTATCTATGAAACTCTGGGCATTAGGTACGAGGATGCCAACTGCATGGCGCCCATCGTCACGGATGTGCGGGCTATGTTGGAGGCCCATGAGGCTATTGACCTCAACCGCACCCTGATTGTCAATTTTGTCAGTTGCGGGCCCTCGTCACTGGACTTTTTTATCTATACGTTCACCAAAACAACGGATTGGGTGACCTTCCATGGGATCAAGCAGGATGTGTTATTACGAGTCCTCGCCATTATTGAGTCCCACGGTGCGGAGGTTGCTTTTCCCACCCGTACGGTATTGTTGGGCGGGGAATCGGCATTGCCGCAGGATAGTGCCCGCCCTGGATTGGCGGGAGATTAACGACGCTGTTCGATCTCAGCTGATGGTGACAGTTCCCCGGGTCCGCTTGCCTGCTGCCCTGCGGCTTCGAGGGCTGCATCAACGTCGGCCTGTTCCTGGTCGGCGGCGCCGATCTGATAAACCTCACCCCAGGTCAGTTCCCGCCAGGTGGTAATGATTTTCAGAACCGGATGGTCAAAGTAACGAATGTATCCTTCGGGGACCGTGCGTGTATCCGTGACGTGGAGAAAGTGCTGCCAGGGCCAGGGGTCCTCAGGCGGCAGACCCGTTTCCTCGCGCTGTGGGGGTGCTGACTCCTGAAAAAAACCGGTGCTGGGGTCTACAAACTCGACGATTGGAAGGCCGGCCTGCTGATGATCAACGATGGCTTTGAGGGTGGCCTGCCGATAGGTCACCTCCTCGGTAGCCAGTGGCGTACTCAAGTCTTTATCTCGCCAAAGGAGCTGAGGTGGCGCTGGAGGGGGGCCGTCCATGTGGAACCCGGGTGGCAGGTAGGCGGCATCGGTATTCCACCAGAAATTGACTCCGATCTTTAGAGTTTCGCCAGTGCGCAGTTCGATAAAGCCCTGCAGGGGCGGCCAGTCGTCAATGTCACCCGAATTATCGAAAATGATGGGCAAGTTGGCCGCATCGGGTGGTTGCAGCCATGCAGCGCTTAACTGAAGTTTATCGGGGCTCTCCGCGGTCAGTCGACTGAGTCCCTCGTCCAGTAGGTCGGTAGGTCGAACCGAGAAGGCCCGGGGCAATGCGGGCTCCGGGTCGGGCAACTCGGACTCAGTCGGCACATCGTCTGTGCTGCCAGGCGGCCGCTCCGGGCTTTCAACCAGCGCTTCACCGGGCTGCAAGGGCTCTGTAAAGTCTGCCAGCCAATCGGCCCCTACGGCGACTTTGTCGCTGGGCGCATCGATCATTTCGAGTGCTGGAGGTGCCTGGATGGGCGCATTATCTACCTCGTCACGGGGCCTGGAGACGTCCAGATTGTCATCGGCGCCGTCTAAATCCTCCTCGCTTTCCTCCGGACGCATGGTTTCCGGTTCGGGTGCCAGCGCTGCCTCAGCGGCCTCGGCCAGCACCTTGCCCGGGTCGGGCACGAGTAACGTAATCAGACCCTCTTCGCTGGCAATAATCTGTGTTTCGGGAAAGCGCAGCATCAGGGCATCGACCTGGCGATCATCCGTCAACCGTCGATGCCTGAGGGGGTAGCGCGTCTCGGGATAGGCTGGCCACGCTTCTGATGCCAGGACCTCGGGCCGGTCGTCCACCAGGACAGCCAGCTCCACGTGAATCCATCCAGAGCCTGCGTTCGGATCAATGTCGTCGGGGACGGCGACCTCGACAATAGGCTCCTCCTGTGCCAGCGAGGCCGACGCCATGGCGATGGTGATGGCCAAGAGGAACCCGCTTCCTGTCTGTTTTACCGTCATAGTCGGTCCCGTCCGAGCGTCACCAGCAACTGCCCTACAAATTCCCGTCGTTGATCCAGACCCGGCAAGTCGGTGCTGAAACGTAGTTTGTTGGAGCCTGCCAAGCTGAAGGTTGTGGGGTCACCCTGAACAAGCGTTACCAGCGTGAGCGGCTCGACCTGCGTTTGGTCAGTAAATACGATGCTACCACCGTCATGGCTGGCTTCAATCTCTGCAATACCCAGGCGCTGGGCCCGAACGCGCAGCACTGCCTGCGTAAATAGATTTTTGATGGGTTCAGAAAGCAACCCGAATCGGTCGATCATTTCCACCTGAATTTCCCGCAGTGCTTCCTGGCTGTCCGCCGCCGCGATGCGCTTATAAAGCACCAATCGTGATGTGATGTCGGGTAAGTAGTCTTCGGGTATCAGTGCAGGTACGTGAAGTTTGACCTCGGTACCCGTCTCCAGTGGGCTGTCGATATCTGGAATTTCACCGCGCTTCAATGCGCGTACAGCACTATTGAGCATATCGAGATAGAGGCCGAAGCCGACGCTGTGAATCTGCCCCGACTGTTCATCACCCAGCAATTCACCCGCACCCCTGATCTCGAGGTCATGGGTAGCCAGGAGGTAGCCTGCCCCCAGTTCACCCGCTGCCTCAATGGCTTCGAGACGCTTTTCAGCATCGGAGGTCATGCTCGTACGCGGCGGACATAGCAAATAGGCATAGGCCTGGTGGTGGGAGCGACCTACCCGGCCCCGCAGCTGATGGAGTTGGGCCAGTCCAAATTTATCGGCCCTGTTGATGATGATCGTGTTGGCATTTGGGATGTCAATGCCGGTCTCGATGATCGTGCTGCAGACCAGAATATGGTGACGCATATGGTAGAAGTCTGACATGACCCTCTCAAGCTCGACCTCCCTGAGCTGACCGTGGCCCACGCCGACCGAGAGGTTGGGCAGCAATTCCCGCAGGCGGGCAGCGGTTTCTTCGATAGTTTTAACCTCATTGTGCAGGTAATAAACCTGACCCCCGCGCAGCGTCTCCCTGAGGATGGCTTCCTTGACCAATGCGATGGAATGCTCCCTGATAAACGTTTTTATCGAAAGGCGCTTTGCCGGCGGGGTGGCGATGATGGAGAGATCGCGGAGTCCACCCAGTGCCATGTTGAGTGTTCTTGGGATGGGTGTGGCTGTCATGGTGAGGATATCAACCTGGGCGCGCAGGGCCTTGATGGCTTCTTTTTGCTTGACGCCGAAGCGATGCTCCTCATCAATGACCAGAAGGCCCAGATCCTCAAATTTGAAGGTGCTCTGTAGCAGCTTGTGAGTCCCAATCAGCAGGTCGACGGCGCCCGATGCAACCTCAGCCTGTATTTTTTCTATATCGCTGTTCTTCTGGAATCTTGAAACGACTTTGATGTTTACTGGCCAGTCGGCAAATCGATCTCTGAAACTGTTGAAATGTTGCTGGGCGAGAAGCGTGGTTGGAACCAGTATGGCGACCTGCTTCGCATTCTGGATGGCGATAAATGTGGCCCGCATGGCCACTTCTGTTTTACCAAATCCAACATCGCCGCAAACCAGCCGGTCCATTACTTTTGGGGCGCACATGTCGTCGCGGACTGCCTCGATTGCCACCCGCTGGTCCGGGGTTTCCTCAAACGGGAATTGTTCGCTGAACCGCTGCCAGAGGCTGTCATTGAGTTCGCATTTGAAACCCTCGCGGGCTTCCCGGCGGGCGTAGACCTCCAGCAGTTGGGCGGCGACGTCGTTGGCCTTTTCACGGGCTCTTCGCCTCGCTTTTTCCCATTGTTCACTACCTAGGCGATGGAGTGGGGCGGTATCGGGGTCTGCGCCGGTGTACCGAGCGATCAGGTGTAGCGACCCCACTGGGACGTACAATTTGTCGTCGTCGGCGTAGACCAACAGCAAAAATTCAGCGTCGGCACCATCGATTTTCAGGGACTGGAGGCCCATATACCGACCCACGCCGTGCTGGAGGTGCACAACTGGCACCCCCGGACGCAGTTCGGTCAGGTCCCTGACAATGGCATCAGCACTGGTTTCCTCGACCGTTTGGCGACGCCTGCGCTGCGCGACCCGCTCGCCAAAAATCTGGTTTTCCACCAGTAGGGTGGCTTTCGCAGGCCCCCGATACAGGCCGCGGTCAACCGGAGCAACGGTAATGCCAAGGGTCGAGCCGCGGCTCAGGAAGTCGGGCCAGCTGGTTGCCGGCTCGGGTTTCAGGCCGGCTTCATCCAGACCTTCGAGCAGCACCTCCCTCCGCCCGGGTGACTCAGCGCACAGCAGCACTGGACCCCGGTGACCCCTTACAAATTCGCCAAGCCTATCAATAGCCGTACTGGCCGGATTCGTATCCTGCAGTCGGGGAGGCGGCAAAAAGTCAGTGTGCACATGGACCGGGGCATCCGCCTCGCTGCGCAGTTCCAGAACCGCGTAACGACCAAACTCGGCGTAAAGTTCCTCCACGGGAATAAAGACGGTTGCCGGTGGTAGGAGGGGGCGCCGGGGGTCAATACCGTACTCTGTGTAGCGGGAGGTAATCTCGCCCCAAAACTGGCGTGCGGCCGAATAATGATCACCAATCGTCACTAGCCTCGCGTGATCAGGCAGGTAGTCGAAGACGTTGCCGCACTCGTCGAAAAACAGTGGCAGGAAGTATTCGGCACCTCCCGGCACGCGTCCTGCACAAATTTCCCTGAACAGCGGGCAGGCCTCGGGGTCACCATCAAACTGGCGATACCAGTTGAGTTTGAAGCGCCGCAGGGCATCTTCAGAGAGCGGGAATTCCCGCGCAGGCAATAATCTTACTGCGTCGACTTTTTCGATTGTCCGCTGGGTCTCAGGGTCGAAGGTTCTCAGGCTTTCGATTTCCGCATCAAAAAGATCGATGCGGTAGGGCAAGTGGCTGCCCATGGGAAAGATGTCAAGGAGGGAGCCCCGCACGGCATATTCACCATGCTCATAGACCGTGTCCACGGCGCGATAACCATTGAGGGTGAGGTTCTTGATCAGGGTATTGCTGTCGAGTGCCTGGCCAATGTCGAGGGCGAGACTGTTCCCGGCAACGTAGTGCACCGGTGGACTGCGCTGCATCAACGTGGTGATGGGTACGAGGAGTACCCCCGAGGCCATGGTTGGGAGCCGATGAAACGCGTTCAATCGCTCCGAAATGATGTCCTGGTGGGGAGAAAAATTGTCGTATGGCAACGTTTCCCAGTCGGGCAGCGTCAGTACCTCCAATGGGCCGTTGCAAAACAGGGGCAGCTCCCGTTCCAGTGTGGCGGCGACGGCCGAACTGGGGACAACCACCACCAGTAGCGCGTCATCCCTGACGAGTTCGGCGACCGCCAGTGCGCTCGCGGCACCCGGACAGGGTCCGACGGCTGTTCTTGACCCACGTTTGGTTGGCCAGGGTGTGTCAGCGATAAGTTGGGCAAACATCGATGATCCGCAGAAGTAGGGGCTTTTAGTGAACGTTTTAAACCATCGGCCCGAATGGCGGGGCCTGAATACTGTCTATGGCTTGCGACCCGAGGGGGGTTAATCGGATAATAACCCATTACTCACCAGCTTTTTCCCATATTCAGGAGCACACTGTGACCGATCAGCGCAAACGCGAGCGCCCAGCCGACTATTTTTCTGACTGGAAGGAGCGAGAAGCACTCGCTGAGGCCATGATTCCCCAGGTGGGGGCAATGGCCAGGGAGCGCAATGTCAAATGTTACATCTACGGACATTCGCTGGTGAACCAGTCGGTACTGGATATCATGAAAACCCACCGCTACGTCCGCCAGATGGAACACAACGAGCTGTCGGAGTTTGAAACTGCACCGGTTTTAAATGCCATGCGTGAGATGCCGCTGGGCCCCAGTCACATCGACGTCGGTCGTCTTGCGGTTGAATTTTACGACAAGGGGCAGGGCGAAGGCCTGTCGCTCGAGGACTACGTGGCGCGACAGCTTGGCTTTCTCGTCAACTCCACTGAGCGCCCGGTAGATAAACCCGTCGACGTGGTGCTTTACGGCTTTGGCCGGATAGGCCGACTCATGGCACGGATTCTCATCAACAAGACGGACGGCGGGGAGAACCTGAGATTGCGGGCCATCGTGGTTCGCCAGGGCGGCGCCCCCAATGACCTGGTCAAACGCGCCAGCCTGCTGCGTCGGGATTCGGTGCACGGTGCTTTCCGGGGCACTATAAGAGTTGACGAAGATCGCCAGTCGTTCGTCGCCAACGGTAATGAGGTCAAGGTCATTTACGCCGATAAACCCGAGGACGTGGATTACACCGCTTACGGGATCAATGATTGCATTGTTGTTGACAACACGGGGGTTTGGCGTGACGAGGAGAGCTTGTCCAGGCATTTGCAGGGCAAAGGCGTCGCCAAGGTCATCCTCACGGCTCCGGGAAAGGGCAATCTCAAAAATATTGTCGCGGGCATCAACGACCGTGAACTGGTACCGGAGGATCGTCTTGTTTCAGCCGCGTCCTGCACCACCAATGCCATTGTGCCGCCGCTCAAGGCCATTGACGATGAATACGGCATTGTCAGCGGGCATGTTGAGACGGTGCACGCCTACACCAATGACCAAAATCTGATCGACAATTATCACAAAGCGGACCGGCGGGGTCGCTCTGCACCGCTCAACATGGTGATTACCGAAACAGGCGCTGCAAAGGCCGTAGCCAAGGTTTTACCGCAGATGGCCGGCAAGCTGACCGGCAATGCCATTCGCGTGCCCACGCCCAATGTTTCCATGGCAATACTCAACCTTACCCTCGCCAAGGAAACCACGGTAGAGGCGCTCAATGAATTCATGCGTTCGACTGCACTGCACTCGAATATGCGCAAACAGATCGACTTCTCTGCATCACCCGAGGTAGTTTCTTCTGATTTCGTAGGGTCGCGATCGGCCTGTGTTTTTGACGCCCAGGCCACCATCGTCAATGGCACCCAGGCGGTCTGCTATCTCTGGTACGACAATGAATACGGCTACAGCTGCCAGGTTTACCGGATTCTGGAAAAAATGGCAGGTATTCGATACCTGACCTACCCCGAGGGCAACACAGGAACACTCTGAGGTGTCTTGGAGTTTGGGGGTTACCTCCGGTACACTTGCGTCCGCCGACGGACCCGCAATCCGCTGGGGTCGGTCACCACTGATAGGTTTATCGGGTCGCGCAAGGCGGCTTTAACGTGAGGTTGGGCTTGGGGGAGGCCAGCCAGCACGTGACACTCCGTGGTGTTCAGAGTCAACTTTCTCCCTGAAGCATTTGCCCGGTGGGCAGCTGCACACGAGTAGGTAAAATCGGAAGCGCACATGATCAAAATTCGACGCGGTATTGATATCCCTCTGGCGGGTGCGCCGGAACCGCAGCATATTGATGTTTCACCGGCGAGCCGAAACGTAGCTCTTATTGGGCCAGATTACGTGGGGATGAAGCCCACGATGACGGTCGCTGAGGGCGATATCGTACGTAAAGGACAGAGCGTCTTTGCCGACAAAAAGACGGACGGCGTGCAATACACGGCGCCTGCGTCGGGTCGGGTTGTCGCGGTTAATCGAGGCGCGCGACGCGTATTCCAGTCTTTGGTGGTGGAAGTCGATGACGCGGCAGCCGCGGTTGATTTTGGTGCCCACAGCGCCTCAGCGGCCCGGGCCCTTGAGGCAGCTGAGATACGTGACACACTCATAAACAGCGGTCAGTGGACGGCATTGCGTGCACGTCCCTATGGCAAGGTCGCCGACCCCCAGACCCGGCCCTCGGGGTTATTCATAACGGCCATCGACACACACCCGCTGGCGCCTGACCCCGCGCGGGTAATATCGGAACAGGCAGAGGCCTTTACGCTGGGGCAGGACCTGCTGGCCTCCCTGGTTGATTGCCCCGTTTATCTCTGCACGGCCCCGGACAGTGGTATAGCCCGCGGCGAGCATGCCGGGATCAAACATGTAGAATTTTCCGGGCCACATCCGGCCGGTCTTGCGGGCACACACATTCATTTCCTCATGGGCGCGTCGCTCAATAGAGTCGCATGGACTATCGGTTACCAGGACGTCATTGCGGTTGGGCAGCTGTTCCTTACCGGTGAGCTTTATACCGACCGGGTGGTCGCCCTCGCGGGTCCCCAGGTGGAGCGCCCGCGTCTGCTGCGCACCCGCTTGGGGGCTGATCTTCAAGCGCTGACGGCAGGTGAGTTGGCATCGGGCGAAACCCGAATTCTCTCCGGTTCCGTCCTCGGTGGGCGTGCGGTGCAGTCGGATACAGCCTATCTGGGCAGGTTCCATAATCAGGTCACGGCCCTCGCCGAGGGGCGCGAGCGCGCATTTCTGGGCTGGTTGTCCCCCGGGATGGCCAAGCATTCAGTGATGGGCATTTACTTGTCCAACTGGCTGGGGATGAAGCCCAGCGCCATGACGACCAACACCAACGGATCGGAGCGGGCCATGGTGCCAGTGGGCAATTATGAGCGGGTGATGCCACTGGATATCCTGCCCACCCAGCTGCTGCGCGCCCTGCTGGTGGGAGACACCGAGACGGCACAGGCATTGGGTTGCCTGGAGCTGGATGAAGAAGACCTGGCGCTCTGTACCTATGTCTGCCCGGGAAAATACGAGTACGGACCTATTTTGCGCGAAAACCTGACGCGCATAGAGAAGGAGGGATAACACATGGGGTTGCGCAGTACTCTCGATAATATCGAGCCCCACTTCAAGCCAGGGGGACGCTACGAGAAGTGGTACGCCCTCTACGAGGCCGTTGACACCATTTTTTATTCACCCAACCACGTCACCCGCTCCTCCGCCCACGTGCGCGATGGCGTTGACCTGAAGCGGATCATGATTACCGTTTGGCTGGCTACCTTTCCTGCCATGTTCTACGGCATGTGGAATTTGGGCTACCAGGCTACCGGTGCGATGTCCGGCCTGGGTATAGAGGCGATAGAGGGATGGCGTGGGACGATCATGGCAGCAGTTGGGGGCTACGACGCCGCCAGCTTGTGGCACTGCTTCCTGTTTGGCGCTCTGCACTTTCTACCGCTTTATCTCGTCACTTTCATCGTCGGCGGCTTCTGGGAAGTGCTGTTTGCCATGAAGCGAGGTCATGAGGTCAACGAGGGCTTTTTTGTCACCTCCGTACTCTTCGCGCTAACCCTGCCGCCGGACTTGCCCCTGTGGCAGGCCGCTATGGGCATTAGCTTTGGGGTTGTCATTGGCAAAGAGGTGTTTGGCGGTACAGGTAAAAATTTCCTCAATCCTGCGCTGACGGGGCGTGCCTTTATCTACTTTGCTTACCCTGCGCAACTGTCCGGGGATGCCGTCTGGACGGCGGTGGATGGCTACAGCGGTGCTACGCCGCTCGGTATTGTCGCCGCTGAAGGTATGCCGGGTTTAACTGGCGCAGTGTCATGGATGGATGCCTTCATAGGGAATATCCCGGGCTCAATAGGTGAGACTTCCACCCTGATGGTCATGATCGGCGGGGCGATCCTCCTCATCACCCGTATTGCGTCATGGCGTGTTGTCGCAGGCTGCTTTGCCGGCATGGTCGCGTTCTCTACCCTGCTCAATGCCATAGGATCAGACAGCAATCCGGCCTTTGCCATGCCGTGGTATTGGCACATGGTCGTGGGCAGCTTTGCTTTTGGGGCTTTTTTCATGGCGACGGACCCCGTGTCTGCAGCGATGACCGACAGGGGTCGTTGGGCATATGGCATCTTGATTGGTGTCATGTGTGTGCTGATCAGGGTAGTGAACCCAGCGTTTCCGGAGGGCATGATGCTCGCCATCCTGTTCGCCAATTTATTCGCCCCACTTTTTGATCACTTTGCGATTCAGGCCAATATCAAGAGGAGACTCGCCCGTGTCCAGTAACAAGGAAAGTCTCGGTCGCGTTGTCTCGGTTGCGCTTGCCCTCTGCGTAGTGTGTTCCGTGGTGGTGTCTGGCGCCGCGGTTGTGCTCAAGCCCACTCAGGAGATCAACAAAACGAGGGACCTCAAACGCAATATTCTCATGGCGGCCGGGTTGTACAACGCGGAGCTCACCATAGAAGAGCAGTTTGAGCGGGTTGACGCCCGCGTAGTGGATATAACCACCGGCGAGTATGCCACTGATATCGACCCGGCAGGCTTTGACCAACGGGCCGCGGCCAAGAATCCCGCAACATCACTATCGCTGGATGGCGACGCGGATATTGCCAACATCATAAGGCAGTCACGGTACGCCATGGTCTATCTGGTCAACGATGATCGGGGTGCTCTGGATAAGGTGATCCTGCCTGTGCATGGGTATGGCTTGTGGTCGACCTTATACGGGTTTATTGCCCTCGAGTCTGATGCCAACACCATCGCCGGTCTGGGCTTTTATGAGCACGGTGAAACGCCGGGATTGGGGGGCGAGGTCGATAATCCCCGGTGGAAAAATTTATGGCAGGGTAAGAAGGTTTACCGAGACGGCGCGGTGGCCATCACCGTGAAGAAGGGCAGCGTTGATCCCCGAGCGGACGACGCGGCCTGGGAGGTCGACGGTTTATCGGGCGCAACCCTGACCAGCAGGGGGGTCAGCAACCTGGTTCAGTATTGGTTGGGCGACGGTGGCTTTGAGCCGTATCTGCGCAATCTGCGCGAGGGAGACGCATAATGGCTATCAAAGACACCCTATTTCGTCCTGTATTCCGGGACAACCCCATTGCCTTGCAAATTCTTGGGATTTGCTCGGCACTGGCCGTAACCTCGTCAATGAAGGTGAGTCTCGTCATGGCGATAGCCCTGACTCTCGTGACAGCCTTTTCAAGCTTTTTCATTTCTGCAATACGACATTACATACCCTCGAGCATCCGGATTATCGTACAGATGACCATTATTGCCTCGCTGGTGATCGTCGTTGATCAGGTGCTCAAGGCGGTGGCCTATGACATCTCCAAGCAGCTGTCGGTTTTCGTTGGACTGATCATCACCAACTGTATTGTGATGGGGCGGGCGGAGGCCTACGCGATGAAGAATCCACCCGTGCCCAGCTTCCTCGACGGGTTCGGTAATGGCCTGGGTTACTCCTTTGTGCTGCTGGCGGTCGCCTTTGTTCGTGAACTGTTTGGGTCAGGGAAGTTGTTTGGCGTCGAAATCCTGCCCCTGGTCACCGAGGGAGGATGGTACGCCCCGAACGGGTTGCTGCTGTTACCCCCAAGCGCTTTCTTCCTCATTGGCCTTTTGATCTGGGTAATCCGTAGCTGGCAGAAAGATCAGGTGGAGGAGCCGGAGTTTCGTATTGCCAAGCATACGGCTATGGAGGAGAGCGCGTAATGGAGCACTATCTGAGCTTGTTTGTACGGGCTGTTTTCATAGAGAACATGGCCCTGTCTTTTTTCCTTGGGATGTGCACCTTCCTCGCCGTGTCAAAAAAAATCCAGGCAGCGTTCGGCCTTGGCGTTGCGGTGGTGGTGGTACTGACAATAACGGTGCCGGTGAACAACCTCATCTACCAGTATTTGCTGGCCGATGGTGCCCTGGCATGGGCGGGCTTGCCCGATGTTGATCTCAGTTTTCTGGGCCTGTTGAGTTATATCGGCGTGATTGCCGCTTTGGTACAGATTCTTGAAATGTTCCTGGACCGTTACGTTCCCGCACTGTATTCAGCCCTGGGGGTTTTTCTGCCCTTGATTACAGTCAATTGCGCAATTCTCGGGGCGTCTCTGCTGATGGTGGAGCGGGATTACACCTTCGGAGAGAGTGCTGTCTTTGGTGCTGGCGCAGGCGTGGGCTGGGCCCTGGCTATCGTAGCCCTAGCAGGTATTCGGGAAAAGCTTAAGTACAGCGATGTGCCCGATGGGTTGCAGGGGTTGGGCATAACCTTTATCACCGTAGGACTGATGTCGCTGGGCTTCATGTCCTTCGGTGGCATTGATATCTGAGCATGCTGGTTAGTGAGAGGAATTAGACCGGAATGGATATGACTATCGTATATGGCGTGGGTATGTTTACCGCCATTGTATTGGCGCTGGTGATGGTGATTTTGGCAGCGCGGACGCGGTTGGTGAGCTCGGGCAATGTCAGCATAGAGATAAATGGTGAGAAAACCATAGAGGTGCCGGCGGGGGGCAAGTTGCTCCAGACGCTCGCCGATGCCAACCTTTTTCTTGCCAGTGCCTGCGGTGGTGGGGGAACCTGCGCTCAGTGTAAATGCCAGGTGAGCGATGGCGGCGGCTCTATGCTGCCCACCGAGGAATCGCACTTTACGCGCCGGGAAGCCCACGATGGCTGGCGGCTATCCTGTCAAACCCCCGTCAAGCAGGACATGAAAATCCAGATTCCGGAAGAGGTTTTTGGGGTTAAGCAGTGGGAGTGCACCGTAGCATCAAACGACAACGTGGCGACCTTTATCAAGGAGTTGGTGCTGAAGCTGCCAGAGGGAGAGAGTGTGGATTTCCGGGCTGGCGGTTATGTCCAGCTGGAATGCCCACCCCACTCCTTGCAATACAGCGACTTTGACGTGGGTGAAGAATACCGTGGTGACTGGGAGCGCTTTGGCTTTTTCAAACTGGCCTCATCCTGTAACGAAACCACAATTCGCGCCTATTCCATGGCCAACTACCCAGAGGAGAAGGGGGTAGTCAAATTCAATATCCGCATTGCCACGCCGCCGCCGGGTAGTGAGGGTATTCCACCGGGTGTCATGTCCAGTTGGGCGTTCAACTTGAAGCCGGGTGACAAGGTTACTGTCTACGGCCCCTTCGGCGAGTTTTTTGCCAAGGATACCGAAGCGGAAATGGTGTTCATTGGCGGTGGTGCGGGAATGGCACCCATGCGCTCCCATCTCTTCGACCAGTTGAAGCGACTCGACTCCAAGCGCAAGATTACGTTCTGGTACGGCGCGCGCTCGCTGCGAGAGATGTTCTACGTTGAAGACTACGAGGGCCTGCAGGCAGACAATGACAACTTCACATGGCATGTTGCGCTGTCTGATCCCCAGCCCGAGGACGGTTGGGAAGGGCTGACTGGGTTCATCCACAACGTGCTTTTTGAGCAGTATCTGAAAGCGCACCCGGCACCGGAGGATTGTGAGTACTATATGTGCGGTCCGCCCATGATGAATGCCGCGGTGATCAAGATGCTGCTCGACCTGGGTGTCGAACGCGAGAGTATCTTCCTTGATGACTTCGGTGGCTGACGATCACGATGGGTTACCCCTGCGACCAGCCCTAGCGCTGGTCGTTTTGCTTTTAGGGTTGGCGGCGTGTTCCAGCGACCCCCAGAGCGTGCGGCTGCAGGGACAGGTCTTTGGTACCGGCTGGTCGCTGGTCTATCAGGTTGATGAGGGCATACCGACGCCTGAGGTCGTGGAGGCCGAGGTGTTGGCTGCCTTTGCTGTTGTTAACGAGAGTATGAATACCTATGACCCCCAGTCGGCTATCAGCCGGTTCAACGCATTACCGGCGGGGGAAGCCATGGAGATGGACTGGGACTTCACCTACGTTTTCAACGAGGCCCGGCGACTTACGGAAATAACTGGCGGCGCCTACGATGTAACGGTTTCGCCCCTGATTGATCTGTGGGGCTTCGGGCCTGCAGGCGCCACGGAGATGCCTTCTGATGCACGTATTGCCGCGGTCCGTGAGCACGTGGGTATGGATCAGTTGGTATGGCAGCCGGGCATCCGTACTCTTGAGAAACGCCATGCCCAGGTTGCCGTAGAGCTCTCCTCAATCGCCAAGGGCTATGGGGTGGATCTGGCTGCGGATGCCCTCGATGCGTTGGGGGTACTCAATTTCATGCTGGAGGTGGGTGGCGAGTTGCAGCTTCGGGGCAACAGCCCAAGGGGTGACGCCTGGCGCATCGCCGTTGAGCGCCCGGATTTCGGGCAGGGCAATATTCAGGCGGCCATTGGGGTATCCAATACGGGGGTCGCCACTTCAGGCGACTACAGGAACTTCTTTGAAGAAAACGGCCAGCGCTACTCGCACCTGATTGACCCCCGCACCGGTTATCCGATCGCCCATGACGTGGTTTCAGTCACGGTTATTCATCCGTCGACAGCGCTGGCAGATGCCTGGGCCACCGCCCTGTGCGTGCTGGGATCCGCTGCGGCACTGGAAATCGCGGAGCAGCAGGCCCTCGCGGTATATCTGGTGCGCAGGGAGGCAGGTGTCCTTGAGGCGGCCTGGTCCAACGGTTTCCAATCCTATCTGGTCTCGAGCGACGCATCGGGATAAAGTGAGCGCCTGCCACAGGGGAGTAGTTACGTGATTTTCTTAGCCACATTTATAGGCTTCGCCACGATTGTTGCCGCCATGGCGGTGGGTGTGATGGCTGGCCGAGCGCCAATCAGTGGCTCCTGCGGCGGTGTGGGTCGATTGGGTATCGACCAGAAGTGCGATCTCTGTGGCGGTGATCCCCAGGTTTGTGAGAGCGAGACCCGCACCGTTATGGGTGGCAATACCGAGGTCGGCACCCACGACCCTCGAAACTGATTTCATCGGGTGGGTGGGGATGTCTTTCTCCCGTGAAATGATCATCCGCTACACCTTCCGTGGCAGGCGCCGGGGTTTTTCAAGGATTGTGGCACGGGCATCCATGCTGGGAATGGTGTTGGGTGTTGCTAGCCTCATCACCGTGCTCTCTGTAATGAACGGTTTTGCCGGAGAGCTGCGAACCCGCATCCTTTCGCTGGTACCCCATGTCAAGGTGGTAGCCCGTGAGGGTACCCTTGAAAATTGGTCTGTTCTGGCTGCTGAAGTGGCGCAGCTACCGGGGGTTTTAGCGGCCGCGCCTTTCCTTGAAGACACGGTTTTGCTGCAGTCCTGGTCCCGACGGCAGGGGAGCCTGATGACGGGGATAATCCCTGCAATGCAGCGAGGCGTGAGTGATCTGCATGGGCGGGTGGTGTTTGGTGATCTGGATCATATTGTGAGCAGGCCATTCAGCATTGCCCTCGGCAGCGCCCTCGCCAGACAGTTGGGCGTAGGTGTGGGAGATACGGTCGACGTCGTGTTGCCCACGCTTTCGGTGACACCATTGGGGGTGTTTCCTAGAACACGAAAATTGACAATCGTGGCAGAGTTTGAAGTCGGGTCCAGCCTGGACGCGCTTCAGTCCTACGTTGGCTTCGATACAGCCCGGCGCCTTTTTGCCCGTCCCGGTGCCGATGGTTTGCAGTTGGATGTTGGCGAGCCCGATAGGGTGGTTAGCGTGGTTCCCAGGCTACGCCAAGCGCTGGGAGCGGACGTGGTGGTTAAAGACTGGAGAGCCTCCCAGGGAAGCCTGTTTGCCGCGGTGCGAATGGAAAAAATCATGGTCGGCGTATTGCTGCTTGCGGTCATTGCCGTGGCAGCTTTCAACATTGTTTCGACCCTGACAATGTCGGTTACTGAAAAATCCCGCGATATTGCGGTGCTGCGTGTTATGGGTGTTACCGGATCGGAAATAATGGTTCTGTTTATGGGTCATGGCCTGCTCATTGGCTTGGTAGGCATCGTGATTGGTGCGGCACTTGGCGTACTGTTATCCATCAGTATTGCGGATCTGGCCGCGGCCATTGAGCAGGTGACCGGGGCCACGTTATTTGATCCCTCCGTGTATTACATTGGGCGTCTCCCCTCAGAGCTTCAGTGGGGCGATGTCATCGTGACGACCGGGCTGGCAGTGCTGTTAAGCATGTTGGCAACGGTCTACCCTGCCTGGCGCGCTTCACGAATCTCACCGGTGGAGGTATTAAACAATGGCTGACGCGGTCCTCAGTTGTTCAGGATTGGTGAAGACCTATGAGGACGGTTCCCGCTCGGTAGAGGTTCTGCGGGGTGTCGATCTTGATTTGTCAGTGGGTGAGCGCATCGCGATTGTCGGGCGTTCGGGGTCGGGCAAGTCAACGCTTCTCAATTTGCTGGGCGGACTCGATGTGCCCAGCCGTGGCGAGATTTTCGTATCCAATGTCTCCATGAGCACCATGGATGAGCGATCGCGTAGTCGATGGCGCAATCGGCATCTCGGCTTTGTTTTTCAGTTCCATCACCTGCTGCCGGAATTTACGGCACAGGAAGCGGTGGCCATGCCCCTGCGCATTGCAGGAAAGAGCCGGGCGATTGCCAAAGCGCGCGCGGAGGAGTTGCTCAGTGCGGTCGGTTTAAGTGATCGGGCCGAGCACAAACCCTCGGCGCTGAGCGGTGGTGAACGGCAACGCGTGGCCATAGCGAGGGCCCTTGCCAATCGTCCCAGCTGTGTGCTGATGGACGAGCCCACCGGCAATCTCGATCCTGAGTCTGCAGAACGTGTACTGGCGCTGATCACCGCCATCGACAATGGCGATACGGCGTTTGTGGTGGTTACCCATGACCCTGCCATTGCGTCAAAAATGGACCGACAACTGCAGCTCGAGGCGGGGCGTCTTACGGCGTTACAGCATGGTTTGGCGTGACCGTCTGGACCTGGCACGCAGACAGGTTCTCGATCGAGGACGGGGTCTGTCGGGATTCCTGTCTCGCCTGTCCGTGGTGGGGCTCGCTCTGGCGGTGGCTGTACTACTCGCGGTCCTAGCGGTGATGAACGGTTTTGAGCGAGAGATGCGCGAGCGCATATTGGGTGTTGTACCCCATGTCAGTATTCAGGGATTTGCAGATTTGGCGGCCTGGCGCGAGATACAGGCAGATGTGCTGACGGTTCCGGGCGTACGGGAGACCGCCCTGTTCCATAAACGTGATTTGCTGGCCATCCGTGGTGCCAGAGTCGACGCGGCATCGTTGCTGGGTATCGAGCCTGTAACCTGGTCGCGATGGAAACCCTGGTCCACCGTTGCGGTGGAGCGGCTCGGGCCCGGGGAGGTCGTGCTGGGTGCGGGGCTGGCCGATAGGCTGGCGGTGGACGTAGGCGACTCCCTGAGGGTTGTTGTGCCGGAAAACACCTTTGAGAATAGTTCCATCCCAACCACGAAAGTACTGAGCGTGGTCGCACTTATAGCCTCGGGAACTGAACTCGATGAGACCTTGATGCTGGCAGATTTTTCATACAGTGCGGGCATGCTGGGCGATGATGTCACGGCAACCGGAGTGGCTGTTCAGTTAGTACAGCTGTTCGATGCGCCACGCCGCCGCTGGGAGTTCAGGCAGCAATTGCCCCCATCTTTTTATGTGACGGATTGGACCGTCCGGCATGGGAATCTCTACGCAGCGATACGGCTGTCCCGGGATTTGGTGATGCTGCTGCTTTTTTCCATTATCGCGGTGGCCGCTTTCAATGTTGTCTCATCCCTCGTGTTGGTCGTGACTGATCGCAGGGGATTCATCGCCATGCTTCAGACCCTGGGCGCTACACAGTCCGATATCCTGTGGATCTTTTTGCTTCAGGGCGGTCTGATCGGCGTACTGGGCGCCACAATGGGCGTGGTGTTGGGTTGGACCCTGTCCGCCTTGCTGCCGATCCTGGCCACAGGGATTGAGGGGTTGCTTGGGACCCAGCTGTTGAACACCGATGTCTATCCCCTGAGCTTTTTACCCGTCGACGCAAGGGCGGTCGATGCACTGTGGTTGTGGTCCGTATCGGTGGGTCTTTGCCTGCTCGCAGCGGTGCTACCTGCCCGGCGTGCAATGCGTGTTCCTGTGGCTACTGCCCTTGCCAGCAATCAGGGGTGATTATTCTCCCCGCGTGCTCTTCTCGTAGCGCGATTTTGCCAGGCGCTGCTAACCCGCCAGCGCCACAGTACGTCAATGGTGATGTAACCGAGTACCCCGGCGATAACCCCGATAACAAAGCACCCCAGTAGAAAGGGCTGCCAGATATCCCCGAGGCGCTGGGTCAGCCAGCTCCAGCTAATTTCAAATTCAATAGCCTGTAGTGGCGTAGCCAAAATGAAGGCGCCCAGTTCATAGGCCGCGTAATAAATGACGGGCATGGTCAACGGGTTGGTAACAAAGATCAGGCTGATGCTGAGGGGTAGGTTGGCCCGTAGCCGGACTGCAGCGAAGGCAGCGACGAAGACCTGCCCTGGCGCCGGTACCATCGCGCAGAACAGGCCGATTGCAAAGGCCATGGCCGTTGAGTGGCGATTGATGTGCCAGAGATTGGGCTCGTAAACCCAGTCACCGAGAATGCGCAAAGAGCGCACTTCCCTGAGCTTTTGCTGGGAGGGTGCAAACCGCTGGAAGATCTTACGTGCCATCGATACAGAGATTCATCAGGGATTGGGAATCTACTAACCCGATCAATTACTGCCATCTGGTGCCAGCGTTGTCGGCGCGGGCAACCCAGAATGATTCACTGCTCGGCTATGTTTATGTGCACCGAGTATGCCGATTTTTACCTGGATGAACCACAGGAATGCGGTGGACAAATGCCACTTCCCCCCATTCTTTTATTTGCCGGCCCTGCTCCTGCCGCTGCTGATGCCCTGGTCCTGGGGTGCCTTGCTAATCCTCCCCGTCGCGGCGGTACTTGGCTGCTCCGGCAGGCGACGGCTGGCCTGGTACGTCGGCCTTGGAGGGTGTCTGGCACTCCATTGGGGTATCGAGTGGGCGAGCTGGAGCATACCACCTGCATGCCACCGCAGTGAGGTCAGCCTGACCGGTGAGGTGGTGTCGCTACCCCGGGTCGTTATTACCCATCGGGGTGGTGAGGGGCAGTATTTTCTTATCAAATTGACGGGCAGTGGTATCGAGGGATGTGGCAAGCCCGCTCGGCTCGCTGTCTACCTTGATGAAGACATTAATGTTGTAGAGATAGGCCATGCCCTTCGGTTACGCGGTCGGCTGTATCCGCCTCCGGGGCAATGGAGCCCCGGGGCGATTCCCGATCAGGCGCGTTGGCTGGCGTGGCGACTGCATGGACGACTTGTGGTCACCCAGCTAACTATTCTTGACCGCCCCGCAGGGGCACTGCCTGAACTGCGCAAGCGATTGGCGGACCGACTTGCCGGGCTTGGGGGGCCAGAGCGGTCCATTGGGCTCCTGGAAGCGCTGGTGCTGGGGCAGGGGCGCGCTATTCCTCCGGACGACTGGGAGCGGTTCAGACGGCTTGGGATTACCCACGCTTTTGTTGTCAGCGGTCTACACCTGGGGATGGTGTTTGTTGGGGCGTGGTGGTTGGCCCGCCGCTGTCTCGTGGCCTGCTGGCCCCAGGGGGTCGGCCGTCGGGATTGGGCGGTACTTCCAGCATCAATGGTAGCGCTGGGTTACGCAGGGCTGGCGGGATTTTCCCTACCCACGCAGCGGGCTCTGATCATGATCTTACTGACTTCTGTCCTGCGCGTTGGGGGCTGGAGGACACCGTCCTGGCGCCTACTGGCGGTCGCTGGGTCACTCATACTCAGCAACGATTACTTTGCAATTCTTGGTAGCAGCTTCTGGCTCAGTATCGTGGCGACAGGGGTGCTGCTTTTTACAGCAACGGTGCTCAACCCAAAAATCGGGTTATCCTCCTCGAGTTGGCTCGGGAGAGCCCTGGTGACACAGGTCGTCATCCTGTTTTTCATGATGCCCGTAACGCTGTTCTGGTTTGGTGAGGTGTCGCTGGCAGCTGTCATCACCAATCTGCTTATCGTGCCCTTGGTCAGCGTTATACTCATTCCGCTGGCGCTCATGGGCACGCTTTGGGGGGTCATAGGCGGCGCAACCGGTAATCCACCCTGGGCAATGGCGCAGTTTGTTGCCACCGGCGCATTGCGGACCATTGAGATCTTCGATCAACGTTTGCCCGACTGGGCCCTTATTCGATCGCCATTGCCACATCTGACGGGCTCCCGCCAGCCGGTACTGGCGGTCCTGGATGTTGGACAGGGGTTGGCCGTGGTATCCCATATTGGGGATCAGGTGTGGGTCTATGACACGGGGGATGCGCCACCCCAGGGCCGAAGCCAGGCTGACAAGATCCTGACGCCCTTCCTCAGAGACCGTGGCGTCGATCACGTCGCCATCCAGATCGTCAGTCACCCCGACCGGGATCATGCCGGGGGTATGGAAGACCTGGCGCGTGCCGTAGCCATTGAGCGGCGGGTGGGTTTCGGGGGCGAGCCCTGTCGGGCGGGACAGGTGCTTTACGATCACGACGACGTGACCCTGACACTTCTCAATGGGCCCGGCGAGAATAACAACAGCTCCTGTGTGATACGTTGGCGGTATCGGGACAGGACGGTGCTGGTCACCGGTGATATTGATGCCGACAGGGAACGGGCGCTGGTTCGCTATTGGCGCGAAAAGCTTCGGGCCGATGTTTTGGTGACCGCCCACCACGGCAGCAATACATCGACGACCCTGGCCTTTCTTAAATGGGTTGATCCGAAGGTGGCTTTGATCAGTTCAGCACGTGCGAATCGCTTTGGTCACCCCCATCCCGCGGTACTCGAGCGGCTGGGAAAAAGAGGCGTCGATATACTCAATACAGCGTCACATGGCGCGCTCATGTTCTTCCCGGAGGACAATAGGGCCGAAATTCGAGCGCTGCGTAGTGGCAATATTCCCTATTGGCTACAACTACACGAGCTGCGGTGACGTGAGTGCCGCAGGTATACTGTGCGTCTGTTGGAGGACGTTAATTTGCTGAATCTTCTTGCCGCTGGCGGCTGGGTGATGCCCGTGATCGTACTGTGCTCGGTCATTGCCCTTGCTATTTCGATTGAGCGGTCTGTGGCGCTCAATCCCACGCGCATTGCTCCGCCCCATCTGCTCGCCAATGTCTGGAAGCAACTGAAGGCGGGTGAGCTCGATGCTCAGCGCCTGAAAGCCCTGAGGCAGGGATCACCGCTGGGTGTGATTCTTGCCGCAGGTCTTGCCAATCGCAGCCAGGGTCGCGATGTCATGAAGGAGAGCATACAGGAGGCGGCAGGTCACGTAGTTCATAATTTGGAGCGCTACCTGAACACCCTGGGTACGGTGGCGGCTATCGCACCCCTGCTGGGCCTTCTCGGCACCGTGGTGGGTATGATTCGCGTTTTTACCGAAATTACTATTCAGGGAACGGGTAACGCCAACGCTCTTGCAGGAGGCATTTCCGAAGCCCTGATTACCACCGCCGCGGGCCTCGTCGTGGCTATTCCATCACTGGTGATGCATCGATATTTCACGGGCAAGATAGACACCATCGTCGTGGGGCTCGAACAGGAGACCATCAAGCTTGTTGATGCCCTCCATACCGGTAAGAAAACGGAATACGATCTTTGAAATTCCGCCGACAGCGCCGTGATGACCTGTCGGTTAACCTGACACCGTTGATCGATGTTGTCTTCCTGCTCCTGATTTTTTTCATGGTGTCCACGAGCTTTACCAAAGCGACCCAGTTGGCGATCAATCTACCGGAGGCGGAAGGGCAGCCCGCCCCTGAGAGCACGACCAGACTGGAGTTGCTTATTGCTGCGGACGGGGTGTTTACACTCAACGGTAAACAGATTTCCAGTCAGCCCATCGATCTTCGCCGAGCCCTCCGTGATGAGGCCAACGGTAATCGGGATATCCCCATCACAATTGCCGCAGACGGCGCTGCGGCGCATCGCCATATTGTGGCAGCGCTTGATGCCGCCAGTACCCTGGGTTTTCATCAGCTGACGATTGCCGCGCAGGCACCCGTGGGCACCAATGACTGATCTGAACAAGCCGTCATCCCGGGGCGATTGGGCGCTCTATCGCCGGCTGCTTGTTTATGTGCTCCCTTACAGCTGGGCCTTTGTGCTGAGCGTGGGCGGGTTTTTTATCTATTCGCTGGGCAGCGTACTGCTGGCAGATCTAACCCAGTTTCTCCTGGACTCCCTGGGTCAGGCCTCAGAGTTTGAGCTGGGGCTTGTGTCCACAGCGGCGAACTGGATCTGGCCCCCGGGAGACAAGTCGCCGCTGGACTACGCGCGTATTGCCGTCCCTGTTGCCGCAGTGGTGATTTCCCTGGTTCGTGCACTGGGATTTTTTGTCGGTAACTATTACATGAATGTGGTGGCACGCAGTGTTGTGCACAACCTCAGGGTGCAGCTGTTTGAAGTGATGATGAACGCGCCCCGCCGATACTACGATGACAATGCGGGAGGGCAGTTACTCAGCAAAATCACCTTCAATGTTGAGCAGGTATCGGGCGCCGCCAGCGATGCACTGAAGGCGTTGTTGCGTGAGGGGTTAACGGTTATTGCCCTCCTTACCTATATGTTTTACCTGAACTGGCGCCTGACGCTTGTGTTTTTTGCCGTCGCCCCCGCTATCGGGCTCGTTGTTGTCATTGTTGGGCGCCACTTCAGGCGCTATAGCCGTCGAATTCAGGATTCCATGGGATCCGTGACCCAGGTCAGTGGTGAATCACTCGGAGCATTCGAGGTACTTCGAATTTTTGCCGCATCGGGCCAGCAGATTGCGCGCTTCAAGGAAGCGAGTCGCTTCAACCGCAACCAGAGTCTTAAATTGGCCTTCGTGCAAGCCGTATCAACGCCCGTTATACAGACGCTGCTGGCCCTGGCACTGGGTGCCTTGTTTTGGTTTGCCCTGGACCCGGATCTCATGGCTGGTTTTACTGCGGGATCTCTGGTGGCCTTTATCACGGCCGCAGCACAGATGGGAAAACCGATCCGCACCCTCAGTGGTGTTCAGAGCATCGTCCAGCGCGGACTGGCAGCCGCCGAGGATATCTTTGCTCAAATCGACACGCCACCCGAGCCCGATCGGGGCACTACCCCCCTGCAACGCGCCCGGGGTGAACTGGAGATTGAACGCCTGAGTTTTCGCTACCCGGGCAGTGCCGATTTTGCCCTGGAGAACGTGTCACTGCACCTTGCCCCGGGGGAGACCGTTGCCCTGGTAGGGCGATCGGGCAGCGGGAAGTCTACATTGGTCCAATTGCTGCTGCGTTTCTACAATCCAGATCACGGAGAAATTCGCCTTGATGATCTGATCGTAGATGAATACCAGCTGACTGATTATCGACGGCAATTTGCCGTCGTCTCCCAGTCAATCAGTCTCTTCAGCGATACCATTCGCAATAATATTGCGCTGGGCGAGACCCATGACGCCACCTATGAACAGGTACTGGCGGCTGCCAGGCAGGCGCATGCCATCGAGTTTATTGAACAGTTACCAAACGGATTGGACACGGTGCTGGGAGATGGTGGTGCCGGCCTGTCAGGGGGGCAGAAACAGCGCCTGGCGATTGCCAGGGCGCTGCTGAAAGATGCGCCCGTTCTGATCCTTGACGAGGCGACGTCCGCATTGGATACGGAGTCTGAGGCCTACATTCAGGAAGCGCTGACGGGGTTTTGTGCCAATCGCACCACGCTGGTCATTGCTCACCGGCTGTCCACCATCGAAAACGCCGATCGGGTTATCGTATTGGATGGCGGGCGGATTGTGGCCTCGGGTCCGCATCAGCAGTTGTTGGCTGAAAGCACCCTTTATGCACGACTGCACAAACAGGACTTCGAAGGGTCATGAGTGCTTGGCGCCACCGTTTCGAGACGCGGGTGGTTGAGGCGTGGTATCGGGGCGCCTGGTGGCTCTATCTGCTCTGGCCCCTGAGCGTGGTTTTTGGTCTTGCGGTGGGCCGGCGGCAGCACAAGATCCAGCGGCAGGGGGCAGATTCGGCTCCAGTTATCGTGGTGGGGGGCATTACTGTGGGTGGCACGGGTAAGACCCCGGTAGTCATTGCGCTGGCGGAATTTCTGCAGGCCCGGGGTTTTAGGGTGGGGGTCGTCAGCCGGGGATATGGTGGCTCCCACAAAGGTGGATTGCAGCAGGTCGACGCGACCGCTTCGGCGGCGGTGGTAGGTGATGAGCCGCTCCTGATTGCCCGTCGTACCGGCCTCCCGCTCATAATCGGTCACGATCGAAATGCAGCGGTGCAACGGCTCGTCAATACCGAGGCTATCGATGTGGTCCTCTCAGATGATGGATTACAGCACTACAGGCTGCCCAGGCGTTATGAAATTGCCGTCATCGATGCACAGCGTGGCTTGGGCAATGGCCGGCTGTTACCCATGGGCCCGCTGCGCGAACCCGCATCCCGGCTCAAGACCGTTGACTGGGTGCTTGAGCGTAACGGCGAGCAGGCGGATACGGCTTTTCATTATCGACCCTCCCACTTTGAGTGCTGGCAGTCCCACGAGCTACTGGAGCCTGAGTGCGTGGCGGATCGATGGCAGGGCTTGGCTGTTGCAGCGGTTACCGCCCTTGGGCAGCCGCAGCAATTTTTCAGTACCCTTGAGGCGCTCGGGCTGAACGTTGATCACCATGCCTATCCCGACCACTATCCGATAGCCCAGAAAGATCTGGACGGAATTAAATCTGATGTCATCGTGATGACAGAAAAAGATGCGGTAAAGTTGGAGAAAGTATCGGACCCGCGCATTTGGGTCCTGGCAATCAACGCCGATATGCCAGCGGGCCTGATGCAGAACCTGGTAGAGCAGTTGGCCGATGTAGGGGGTGATTCCTGTTCCATATCGTAATACCAGCGCGTTACGGCTCCACACGACTGCCGGGAAAACCGCTTCTGGATATAGCCGGGCAGCCCATGGTCTGGTGGGCGTGGCGGCAGGCGACCACGGCAGGAGCAAAATCAGTTGTTGTCGCGACCGATGACCCGCGCATCGCCGATGTCATGCGGGAAGCGGGTGCTGATGTCGCCCTTACCCGCGCCGACCATCCGTCGGGGACAGACAGGTTGGCCGAGGTAGCTTGCCAGAGGGACTGGCCTGACAGCAGTATCGTGGTCAATCTGCAGGGAGACGAGCCCCTAATGCCGGTGGTGAACATCCAGCAGGTGGCACTCGAATTGGCGGAGCATGATGAAGCCAGTGTCGCCACGCTCTCGGAACCCATAGAATCTATTGAGCAGCTCAACGATCCCGCGGTTGTCAAGGTGATGGCATCCTCCACAGGTCAGGCGCTCTACTTTTCCCGCGCCGCGATCCCGTTTCAGCGTGAGGCGGCTGGGGAGGCAAGTTCCCTGTTGCTGGCAACCGCGCGTCGCCATATTGGCCTTTATGCCTATCGATGCAGCTTCCTCAAAGCCTTTACCAGTTGGTCACCCGCTGCAATAGAGGAGCTTGAGGCTCTGGAGCAATTACGGGCACTGGACCGGGGTCACCTGATCAGGGTTGTTGAAGCCGCAGAGTCTGTGCCTATTGGCGTTGATACGCCAGCCGACCTCGAGCGTGTCCGCGATCTGTTGGGTCACTGATCGATGGGTGTTTCGGCCTCGGTTTCCCTTGCAGCCCTGAATACACTGCGCCTGCCCGCGACGGCTGACTGGTTTGCACCTATAGGCAATGTTGAGGAGTTGCAGGCTGTCCTGAGCTTTGCCCGCAACCGGGGTCTTGGTGTCCTGCCCCTCGGCGAAGGCAGCAATGTGGTGCTCAGTGACCACATTCCCGGTCTTGTGCTGCACATGGTGAACAGGGGAATCCAACTGCGCAGGGATGACGGCGAGCGCGTGTGCCTGCGCGTCCCTGCTGGGGAAAATTGGCACGATCTGGTTGTCTGGTGCTGTGATCAGGGTTTGCATGGCCTGGAGAACCTGGCATTGATTCCTGGCTCAGTCGGAGCGGCACCCGTGCAAAATATTGGCGCATACGGGGTTGAGCTGTCTGAGCGGGTACAGGGAGTGGAAGTCGTCAATACTGGATCAGGAAAAGCGGATTATCTGTCCGCTGCAGACTGCTGTTTTGGCTACCGGACCAGTCTGTTCAAGCACGCTGAAGGCACTGATTTTCTGATTACTGCCGTGGATCTGGTGTTGGACAGGCGGGCACCAGTGCATGCCGAATATCCTTCCTTGCAAGCGGCACTCGGCGATGTGATCCCAACACACCGGCAGGTTATGGAGGCCGTGATGGCGGTACGCAGGAGGCGGCTGCCCGACCCCGTGATCGCACCCAATGTGGGCAGCTTCTTCAAGAATCCGGTTGTTGGGTTCGATGTGGCTGCGGCGTTGCTTGCCCAGCACCCCAACCTACCGAACTATCCGGCTGAAGCGTGTAGGGTCAAGCTTTCGGCGGCCTGGATGATTGATCAGCTGGGCTGGCGCGGCAAAGAACAGGGTGGCGTGGCTGTATCAGATGCCCACAGTCTGGTCTTGGTCAATCGAACCGCAACGACCTCTAGGGCAGTGCTTGCGCTGGCTCAGGCGATCTACGACTCGGTGCTGGAGCATTTTGGCGTGGCGTTGTCCATGGAGCCCACGATTCTGGGCCCTGATGGGAGCCATCCCCAGTGACAGATTTCGATGCCAAGGCTTTTCTCGGTACGCTTACAACCCGGCCGGGCGTATACCAGATGTACGATGCCCAGGGTGATCTCCTGTACGTGGGGAAGGCCAAAAACCTGAAAAATCGTGTGGCCAGCTATTTTCGCGCCAGTGGCCTTACCGCCAAAACCATGGCCCTTGTGAGTCGAATTGACGACATTCAGGTGACCGTGACCACCAACGAGGTTGACGCCCTGTTGCTTGAGCACAACCTCATCAAAGAGCACCGGCCGCCGTATAACATCAGCCTCAAGGATGACAAATCCTACCCCTATATTTATCTGAGTAGCCATGACAACTGGCCGCGGCTGGGTTTGCATCGTGGCCCCAAGCGTCGTAAGGGCGACTACTTCGGTCCATATCCCAGTGCGGGTGCGGTGCGCTCGACGCTGCACCTGTTACAAAAAGTACTCAAGGTCCGGCAATGTCAGGACAGTTACTTCAGAAATCGTTCACGTCCCTGCCTGCAGTACCAGATAGGGCGCTGCAGCGGTCCCTGCGTTGGGTTGGTCAGCGAGGTGGATTACGCTGAACAGGTCGACAAGACGGTGCTCTTTTTGAAAGGGAAATCCCAGGAATTGATGGGTCGCCTCGCTGATGAAATGGAAGCGGCGTCCTCGGAACTGCGCTTTGAAGATGCGGCGGAGCGACGCGATCAGCTGATGCAGCTGCAGAAGGTTCAGTCGGTGCAGGGTATTGAAGGCGTTCGGGGTAACCTCGATATCCTGGCCGCCGTGGTCTCGGGTGGTTCAGCCTGTGTGCAGGTCCTGTTTATTCGGGAGGCTCGGGTGCTGGGCAGTCGAACCTACTATCCGCCTACCCGTCTTGACGAAGAAGCGGCGGCGGTGCTGGAAGCTTTTTTGCCCCTATTTTATCTGTCAGGCAAGCAGGTGATTCCCCACGAAATTATTGTCAACGAGCCCCCCGAGGGCGCCACTGCGCTGTCGGAGGCTCTGACATTTCGAGCAGGCCGTCGCGTTGCTGTGCGGTCAAAGGTTAGGGATGCCCGAGCGCGCTGGCTTGAGTTGGCGCTGCAAACCGCAGAGACCAATCTGGGCGCCCACTTGAGTGGCAAACAGACCATGGCGGGGCGCCTGGAGAGCCTGAGGCGTGAACTGGACCTTGAGGACCCGCCATCCCGAATGGAGTGTTTCGATATCAGCCATAGCTCGGGTGAGGCGACCGTTGCCTCCTGTGTGGTCTTTGACAGCACGGGCCCCCTGAAGGCGGATTATCGCAAGTTCAACATTGACGGCATCCAGGCCGGGGATGATTACGCGGCCATGCAGCAGGCGCTGGAGCGTCGTTACAAACGATTGGCAGCGGGGGAGGGCAGGTTGCCGGATGTCTTGTTCATCGATGGTGGCAAAGGGCAGGTCTCCCAGGCTATGGCCGTGCTGGATGAGTACGGCATCGACTCGGTTCGGGTATTGGGTGTTGCCAAGGGTACGACCCGAAAGGCCGGTTTTGAAACCCTCGTTGACGGGGACAGTGGGGTGGAGTCCGTGTTGCGGGGTGACAACCCCGCACTGCACCTGATCCAGCATATTCGTGATGAAGCACACCGCTTCGCTATTACGGGGCACCGAGCCCGCCGAGGTAAAGCGCGTCGCTCGTCGACCCTGGAAGGTATACCTGGGGTCGGGGCCAAAAGACGCAGGGAGTTACTGCGCCACTTTGGCAGCGCATCTGAGGTGTCAGGTGCCCGGGTTGAGGAATTGCGCAAGGTCGAGGGTATCAGTGCCACCCTGGCCCAAACAATTTATGATCATCTGCACAGTGTAAATGACTAAAGTCTGTCGGGGTCGGGCTGCCTGTGCCACACTTGAACCCTGAAGATCAGGGGAATCTTCACTTGTCGGGAGATCATTTTTGCCGCTTAACCTGCCCAATACACTGACTCTGCTGCGTGTTGCCGCGATTCCCCTGCTGGTATTGCTGGTCAACCTCGGATCACCGTGGGCCAACTGGGGCGCGACAGTACTCTTCGGTGCGGCAGCCCTGACCGACCTGCTCGATGGTTGGCTTGCCCGTCGCTCAGGGCAAACCACGGCTTTTGGCGCTTTTCTGGATCCTGTGGCCGATAAGCTCATCGTGGCCACTGCGTTGGTGCTGCTGACGGCCCGCTTTGACAACCTGCTGATCACCTTGTCAGCCTGCGTCATCATTGGGCGCGAGATAGTCGTCAGTGCGCTGCGCGAGTGGATGGCCCGGCTCGGTAAAGAAGCCTCGGTCGCCGTGAACACCGTTGCGAAGATAAAGACAACCATCCAGATGATTGCCATATCGTTTTTGTTTTTAATATTGCCCGAACAGGTGCAAACGTCGGGCCTGTATCTGGCGGGTTTTTATCTCATACAGGCAGTGCTCCTCGTGGCGGTACTTTTAACGCTCTGGTCGATGATGGTGTACCTGCGAACTTTCTTTGTGGTTGTTCGCGAGACAGATGGGAGTTGACGCCGCCGTCAGGCTGCCTAAAATTTGCGTATCAGCGGGAATAGCTCAGTTGGTAGAGCGCAACCTTGCCAAGGTTGAGGTCGCGAGTTCGAACCTCGTTTCCCGCTCCATTTCCTGACGGCAATCCATAGAGTGACTGACTTCTACCTTGCGGGAGCCAGGCTCACCCCCGGCAGCTACCGTCCCTTCGTAACGGTGACCTGACCCGTTGGTGCTGCTGTAGGGCGGGGCCCAGTACGCTGCCCTGTGAATGCGGCCATCAAGGGTCTCCCCCGGCGTTTCAGGGGCGATTTGAACAATGTTAGAGGTTGGGGTCGTACTCCAACAGTTTGATGTAAAAGTTTGCAGCAGCAGCGTCTGTATTCGGTATGACCGCCCCAAAATTCGCCTGTGCCCGATCCTCGGGACGATCATCTACAGGCAGCGCTGTTCATTCCGTGTCGGACCTGGCAGTCAGTCACTAAAATCGCGAGCTTAGCCAGGTGCTTGCCCTTCCGTAGTCGAGGCGGTTGAGATAGAATCCGCGGCTCCGCGCAGGTGGTGTTCCCCAGACTGCGTGTTGGCTCGGTGGCAGAGTGGTCATGCAGCGGATTGCAAATCCGTCTACGCCGGTTCGATTCCGACCCGAGCCTCCATTTT
>CALKDK010000018.1 GCA_938084055.1 uncultured Luminiphilus sp.
TGTCATGGCCTGGCAGGGCGATGACCCGTGGCTCAGCCGTGCCCGAGAGGGTCTCGCACAGGGTTCCAAACTGGCCGCCAGCTGGATTTTCCGTCAACTCAACAACACGCGAAACGCCACCCTTGAGGAGGTGTTTGCCTCAGAGTTGCGGCTTGCCACCCACATCATGCGCCATCCCGAGTTCGGTGAGGGGGTGCGTGCTTTACTGATTGACAAGGATCGCAACCCGCGTTGGGTGTATGAGTCGGTTGCTACGGTGCCGGCTGACGTACTCAATGGGTTTTTTGTCCCGCCCGATAACGCCCCAGATCTAGACCTGCCCTGATACGCCACGGGAGAATCATAATGACAACTATCGCTTTTATTGGCCTTGGCAACATGGGGAGCCCCATGGCCAAGAACCTGTTAGCCGCCGGTCACGCCCTGCGTATTTTTGACCTTTCCGAGCCGGCACTTGCCGACGTGGCGCGGGCAGGGGGTGTTATCGCAGATTCTGCCCAGGCGGCCTGCACAGGGGCAGAGGTTGTGATCACCATGTTGCCGGCGGGAAAACACGTGCGCCAGGTTTACACCGGTGTGGATGGGCTGTTGACGGTCCTGAACCGTGACACGCTTTGCCTCGACGCCAGTACTATCGACAGCGAAACGGCACGTGAGGTTGGATTGGCTGCCGCTGACCAGGGTATTCAGTTTATGGATACCCCGGTGTCCGGTGGGGTTGCCGCCGCCCAGGCGGGAACCCTGGCCTTCATGTGCGGTGGTACCGAGGAGGCTTTCCAGCGGGCGCGGCCGATTTTGGAAGGCATGGGAAATTCAGAGAAAATCTTCCATGCCGGTCCCGGCGGGTCCGGTCAGGTCGCCAAGGCGGCCAACAACATGGTGCTTGCGATTCACATGATCGGCACCTGTGAGGCCCTGACCATGGGCGCCAACGCCGGGCTTGATCCTGCCGTACTGTCAGAAATCATGAAAGCCAGCTCGGGCAACAACTGGTCTCTTCAGGTCTACAACCCCTGGCCCGAGGTGATGGCGGGGTCGCCGGCGAGCAACGGCTACCAACCTGGTTTTATGGTCGATCTCATGGTGAAGGATTTGGGCCTGGCTATGGAGGTGGCTCGGGGTAGCGGTGTGGACAACGCTCTGGGCAGGCTCGCCCTTGAGCTCTATGCAGCGCACCAGGCAGATGGAAATGGCACCATGGATTTCTCATCCATCCTCAACCGCCTACGCGGCGACCCACGCCCCTAGGGGCTCGCCGCTTCCCTGACACACGCTGGTTACTGGGTATCGTAAGTCTTGTTGGCTCGGGTAGGGGCTCGACGCGCTGCCAATATAGTTAACCAGGCGGGATCGGTTTCAGCCAGACGCCTGCCGATCCAAGCGGCGAACTCACGGGTCAGGTGGTGTTGGTCTACAAACACCGGATCACCCTCGGGGGTGCTAGTGGGACAGGAGGCTGGTCTGCTGGCACCGCAAAGCAGGTCGAGTTTGTTGAAGGTGTGGTCGCTCAAGGCCTGAACCTGTGTTTTGAACGGTGTTTCATCCGCGATCAGTCCGGGTAAATACTCAAGGTTTTCCAGTCGACTACAGGCACGGTCAGAGCCGTAATGGTTGATCAGGTTGGCGCAATCCTCCCGGGTAGAGAGGTAGTCCTCAAAGGTGATTATGGGCACATCGGGTTGGAGTAATTTGACGGTTTGCAGCATGGACACGAGGGCGTCTTTATTATCGGCGTAGGGTCGTCTGGCGCTGTAGACAACGGCTTTGAAGCGAACGACCTCCAGATGGCTGCGCAAGGCGGCAAGGCGAGTTTGGCAATCGGATGACGCCGAGCTTGCCCAGCCCCGGTCAGCTTTAAAATCCTGACAGCCATTGGTCGAGCCAAAACGAATGCTGCCCTTAGTATTTTTAAGCCCGAGAGCCCCTGTGAGTATATTGAAGGCGTCCGGCTCATGGGAGTTACCGATGAACAGAATCGCGCTGTCGTCAGGGGGCAGGGGGCACCGTTCCAGAACGCCCAGTTTGTCGATTCGGCACTGCCGCCTGACCCATTCAAAGCGCCGATCCTTGTACGCCTGGATATCTGTTGCAGAGAGCAGTACTTCCCGCCGCGTAAATTGATCCGGCATCTGCATGGGCAGCACCAGCAGAATGCCGAGCACCAGTGCTGCACCCAAGGTGCGGCTCGCACCCTTTTGCCAGCCCGTATTCCGATGCGTAGCCCGCTGGTAAAACCGGCGCTCAACGCCGTAATGCAGGGCAGCGCCGAGCAACAGTGTAATGGCAGCCAGTGCCCACTGGGCTCCGGGGGTCAGCTCGGTCAGCGTGTAGCTGCGGTACAGCGCAACGGGCGGCCAATGGGCAAGGTACAGCGCGTAGGACACGCGTCCCAGCCAACGTGCCAGGGGATTGGCGAGCCAGACACTGCCCGAGATTTCGTGGGCGCTGGCCAGTACCAATGCGGCGCCCATGCTGGGAACCAGTGCCAGCCAGCCTGGAAACGCCGTCGTGTCGGAGAAAGCGAACACGCTGATCCCGCAGAGGGCCAGGCCCGTTGAGCGCACGACCTGACGCGCAAACTCATGCCAGTGCAGGTGGCGCCAAAGCTCTACCACCAGGGCGCCCAGGGCAAATTGCCAGACCCGAAAGGGCAGCAGGTAGAAGCTGGCGGCGCTGTCGACAGCCGTATAAGCGACACAGGCCCCCAAGCTCGCGATGAATATCAGCAACAGGCCGACTCGATAGATGCGGTCCGGTGCTTTACACAGCAGTACGACCAGTGCAGGCCAGAACAGATAAAACTGTTCCTCCACGCCGAGGGACCAAAGGTGGAGCAGCGGTTTGAGGTCGGCGCTGCCGTCCCAGTAACCTGACTCAAAATAGAAAATGAAATTCGCCGCGCTGAAGACCGCCGCCAGCGCTGATTTGGCGAAAGACGCCATCATGGCCGGTTGCAGGACGATGACAGAGGCCAGTGCGGTCGCCAGTACTGTTGCCAGCACAGCCGGCAGCAGTCGGTTAACCCGGCTGGCGTAAAAGCCCGCAAAGCTGAAGCTGTCCGCGGCGACCCGATCGCGGATCAGGCCCGAGATCAGGAAGCCCGAAATGACGAAAAAGATATCAACACCTACGTAGCCACCGCTGAATCCCGGTACCCGCAGGTGAAAGAGGATGACCGCAAGGACAGCCAAGGCGCGCAGGCCATCAATATCGGCGAGATAACCCAGTTTTCGGCTTGACCCGGACATGGCTACAACGTGACGCAGACTGGCCTGCCTCCTGTAAAAGCAGATTCAAACCTTGTCTTCGACGCTCTCATCTGATGGACACCTGGATTTTCTCGCTTCACAGCAGTCCCTGTTCCCTGGGCATCAGCCCTGTTGGTCGGGCTGTACATGGTGCCGGGAATAGAGGTCCCCCAGCGTCGTTTTCAGAGGCCCAAGCCATGGTTCGTAGTGTTTCCATTGTTCAAGCGCAGTGGCGTAAACGGGCTGCCGGACCTGCTCTGAGGAGGGTGTTCGCACATTGCGCTCGGTTTTGTGGAACTCAAGGCAGCTACCTTCAAAGGGGACACCACAAAATTCAAGCATTCGCCGGACCTCGGTCTCCAGATCTGCCACCACATTTTCATGCTCGACCCGGAGCACGTAGTCCGGGAGGACCGCGTCCCAGTGGGCCATGAGCCGGACATAGTCGCGATAGTAGAGGGCGACGTCTTCCAGGTCGTAGCTGAACATCTGTCCCTCGGCAAAGAGCTGCTTGAAGCCGCTGAAACAACAGGCCATGGCATCCCGCCGCGCGTCGATGATTTTCGCATTGGGCAGCATGAGGCGAATCAGGCCGATATGCCGAAAGTTGTTGGGCATTTTGTCAATGAAAAACGGCGCATCTTGGCGATGGATGCGGGTGTCGCGAATATACTCCTCTCCCAACTCCCTGAGCTGTTCGGGGTTCAAGTCGGCCAGATTGTAAGGATAAGGCCGGGCGTTTTGTCGCTGTCCCATGCGCCGCAGCTTGCCACTGATGGACAGCACGTTGGGCAGCTCAAGAGTGCCGTCAATCATGCTGTGGGACGACAGGATTTGTTCCAGTAGGGTTGAGCCAGCCCGTGGCAAGCCAACAATGAAAATCGGATCAGGGTCAGGACAGCCTGCGGTCTGCTGAAACAGGTCAGTGGTACAGGCGGCTATTTGCGCATCGCATTCGCCGCTCGTGCCTTCCGCCCGGTATTGCAGCTGTGCTTTTTTCAGGTCATTGCCCTTCTTGTAGTGCTGAAATGAAAGCGCAAACTGTTCCTCATCTTCGAAAGCTTTACCGAGGGCGAACTGCAGGTAGACTCGATCCTGGCCCGCCAGTTGGGGGTGTTGCTCCAGCTTCTGCATGGTGTTCAGTTCAGATGCTTCGAACCGGTAGGTTTTCAGGTTGGCCAACGAGTACCAGGCTTCGCAATGCAGCGGTTGAGCCGCAATGGCCGCCCGGTAAGACACAATGGCGGCATCTGCTTTACCCCCGGTTTTCAAGGCATGGCCTTTTGAAATGTGGGTTACCGGATCCTTGGGCAGTCGCTCCAGAATCTTGTCGAACAGGCTGAGGGCGGTTTCATAGTCGCCCAGCTGCATGCTCTGGATGGCATACAGGGACTGCAGCATGGGGCTGTCGGGATCACCGGCCAGGAGGTCACGGGCTTCCGCAGCGGCGCGCTGGTATCGCTGCCGCTTACCCAGGGTCTGGATATAGTCGATTCGGGCTTTCTGGTGATCGGGCGCAAAAGCAACGGCGCTCTCCAGCAGGAACTCCGCGTCTTCGAGCACCCCGTGTCGCAGGGCGATCTCAGCCAGAATGCGCATGCCCTCGATATCCCTGGGGTTCTTTTGCAGGTAGCTCCGGCACAGGCGTTCAGCCTTCAATAGCTTACCTTCATGGAGCATATCCAGGCTGGCCAGTAACGGCGGCGCCAAACCACGGATCCATGCAAGACGCTCTTCAATCTGCGCAACGCGCTCTGGTGAGCGGGTCCTGTTCAGCAGCTTGAACTGCCCCAGCCAGCTGACTTTCAGTGCCGGGTTCATGTGGCAGGCGGTTGCATAGGCACTGACCGCTTCGGGATTCCTAAGCGTATCGCGGTACAGGTGACCCAGCTCCTGAAAAGCCCGACCGTAGCTGGGGAAGCAGTCGATGAGCTTCAGCAGCACCCGCTCAGCGTCATCCAGCTGGCGGCTGTGACGTAGGCATACCCCACGCATATACAGGCCCATCTGGGATTCCCGGTCGCGCTCGTCAAGGTCATCCAGCGCCGACAGGGCGGCGGGAATATTGCCCTCTTGTATGAGGGTTTGAATGGCCCCCAATCCCTCGGGTGCTGTGGTCTGGGTTTCAGTCATGCCGGTTCACGAATACGGTACACAAAGAAAAAGTGCTCCCGGGGGAGCACTTTGCATCTTACGCTAAAAACGCATGGGGCTCAGAACTCAAGGGCCACGCGAATACCAGCGGTGGTGGGTGGCGCCAGTGCCAGCCGCTCACGGTCGTTAACGTAGTTCGCGCCGGTGACCACCTGCTCGTCGGTCAGGTTGTCGACGAAGGCCTCAACCATCCAGCGGTCGGCGGTGATACCAGCGGTCAGGTTGACTCTCGTCCAGCTGGGTATCTCCATGGCATTGATGGAGATAATGTCACTGTAGGAAGAATCAGAGAACGCCACGGAGGGCATGAAGTGCCCGGTCCAACCATCACCGATGTTCCACTCGTAGCGCGCCCAGATATTGCCCTGATAGTTGGGCGCATAGGCAAGTTCCGAGCCGACAATAACGTCCTGGCTGGGCGTATTGCTGGCAGTCACCTCGGTATCGAGCAGCGAGAACGCGGCACCGATGGTGAGGTTATCTGTGGGCAGCCAGGTGATATCACCTTCCACACCTTTCACATCAGCATCGGCCGCGTTGTCCGAGAAGAACAGGTTGACGATGCTGGTATCGAAGATGGTGGTCTGCAGGTCGGTGATGTCTACCAGGAACAGGGCACCATTGAAGCGCAGCGTTCCGTCCATCAGGTCCAGTTTCCAGCCTACCTCCAGGTTAGTCAGCTCATCCGATTTTACGTCGAAGGGCACGGTGTAGTTTGTAGCGGACTGGAATGCACCACCGGGTCTGTTAAGAAGACCGGTACGGAAACCCTCTGAGTAGGTCAGGTAGTAGAGCCTATCGTCATCGGGCGACCAGGACAGGGTGATCTTGCCGATAACCCCGTCGTCTTCCGCCACATCCGGCGCGTAAATGCTATTGACGATGCGCTGGTAGTTGGGGTCGTCTTCCGATGGCAGGTTGTTGGGGGTATACACCGGGCTGGCTTCGTAGGGGAAGAAGCCGGAGTAGGTCCAGCGGATGGACTGGTCGCCGTCATACAGGTCGTTGATGTTGGTGCCGAACTTGTTGTAGTCCGTACCGCTCATATTATAGAACGATGAGTTGGCGCTTCCGGCCAGGTCCACCTCGTAGTCGTAGTAGCGCAGGCCACCGGTGATGGTCAGGCTGTCCGACAGGTCGTAGCTGATTTCGCCAAACAGCCCCATCTGCTCATCGGTGCGAAGAATGTCGTTGCGGAAGATGGTATCGGCAGGGTAGGGGCCTTCACCGGGGCGGTAACCGCCCTGACCGTCGTAGGGGTAGTTGGAGTTGGGTGCAAAACCGAAGCCATTACCCGAACCTGCGCCCCAGGCATCCACCAGCTGGTTGCTGGGGTAGGAGAAATCCACCCGCTCGGTGAGTTCCATGTCGCTGTAGAACGCACCGGCCGTTACACGAACCCGCTCGCTCTGGTCGGTGCTGAAGCGCAGCTCGTGGGTCTGGAACTCGCTCTCCACAAGGTTGGTGGTGTAGAGGTTGGGGGAGTAACAGGTACCTGTCGGTACGCCACCGGGTGCGTAGGAGGTGTAGGAAACGTAGTAGTCACAGATGTAGTAGGGAATGTACTGTCCGATGAACAGGTAGTCCGAATAGTCTGTTCGCTGATCCGTCTCCCGGTCAGTAAATGCTCCGGTGTAGATGACATCGAGTGCGCCCAACCGGCCCTCAACGGTCCAGTTGAAGCTGGTGTAATCATCTTTGATGTTGTCCCGCTCGAAGCGTTGGATCTGGTAGTCATCATCGAGGTTGGGGTCGGCGTAAAACGTGCCGTCACTGTCGATTTCCTGGACCATTGCGCCCACCTGGACGCTCCAGTCGTCATTGATGTTCCAAAGGGCGCTGATGCGTCCACCCCGGTAGGAGGTATCGTTGAAGTCCTCCTCAACCAGGTCGGCATTGTTGGCATCGATGAAGTTGACGTTACTCAAGTCGGCGCCTGCCTGGAAACCGCCCCGGTAGGACTGGACTACCGTGCCGTTGGAACGAATGGTACCTGCAGGGCGGAAACGTGCGCTTTCCCGGGTAGAGCGCGTGCCGGGGATGTTGTCGATGTAGCCACCCTGCTCGTCGGTGAAGACCGATGCGCGAATCGCGGCATTGTCACCGAGGGGAATGTTGACGGTGGCGTTGATGTTGTAGTTCATCTCACCGTCTTTCATCCAGGAGGTGCCCGCCGCCACTTTTCCAGAGAACTCGGTCGGGTCTGGCTTGTTGGTAATCAGTCGTACTACACCCGACTGTGAGCTGGCGCCAAACAGCGTGCCCTGGGGCCCTGCCAGCACCTCCACGCGATTCATGTCGACGATATAGACGTCGAGGTTACGGCCGGGCTGGCTCAGGGGTTGCTCGTCGAGGTACATCGCTACGTTGGGGCTCAGCCCCGCCACACCGGAGGTGGTCAGGTTGGGTGTCGTTGACGCGACGCCGCGAATATACATGGTGGACTGACCCGGGCCGGCGCCGCCGGCGGTGACGTTGGGCAGTTCAATCAGGTAATCGTTAAAGTTGGTAATACCGCGCTGGTTCAGGCTCTCTTCAGTCAGGGCCGACACCGCAACCGCCACGTCCTGGAGGCTGGCCTCCTGTTTGGTAGCAGTAACCACAATTTCTTCAAGTTGGGCGTGGGCTGTCGTGGCGGCCAGCATTGGCATTACCGCTGCACCTACGGCGGCGGCAAGCTGGTGGCGTTGTAAATGCTTGAGTTTCCTCATTGGTGGTCCTCGCTGTTAACTTTGGGAATAAACTTATTATGAGTAGGGCATGATCTCAGACTTACACTAACCCAGTTTATGAGCGGTTGCATCCCCCAATTACCCGGCGTATGCAAGGCTTTGCTCCGGGCCGCGTTCCGCGCATGTGGACACCGGTCGAGGGAAGGGTACGACCTTCTCGCGCCCTAAATTTCGTCTTAGTTTGCAATGCCGCCGCCGTGAGCCGAGCATCTAAGTGTGGAGCAGGTACTTCCCGCCCCATCATGTTGCATTTTGCGAATTATCGCTGCCATAACACCCCCTCGAACCCGCAGGGCTGGGCCTGCATCGAGGGAAGACGCCGTCTAATCCGAAACTGCACACAATCTTGGCAATTTTTCCTAAGGAACCCTTACGAGCCGATTGGTCGGCGCCCTCGGGTGATGGGCAGCCCGATCCCATGGGTAGGTTCGGGCCACCAATCAGCGGCAGTTTACCCAACGAAACCCCGATCCTGAATGCAAGACACGTATACTGCGACCACGAAAACAAAAGAGAGTCGTATGAGCGATCCAGACAAGCGCCATTTCAATGTAGACCCCGCAGTCTTTTATCCCGCCCTGATCCTGCTCTTTGGCGCGGTGTTCCTGGTGTTGTCCCTACCTGGCGAAGGGGCGGCGTTATTTGCGGGCTTCCAGTCCCTGATCGTCGCTACAGCGAGCTGGTTCTATGTCTTGGTCATTGCCCTGATCGGGGTCATGGTCATCGTATTGGCTGTATCTCGCTACGGCGACATTAAGCTGGGGCCTGATCATTCCGAACCTGACTATGGTTTTCTCTCCTGGTTTTCCATGCTGTTCGCTGCCGGCATCGGGATCGGGCTAATGTTTTATGGCATTGCGGAACCGGTTATGCACTTCCTGTCTCCCCCAGTCGGCGAGGGGGGGACAACCGCTGCGGCGGCCAAAGCCATACAGATCAGCTATTTCCACTGGGGGTTCAACGCCTGGGCAACCTATGCCGCGGTGGCTATGGTGTTGGCTTATTTTGCCTACCGGCATGACTTGCCCCTCACCCTGCGCTCCGCTTTTTACCCTCTCATAGGCGAACGGATCTACGGCCCTATGGGTGCGGCGGTGGATGTGTTTGCGGTGATTTGTACAACCTACGGTATTTCAGTAAGCCTGGGACTCGGCGTGCTGCAGATCAACACCGGTTTTAATTATCTTTTCGATCTCCCCATTAATGTGTGGGTGCAGGTGCTGCTTATCTTCGGGACAATGGGTCTGGCCACCGTGTCAGTGATCATGGGACTCGACGCCGGGATCAAACGGCTGTCTGAAATCAACACCGTCCTGGCGGTGCTGCTGCTCACGATGATCCTGATCGCCGGGCCCACCGCGCTTCTGCTGTCCGGTACCTTGCAGAACTTTGGTGGTTACGTCGCCGGCCTGATTCCCCAGACCCTCGATCTGTATGTGTATGCCCCCTCTGACTGGCTCGGGGGGTGGACGATTTTTTACTGGGGCTGGTGGATAAGCTGGACCCCGTTTGTCGGGGTCTTCGTCGCCCGGATTTCCAGAGGCCGTACCATTCGGGAATTTCTGCTGGGCGTCACTATCGTGCCCACTTTGTTCATCTGCCTGTGGATGGGTGTTCTCGGGGGTAGCGCGATAGAGCTGATTACCAACCAGGGATTTACTGAGCTGGGTGTTGCCGTTCAGGAAAATCAGGCGGTGGGGCTGTTCCGGTTTCTGGAGTTTCTGCCCGCTACGGAAGTGATGAGTGCCATTTGCCTGGTAATGATTGTGATTTTCTTCGTCACTTCCGCTGACAGCGGCGCTATGGTGCTCAATATGTTGAGTGCCCGGGGCGATGACAATACCCCGGCCATACAACGTTCCATCTGGACGCTGGTGATCGCCTTGATAGCGTCCATACTGCTGGTGGGAGGAGGGCTGCAGGCATTGCAAACGGCCACGATAGCCAGTGCGCTACCATTCTCAGTGGCCCTGCTGGGCGCTTTCTGGGGGTTTGGTAAAGCGCTGGTCATTGATGGGGCAAAGCGCCAGATCACATCGATTCATCCCCCCGCCGAGGCGGGGAATACCGACTGGCGCCAGCGGCTTGCCAATCTGCTGGCCTACCCAGCTGACGGGCGGGTTCAGGATTTTCAGCGGGAGGTGGTGTTCCCTGCCATGCACAGCTTCGCCCAGGCACTCAATGAGCATGATGTCCGCACCCAGATTACCAACCATATTAATGAAGACGGCGCCCTGCGCCTTGAGGTCGCACAGGGTACGGAGATTGATTTTGCCTACGAAGTGCGGGTGAAAAGTCACCCCAAGCCGGATCAGCCACTCTCAGGCAAGGCACTTGAGGAGATGGTGGGGGGTGAAATTTTTTATCGGGCGGAGGTCCACCTCATCGAGGGCGGCCAGGATTACGACATTATGGGTTGGTCGCAGGAGCAGGTTGTACTCGATATGCTCAACCAGTACGAAACCCATCTGCACTTCCTGCACACCGTGCGCTAGGGCGGGGCTCAGAGGACCATGTCGATTTCAGTGATGGCCGCTTTTTTGCCGGTAGGGTTGAGGGCCAGCATCGCTGGGATTTGCTTCTGTAGTGCTGCCTGCCGGTTGGCAGGTTCCGGATGCGTGCTGAGAAATTCCGGCGGTCGCTGCTCGCTCAGGCTCCCCATTTTTTGCCACAGCGTGACGGCCGCCTCAGGGTCATAACCCGCCCGGGTTGCCAGCTCCATGCCAATCGTGTCTGCCTCGCTCTCTGCGGTCCGCGAGTTGGGTAGTTCGAGTGCTACATTGGCCGCCATTGCGGCGCCGGCCATCGCGGCTGCACTGTTGTCGGCCGCCACCCCGACGGCGACCACCCCGATCGATGTGGCAATCGCCCGGGACATACGCTCCGCGGTATGGTTGGCCAGAGCATGTGAAATTTCATGCCCCATGATCTGTGCCAGCTCGTCGTCTGTCAGCTCCAGTTGTTCGATCAGCCCCGTGTAGACCGCCATGCGTCCTCCGGCCATACACCAGGCGTTCACGGTATCGGGATCATCAATAATGGCGACACTCCACTGCCAGTCACCTGTCCGGGGAAACGCCTGCTCGGCGACAGTGACCAGACGGCCTGTAATTCGGGCGACTCGGCCTACCATTTCAGGGTTGGTGACCAGTTTGCCCTCCCGATCCAGTGCACCCACGGTACTCAGGTAAGCGGTTTCAGATTCGAGGATCGCGGCTTCCGGGGAGATCAACAGGAACTGGCTGCGGCCTGTTGGACTGCTTGCACACCCGGCTAGGACCAGTGCCAACATCGACACTCCGATTACCCTGATGACGTTATTCATTTTTCGTTCCCCATCATTTTCCCTGCGGCTGCCCGATTGAGGCCGCCACTGCGCCATGTTCACTGTACGCTGCTTGCGAGATGAATCCGCCGTTAACCGGGTTCGGACTCGGCCGCCGCCCGGGTACGCAGCAAGCCCCGGTAAACGCCACTGGCGTTGGCGGCACCGGTGACAACCTTGAACACGTCACTTGAGATGGGCATATCAACACCGTGCTCCTGCGCCAATTCAATCACCGTTGGCGCGCTTTTAACCCCCTCAGCCACCATGTGCATACTGTCGATGATGGTGTCTATGCTGCGGCCCTTGGCCAGCTCGATGCCCACGTGTCGGTTGCGGCTTTGTGGGCTGGTGCAGGTGGCAATCATGTCGCCCATCCCGGCAAGGCCGGCAAAGGTTTCCGCCCGCCCACCCAGCACGGTGCCCAGGCGGGTCATTTCTGCCAGGCCCCGTGTGATAAGAGCGGCGCGCGTGTTGTCACCGGCGCCGAGACCATCGCCCATGCCCACCGCGATGGCGATAATATTTTTAAAAACACCTCCCAGCTCGCAGCCAACGTGATCTGGGTTGGTATAGACCCTGAACAAACCGACGTTCAGGAGAGGCTGCAGCCAGGCCTGGGGGCCCGGATCGTCGAGGGCAAGGACGCTGGCGGCCGCCTGCCCAGCGATAATTTCCCGGGCGAGGTTGGGGCCCGTGAGTACGCCCACGGGTCTACCCGGCGCCACTTCCCTGCAGACCTCGGTCATGCGCAGTTTTGTGGCCCGCTCAAGTCCCTTTGTAAGACTGATAAGGGGAACACTCGAGGGCAGCGTCACAGCGATGTCGTTGAGCACGTTCCTGAAGTTATTGGAGGGAATCCCCATTATCACGGCGTCAGCCCCCGCCACGGCCTCTGCGGGATCGGTTGTTGCCCGCAGCGAGGGGTGCAGTGGGGCATCACCCAGGTAGCGGGTATTTCTGTGCTTCTCGTTGACATCCTCAACGGTCGCGCTGTCCCGGGCCCAGAGCATCACCTCGGCATTGCGGGAAACCAGTGACGCCACGGTCGTGCCCCAGCTGCCACCACCCATGACCGCAAGCTTATAGGCCACTGCGCGCTCCATCACGAATGGTGGGTCGTCCGCGGCTCGCGATAGCGGACGCGCGGCTTATCTCGACCCGGTGAATGAGTCGATCCAGCGCCTCAGCCTGATGCAGTCGGGCGTCGCGGTAGTTGGCCAACGACTGGTCCGTGAGGTTTCTCGAGGACAACGTGTCCCAGGCATTCTTGAAGAGCAGTTTCAGGTTGGATGCCTCGCTGGAAATTCGCCGCTGCAGTAATGCCTGTTTACCATAATTCATACAGCGATCGACAAAATCCGTTGCCTCGATGGTTTCTTCGGGGGCCATATTGGCCAGCAGGTCAGCGGCAATACTGTAGGATTCAACATACATTTGCAGCGTCATATGGGCGACGTGGGGTGCACACAGCAGCAGCAGCCGGCGTACACCTTTAACGCCCGCCCCCAGCTCTGCGCCCCAGTTGGGATCGATGCGATCCAGTTCCGCTGCAATCTCCGCCTGGAAGGCCTCTGTGGGCGGATAGAAGAATTCGAATTTAAACAGGTCCCGAAGTTCGAGGACCTCGCTCCAGAACAGCGCTTCAGCATCGCTCGGTTCGCCGTCTGCGCCGTGCTCGGCGACAGCGATCAGGGCCAGCTCAATAATGGCCTTGTTGACGAAGAAATGGACGATCGTATTGCGGTAGTAACTGGCCACCGCAACATTGGCGGACTCGATGCCATAGACCGTAGTCGGCCCGCCGGTAAAGCGGGTAATGATGCCCTCACCGATCATGAGGTCCAGTAGCTTCCCGGTGCCCTCAAGTTGCTGTCGGTCAAAGTCGGCGGACATCCTTAGCTGCCGCTGCCTAGCCCAGCCGATGATATCGGCAACGGTCGCGCTCACCTCAGCTTCGGTTTGTGCCCGTGGGTACACACCGAGCAGTGCCATACAGATCACGGCCGGGTAAGTGATCGGGGTGACCCTGTTGGCTTCTACGGCCACCTGAAAGGCGATTTTCGCCAGGGCCAGTCGGTCTTCAGGACTTGGCGGTTCAGGCAGAACAACAGGTTCGCCAAAGTCCACGTAGATCTTACCCATTGGCCGGGCGAGGCTGCGGATATAACCCACCAGCCAGCTGAGCGACTCAGGTGCCTTGGGGACGCCTGATTGTTCTCTGGCGTATTCTTCGGCATCGCGAATCAGGTCGTAGGACACCGTTACCGGAATAATGTGGATGTTGGTTGAACCCGCGCTGCTGCAGCCTTCGATAACATATTTCAAGACGCCATATTTTGGCGGCATCAATTTGCCCAGTCGTGATCGCGTGCCCTCAAAGGACCATGTTAGCGGAAAGCGCTTTTCCATGAGGTAGCCGATGTAGTGGCGCAGTGCGGCTTTATAGACGGGGTTATCGGCAAATGTCCGCTTGATGAATACCCCGCCTGCCCGCTTCACCAGACGCCCCATCACGGGGATGTTCAGATTGGCTCCAGCGAAAAAATGGGGAACCGGGAAGTTGTTGTCGAAAAGCAGTTTGGGGACCACAAACCCGTCGATGTAGGTCTTATGGGTCCACAGCAGGGCAGAGGGGTGATTTCGGACAACGTTTCTCACCCGTTCCAGATCAGCTGAATTGTAGTTGAGCCGGCGCTCGTACCCGAGACCGAGGCAGAAATTGCTGAACTTGATCCAGACATCCAGCCAGAAGCTGGTGGGAATCGAGATCATTTCGCTGAAGTACTCGTTGGCCTCTTCAGTGACTTCTGCCTTCGGCTCGCCACGTTCTGAGGCAATGGCAGCGAGTTCGTCCTTGAGCGTCTGGTTACTGCGCAGTGATTGGGCGATGTAACGCGGGACCTTGTAACGCCCACCCTGCAGTTTGCGCTCAGTGGCATCGAGCACGATCGCTGCCTGCCGTGCGATGAAGATCGCAAAAGCTTCCCCATTTTCTGAGGCGGCCATGCTGTACTTCCCGGTAAACCGCTGAGCCATGGTGTCTGTGCCATCGGGGGAGCCCCTGACCAGATGTACGCGTTCGGGGTGGCGTTTCAGTGTGTAACGGGCCCGCAGAGGCCCGGGTCTTCTCTCGGGACCCTGAAGCAGGTCGATCAGGCGAGGACCTGCGGCGTAAGCGCGGTCACCGGGTGTCCACGCCACGCGCAGGGGGGCCACCAGCGTATCGCTATTGAACGAAATGGCATCGTGCAAAGGCCCGACTTCCAGCGGTTTGCGGTCATCGCCAAGGGACAGGTGCACAATGCTGGCTTGGGCTTCGAGGGGTCGATGGGCTTCTATCCAGTCCAGCAGGAGTTGTCGCTCCAGCCCGCTGGCTGCATCTATAAGGAAAATGATCGGTCGCGAATCCTCGGGCCACGGTGACGCCTGGTGTACGATTTCCGAGTAACTTTTTGCCATATGCAGGGGTCAGGAGCCGCCTGCCAGTTTGGGCTTGACGGCAGCGCGGCGGGGCGGGGGCGTGGTGCGCCCCGAGGTGGTCGCCGCACTGCCGGTTGACCTGCGGTTTTTTGCGCTGTTGGCCGGCTTAGGGGTGGCGGCGGCTTTCGTTTTGGCGGTTGTCTTGGCCCTGGCCGGCTTAGGGGTGGCGGCGGCTTTCGTTTTGGCGGTTGTCTTGGCCCTGGCTGGCTTAGGGGTGGCGGCGGCTTTCGTTTTGGCGGTTGTCTTGGCCCTGGTCGGCTTAGGGGTGGCAGCGGCTTTCGTTTTGGCGGTTGTCTTTGCCCTGGCTGGCTTTGGGGTGGCGGCGGCTTTGCCATTGGTGCCCGTGGTTACCTGGGTGGGCTTGTGGGTATTGGCAGGTGTTGTCTGGGGCTGTTGGTCTGTTGGTTTCTTGCTCCTCACCCGGTTAGCGGCACTGACCAGTTTGCCCCGGATTTTTCGCGCTGCACCTTTTTTGGCGGGGGTTTTCTTGCGGGTTTTACCCGCCTGCTCCGGGCGCATGTCATCGGGCAATTCATTGCGTTCTCGCAGGGCTTCAGCAACGCTTTGTTCGGGTTGTCCAAGCGTACGCAGGAATAGGTTGCGCACCTCGGTGACCTGTTCGTTCATGCGCGCTGTCGACCAGCCAGAGGTATCCACCGGCGGTAGCACGTCAATTCGGACGGTCCCCGGCTTAAAGACAAAACCTCCTTTGGGCGCAATGTCTCCCGCGTTATGTATGACCACCGGTACGATGGGGACACCCACCTGCATGGCCATATGAAAGCCGCCCTTCTTGAACGGTGCGAGCTTGCGCGTCGGTGCCCGGGTGCCTTCCGGTGCAATGACCAGGGACTTGCCCTCGTCCTTCATGGCCGACACCAGGGGTGTCATGGATTCAATGGCCTTGCTGCGGTCCGACCGGTCAATAAACACAACACCGGCTGCCCCCATGGCCTGGCCGATGAGTGGCATGCGCTGGATCTCTTTTTTGCCCACCGCGACGACGTCCCGACGAACCAGGCGAGCCATGATAGCCACATCAGCTTTGCTTTGATGGTTGAACATGAAAACTGCGGGGCGCTGGCGCCACAGGTTTTCTTCGCCCCGGATATCCAGATCGAGACCGATCAGGGCGCTTGTGGTGTCCGCGAACAGTGAGATGGAAAAGTTCAGCGAGTCCCGCTTGGATCGGGTAAGTGCATAAACGGGGAGCGCTGCCGCCATACTGCCGACCACCGAGCCGGTGGCGGCGACCGAGCGAAGAAAGCGATTCACCGAGATCCGCCCGCGACTGTCAAAAGTTGCCGTTGGCCACTGTCGTTCCTGGGTGATCTGCCTGAGGCGTTTACGGGGATTGAGTGTTACCGGTCGCCCGATGTATTCCAAAAGCTGGATATCGTCGATGCTGTCAGAGTAGAAAAAACTCTCTGCCAGGTCTGCGCCTGTCCGCTTTGCCAGGGTCCTTGCTGCTTCGACTTTGCCCTCACCAAAGCAGGTGGGCTTTATCACTGCACCCGTAAACGCACCGGCTTCAACCTCAAGGTCCGTACTAAACACGTGCTCAATATTCAGATCCCGTGCCGCCGGCACGACCTGGTAGGGTGTCGCGGAGCTGATAATCGCCACCGTGTGGCCCTTGGCCTGGTGAGCCGCAATAAGTTCGCGGGTTTCCGGATAAATCAACCGGGCAATTTTCTGTCGAAACAGCCGCTCGCTGTTGCGGGAATAGTCAGCCTCACTGCGACCTGCCAGGTATTGCGCGTGCACCGCCATGAGGGCGGAGAAACCCATATTACCCAGACCAAAACCAGTCAGCGCCCGGGTGAGCTCATACAGTTCATCGGGCTTTAGCTCGCCCCGGGTCAGGGCATCCTGCAGGAACACCGTTGCTGAATAGCCGGCAATGATGGTCCCGTCGAAATCAAAAATGGCAGCGGTTTCCGGTCCGGGCTCCGAGGCCTCGATATCGGCTAGCAGTTGAGCAAGGTTCAATCCGTTGTTCCTCTAATGGGTCAGTGGCGGTGGGGTATTGTCCAGTTGGTCTGTCGCAACATACACGCCTCGCTCGGGCGGGCAAAGTACATAGTAGCGTCTTGCTTTCGGTGATTTATCACAGCTGGGTTACAGTTCGTGTATCGAATCCTTTTTTCACTGTATCCGGGAGTCCCCCCTTATGGATTATGGCGCTGTAAGTTTGTTGCCCACCGCTCTGGTCCTGATGCTGGCCATTTGGAGCCACAGGACGTTGGAGTCCGTCATAGCCGGTGCCATTCTGGCCTTTGTGATCATGGATGGCTGGTCCTTTGCGGATCGTCTCGCCGAGGTCACAACCCAGGTACTGATGGATGAAGCAACGGCCTGGGTGATCCTGGTCTGTGCTCTTTATGGGAGCTTTATCGCTCTGTTGGTGAAGGGCGGGGGTTCCTATGCCTTCGGCGCGGCACTCACCCGAAGGCTCGGTAGCAAGCGGGGTAGCCTGACGGCCACATGGCTGCTGGGACTCTTTATTTTTCTCGACGATTACCTAAATTCACTCACCGTGGGTGCGACCATGAAGTCGGTGACCGATCGCTTCAGGGTGTCTCGGGAGATGCTGGCCTACGTGGTTGACTCCACTGCGGCGCCCATGTGCTTGCTGATACCGATTTCGAGTTGGGGTGTCTTCTTTGGTGGGTTGCTGGAGAAAAATGCGATTGCTGAGCGAGGCGAGGGCATTGCCATGATTTTCGCGTCGGTTCCGTACATGTTTTATCCCCTGTTGGCCTTGCTGGTCGTACCCCTGGTTATTTTTGGTGTCATACCCCTTGTTGGCCCTCTCAGACGAGCCGAGGAACGCGCCCAGGAGACCGGCGACCTGGGCATTTTTGAGGATCCCGCCCTGGCGGTTGAGTCCGTGGAGCGCAGCCGAATCAGCGTGTTTTTTGTTCCCATGATTGCGCTGTTGGGTTTCACGATTTTTCCTGAGGTCGACCTTTTGCGTGGCGTTATGCTCGGTATCGCAGTGACCCTGATCCAGTACCAGTTACTTGGCATCATGCCCGCGACGGCGTTGTTTGATACCTGCGTGGACGGGCTGAAATCCATGGTGCCCGTACTGTCAATGCTGCTTGCCCTTTTCGTCTTCGTTGAAGCCAACAATGCGATTGGCCTGACAGACTACGTAATAGCCGGCGTGGAGCCTTACATGACCGCCGATTTGCTACCCGTGCTGATCTTCATCACGATGTCGATAGTTTCCTATACCACCGGGTCAAACTGGGGCGTGATTGCCATTGCCATGCCGGTGGCATTTCCCCTCGCCGAAGCCATGGACGTCAACATGTTATTGATTGTGGGGGCCTTGCTGTCGGCCAGTGGCTTTGGCAGTCATGCCTGTTTCTATTCCGACTCCACTGTTCTGAGTGCCCAGGGTGCCGGATGCCGAACCTATGACCATGCGCTGACCCAGCTACCCTACGCGCTTCTGGCTGCGGTTTTGGCTGGGGTTGCCTTCCTTGTGGTGGGCCTGGCGTGATGGCTGCTCTGAGTTGTTTCGAGATTGACCCAGGTCCCCCACCGCCATGTTGGACCTAACGAGCGTCCTGCCAGATGATCGGTTCTGGAACGCGTTCCTGGCACGGCAGCGTTTGCCAACCAGCTATCGCGATGCCGCCGAGACCTGGTTCGCGCCCCTCGTGGCGGCACTCCTTGAACGACAGAGCGCCAGGGTTCACAAGCCGTTAACCCCCGCGGCTGAAGTGGTGGGGCTGTACGGTTGCCAAGGCTCCGGTAAGAGCACCCTGGCGGCGCTGCTGGAAGCATGGCTGGGGGAATTGGGGGGTGTCAGAGTCCTGACCCTGTCGCTGGATGATTTCTACCTGCCCCGGGCAGAACGGGAGCGACTCGCCGAGACCGTCCACCCCCTCTTCATAACACGGGGGGTGCCGGGTACCCACGAAATCTGGGCTCTGGCCGACGTGCTTCGATCCGTCCGGGATGCCGCCCCTGACCCCACGGTCCTGCCGAAGTTCGACAAGGCGGCTGATGACAGGGCGCCCTCGGGTGTTGCCGTAACACCCGCTCATGTGGACCTTGTGCTCCTCGAGGGATGGTGTATTGGGTTGCCTGCACAACCCGCAGAAGAACTGGCCGAGCCGGCAAATAATTTGGAGCGGTCAGAAGACCCTCGAGCCGTGTGGCGGTCCGCCGTTAATGAGGCGCTATCGGGTCCGTACCAGGCGGTATTTGACATGATTGACACCCTCCTAGTGCTGAAAGCCCCCAGCTTTCACAGTGTTTCTGCATGGCGCTGGGAGCAGGAGCAAAAGTTACGTAATCGGCTCGGTGATAAGGCCTCCGGACAGGCAGGCCTTATGGGGCGTCCGGCGCTGGCACGTTTTCTGCAGTTTTATCAGCGCCTGACCGAGTGGGGGCTTGAGACCATGCCCGCCCGGGCCGATCTGTGCTTTCATTTGCAGGAGTCGCGGGGCATCGAGCGGGTATCGGGCGCCCTGGCGTCCCAGGCTTACGCGGGTCACCCCAAGGAAATCTGACACGCAGCAGGTCACATGGCAGCCCGACAGGGTGCGCAATGGTGGGCGCACGTAATCCGGCGTTCAATCAGCACCGTTGATTGCGCCTTAGGGGCATGCCGTGTCTCGGGTCCGGGCAGCTGATGTACCGCCTCGTCCCACGTCGGCGCGCCGGGAGTCCCCTGTACCGTTGCTGGATCTACTGCTGCACCGGGGACAGCGTAGCGTCCCGAAACTTCAGATAGGCTAATTCAGCGGCCTCGTGCTCGTCGAGAAAACCGGTTTCCGCCTTCGCACAGGACTTTTTGGTCACCGTAAAGCGATCCAGAACACTTTTTCCCAGCAGGGATATACCACCCGTTGCCACGGCAAGGCTGCCCTGGATCACCGTACCCTGGGCGTCGAGGGTCAGCTGGGGCTTCGCGAGCGTTCCCGCAACGCCAACAAAGGGGTTGAACGCGGAACTTGCGCTAATACCCAGACCTCGCTGGGGTATGGTGTTGAAGGTCATGAAAAGCTTTTCATCCGCGAGGTTAACCTGGGCCTTGCTGATGATGGCGAGCTTATTGGTGACCAGGGTTGCGAGGGGGTCGCCCTTCAGCTGGCCGTCACGAACCTCCGCTAAAATTGTCATGCAGCGTACTTGGGTGTAGTCCTCCTCCTGGCGCAGAGGGTTGACCAGATTGAAAAGCTCATCGAGAAAATCGTTGGTCAGTAACCCCGACGTCTGGGAGGAAACCCGGCCCTCCCCCGAAGTAACCTGAATGGCACCGTTCAAACCGGCGGCGAGTTCCCGCAGGTCACTTCCGGTGCTGAACATCTCGCCCATCATATTAAAGCGCGGCAGCAAATGGACTTCATCGGGGCTTCGGGCAGGAAAACCGAGATTGATATCGTAGCCGTCGAAATCCAGGCCGACACGATGACCGTTTTCCCCCGGCACGGCAAAACCGGAGAAGGCTATCTTGCCCTGGGATTCATCAGTCCCTGATGCCTCATTAATGAGCAGGCTGCCCCGGGTGACCTGCGCGTTTATTTTCAGGTCTTTCAGCCTGCGGGTGTGGCCCACGAGGCGCTCCACATCAATCGCGATGTCGGCATCAAAAGCAGCCAGAGGCGCGAGATCCAACGCGATCTTTGGAATGAGGCGGGCGCCTTTAGCAGCTTTTGCTGTGGGGGGCGGGGTCTCGGCTGGCAGCGTTCCCCCATCACTCTCAGTGGGTTGGGAGAAAAACGGCCGAACGTCCAGCAGGTCGGCCTGCAGGGCAATGCTGATCTCAGGGTGTGAGGGATTCTGGACCTCAAGGCTACCGTTGAATTCCGAGTCCAGGGATACGACCCGCAGCTGCCGCGCGGTCAGTCGAGTCTGATTACCATCGAATTCGACGTCCGCCTGCAGGGGTATGTGGGGTAGCGGGATTCCCGCCAGCAGGCCCAAGCGGTTCAGGTCGGGAAGGTCCACCCTGAGCCTGAGTCCGGTGCCCGCAAAGGAGTCGCCGTAATGAAGTTCGCCGTTGGCTTCGAGAGCGCCACCTTGCCCTGTTGTTATGTTGAGCTTCCCGATGTTTATGGTGTTGTCTGTAACACGCAGCTTGGCACTCGCTGTGGCTTGCAGCGCTCCCCCTGCCGTGAGTTTCGGGTCAGCACCGAACCAGTCGTAAGCATTCTCTACCGAGAGGTCAACAGCGACATCTGCCAGGTCATCCCCCAGCGTCATTTGCCCCCCTGCTACCAAATCACCCAATTGAAAATTGAGGCTGTCGATGGTCAGCTTCCTCTGCCGCATGTGGAATTCACCTTCCATGGTCAGCGGTAAGTCCAGCTGTTGCTCCGGCAGATTTTCGAGAAATCCGAAGGGTGGCAAATACCCTGACAGTTCCGCTCCCACAAGCCTGATCCGGCCAGCGAGTGATGGATCATCAGGCTTAAAGGTCAGGCCACCGCGCAGTTGAGCATCAGGCAGGGTTACCAACAGGTTTTCCAGGTCCAGTTCGCGCTCCGACCAGGTTGCCGAGACACTGATATCCATAGCCTGATCGGGAATCAGTGGCATCAGGTCGTGTTCCTCGCCCAGCCAGGGCAGAGCACTGCCGCGCGGATTGGCGGCGAAAACAGCCAGTTCGCCGGACAGGTTCTCAAGGGGTTCCGTACGGAAAATAGTTGCTGAAAACTCGCTCGTGAGGTCGTTCAGGCTGGCCTTTCCCGAGGACAGTTGGAGCCTGTCGTCGCGGACTGACAGGTCAGTCTCCAGTGTCCACGGCCCGCTTGTCGGTGGGTCGAGCCCGGCGACTTCCAGCAGTTGGCCGATCTCGTTCCCCAGGGCACTTACGCGGAGGCTGGTGCCGGTTAAATCCCGACCACCGCCCAGCCTGCCATCCACCGACAGTTTTCCGTAATCTGTCGTTACTGATCCCGCCAGAGTCGTCTCTGCTGCGCTGGCATCCAGCAGTACTTCTGTAGCCACGGCACCACGAACGCCCTCCGGTAGACCCATAATAGTGCTGAAAACTTCAATCGCCGGGACGGATGCCTTTGCGGACAGGTTAGCCCGGGCAGGTTGGGCCAGATCAGGAATATCGAGGGACCCTATGACCTGTAGCCGGCCTATGTTGATCCTGGAATCACTGATTTCAAGGTGGGTACCGCGTCGCCTCACGTTGCCCGAGATACTGAAGGGTACCTGGGGAACGTTCTCGATTCCGGCCAGCTCGCTGATCCGGCCAATGTTGGGTCCACTGACGGCGATCGCCAGATTGGCCCTCGACAGCGTTCTCAGGTTATCGACATCGCCGTTCAACACGACGGAAAATTCGCCAAGTATGCCGTTGACCCCCACTATCATTTGCCCTTTGACGGGGAACGCTGAGATTTTTACGTCCAATGGTCCAGAACTGATGGGCGCCATGTTCAGTCGATCAGTAAAGTATTCAACGCTGGGTCCACGAAGCGTGAGGTCAATGCTGGGTCGTTCCGGTGCGAGGATATCTCCGATCACAGCCTCACCGGCTAAACTGACCTCATCCAAACTCAGTTCAGCGGCGATGTTGACATCCTTCAGGGCCCTGCCCGCGTCGGCGGGGGAGGCGCTGACCCGGGCCTCAATCGGACTGCCGTTCAGCATGCCATCCAGGGTCAGCTTGACTCCCGTCGCGTCACTCGCCAGCGTGGCATCTGCTGCCAGCTGGCGAGATCGGCCCCCGGCGTCGACCGAGTCAATCTGAAGACCTGTGACGGTGGTCCTCTCGATCAAGACTGGTAAGGACTGCCCGGTCGCGGGTGCCGGCTCGTCGCCGGTGACTTCTTCGGCGCCAAATTGCCAGCTGCTGCGGCCGCTGCCCCCGTGCCGCAAGGTCAGCCCTGTGCCCCGTAGGGAGAGCGACTGGATGCGGGGGGGGTCGGCCAACAGGCTCTGGAAAGTGGTGTGCAACTGCGCTGATGCCAGTCGGACAAACGGTGGACCGCTAATTCCCTCGGGTTGGTCGACAACGAGATCATTAATGACGACCTCGAGCTGGCTACCCAGCTGGATATCCAGGTCACCAATCGTGACTGTACGCTGTAGAACCCGGCCGACTTCGTGGGCCACCAGGTCCCGAAAGAGTTCGCTGTCCTTGCCCACCCAGATGGTTGCGACTGCCGAAAGCAGCACAAGCGCCAGGGCCAACAACAGCTTTCCTATCCATCCCACGGCAGTGTCTCGATACGCTCAGGTTCTGGAGGAGCCTAGTACCTACCCCGACATTCGTCGACCCCCGGCGGTCGCGCTGGGGTGGAGATGGCAGGGCGGGGACTCAATCACTGTCGCTGCCCTGCAGGTGGAAATGGCTCTGGAATAGGGGTAGATGCTCATCAAGACGATGGCTGACAAAAATCAGCGTGGTGTGCCGGCGTGCCTCAAGTGTCGTTAAAAGATTGAGAACTCTGGATCGATTGAGCTCATCGAGGCCCTGGGTCGGTTCATCCAAAACCAGTAGCAGAGGAGATTTCACGAGGGCGCGGGCTATTAATACCAAGCGCTGTTCGCCATAGCTCATCCGGTGAAATGGGTCTGCTTCGCGTCCGGCCAGACCGGCCGCGTGGAGCCACTGGCGGGCAATGCGAACCTGCACTTCGTTGACGGTATCGTACACGCCAATGGAATCGAAAAATCCCGAGCATACGACCGTCAGGGCGTCACAGCGCACGCGGTACAGTCGGTGCAGTTCGCTGCTGACAATTCCCATCTGGCGCTTTAACTCCCAGATCGACTCGCCACCACCACGGGAATAGCCCAGAACCTCCACACGGTTGCTGTAACACTGGGGGTTGTCTCCCGTTATCAGTCCCAGCAGCGTCGATTTTCCAGAGCCATTATCGCCGGTAACAAGCGCATGCTGAAGCGGCGCCAGCTGAAATGTCAGATTTTTGAAGACCAGCTTGTCACCGTAGCGGACGGTCGCATCACGAATATCCACGATGAAGTCGTGGGCAAATTGGTCCAGGTGCATGACTTGCTCGGGCCAATCGGGCTGTTCGACCGGAGCGAAGAGCTGGTCCAGCGCCTCTTGCGCTGCAGCAGCGTGCAGTGGACCCAGATTGCGCAGATTGCCGTCACTCACGATGACCAGCGACTGACACCAGTTCGGTAGGTCGTTGCGATTACTGAGCAGCAACACAAGGGTTGTACCCTCCTGCCAGACGGTGCGCAGAGCTTCGGACAGGCTGGCACAGGCACTCGGATCGAGGCTGTCGAAGGGGTTATCCAACACCAGCAGGCCGCTACCCGTCAGGATCGACTGTGCAATGAGGAGCTTGCGGCTCTCTCCCGTACTGAGCTGTGTGTAGGGGCTCTGGAGTCGATGGCGCAGGTTCAGTGCATCAATCAGGGGCGCGTCAAGGCTCTCGGGCGGCAGAAAATCTGCCGTCAGCGTCGCCGTCTCGCTCTCCGGCAGCAGGTCTGTCGCCGCCAGTTTCATTTCTCGCTCAAAAATTTCCTGCTGTTGCTCGAAGGACACCAGGCTAATGCGGTTGGGTGGGAGGGTGTGGGTCACCGAATCCGCGGCATCGCCCTGCAGGTCACCGAGTAGGAGCTGGTCGACATACTGTTTGCCAGCGCCATTGGGGCCCACAACGCACCAGGCGTCTCCGGTCTGAATGTGCCAATCGGCTACGGAGAGTTGGGGAGAAGTGAATGCTTTGACTCGGATCATTGGTTTATTTCACATCTGGGGTTGGGGCAGCCCGACGGACGCACTGCGGTCTGCCAAGGGTGTACGGGACGCGACCGGCAGGTCGACGGCGGCGCACCAAGCGTCCGGCCTGCTCCCATGCTGGGGTCGCCAGTATACCCGTGACAACCATTGGCACCGCTGGAAGAGGGTGAGCGTCTTCGTACTGTCGCTGGTCACCGCAGGGGAGATCGTCGATTGAATCGCGATGGCGTGCTTTGCCGCCACGTCATATTTGCACAGATTTCATCTCTGGATGGGCATTTACCCGCGCCATGACCGACACAACGTTGTTGCAGGCTGGTGACTCATTGTTCAACGGAGCGCCCTGTAGCCATGTCAGAGTCCAACGTGATTACCCTGTGGCAGGCGGTGACACCGAACACCGTCACAGCGATCGAGCGGGCCCACGGTCAACGCCTGCAGCCCTCATCCGATGGTGATCCATTCACCCTGCTGAAGCTGAACCCCCGTTGGGCTGTGCGCGTGGGCGAAACGGTTTGGGCGCAGCGCTTTGGCACCGCCGCCCTGGTAGAGATTGTCCTGCCCACGGCGGCACTGGCAACCTATCCTGTCGAATCGGTGGCCTATGCCGACCACCGGGAGTATCGAATACCCTCGATCGATCTGCCGTGCTTATCCCAAGCCCTGGTCAGGCCGGTCCGCGTTATTGGGCAAGTGGGTTGTAAAGCAAGGGCAGTGCCGCGCTGGGCTCGGGTGGGGTGATGATCAGGTCACCACAAGCATCGGCTCGGGCAACGACCACATCAGGATAACCTGACCCCTCAAAGACCGCGGCGATCGTGAGGTCTGTGGTCTGTCCGACCCGGGCGGTAAACTGGGACGGCAGTTGCAGGGGTGCTCCCAACAGGCGTAACAGGTTGCCCTGGCCATGACACTTCAGCAGCGCTTCGCGAACGCACCATTCTCTGTAGAACCAGCTCTGCCCCGCCGCTGGCGATTGCCCAGCGAAATAATCATGGCCTGCGGTCCAAAAATAGCGTTTTACAAGTTTGTCCAGCGCTCGGGTTCCATGGCGCTCCACATCTACCCCAATACTGCCCCCGGTATTCATACCTACTAACACCGCATCTTTGGAGTGGCTGATGCTGCAGGCGATGTGCTCACCGTCACGGGTCAGAAGCCTCGGCGGTTCACCCACAGACGATAGGACCTGTACGGATAACCCAAGGTTGTTCCGGGCCAGACTGGCCAGAAGTGTTCTCGAGACTATAAATTCCCTGCGCCGTTCGTCGCCCCGTATTTCCCCGGCGCGGTACCTGTCCCCGGCAGCCAGCCGAGCGGTCCAGGTTTTGAGCGTCTCCTTGTCGATCCCGTGGATATCCGGGAACAGGGCGAGCGTAGTCATATTGGGTTATGCGCCTGGGGGGTCAAAGTAGGACCAATTGTGTATTCTCTGCGTGCCCTCAACCGCGCTAGGTTACCGCAATGTTCCGTTTTGGTTGCACTGTATTGATGGTCATCGGATTGGTGGCTTGCGCAAGCAAGCCCAGCTACGAATTCGATTACGACCGGAATTTTGATTTTTCGAGCTTCAAAACCTATCACTGGTATGACGACATGGTGCATACCCGGGAATCCGAATATCGCAAGGTCAACCCGTCAGACAAACGTATCCGTGAGGTGGTCGGGCGGGAGCTGGCGCGCCACAACCTGCGGGAGAGCACCACCCCAGAGGCGGATTTCTGGATCAATTACAACGTTTCCAAACAGCGCCAGCAGATTGTCCACACTACGGGCTATGACCAGGGCATGCACGGCAGCGTTTCCGGCGGTACTTACGGTCGCGGCGTCAGTGTGGGTTACAGCTCGGGCCCGAGTGTCCGCGAGTACGATGAGGGTACCGCCATCCTCGACATCATTGACGCCAAAACCCAGAAAATCGTTTGGCGGGGAATCGCCGAGGGTCGCTTGAAGGACCATCCGTCAATGAGCGAACGCTACAACGCGACGATGGCCATCGCCAGCGAGCTGTTGGCTGATTTTCCTCCCGCTGCTGGATCCTGAGCAGGATGATGGTGGCGCCAACCACCGCCCTGGGGGCAGTTGGGTCTCCCGTCCGGGTGGCTGGGCACGGGGCAGGCCGGCGAGCCTATGCAGATTAGTAAGCGCCTGCTGCCCGCACTCCTGGTGCTGCTGTGCCTGGGTTACGGCGCGCTCATCAACCCGGCCGTCGGCGTTGGCTGGCAAGGCGCCGCGCTGCCAGCTATTTTTGCCCTGGTATTTCTTATACAGCTCGCCGGCTTCCTGCACGCGTGGCTGTTCCACACGGAGCGTTTCTACGACCTGATTGGCAGCCTGTCCTTTATTCTGGCCGTGAGTTTTGCGCTGCTGATCAATCCCGCGCCTGATGTCTACAACTATCTTCTCGCTGGATTGGTTGTTGTTTGGGCGCTCAGATTGGGCAGCTTTTTGTTCCTGCGCATTGTCGATGTCGGGGAGGACCGTCGTTTTCGGAGTATTAAGCAGTCCTTCTGGCGCTTTCTCCTGATCTGGACCCTTCAGGGTCTGTGGGTCAGCGTTACCAGCAGTGCCGCACTCGTGGCGATACTCACAGAGGCATCAGGTCCATTGCCGTTCCTTGCCCTCGCCGGTAGCGCGCTCTGGGCGCTGGGTTTTGTCACAGAGGTTGTGGCTGACGCGCAGAAATCCGCGTTTCGAAAAAACCCGGGCACACAGGGACAGTTCATTCATCACGGGCTATGGTCCGTGTGTCGACACCCCAATTATCTTGGGGAAATTATCCTGTGGATCGGCGCGTTCATTGCCGCGCTGCCCGCATTGCAGCACTGGCAGTACGTTGCCGTGCTGTCACCCGTTTTTGTGGTCGTGCTGCTGACGCGGATCAGCGGGATTCCGACGCTGGCAAAACGAGGATTGTCGCGCTGGGGTGATGACCCTGCTTATCGAGCCTATCTCGACGAGACTCGAGCCCTAGTTCCGCGCATGCCGCGTCTGACGGTCCTCAATGAGGACTAACGCAGCATGCCAACCGTGAGTCCCCCAGATAAAGCCGATCAGGTTGCCCCTTTGGCAGGTGAGCCTGAGTTTGCTCCCTATAAAACATTCTCTCCGCGCTATCGGGCCTATGTACTGGTGCTGTTGACCCTGAGTTACGTCTTCAATTTTGTGGATCGCCAGGTTATGACCATTCTGCTGGAGCCCATCAAGGCGGAGTTTGGCGTGTCAGACAGCGCCATGGGGCTGTTGTCGGGGTTGGCGTTCGCCCTGTTCTATGCTGTCCTCGGATTGCCGGTTGCCCGTCTCGCCGATCGCTGGTCCCGGCGTAATGTGTTGGCGCTGTCTATGGCAACCTGGAGTGCGATGACGGCACTTTGTGCCGCTGCAGGTAGTTTTGCGCAGCTGGCTGTGTTGCGTATGGGAGTGGGTATTGGCGAAGCGGGGGGAACCCCCCCCTCCCAGTCATTGATCACAGATTATTTCCCGCCGAGGCGCCGTGCGCTTGCCCAGGGCATATTCGCCGCGGCGCCCAATATTGGCATACTGGTGGGCCTGTTTGGTGGGGCAGTCCTGGCAGAGGCCTTTGGCTGGCGGGCTGTGTTTGTGTTCTTTGGTTTGCCGGGCGTCCTCCTGGCGCTGGTGTTGCGGTTCACCGTCAAGGAACCTCCAAGGGTACCTAGAAGTCCGCGCGGTGATGAGTCACTTTGGATCGCCCTGCGGGGGATCGCGGCAATACCAGGATTTCTCTGGATCGCCGGGGGTGTTGGGTTCGCCGGGATCGCTGGCTACGGTTTGGGGGTGTGGTCCCCAAGTTTCCTGGTGCGCGTGCACGGAATGTCGCTGGTAGATGCCGGTCTCTGGCTCGGTTTGATTGGCGTGTTTGGGGGTACTTTGGGTACCGTGACCAGTGGTTTGTTAGTAGACCGCTGGGCGCGGCACGATCCCCGTTGGCAATTATGGGTGCCCATGATTGGCCTGTTGATCGCCCTGCCTACCCAGCTGGCGTTCGTGCTTTGGCCTGAGACTCACCGGTTAGGCGGGCCGGATGGCCTGCCTTTCGCGCTGGTCCCCATGTTGGTGGCGGCGATATTTGCAAGCTTTTGGATTGCGCCGAGCTACGCCGCCGTGCAGAACCTGGTACCCCGCCACTGGCGTACCCAGGCCGCTGCACTGCTCCTGCTGGCGGTTAATTTGCTGGGTCTGGGGCTGGGTCCGCTCCTGGTGGGTGTGTTGAGTGATATGTTCCATACTGCAGGGGCGCAATCGATTCGGTGGGCTTTGGCTGCAGCGACTTCAACCTGCCTGTTGGGCGCGCTGTTTTTTTGGCGGGGCAGCCCTGTCTATGCCCGGACCGTTGGCAGCCGGAACCTGCAGTGAGCGCGCAGCTCTGGGACAGCGGCCGGGGCAAAGAAAGCAACACAGAGAGTTAGATGATGCAGATAGTAATTAACGGGCAGTCCCACAACTTGCAGGGTGTTGACCCCGAGATGCCACTGCTTTGGGCATTGCGCGATCTGCTGGGGATGGTGGGAACCAAGTACGGGTGTGGTGTGGCCCAGTGTGGCGCCTGTACGGTGTGGGTTGATGAGGTGCCGGTACGCGCCTGTCAGATGCCAGTGGGAACGCTGACCGGCAGAACAATCACCACAATCGAAGGACTGGCAGAGGGGGATGTATTGCACCCGGTGCAGAGTGCCTGGATAGCCCACGATGTTGCCCAGTGCGGCTACTGTCAGGCGGGGCAGATCATGAGTGCAGCCGCACTGCTGCAACGCGACCCAAACCCCACTCCGGAAGCGATAGAAGCTGCCATGGCCGGTAACCTGTGTCGTTGTGGCACGTACACCCGGATTCTGGCGGCGGTTCAGTCCGCTGCCCAGAGCCTGCAGGCCACGGGCTTTTATGAGGTGAGGGGTGGAACAGATGCCTCAGATTCATCGCTGGGTAAGGCGGTATGAAAGGAGGCCAGGGCAAGGGCATCAGCCGACGGGATTTCATAGGCTTCTCGGGTTTCGGGCTCGCATTGGGTAGTCATGGGTTTACTGTGCTGGCAGCGGAGGCGCCCCCATCCCCGAGTAATCTCAACCCGTACGTGGTAATTCACGCCGATGGCCGTGTGGTTATTTCGGCGCCAAACCCCGATGTCGGGCAGGGCGTCAATACGGCGCTCCCCATGATTGTGGCGGAGGAGCTTGATGCCGATTGGAACTCGGTTGAAGTGGTGGCCGCGGCCATCGATACAATGCGCTACGGGGCCCAGTATGCAGGGGGGTCCATGTCGGTGCGGAGCCGCTGGACTGAACTGCGCACAATGGGCGCAACCGCCCGCGAGGTCATACTCCGGGCAGCCGCTGCCCAGTGGGGCGTGCCGCGCAGCGAACTGATCACCGAACCTTCAGTGGTGCTGCACCCGGCATCGGGCCGGCGTGCGACCTATGGCGACCTTGCCGGCTGGGCCGCCGAGCAGGCACTGCCTGCTGAGGGCGAGGTTACCCTCAAGCAGCCCTCCGACTTCCGATTGCTGGGCGGCCGCGTAGTCAATGCCGCCGCCGCAGATATCGTGCGGGGCAAACCTATTTTTGGCATCGATGTGGTGTTACCTGACATGGTCTATGCGACCTATGTGAAATGCCCACAGGTGGGTGGTGTGCCCAGGGATGCGAATCTGGATGAAATCAAAGCCCTCCCGGGTATTCTCGACGCTTTTGTCATTGCGGGGGATTCGGGGCCACCGACTTTTGATGTCCGCAACAGCACCCATGTTGCCGGGGGCGTGGCCATTGTAGCTGCCAATACATGGGCAACCCTGAAGGCCCGACGCAGCTTGCGGGTGGTTTGGGATACCAGTAACGCTTCCAATGATGACTCCGCGGTCATAGAGAGCCTGGCCTTCACTGCCATGGCAAGCACGGTGGGGGAGCGGCAACTGGCGCGCTCGGGCGAACCGGAAAAGGCCTTTGCAACGGCGGGAAAGGTACTGAAGGAGCGGTTTGCCACAGAGTTCATCTCCCATGCCCAACTGGAACCACAAAGTTGTGTCGCTCATGTAGGCGTGAAAAAAGTCGAGGTCTGGACATCCAGTCAGACGCCGGGTTTAGCCCAGATGAGCCTGTCCAAACTCCTTGCCTTACCCGCGGAGAGCGTGGTTGTTCACCAGGTGCGCGGTGGCGGTGGTTTCGGCAGGCGTCTTTCCAATGAGTATGTTCGTGAGGCTGCCCTGATTGCTCGGAAGGTGGGCCGGCCGGTCAAGTTACAGTGGATGCGCGAAGATGACATGGCATTCGATTTTTTTCGAGCTCCGACGTATTACTGCCTGGAGGGGGCGCTCTCGGACGATGGGGAGCTTGTGGGGTGGCGTAACCATGTGGTCTCCGTTTCTGCAGATGGTGAGAGTGCCAACTACGGTGCGGGCTATCGCAGCAAGGACTTTCCAGATGGTGTGGTTCCCCATTTGCAGATCAGCCAGACCCTGATTCCGTCGACGACACCTACAGGGGCATGGCGCGCACCCGAGTCCAACGCCTATGCCTTTGCGGAGCAAAGCTTCCTGCATGAATTGGCGGTGGCAGCGGGCCGCGACCACCGGGATTTCCTCATGGGGGTATTGGGCGCGGATAGATGGTTCAAGGATGGGGATTTGGGCCGGCTCAATACGGTACGGGCGCGTCGGGTTATCGACGCCGTAACCCGTGCAGCGGGATGGGGCAGGGACCTGCCAAAGTTCCGGGGCCTGGGCCTGGGGTTTTATTTCAGCCATGCAGGACATGTGGCAGAGGTAGCAGAGGTGTCGGTGGACGACAATAAACGCGTCACCGTGCACAAGGTCTGGGTGGCTGCAGACCTGGGTCAGGTTGTTAACCTCAGCGGCGCCGAAAATCAGTTCCAGGGCAGCGTGGTTGACGGTCTCAGCGCCCTTGCCCAGCAACGGATCAGCATCCGTGGCGGCGCCGCAGAGCAAGTCAACTTTGATCAATACGCACTGCTTCGCATGCCGCAAGCGCCTGATATCAGCGTTCAGTTTTTGGCTTCTGATTTTCCACCGTCAGGTGCAGGTGAGCCGGCCCTGCCGCCCCTTGCGCCTGCGGTAGGCAATGCGATATTCCAAGCTACCGGACAGCGGGTGCGCAGCCTGCCCATCAGCCGGGAGGGATTCACTGTTGTTTAATGTGCTGCGGACTGCTGAACTCAAGAGAAGGCGATCGTGATGAAGCTTTATACAGTGCCTCTGGCGCCGAACCCGATGCGGGTCACTCTGTACATAGCCGAGCGGGAGGCCCTTGGCTGTACTGTCGACATTGAACGGGTGATAGTCAACACGCTCAAGGGCAGGCACCGTGAGGAGGCGCATCTGGCGCGCAACCCCTGGGGAACCCTACCGGTGCTCGAACTTGAGTCGGGTGCTTTCATAACGGAATCCTTGTCTATTATTGAGTATCTGGAGGCGATCGTTGCCGGACCCGGCCTGCTTCCTGAAGACCCCGAGGGCATGGCGGTGGCGCGAAATATCGAGCGCACTGTGGAAATGCGCATTGCCCTTGACCTTGGCCGGTACGTGCATTGCCAGAAGTCACCATTGGGTTTGCCCCAGGACCCCGTGCGGGCAGCAGAGTTGGCTGAGCGCATCCAGCCTGGTTTTGATTGGGTCAACAAGCTGTTGGGTGACGGGCGACCCTTTCTCTCGGGACAAGCCCCCGGGCTTGCGGATTGCACCCTTGCCGCGTTTTTGCAATTCATGCGTTTTACTGAGACGGACCTGCTGGGCAGCCGAGAACTGCTGCGCCGGTGGGATAAGTCCTATCGACATAGAGAAGCTGTCAGTGACCTGTTTATGGTCTAAGCTGCACTGCCAAGAGGCACGCTCCGAAAGCAACAACAAGGATGGATGTTATGACAGCGGTGCGCGCCTTGAGTGTCCAAGCGAGATTTATCTGGCCCCCAGATAGTGGGCACCGGCCAAGCGATCAGTCGCCAAACACCACACTTACGATGCCCGAATGACCGCCGCGCCGCTACCGATCAGGGTAAAGCTGGCCTACGGACTGGGCTCGGTCGCCTACGGCATCAAGGACAACGGGTTCGCCTATTTTTTGCTGTTGTTCTACGGCACTGTTGTCGGGCTGGAGCCTGCACTGGCGGGCACCGCGCTGTTTATTGCGCTGCTGGTCGATGCTGTCAGCGACCCCATTGTGGGTTACTGGTCTGACAATACCCGGAGTCGGCTCGGCCGGCGCCACCCCTTCATGTATGCCAGCGCGGTGCCCGTAGCGCTCTGCTACTACCTGCTCTGGCAGCCGCCGGACTGGGGCACGCAGGGCCTCTTCTTCTATCTGCTGGGCTTCGCCATTCTCATCCGGACCCTGATTACCTTTTTTGAAACACCCAGTTCGGCATTCATGCCGGAGCTTACCCAGGACTACGATGAGCGAACGACCGTTCAGGCCTGGCGGCATTTTTTCGGCTGGGCTGGGGGCGCATCCCTGGCCGTCGTAATGTTCGGTGTTCTCCTGGTCCCCACGGAGGAATATGCAGTGGGTACCCTGAATCGTGAGGGTTATGAGATCTACGGCCAGCTGGCAGGAATCCTGATGCTTGTGGTGATATTGGTGTCAGCGCTGGGCACCCAGGGCCGGGTACACATTAAGGATTTTCCCCCGCGGCCCGCTAAACGGATAGCCGAAATTTTTGGAGAAATGCTGGAGCTACTCCTCGACAGGAGTTTTCTGGCCCTGTTTATCTCGGGTATGGCCAGTGCAGCGGCAGCGGGTTTGACGGCGGCCCTTACCTTCTTGATGTTGACCTATTTCTGGGAGTTTTCCTCCCTGCAAATTTTTTATTGGACGGCCATGGTCATTGTGTCTGCCGTGCTTGGGTTGCTGGTTGCACCGCGTGTGGCGAAACGCTTGGGGAAAAAGCGCGCAGTCATCACGCTGGGCATCGTGGCGTTTATGCTGCAGCCGGCGGCCGTGGTTTTGCGGCTCCTCGGCTGGTTGCCTGATAATGGTGATCCTCGGCTGTTTCCTATGTTGTTGACCCTGCAAACCATAGACCTCGGGCTGATTATTGCCATGCAGGCGGTGTCGGCTTCGATGGTGGCCGATCTTGTGGAGCAGGCGGAGGTCAGGACCGGTCGCCGTAATGAAGGTGTATTTTTCGCCGCGATGACCTTTATCAAGAAAACCAACCAGGGCATCGGCGCCTTCATTGCGGGGTTGTTGCTGCAGGTTGTAGCTTTTCCGACGGGTGCGGCGCCAAGTGAGGTCGCCCCGGAGACCGTTTGGAATTTAGGTGCGTTACTGGTGCCCAGCCAGTACCTGCTTTGGGGTGTGATGTTGGTAGCCATTGGTTTCTATCGCATTGACCGAAACCAGCATCAGGCGCATCTTGAGGAGCTGGCGGAGCGTGAGGCAGGGCTCGCCCCCGATAAACCCTAGATAATGGAGACGGATGGACCTGTGCTAAAACACGGTGCGTGCCTGTAGAGTGACGATCATGCGCGGAGACCTGACTTGGATGGCCGGTGCCTTGGGTGTGGCAGGCAGGAGACTGCTGTTCCATAGCAGCAGGCGCGTCAGCGGCAGTCATCCTTGGGGGCGGCGTTGTGGCTGGCTTCTGTTAATGGCAGGGGGCGGCTACCTCCCCGTTGGCCGGATGCAGGCGGACTGAGGTGTCCACACGCGTCCTGGTCGCCGGTGCGAGCGGTTACATTGGCCGACATGTGGTCCATGAACTCCTGCGCCGTGACTACCGGGTTGTTGCTGTCCTTCGCCCTGACGCCCGCTGGGAACTGGAGCACCCCAATCTCGATACGGTTTCGGTGCAGTTGACCGATCCCGGTGAATGGTTCACCGGGATCGAACCCTGTTCAGCGGTCATATCCTGCCTCGCCAGCCGAACCGGCGGGCCCGAGGACGCCCGACGTGTTGAATACGACGCCAACAGCGAGCTGCTAAAGGCCGCGATGCACTGGCAGGTTCATCGTTTTGTGCTGCTGTCTGCTATTTGTGTGCAGAGACCACGACTGGCATTTCAGCGCGAGAAGCTTCGCTTTGAAGGTGCATTGCGGGCATCTGGTGTACCCTGGACGATCATCAGGGCAACCGCCTTTTTCAAATCCCTGTCGGGTCAGGTTGAGCGGGTCCGCGCTGGCAAACCTTTCCTTGTCTTCGGTGATGGCACCCTAACGGCCTGTAAGCCCGTAGGAGAGGAAGATCTGGCCCAGTATATTGTTGAACATTTGGTTAATCCCGCGAGCGAAGGTTCTATTTTACCGGTGGGAGGTCCGGGACCGGCGATAACCCCAAGGGAGCAGGCCGAGCTCTTGGGTCGGCTTACTGGTAAAACGGTTCGTGTCCGCTCCCTGCCACCCAGCCTGTTTCTGGTCTTCGCCGCCCTCCTCAAACCGTTTGGACATTTTTCCAGCCGGCTAAACGAGCGTGCAGAGTTTTTCCGCATTGCCCATTTTTATGCCACCGAATCCATGCTGGTCTGGTCCAGGGAGAGTAATGGGTATCGGGCAGACCTGACGCCGGAAACGGGGTCCATGCGCCTCGAAGACTGTTACCGATCACTTTTGGCCGGCGCGACCTCCGCCGAGCTTGGCCAGCACAAGTTGTTTTGAGGCAGTGAAAAAGCTTTGGCAAAAAGCTGCCACGGCTGCCCGCAGCGATGCCGATCGTCCCACCGTGCTGGTGTTGGGTATGGGAGATACTGGTGTCCTGACAGCCGCACACTTACCGTCACGATGCCGTGTCGTGGGTGTCGCCACCAAGCCGTTACTGGTCAGTGGTCAGGAACTGGGCTGCAGGCTCTCGGACCACGAGGGCTGGCGGGAGGACTATCTGGTACCGCTGAACAAGTTACGTCGACTGGCCCGGGTAGAAATACTCCATGCCCGAGCGACGGCCGTTGACCCTGTTGGCCAGACTGCCAGCCTTCAAATGATGGACAACACCACGATGGAACTGGCCTGGGATTATCTGGTAATCGCCACCGGGGTTGGCAACGGATTTTGGCGCGAGGACCGTCTGGAGACGCAGGCAGTGATCGAACAGCGATTGGCTGGGCAGGTCGCCTCGGTAGCGGCTGCCGATTCGATTGCAGTGGTGGGAGGTGGACCCTGCGGGACCAGTACCGCCTTCAACCTGAAGCGCGCTTACCCGAATAAAAACGTGGCGCTGTATATGAGCGGTCCGCTGCCATTACCCGGTTATGCCGAGGTAACACGCCACTACCATCGGGACCTGCTACGGGAGCGGGGTGTTGCGCTGGTTACTGATCGAAGAGCCGTTCTGCCCGATGAGGCAGGGTTGCAGCGCTTGGCCGGTGGCGTGCTGCACTTTCAGGATGGCTCTCCGGATGTTCGCGCTGACCTTATTATTTGGACAACCGGCAACCTGCGACCCTACACCGCCTTTCTGCCGCCGGATATGCTGGACGACCGTGGTTTTGTAGTGACAGATAGCCATCTCAATGTCATTGGCCATCGCCGCATCTTCGCCATCGGGGATGTGGCAGCCACCGATCCACTGCGTTGCTCGGCGCGCAACTGGGCTTACCGCGTGCTCTGCAAGAATATAGCTGCCTGCCTTGATGGCCGTCCTCCTTCGGCCCGGTTTATCCCACCCGTAGCCCGATGGGGCTCGATTCTTGGGTTGCAACCGGATGGCCTGCGATTGCATGGGCCAGCAGGTCAAGGGTGGCGCCTGCCGCGTTGGTTGGTCAGGTGGTTTCTCTATCCCGTTGTGGTCCGGCGCTGGATTTATGGTGGCACGATGGGCAGGGATTCGTAGTCAAACCCTCCGGGCATGCACATTGGGCAGTTTGGGACTGGGAAAGGGGTCGCTCTATGCGCAGATGAGCCTGTACTATCTAGGGCCTTGGGGTACGTAGAGTTAATGATAGGTCACAGTACACAATAACCGGCGTCTTCGCCGAGGAGCAGTGTTATGAACGACCATGAAAAAGAGGGAGCGCGTCTTCTGGCGGGTTTTGACCGTTTGGTGCTCACTCTGTTCAGCGTGGGCGAGCGCCTGGTGCTGGTTATCATAGGCGGACTGGCCATTTTGGCGGTTGCCATGGAGTTGATTGATTTTTCCCGGGAAGGGAGTGTTCGCCTTGCTGACCTGTTGCTGCTGTTTATCTATCTCGAAGTGATTGGCATGGCCTGTGCCTACTACGCTACGCACAGTGTGCCGGTGACGCTGCCGGTCTTGATTGCCATTACGGGCATTACGCGCCTGATTATTCTGCAGGGTAAGGAGTTTGAGCCCACGCAGCTGGTCTTTGAGGCTGGAGCGGTTCTGTTACTGGCGCTTGGGTACGGCGTGCTCAGCTGGGCGACAGAGCGTTTTCGCGCCAGCAACAAAAGTTCTGCGAGGGATATGCCGTCGATAGACTGACGGTTTGAGTACCCCGATGGTGTACAACAGGGCGTGTCTATGCCGCAGCATTTAAAATACCGCGGACCCTGGCTGGTCGCGGTACTGGTCACCCTTTTCCTGGGCGTGCCCTGGTACTGGCCCGAGGATCGCGCGCTTGAAGGATGGCTGGTGCCTGCCTGGGTTTGGATCACCCTCGGCGCCTCGGTCATGCTGTCGGTTGTGGTGGTATGGGGGGCACTGCGCGGCTGGCCCGATGAGGACGAATACTGACCGTGCAGGGACTGCCGCTGGGTCCATGGAGTCTGGCTTTTATCGCGGTGTACCTACTGTCGATACTGGGTATTGGCTGGTTCGCACGCAGCCGCCGCAGGGACGACACGCTCGGAGATTACTACCTGGGCGGACGCAGTATGGGACTGTGGGTCCTCATGCTCACCCTTTTCGCCACCCAGTACAGCGGTAACGCACTCTTTGGTTTCACTGGGCAGGCCTATCGGGCCGGCTTTACCTGGCTCAGTATTGTGCACAGCATGATCGCCGTCGTAGCGGGTTACCTGCTGTTTGCACCCCAGCTACAGCGCCTGTCCCGGGCGCATCAATTCGTAACGCCCAGTGATTACATCACCTATCGCTTTCCCTCGAAGATCCTGGGTGTGCTGGTCGTGATATGCCTGATGATCGTTCTGGTGAACTACGTGCTCGCTCAACTAAAAGTTATGGGTCACGTTGTGGAGGGGCTCAGCGGCGGGCGCGTTGATGCGGTGTGGGGCGTCATTTTGCTGGCAGTGATTATGTTGGTGTACTCCACCCTCGGGGGCTTGCGCAGCGTCGCCTGGACCGATGCGATCCAGGGGGCAATGATGCTCACGGGGTTCGCCTTGATCGCTGTGATTGTCCAGCGTGACCTGGGTGGGTGGATGGTAGCCTTCATGGAGCTGCGGGAGGTTGCCCCACAAAAATTACAGCCGCCCGCTGGCCGTACCGCGGTGACCTGGTTTTCAACGGTCATTCTTATTGGCGTGGGGGCATCGGTGTATCCCCAGGCTATCCAGAGAATTTATGCTGCAGCCTCCGCTTCGACACTGCAAAGGTCACTGGCAGGTATGGCTGTATTGCCGCTCTTTGCGGTTGTTGTGGTGCTGGCGCTTGGCTTTGTCGCCATTGCCCGATACCCAGGCCTCGAGGGCAGTAGCGCCGACCAGGTCATGGTGCTGATCATGCGTGACGTGCTGGCTACCGGAGTGCTTGGCCATGTGGTGGTCACGCTGCTCCTGGGTGCCATCCTGGCAGCGCTCATGAGCACAGCCGACTCCGCATTGCTGGCACTATCATCAATTTTTGCCAAGGATATCTATCAGGAGCACCTGAAACCGCATGCTGGTGACCGGGAGTGCGCCCGTGCGGGTCAGTGGCTGGCCTGGGTTGTTCTGGGAGTTTTGATTTGGATCTCCACGCTGGAAGATCTCACCCTGTACCGACTGTTCGTGCTCAAGTTTGAAATTCTCCTGCAGATCGCCCCGGCCTTTTATCTCGGCGTCAACTTCCCATCCCTTCGGTCTACCCCGATCCTGATGGGGTTGGTGGCGGGTTTGACCACCGCGGTTGCGGGCTGGTCCGCTGGATGGATGCCCCTGGGTCTGCATCCCGGAACGCTGGGCTTGATGGCGAATGTGTTGACCGTGCTTGCGAGCCATTATTTCCTGCGACCACCCCGCCCGGTGATGGGATTGGATGGCCGATTGAAGTAATCTTGCTGGTTGGGGGGTAACTGCGTCCTCTCTGCAGATGAAGGTGCCGGTCTTTACGTCGCGCCAAAATGCAGTAGCCAACGCTTAAAACCACTCTCCAGTCGGGACCGGCAGTCCGGACCAATTTTTCAGGGTTTTATCAATTAAATAGCGTCTTACCTATCAGGTATGGCAACGGTGGGTCGAAGTTGTGAACAAGGTTGTTGGGTTTTTTCTGGCCTCGGCATTCAGTGGGTTTTTCGGCTCGGTTTATGCGCAGCAAATCACGCTACCTGTGATTACCAATGGCGAACTGGGCGCTACCTGGGATATTGGAATTGCTGCCTTTGATGCCGGTATAGATTTTAATACCTGCGTTGATGACTTCGGTGCGGGCTGTCCCAATGTGGACTGGCGCTGGACTCAGGGTGATGACGGCTACGACGTGCTTGAGCTCGAGTATCCAGGAACCGGAGAGCTTGCTGGGGTCTATTTCAAGTCGTCCACACCACAGGATCTCTCGAATTTTTCAGGGGGCACCATTGAATTTGATGCCCGGGCGTCCCAGCCGAACACCGCCCTCACCATCAAGGTGGACTGCGTCTACCCCTGCACGTCGGGCGATCTGGCTATACCCACGAGTCTCGGATCCGACTGGCAGCGTATTACCGTGGCCGTTGATGACCTCGTCAGCCAAAACCTGGATTTGCGCCGTATTGATACGGGCCTGGTGCTCTGGCCTTCGGCCTTGGGTGCGGTGGTCATCCAGCTGGACAATCTGGTGTGGCGGACGTCCGCGAATCCGCCCCCACCCCCGCCGCCACCAACGGGCACCGGCGGTCCCACTCTGTTACTGGAAAACCTGTCAGGGCAGGCCAATGTGTCACCGACAGGTTACCCGGGTTACCAGTTGGCCTGGTCGGACGAATTTGACGAGTCGGAGCTGGATTTGGCTGCCTGGAATTTTGATATTGGCGGTGGCGGCTGGGGAAATAATGAGCTGCAGTACTACCAGCAGGAGAACGTTGCCATTGATCGTGGCCACCTCGTGATCACCGCGAAGAGGGAGTCTCGGGGGGGGCGCAATTTTACGTCGTCGCGCATAAAGACCGAAGGCGAAATGGAATTCGGTTTCGGGCGCGTTGACATTCGTGCGGCACTGCCGCGCGGCCAGGGTATCTGGCCGGCCCTGTGGGCCCTCGGAGCCGACTTTCGTGAGGTCGGCTGGCCCTACTGTGGTGAGCTCGACATCATGGAAATGATTGGCGGTGCGGGCCGGGAAAATACCGTACACGGCACGATGCATTGGAACGTCGGTGGTGGCGACAGGCCCTACGCGCCCACCTACGAGGGCGGTTACTTCCAGAAGACGGCGGATGATTTTGGTTCGGGTTTCAATGTCTTCAGCATGATCCGGGAGCCGGGTCGAGTGCAGTGGCTGGTCAATGATGAGCTTTACTATGAGCGGGTGCTGACCGCCGCACCGGATTTTGCGCCCTTTGCCAACCCGTTCTTTCTAATCTTCAACATTGCCGTGGGCGGGAACTGGCCCGGATCCCCTGATGATTCAACACAATTTCCCCAACGCATGGTGGTCGATTACGTTCGTGTATTTGCAACCAGCAGCGCAGACGAGGATTCTGATGGTGACGGCGCGGCGGACTCCGAAGACGCATTTCCTTTCGACCCTGGGGAGTCTGTGGATACCGATGGTGATGGCGTAGGTAACAATGCAGACGACGACGATGACGGTGACGGCTATGGGGACGATGCGGATGCGTTCCCCCTGGACCCCGATGAGTGGCTGGATACTGATGGTGATGGTGTGGGTGATAACGCTGACCTTGACCCCGACGAGACCAATATGCATGCCAATTTCACCAACCTGCTGCTTATTATCGAAGCCAGTCGCAGAGGTGGTTTGATCGACAAACGTGGGTCGGATGTTTCAGGCACCGGGTCAGCGGGTCGGGAGCCCATCCAGTAGTGACGTCGGTTATCCCCTGGCCATGCTGGCTGGGGATGAGGGTATCCGCCCATCAGGCTCTCAATGCCAACCAGCCGAGCAGGGCATCAGGTACGCCGGGTATGCGCAACGGCCGCCTGTGCCCCAGAGCACCCCGAGGCAGGGCGCACCCGCGGCTCACTCGACCCCCGCTGAAGTGATGGATCGCGTGGGTGTTCAGGGCGTAACTCGACCCGATTTCGGCACTGGGCTAGGCTAGGCTACTGATCAAGGAGAAACAAACTATGGCGCAGACTCTGGAACGGTCTATCCGTCGCTGGGTGGGGAGTGGGCTCAACGCCTCAAATAACGTCGCTCGACGGTTGAAGAATCCCTGGCGAAAACACCCATTCCTGACCGGCATCCACGCACCGGTTCAGGAGGAGCTCAGCCTGACAGATCTCAGGGTCGAGGGAGAAATCCCCCCGGAGCTGAGCGGCTGCTATGCCCGCATTGGACCGAACCCCTTTGCTCCGGACCCAAGAGGCCACCACTGGTTTTTGGGTGACGGTATGGTGCATGGTATTCGTCTCGCACAGGGTCGGGCAGAGTGGTATCACAATCGCTATATACGCTCCCGCGCCCTCGAGGCCGCTGGTGGTCCTGAGGCGGCTCCGGGTCCGCGCGCCGGTCCTGGAGACACGGTCAATACCAATATCCTGAGTCTTGGTGGCAGGACACTGGCGCTTGTTGAGGCGGGGACACCGCCGGTTGAACTGGACCGCGCACTCGATACCGTCGCCTACACCGACTTTGGTGGCGCCCTGAACAGCCCGTTCACTGCCCACCCCCATGAGGATCCGATGACCGGGGAATGGCATGCGGTCACGTACACACCCCTGCAGCCGGACCGGGTCTGGCATGTGGTGATTGATCGTGAAGGTCGGGTCACGAGGCAGGTTAGCGTGCCGGTCGCCGATGGTCCTTCCATTCATGAATGTGCGATCACCCCACGCTTCGTGGTGGTGTTTGATTTGCCCGTGACCCTGTCGCTGGGCGCCATGGCAAAGGGGTATAAATTCCCGTATCGCTGGAACAGGCAACGCTCTGCACGGGTGGGACTCTTACCCAGAGACGGTGTCGCTGATGACATTATCTGGTGTGATGTGGAGCCCTGCTTTTTATTTCATGTCGCCAACAGCTTTGAGGTTGATGAGCACACGCTGGTAATCGATGCGGCGGTGTACGAGAGTATGTTCGCCCACGGTCCGGACGGGCCCAATGGCCAGTCCCTGGGACTGGAGCGCTGGCATGTTGATCTGCGTTCGCGCACGGTGCGCCGCGACACCCTGGACCGAACACCCCAGGAATTTCCCAGAGTGGATGAACGGTACTTTGGTAGTCAGTATCGCCACACCTGGAGTGTGGGCTTGCCCAGCGAACCCCGGTCGAACTTCGCTGAACCGAATCACCTGTTCCATCACGATCTGAGCGCCGGCCAGCGCCAGGAGTATGCCTTTGGCCCGAGTCATGTGGGTGGCGAGTTTGTATTTGTTCCCCGCAGTCATGCGGCGCCGGAAGGTGAGGGCTGGTTATTGGGTTATGTGGTTGATACCGATACCAGCGGCAGTGAGTTGCGGATAATCAATGCCCAGGCTGTGGCGGAGGGACCCGTTGCCTCCATCCATATTCCCCGGCGTATTCCGCCAGGTTTTCACGGTAATTGGCTGCCAGACAACCCGGCCTAGGCTGTTGGCGAGGAGTTGGCGTGTTTGAACAGCATGCATTGCAGGCTGTCAGCTAGCGAAAGGATGCGATGTCGCTCAACGGTTTTTTTTGGGTTGCCGCCCGGGGTACCCGGGCGTCTGGCGCCGTATGGCCGACCACCAGCAGGACAAACGGCCGTTCATTCGTTGGGCGACCCAGAATCTGGTTAAGGAATTTCATGGGGCTGGGTGTGTGGGTCAGTGTCGCCAGCCCTGCCTCATGCAAAGCGGTAATCAAAAAGCCTGTGGCGATACCGACGGATTCTGAAATGTAGTAATTTTTCCGCTTGTTGCCCTGTTTATCGACACCAAATCGTTCAGCGAAAATGGCGATCAGCCAGGGTGCAGTCTCCAGAAAAGGTTTATCGGCATTGGTGCCAAGGGGGCCAATATCCTGGAGCCAACTATCACCGGCCTTACCTGCGTAGAAAGCACGCTCCTCTGCTTCAGCGGCAAGACGGATTTCCCGTTTGATCCCGGGATCGCACACGCAGGCAAAATGCCAGGGTTGGTGGTTAGCCCCCGATGGCGCGGTGCCCGCCGCTCGCACAGCCGTTTCAATAATTTGGCGATCAACGGGTTGGCTTGAGAAGTGCCGTACGGTGCGCCGCGTACTCATGACCTCAAGGTAGTCAGTACACCGGGTCAGTCCCTCGGCCTGGCTTAACTTTGGCCGCGCCGGAAGTGGTATGGGGTCGTAGTCAAAGTCCATGCGGTTTCCCCCCCTTGGGCATTCAGGAACACCGGTTCCCGCCGCCGGCTATGTGGGCCTCACACGGCTCAAATTGCCGACGGACACTGGGTGGGCTTGGCCACTGACATTTGCGGAGCACATCAGAAAACCCAGGCGATCAGTAACCAGTTGAAGATGAAAAAAGTGAAGAAAGCGGGGAGTATGTACTGGATCTCCCCGAGCAGGCCGTCTCCAGACACTACAGCAAAAAAACCCAGCACAACCAGCGTCAGCACGAACGCGTATTTTGCGGCCGACTTCATTGACACCCCGGGTTCGAGCGCGGCACTGACCCCTGCCATCATGTCGGGCACTACCCAGGCAATTCCGATAGCGATAAGTCCCAGAACAACGAGTGACGCTACGGTCCATCCCAGCTTCGATTTGAAATGACCGTCCATCAGTCCGCTCCCACTTTGCCCAGCAATCGCTCCCGGATCTCGGCGGGGTCGGGCATGCCCCTGAGGCGTACCTCTGGGGCATCGCCGGCGGTATACACGTCAATGTCACCCGTGCCAAATAAGCGTTGGCCCAGCGATTGGTTGACCGTCACCGTGCGCACGCTGTCGGTGCGCAGTTGGGCTCGTTCTTTGCTCAACACGCCTTTTTCATACAACAGATCGTCGCCGTCGATGATCATCCGTGTGGTCTTGGTCTGCACAAACCAGATCAGCAGCAGAATAATGCCCAAACCGAACACGGGTATCAGCAGGAGATACAACAGAAAAGTAAAGGGCGCGTTGCGAAACATGGGTGGAGACACTTCCAACCGTTGGTCTTGCTCTGCCATGGTATTCCCTCCTTGGTTTACACCCCTCTTGTTAACACGAGTAGGTGTAGGTTGCACATGGATTTTGGTGGCTACCCGATCCTCACAACGAGGCCAACCCCGATATGGCCGGTCGGGGCGCCGCGGGAGGTTTGCGCTGTCGGGCGGCAAACTTCCCAGTTCAGGGCACTATGCCATCACCCGGTGACGGCTGCAGGTCGAGCGCTGCCCATTGCCTGTTACCCACTCCCTGCGTAGGGTAGCGGCAGGCTCGGCACAGGTGCTTGCAAACCATGAACCAGGACCTGACATGGACTCTGGTGAGCTGCGTCTTTTTTATGGGGCTGGTGGCGGCAATTGCCTATCGCCAGACCCGTGGAGAGGTCAGCTCTGGAGAGGGTTATTTCCTTGCGGGGCGGGGTCTGGGCGCGCCTGTTATTGCGGGCTCCCTGCTGCTGACAAATCTCTCGGCTGAACAGCTCATTGGCCTCAACGGCTCCGCTTACGGCTTCAATCTCAGCAGTATGGCCTGGGAGGTTACCGCGGCAGTGGCCACCGTCTTCATGGCCTTCGTGTTTTTACCCCGGTATCTGGCCGGCGCTTTCACGACCCTGCCCGAATTCTTGAACCAGCGTTTTGATGACGGGGTGCGGCGCATGACGGTTATCCTGTTCATGCTCGGTTATGGTCTGGTCACGATTCCAAGCGTGCTCTACTCAGGATCCCTCGCCGTGATGAAATTATTTGCGATTCCTGATCTCCTGGGTCTTGACCCTCAGGTTGCATTGCCCGTGACGGTGGTGGTGATTGGCCTGACCGGTGCCCTCTATGCGGTGTTCGGAGGACTGAAGGCCGTGGCGGTGTCGGATACCATCAACGGCATCGGGCTGCTGATCATGGGACTGGCCATACCGCTACTTGGCTTCGCTGCGCTCGGGCAGGGAAGTATCCTGTCCGGACTGGCGACAGTCGTGACGTCAGAGACTGAGAAATTAAATGCCATTGGGGGACCTGAGGACCCGACGCCGTTTGCAACCCTGTTTACGGGGATGATCTTCGCCAACCTGTTTTACTGGTGTGCCAACCAATACGTGATTCAGCGCACGCTTGCCGCACGAAACCTCGCTGAGGGGCAGCGGGGGGTCCTGCTGTCGGGATTTTTCAAAGTACTGGTTCCCTTTCTGATGATGCTGCCTGGCGTCATTGCCTTTCATCTTTACGGAAGCGAATTGGCATCAATTGACCTGGCCTACCCCCATCTGGTGCGGGATGTGCTGCCCAGCTACGCCTGGGGCTTTTTTCTGGCTGTGCTGCTCGGCGCAGTATTCAGTTCCTTCAACTCCCTTCTTAACAGTGCTGCCACCCTCTTCTGCCTCGACGTTTACGAGCCGCTCTCCAGACAGCCCCTGGCCGATCGGGACCGGGTCAGGGTTGCCAAGTGGGCCAGCGTAGGTATTGCGCTTTTTTCCTTCATGGTTGCGCCCATGCTGCAGTACGCACCTGAGGGCCTTTGGCAGGTGATTCGGATATTTACCGGCTTTTACAACATACCGGTAATTGCCATTGTGGTGGTGGGCCTGTTCACAACCCGGGTACCCGCACTTGCAGCTAAAGTCGTGATTGTTTTTCATGTCGTGACCTATGGCTGCCTGCAGTTTTTGCTGAAAGAACAGGTGCCCCTACATTTCCTGCATCTCTACGCCATCCTCTTCATGATAGAGATCGTCATCATGCTGGTGCTGGGTCGCTGGCGGCCGCGCACAGAGGGATGGACCTTCCATCGCCGTCAGACCCTGGATTTACGGCCCTGGAAATACGCCATACCCTGCGCGTTCACGCTGCTGTCCTGTGTCGTTGGGCTTTACCTGCTTTTCTCACCCCTGGGTCTGGTGGGGGGGTTAAGTCATTGGTTTGCGCCACTGTTGTCGCTATTGCTACTGGCCAACGCCTTTATTTGGTGGAGTTTTTCCCGCGGCTACTGGCGACTCAATGAACGGGCTGACCAATTATGAACCCCCTGTTTTTTTCCACTCCCTCCAGGGACCTGGCTGCCTGGGCATTGAACAGTCGCGGTGACCGGTGCTCGGGACCGAATCTTGCCATTATTGGCGTCGGCATGATGGGCAGGGAGCACCTGCGTGTCGCTGCCCTTCTGGGGCGGGCACGGGTGCGTGGTATCTACGACAGCAATACCGACAGTATCCGGCTGGCCCAGCGGGAGTGTGCCGATCAACCCAAAGATGTCCCCCGGGTTTACGGGTCGCTGGAGGCTGCATGTGCCGATACCGGAGTGGATGGCTTCATGATCTGCACGCCCAATGCCAGTCATTGGGCGGTATTTGAACGGCTGGTTGCCACGGGCAAACCCCTTTTTATCGAAAAGCCCATGGCAACGTCCCTCGCTGATGCGCGGCGGATGGTGGCTATTGCGAGCGACTATCCAGGCCTCATACAGCTGGGTATGCAATATCGATTCAAGGCCCAGTACATAGACGCCTTCCATGCCATCAAGGCCAGCCGGTGGATCGGATCGGTCAGGACTGTCGCCATGTCTGAATACCGACCCCCCTTCCTTGACAAGGTGGGGCAGTGGAATAAGTTCAATCGGTACTCGGGTGGTACTCTCGTGGAGAAGTGCTGTCATTATTTTGATCTCATGAACATGATGGCAGATTCGACACCGGTAAAGGTCTATGCCCAGGGTGGGCGCGCTGTAAATTTTCTGGACTTTGAGCTGGCGGGGGAGCGATCAGATATCGATGACCATGCCTTTGTCTGCGTGACCTATGGCAATGGCACACTGGCCAACTTCACCTTGAATATGTTCAGCCAGGAGCTGTATGAAGAGCTGGTGGTGACCGGTGCTGAGGGACGGGTGGTCGCCAGCGAGCACGCCAGCTTCCGCAGGGGCATTCCCTCCACGGCACATATCAAGGTTGAGGTTGCGGATCATCCGGCCTACCGGGGACTCGAGGTCACTTATCCGGATACCATAGAGCGCAGCGGCCACTCCGGGGCAACCTTTTTTGAACACCTCGCCTTCGTTACGCAGCTTGAGGGCGGGGGGGCGGATGCTGCGACACCGATTCAGGGGTTCTGGTCACTGGTTGTTGCTACGGCTGCACAGGAATCGCTGGCGACGGGCGAGGTAGTGTTTATCGACGAATTCTGCGCGCGGCAGGGTGTGGCGCTGCCCGCGTAGCCGTATGTGGCCAGGTATTTTTTTGGGAGGTGGTCAGTGGTAGATCAGCAGATGATGCAGGTGGGTTCGGCACTTATGCCGACGGTGGGACTGGGCTTGTGGAAGGTGCCGGAACCTGCAGTGGCAGCCACCTTGATCGAGGCGGTAGCTGCCGGATACCGCCACCTTGATTGTGCCGCTGACTACGGCAATGAAGCGGCGGTGGGGGAGAGTCTCAGGGACATTTTTGCCAGCGGCGCGGTGACGCGGGATGATCTATGGATAACCTCCAAGCTCTGGAATACCTTCCACCGGCCTGAGCACGTTCGAGCCGCCTGTGAGCGCAGTCTCGAGGATCTGGGCCTGGACTATCTCGACCTGTACCTGATGCATTTTCCCATCGCGTTGCGCTACGTTGATTTTACTAAGCGCTATCCACCGGAGTGGATTTATGATCCCTCGGCCAACCCGCCGCGGATGGAGCCTGATGCTGTGCCCATCGCAGATACCTGGAGAGCCATGGAGGAGCTTGTCAAAGCTGGATTGGTCCGCGAAATAGGGGTGTGCAACTTCAATAGTGGTTTGCTGCACGACCTGATGGCTTCGGCGCAGCACAGGCCAGCGATGCTGCAGATTGAGTCCCACCCCTACTTGACCCAGGAGCGGTTGCTGCAACTGGCGCATGGCTATGCACTCCCGGTGACGGCCTTTTCCCCCCTCGGCGCGCTCTCTTACCTGGAGCTGGGCATGGCCGAGCAGAGTGAATCGCTGCTCGAGGCAGATGCAGTGCGCGCCGCCGCTGAACGTCTCGGGCGAACCCCAGCGCAGGTACTGCTGCGCTGGGGTCTGCAGCGGGGCACTGCCATCATCCCCAAGACCAGTCGGCCGGAGCGGTTGCGTGAAAACATTGACCTGTTCAGCTGGTCGTTGAGCGATGCTGAAATCGCTGCAATCAGCGGCCTCAATCGCGACCGACGCTTCAACGATCCGGGTCTGTTCTGTGAACAGGCCTTTGGCTGTTTCTACCCTATCTATGACTGATTCGAGCGATGTAATGGCGCGTCTGAGCGCGCCCCTGCCCTTTATTCGGATGGCGCCCCCAGCTTTGGACAAGCGCTGGTTGCCTCTGGAATTGCTGCCTGACGGACCGGTGTCACTGCCGGCTTTACTGGCAGACTGTGCCGGGGATGTACTGGCTGTACTCGACCAGTGCGGTGCGATTCTTTTTCGAGGCTTTCCAGATAAAGGTGCTGCGGGCTTTCACGATGTCATTGAATCCTTTGGCCTGGCGCCTTTTACCTACGCTGAGTCGCTGTCGAACGCCGTGCGAAAAAATCGGAGTGACCGGGTTTTCACTGCCAATGAGGCTCCGCCGGACCTGGAGATATACCTCCATCACGAGATGGCCCAGACGCCGCGTTTTCCCCGCTACCTTTTTTTCTACTGTGAGCGGGCGGCAGCAGCAGGTGGTGCCACCCCACTGTGTCGATCTGATCACCTGCTCGAGTTGTTGGAGCAGCGCTTACCTGGCTTCATTGGGCAGTGTCGACGACTCGGTGTTCGCTACACCCACACCATGCCGGGTCAGGCGGACCCCGTGTCGGGTCAGGGGCGAAGCTGGAGAGATACCCTGGCGGTTACTGGCCGTGAGGATGCGGAGAAGAAGCTGCACAGCCTGGGTTATCGCTGGGTCTGGCGGAAAGACGAGGACCTACAGGTCACTTCGCCGCCTCTGCCCGCGGTTCTGACAACGCCTTCGGGGATCGATGTCTTTTTCAACCAATTGGTGGCGGCATTTGCCGGATGGCAGGATCGTCGAAATACCGCAAGAGGCGCGCTGACCTTCGGTGATGGCAGTGCGATCGCGGAATCTGACCTTGAGCAGCTGCTATCCCTGGCCTACAGCCTGGTGCATGACCATGCCTGGCAAACGGGTGACATGATCCTGATTGATAACCTCAAAGTTATGCACGGTCGGCGACCGTTTACAGGGTCACGTGGGATTTTGGCTGGATTGGCCGTCCCGTCTGAGCACTAGTCCCCGCTTTATTCCTCCTACTATGTTCAGCTTTTGTTCGGCTCCAGTGGGTCGTCTTTGGCCATCTTGGCCAGCTTACTCCTGAACGGCACGCTATTTGCAGTCATTCCCTTCTAGCTGATGCATGGCGGTATCGGCGACCTTTGGGGGAGGGTCAAATATGGCGACTTTCAAGGGCTGGAAGCTTAATAAGTGGCAAGGAGTGCCCAATATGAAACACAAATCAGAAGCAGGGATCAGGCGCACCACCAGAGGCTGCGCGCACCATATCGGTGCAAACCCCCGGGTGTTGGGGGCGAGATTATGACGATGCCCGTCATCTACACCGACCTCGATGGCACGCTACTCGATCATGATACCTACGACCCGGGTCCAGCCCGGGCGGTGTTGGCAGATTTGATGCGCCTGGGCATCCCCGTGGTGCCCTGTACGAGTAAAACCCGGGCCGAGATGCTACCGATCTGTCGCGACCTCGGGATTGGCGGGCCATTTATTGTTGAAAACGGGACTGCAATCTGGGTGCCCGACCAGTGGGGTCTGGTCCGACCGCCGGGAACCGGCGCCGATGCGGGCTACTGGTGTCACGTTATGGGTAAGTCCCGGGGCTTTATCAGAGGTGCCCTGGCGGGACTCAGCGTCGAGTGGGCCAACCGCTTTCACTCGCTCTGTGATATGTCCCTTCGGCAGGTGTGTGCGGTGACCGGGCTGAGTCCAGTTGAAGCCCGTGCGGCTCAGGCTCGGCACCACAGTGAGACCCTGCTGTGGCTGGGATCTGCGGCGGACCGGGCCAGTTTTTCGGATGCGCTGCGCCAGCTGAATATGCAGGTGGTGCAGGGGGGACGGTTCCTGCATGTGCTGGCGGGGGGTGGCAAGGGTGAAGCCATGAAATGGCTCCACGGCGCCCTGTCCCAACGGCTGTACCCCGGAGCCGCCAGCGTGGCCGCGGGTGATGCCGACAACGATCTTGAACTTCTGGAGGCGGCAGACCATGCGCTGGTGGTCCGGTCCCCGGCGCATGAGCCACCCTGTCCCGAGCGGGACAGCAATCTCTACATCAGCCAGGCAACAGGCCCGGCAGGATGGGTCGAAGGTATTCATAAAATCATGGAAGAACTCGCGAAGGAGAGCCGTTATGGCCGATTTTTATCAGAACGGCACGATTACTACGCTGCACAATCTGGGTGATCGAACGACGGAGAGCCTTGAGCAGGAGATTTTGCGGCATGCCAAGCGCCGGCCCCTGGGACTGATTCTGCCGTCGCTCTATTCCGAGATCCAGACGCCCGCCCTGCCCAATATTTTGCAGGAACTGAAAAAGGTTCCCTATCTGTCCCAGATCGTGATCGGGCTCGATCGGGCCACACCGGACGAATACCGTCATGCGCTGTCGTTTTTCTCTGGGCTGCCGCAACACCACCGTGTGCTCTGGAACGACGGCCCCCGGTTGCGCGCCCTGGATGCTCGACTCGAAGCAGCAGGCTTGGCACCCAAGGAGTTGGGCAAAGGCAGGAATGTCTGGTACTGCATGGGCTACGTACTCGCCACCGCTAGGGTAGAGGCCGTAGCCCTGCACGATTGCGATATTCTCACCTACGAACGGGCGCTTCTGGCGCGCTTGCTTTACCCCGTTGCACATCCCATGTTCAATTATGAATTCTGTAAAGGGTTTTATCCCAGGATCGCTGAAAACAAGATCAACGGCCGCGTTTGCCGGCTGTTGGTCACCCCCATGGTGCGTGCCCTGAAGCAGGTCCTCGGCGAGTCCGCCTACCTCAATTACCTCGACAGTTACCGCTACATTCTCGCAGGTGAGTTTGCGTTCCGACGGGATGCCCTGTGTGATCTCAGGGTGCCCAGCGACTGGGGTCTGGAAATCGGCGTGGTGTCAGAGGTCTATCGCAGCAACAACAACAAGCGCATTTGCCAGGTCGATATTGCCGGCAACTACGATCACAAGCATCAAAAACTTTCCCTGGATGACCCCGCGGGTGGCCTGTCGAGGATGTCCATTGACATTGCCAAGTCCATTTTCAGGAAGCTGGCTATTCAGGGCACGGTGTTCAATCAGGAAACGTTCAGGACGGTCAAAGCAACCTACTACCGGCTCGCCCTTGATCTAACGGAAGCCTACCGCAATGACGCCATCATGAATGGCCTGCACTTCGATATTCATCGGGAAGAAGAGGCGATCGAACTGTTCGCTGAGAATATTATGGAAGCGGGCCGCCATTTTCTTGAGCGGCCCATGGATGCGCCCTTTATCCCAACCTGGAATCGTGTCGTCAGTGCCATGCCCACAATTTTTGATGATTTGATTTCAGCCGTAGAGGCAGATCATCAGGAGTTCCTCGACCGACCCAACATTCCTGACCTGGCTGAGGTTAGACGCGCAGTCAGGGCCTGACCATGACACTGGCTGATCGCCTGGCAGAACACCTGCAGGCGCTGTACTCCGGGGGGCTCGGTCAGACCGAACGGGAGCATTGGGCCACACGCCTCATTGAGGCGATCGGGGCGACGGCGGACCAGCATCCGCCACCCCCCCAACGTAACCTCTGGACCGAATCCGACATTGCCCTGATTACCTACGGGGACACGTTACAGTCGTCGGGTCGTATGCCATTGGCCGTACTGCATGGCTTTTTAAACCAGCGGGTTGGGTCTGCCATTTCATGGGTGCACCTACTGCCTTTTCATCCGTGGACCTCGGATGATGGCTTCGCTGTGCTCGATTATTCCAGTGTTAACGAGGGACTGGGCGACTGGTCAGACCTGACCCGCCTTGCCGTTGACTACAGGCTCATGGCCGACCTGGTACTCAATCACTGCTCCAGCCGATCGCGATGGTTTGAGAATTTCCGGCGGGGGGCCGACCCGGGCGCGGGCTACTTTTATGTGCCGCAGGAAGACTTTGATTTTTCCCAGGTTGTGCGCCCCCGCACCAGCCCCTTGTTGGAGATGGTGCAGACCCAGGATGGTGAACAGCCAGTCTGGTGCACCTTCAGTGCCGACCAGGTCGATTTTAATTTTGGCAATCCTGCGGTGGTGGAGGAATTTGCCAAAATTATTCGCCAGCTCCTGGATGCCGGGGTGCGTATCTTCCGTCTCGATGCCGTCGCCTTCCTGTGGAAGGCTTCCGGAACCCCCTGCATCAACCTGCCCCAGACCCATGAACTTATTCGTCTGTTTCGAACCCTGATCGAGTGTGCCCAGGCCGATGCCATTATCATCACAGAGACCAACGTACCGAACACCGAAAACCTGTCGTACTTTGGCAATGCCAATGAGGCCCACGCCATCTACAACTTCTCCCTGCCCCCACTGCTGGTGCACAGCCTGGTGACGGGGACCAGCCGTTATCTGCGCGAGTGGATGATGCGCATGCCGCCGGCCCGGGATGGCACTACCTATTTTAACTTCATTGCATCCCACGACGGCATTGGCCTGCGACCCGTTGAAGGCCTGCTCAGCGAGCCCGATCTCGCCAGCCTGATTGCGACCCTTGAGGGCTTCGGTGGACTGATCTCCCGGCGGCTCACCGCGCAGGGCGAGAGCCGTCCCTACGAGGTTAATATTGCCTTGTATGACGCTCTGCAGGGCACCACCCTCGGGCCCGACCAGTGGGGGAGAGCGCGGTTCCTCTGTGCACACGCCATCATGCTGGGGCTCGAGGGTGTGCCCGCCTTTTACCTGCATTCGCTGCTCGGTACCCGTAATGACCTCGAGCGGGTCCGCCACACCAACCAAAATCGATCCATCAACCGTCACCAGTGGCAGCTGGCAGACTTGCTCGAGGTCCTGGACGACGAGCACTCCACCCACCACCAGGTTTTTGTGGCGTTGCAGGAATTGATCAGGTTGCGCCAGCAGCAGCCCGCATTCCACCCCAACGCGACCCAGTTCACCCTGCATCTTGGTGACGCGCTGTTCGGCTTCTGGCGGCAGAGTGCTGACCGTCGCCAGAGCATCTTCTGTGTTTATAACGTCAGCGCCCAGGCCCAGAGGCTGGCAGTGCAGGATTTGAACCTGATAGTAACCGACACCTGGCACGACCTGATTACAGGGATGCCACTGGATGAGGCAACCGCTACGATGATGCTCGAGCCTTACCAGACACTTTGGATCAGTAACCGCCAGTAGGCCCGGACAGAGCCAGCCCCGACGATCCCACTCGCTGTCGATGGCCGAACCCTGGCGATACCGTTTGGCCCCAAGCCAACAACGCACCGGGGATGTCCCGGGACCAGCGCGCGGCTCCCCCTGTCCCAGCGCCGCCTGCCCCGCCACGTATCTCCACGGCGGGCTCAGTCAGCAAAGAGGTCGCGCACCAGGTTATGGGGTAGCGCGTGCACCCTGAGCCCATCCGCGCCGGTCATTGTGTCCGCCGCCACCATGGCGTTGACAATAGCTTCTTCAGTGGCCTGGACCGTAGCCCTGAACAGCCCCTCCAGCGCGTTGTTGGGGAGTTGTTCTACCCGGTTGAATTCGTCCTCACCCGTGGCGCCTCTGTTCGCCGTTGAGAAGGCCACAAAGATATCGCCGGACCCAGGGTTACTGATCGCGCCCAGTCTGCCGAGTGCCAGTGCCGGACGTTTTGCAACCCGACGCAGCTGGTGGGGTAGGGCCGGGGCGTCAGTGGCCACCACCACGATGATCGAGCCATCCCGGGTCGGGCTGTCCTGCTCGGTCTGGTCGCCGTCACAAAAGGGGAACCAGGGGTGCTGGGGTATGATGTCCGGGTCCGTGAAGCAGTGCTGTCCGACGGGTAGCTGCTCGGCTACCCTGCGCCCGCCGAGACGGAGATCCTTGCCGCCCCAGTTATAGTTACACTGCACAAGGACGCCCACGACAAACGGGCGCTCGTTGACCGTGAAAATCCTTGATGCCGAGCCAATCCCACCCTTGAAGCCATTGCACACCATCCCCGTTCCACCGCCGACAGCGCCCTCAATCACCGGCCCCGCAGCGGCGATCTGGAGCGCCTCGCGCACGTGGTCAGCCGCAACATGTTGCCCGTTGATGTCGTTCAGGGCTCCGTCATAGGTCTCTGCAACGACCGGCGCATGCCAGAGCGCTGGCCACTCCTGGTCCACCATCCAGGCGACGAAGGCATCCCGCGCCGTGCCGACACTGTGGGTATTGGTAATTCCTATGGGTCCGTCGATCAGCCCGCGCTCCTCGAGCCAGGTCGTGCCGGTCATCTCGCCAGAAGCATTCAGCGTGAACCAGCCGCCAAACACAGCCTCGGTGCTGTCCTTGCCCCGGGGGTGAATAACCGTGACGCCGGTACGGACTGGCCCCTCGCCCCGAACCAGCGGACCCTGTCCGGAGATCAGTGTTGTATGGCCCACTTCAACGCCCGCAACATCGGTGATCGCGTTTAGTGGCCCGGGTGCGCCCGAGAAGGGTATACCCAGGCTGCGGGCCCGTTCGGGTGTCGCTGCCGGGCTGTTTCCCGTGACGATCAGGGCCGCCAAAACCAGTGCTGTCTGGATCAATTTAGAAACGGCAGGACTTACACAGCTCAACATAATAGTGCTCTCCGCAGGCAGGATATTCGCCACGGTACCAGAAGGCGGTGTTTTTTCCCTGCCTGAGCGCTGGCAGTGCGGTCCATTGGGGACCCGCGAGCTGACCGGCGTTTATGATTCGCTCTGGGTCAGCGGCTCACCAGGGCGGGATGGTCTTTTCGGACGGGAACCATGGCAGGGCCACGACCTCCGCGGAGCGGCGACCCCCGGGGAGCTCCAGGTTGATCGCTGTTCCCGGTGCGCTGCAGTCAGTGGGCAGATTAACCAGGGCAATGTTGTGTTCCAGTCGGGGTGAGTACACGCAGCGCGTAATATGGCCTACCGTCGTCTCACCCACGCTTACCGGCAGAAAGTGCTCGTTGGGTTGAACCGGTTCACCGCCGAAGTTTGCGCCGACCAGTCGTCGTGTTGCGCCTTCCCGGGCGATTTTTTGCAGCGCGGCCTTGCCGATGTAATCCTGGGCTTTATCGATATCGAGTAGCCGGTCCATGCCAATAGTAAACGGGTTGTCGTCGAGTGTGATGTCAGAACAGTAGGACAGCATGCCACCCTCGACACTCCGCGCGAGGGACGGACAGGCCGGCTTGATACCAAATTCTGCACCGGCGGACATACAGAGATCCCAGAGCTCGGTACCCCGCTGGCTGTCCTGCAGGATCAGTTCATAGCCCAGTTCACCACTCCACCCTGTTCGGCTTAGTACCAATGGCATGCCCTGTAGCTCCACCTCCCGACAGTGGTAGTAACCCAGTTCCAGCGCCAGGTCACCGAAAAGTTTGTATGCCACCCGGGGGGCGAGGGGTCCCTGTAGCTGCAGCGGCGAGGCATCGGGCTCGTGAACCACCACTTCCAGGGGACTCATGGCAGCGGCGGCCTTCGCCCAGAGTAAAATATCGCCATCCCCGGGAGACAGCCAGAAGCGCTGCTCTTCCAGGCGAAAAAGGACGGCGTCATTGACGATTCCCGCGGCTTCATCAAGAAAAATAACGTATCGGCATCGGCCCACCGGGCAACGCTCAATATCCCGCGGGGTTAAAAGTTGCGTAAAGGCCAGGGCGTCGGGTCCACTGATCTCTATCTGCCGTTCAGCAGACACATCCCACAGGCTGACACCCTGGACAATGGACCAGTACTCCTGCGTGGTATCACCGTAGCTGGTTGGCATGTACATGTGGTTGTAATTGGTGAATGCCTTGGCGCCCGCCGCCACGGTGGCCTCATAGAAAGGCGATTTGCGTACGCGGGGACCCAGTGTGAGAAGGGGTAGGTTTCCTGCGGTATTCATCGTATGGTGCTCCGCGTTACATCTGTTTTTTTGCTTCGCGGATTCTGGGGTTTCGCTGGCTACATTGTCGAGGCCTTCGAGGGCGAAAAATATAAATAAACTTGAGGTCCCTGGACCCGTATGCGCGGCGCGTCATACACGTCGCATTGCCTGCGTGGTAACAGGAACAGCCTCCCAGATACAGGATGTTGCATGACGAATCCGGAGGGATCGCAAAGCTTGGGCAGTGGGAACAGCGGTGAGGTCAACCCCTACAGGTCAAAGCGGGCGGCATACTACGCCCTGGGTACGCTGACGGTCGTTTACAGCTTCAATTTTATTGATCGCCAACTGTTGGCCATCCTGCAAGAGTCCATAAAGGCGGAATTGCTGCTCAGTGATGCCCAACTGGGGCTTCTCACCGGCTTTGCCTTTGCGGTTTTTTATGTCACCGCGGGACTGCCCATTGCCAGCTGGGCCGATCGCAGCAACCGGCGCAATATTGTCTCCCTGTCGCTGTTTGTCTGGAGTTTCATGACGGCCATTAGCGGCTTCGCCCAGAATTACTGGCAGCTGCTACTGGCCCGAATTGGTGTCGGGGTCGGTGAGGCTGGCGGAAGTCCGCCCTCGCATTCGATGATCTCAGATATCTTTGCCCCCGAATCCCGCGCCGGTGCCCTCGGTTTTTACTCAACGGGCATCAGCTTTGGCATTTTATTCGGTTTCCTGTTTGGGGGTTGGCTTAACGAATTCTTTGGTTGGCGGGTGGCTTTCCTGGTCGTGGGGCTGCCCGGCGTTTTGCTGGCACTGCTGGTGCGCTTCACGCTCGCCGAGCCCATCCGCGGCCTGAGTGAGCAGCGCGAGGCCAAGCAGGAAAGTGCCTCAATGAAAGCAGTGGTCACGCTGCTGTGGAGTCGACGTTCCTTTCGCCATATGGCCATGGGCGCCGCCATGAATGCGTTTGCAGGTTACAGCGTTGCCAATTGGGTTGCGTCTTACATGATACGCAGCTACCAGATGCCTACGGGAGAGCTCGGTACCTGGCTGGCGCTCATTATCGGTGTCGGCGGTGCGATCGGGGTATTTGGATCGGGTGTTCTTGCCGATCGACTGGGAAGTCGTGATGGGCGTTGGTACATGTGGATGCCCGCGGTGGCGTGTGCAATTGCAATCCCTTTCCAGTTCGGTGTCTATTACTTTGCAACTGACGCCTATTTCGCGCTGTGCATGGCCATCGTGCCCGCCGTCCTGTCCAATGCTTACCTGGCTGCAACGATTGCCACTGTGCATGGTTTGGTTGGCCTCAGGATGCGGGCGCTGTCGTCTGCCATCCTGTTTTTCATACTGAATATTATTGGCCTGGGTGCCGGGCCATCATCGGTGGGGTTGGTCAGCGATCTACTGCAGCCTGCGTACGGCATTGAGTCCCTGCGTTATGCATTACTTTGGCTGGTGCCAGTCGCGCTGTGCTGGTCCGGTATTCACTACGTCCTTGCCGCACGTTATGTTCGGGATGATCTCGCTGCAGCACCCAGTTGAGGGTGGAGGTGGGCCGAGGCGGGGGCTACCCCCCACTTGCGGCCATCAGCCGAGAGTTGCGCGGGATTTTTATGGTTGTGGGAACATCAGTTGCGGTGAAGCCAATGACTGTGGATTGGTGAAGGTAGAAGGGAGTCTACAGTGCGCCACTGCGCTTGCATTTTAATCATGGTTTCGATGGTCTTCGCCGGTAGTGCCAACGCCGCTCAAAACCGATTTCTCGGATTGCTCAATACCGTTAAATCGGTGCTTAGCGGGGGCGAGGTTGTGCCGCCTCCTCAGGTGGGCCTGGACTTTTCTGAGGTCGATGCAGCTTTTCAGCGATTTCTCGACGATAGCCTGGTGTTCGACGGTATCAGCTACGTGGTGGTAGACGCCGGTGCAACCCTGCATACGGCCACTTTTGGGGACCATACCGAGGACCTCGTGGTCTTGCTGGCATCGACCAGCAAAGTACCCGCCGTGATGACCCTGCTTGCCGTGGATGAAGATCCAGGCGTTGCCTTCAGCATGGATCAACCTGTGGCCACGATGCTTCCGTACGAGGGTGTCTACACCGATCGAACAATTACGCAAATGGTCAGTAACACCTCGGGGATTCCCGGACTGGGGGCGCTTGCGGATTATGGAAGCCCGTTCGGGACCAGGCTTGAGGATCTCAATCATCTGTGCTCTTTTTCGACAGAGGATTACGTGGAATTTGAGGCCTGCGGTGAGCAGCTGTTAACCAATGAACTTCCGGAAAGCCAGCCGGCGGGCCAGGCGTTCGACTACGGTGGCAGCCAATGGCAGGCCGCGGGTGTCACCGCTTCCGTGGCCGCCAATGCCACTTGGAATCAGCTGGTCGATCAGTACTTGGCAACCCCGTGTGACCTTGAGGTATTTACTTTCGGTAACCCCTGGCAAGAGATCAGCTTCGGCAGCACCAGCTTCAATGGCACGGTGGAAAGCCTGCCGGGACAAAGCAACCCCCACATTGGCGGCGGTGCTATCACCAATCTGGCCGACTATGCCAAACTATTGCAGGTCCACCTCAATGGTGGTTACTGCGGGGAGACGCCCGTGCTGAGTGAGTCGGCGCTGGCTGCCATGCGTGTTGATCGGGGTGGTGTGGTCGGCACAGACCCCGTGCCCTACGGCATGGGCTGGTGGATATCCCGCGACAAGGCGGATGTTTATGATGATCCGGGCGCCTTCGGCGCCATCAGTTTTATCGACACGGCACGAGGCATCGGGGGGTATGTGGCGATCGACGACTACACACGGATAGACTCCGGCGCGCCCGTAAATTTAGTGAGAGACCAAATAATCGAATGCATCCAGAGCGTCATAGACGGCCGGCCCCAACCCTGCGAAGTGTTCGGTACGGATTGATGCGTCTCCAGGAAGAGGTCTGGCGGTCATTGGTGTGGTCCGTGGAGAATCTGCCACGCTGGCAGATCGGCCCACCGGCCTGGGCTGCCAGGGTCTTGCCGCAGATTGCACCCCGGGTACAGGAAGGCGTTTTGTCACTTGGTCAAGGTTCTGGCGGGGCGATCCCCGGGTCGCATTGCCAAGCGAAACCAGCGCGTCAAGTGGCTTATATCGGCAGGTCAGCAGGTGTATCCCGTTGCCGGGTGATCCGTTGTAGGCCATGGACCTGTCGGTAACGGGGGGTACGAGCAGCTGTCCTATGTACACTACCCGTAGTATCAGGAAGCCCACCTGCGGCGACACAATGCTAGGCCATGCCGCTGGTTGCAAAGGCGCTTTTGGGCGGCCTCTTTTGGGTGTTGGATGATGGCGGCTCTGCAGGATCGTGGGAATGGCCCCGATGGACAGATCGCCCGACATCGCTATCTGGATATCCTGCATGAGTTCACCCTCAGGCAGACCGGCCTCACTACCCTCGATGACATTGTCTGGAATATCGCGAAAACCGCGATTGCGGAATTGGGATTTGAAGATTGCGTTGTTTACCTGCTTTCAGAGGATGGTTTCACCCTGAGGCAGGTCGCCGCCCATGGCCCTAAGAACCCGGTCGACAGGGAAATTTACAACGAGATTACTATTCCTGTAGGGGAGGGGATTGTCGGTCACGTTGCGAAAACAGGTGAGGTCCAGTGCATTGCGGATGTGCGACTCGATGCGCGCTATATCACTGATGATCATTTCCGCTTGTCCGAGTTGGCTGTTCCCATCACCCATGCTGGTCGCGTTATTGGTGTCCTGGACTCAGAGCATTCCCGAGCCAATTTTTTCAAGGACGAAGATGTCCATTTATTCACCACTATCGCAGCGCTGGCTTCAACCCGCATTGAGACGGCCCTCGCGGTGCAACGACTGGAAAGCACAGTTGAACACCTTCAGAAGGCGCGTTTGCAGCTGGAACAGCAGGCGGATGAGTTGCGGGAGTCGCGACTGGCCGCAGAGGCAGCCTCCATCGCCAAGACTAATTTTCTAGCTAACATGAGTCATGAAATTCGCACCCCCATGACGGCTATTGTGGGTTTCGCGGAGCTTCTGGCGAACGGTGGCGCCACGGGTGAACAACAGTCGGTCTGGCGGGGGCAACTCACCCGTAATGCGGATTACCTGAAGGATTTGATCGGCAATATTCTCGACATGGCGGCGGTCGAAAGCGGTTTCGTAAGCGTTCAGGAGGAGCAGATAGGATTGCAGTCCACGGTGGCGGATGCCGTGGAGGTTTTGCGTGCCCGAGCGGAGGCGAAGGCGCTGACCCTGCACTGCAGCAGTCGGGGTTCGCTACCGGCAGAGGTCATTACTGATCGGGTCAAGCTGCAGGAAATCATCGTTAACCTGGTGAGCAATGCGGTGAAATACACGGAGAGTGGGACGGTCGGGGTGACGCTCTCGGCAGAGCGGCAGGGTAGCCTCGCCCAGGTGTCAGTCGCCGTTCGCGATACGGGTATTGGTATAGACCAGAGCCAGTTGAGCAACCTGTTTGTCCCTTTCAGCCGGGTCCACGATACAGAACGCCTGGCGGGTATCGAAGGGACCGGTCTGGGTCTGGCGCTGACTTATCATTTTGTCGAGGCATTGAATGGCCGTACTGTGGTGACTTCAAGGCTCGGTGAAGGATCGGAATTCACAGTGACGATTCCCTGTGGGGTCCCCGACGATGTGCCCTGGTCCGATGAAGCCATCAGCAATCCATTTCTCAGATCACTGTCGCCATCCACAGCTGTAGAGCCCAGTCTGTCCGAGCAACCGCAATCATTAGAGGGTTTTCACATTTTGTTTTGCGAGGACAGTGAGCCCATTGCGTTGCTCCTGCACACGCTGTTGACGAAGGCGGGGGCCAGGGTCACCCATTGCCTTAATGGTATGACCGGTCTGCAACTGTTTGAGGACTTGGTTGCCAGTGGATCGACTCCAGACCTTGTATTGATGGATATGCAGATGCCGGTGATGGACGGTTACCAGGCCACCGGCCATTTCAAGCGACTGCAGCAATCGGTACCGATAATTGCCCTCACCGCTTTTGCCCTCAAAGAAGATGTGGAGCGCTGCTTGAGTGCGGGTTGTGACCACTACCTCACCAAGCCCATCCATGCCGCGACCTTCGCCAAAAAAGTACGCGAGTTCCATGACGGATATAGGGAACAGCTTGGCCGTGGGAACTCTTGATACTTGGCAGGAACTCGCCGTCAAAGGGTTGTGTGCGCGACTGCATATGGCCCACGGACTGCTGGGCGTGGCATCCGGCCTCTTATGAGGAGCTTCACAGCCACGCCCATCGCCCTGTCCCGAGCCATCCTGCCTACCGGTAAGTCGTGACCCGATCGCCTCGGAACAGCCTGCTGAACGCGGACCTGATGGTTTTGTTGGGAAGCCAGGCTATCTTTGTCTCGGCAGGAGCCATGACGGTTACCATGGCGGGCATCATCGGGGCGCGTTTGGCGCCCGATCCCTCGCTCGCTACCCTGCCGGCATCGCTGATGGTACTGGGTACGGCGCTGGCTGCCTTTCCAGCGGCGCAGCTGATGCAGGGCTTTGGCCGCAGGGTCGGATTTATGTGCGCTGCGATTATGGCTCTCCTGTCCTGTGTCTTGGGCCTGTGGGGACTCGGCAAGGGGTCCTTTGTGGTGTACTGCCTTTGCACCGGTATGCTGGGCATCAGCCTGGCCTTCAGTCAACAATTCCGCTACGCGGCGGCGGAAACCGTGGCGCCTGGTCGGGCGGGTTCGGCAGTTTCAGTCCTTCTCCTGGGTAGCGTGGGCGGTGCCCTTGTGGGACCAGAGCTCGTTGCTCGCGCCGATCAGATTCTGCGCCATCCGCACCTGGGAGGTGCCCTGATGGGTGCGGGTCTCCTGTTTTGTATCGCTCTGCTGCTGCTGTCACGCCTGTCTTTGGGACACGGTGGCGTCAGCAGCTCCCCCCGGTCGATAGCCTCGCGTCCGACCGCCAGAAGCGTTCACCCACTTTTGTGGTTGGCGGTTGCTGCCGGGGTTGTGGGGCAGGGGCTAATGACTTTTGTGATGACCGCGACGCCCGTTGCCATGCATGTACACGATGGACACTCGCTGGGCGACACCGCCGCCGTCGTTCGGGTCCACGTGCTCGCCATGTACCTGCCCTCTCTGGTCTCGGGTGTGCTGATAGCGCGCCTTGGTGCGCGGCCCCTGATGGCCCTGGGTGTGATCGTGTTCCTGGGCACCCTGATCGCCGCCCTGTCGGGTCGAACGGTTGGACACTACGGCGTGGCCATGCTGTTACTGGGTGTCGGTTGGAATTTTTTGTTTGTGGGCGGCACCACGTTATTGGTGCAGTGCGCAGATCCGAGCGGGGGTTTCCGTGTGCAGGGTTACAACGACGCGGCGGTTTTTGGTAGCTCAGCACTGGCGAGTTTCGCCGCCGGTGCTGTGTTGGATAAACTCGGCTGGCACGCCGTTGCGCTCAGCTCACTGGTTCCCATTGTGTTGCTGGGGGTTGCGCTGTATTACTTACGCCATGTGCGGCTGCCCCGGCAGGAGAACTCCTGTCCATAACCCCGACCTGCCGCCGCCGCGCGGCGCTCGGCGGGGTGCACCCTTGCCAGGGGGCCCCGCTGTGATAGCGTGCACTTGAACCCTGCGGCAGCAGGACAAACGAGTATGCTCGGGCGGAAGGAGATAGTCATGTCATGGATAAATACGGGAGTAAAGCTGCTCCTGATCAGCGCCTGCCTGGTTTTTGCTGGCGGAGCGGGTGCTGATCCGATTGCCAGGATGTCTGATAAACAGGTCAAGGAGTTGGCCAAGACCCTGGCCAAGCAGGAGAAGGCCGTTGAAAAAGCGCTGCCGTCCAAGTTCAAGAAAAGCGTCTTGCGGGGTCCGACAGGTGAACTGATGGTGCGGGACTACTTCAGCGATCTCGGCGACGCCATAGACCATCTCTACGAACGCTTCACGGGACAATATTCCGCCAGCGCGGAAGCCACTGAAATTCTCACCCGCTCCTCGGTGATGCACCAGTACTTCCAGGACAATCCGGCAGTCAAAGGGGTCAACGAATGGGATGTCTATGCCGGGAGCCTGCAACAGCTGGCGGGGGCTTACGGTGAGGAATTTCCCCTTGGGGATAATCCGGCTGTGCGCAGAATTGGTGATCAGGAGTTGGCGGCTGCCGCCAAGGATGCCGCGGATTTTGCCAAAGACTTTGACAGCGTTCTCTACAAAGGCACAAAGAAGACCAGTGAACTGAAAGACGACGTGAAGAATGCCCGGGCTGAGCTCAAGATCGTTGCCAGCGCCAGCAAGACCCTGGGTAGCAACATCAAGAAGGGACGGCCAGCGACAGCCGAGGCCCGGCAGGTCATGCAGGCGGTTGCTGCGATCGAGTCCGTGCTCGACGAGGAGGCGATGCCTGAGGAGGTGGTCGACGCCTGGGACGACGGTCAGGTTCCGATAAACAAAATCGCGCAGGCTTTTGCCCTCTAACGCGGGCGGGTGTTGGCCAAGCCCGCTTGGGCTGGGACTGCAAATCCAAGTTGCCCTGGTTCCGGAGGTGGGCCCCGGCCGTTGGGCGCAGGCACGACGATGGAGATGTGGGTGATGAGAAAACGTTATTTTTGTGCGTTGTTGCTGGCTGGCTTCGTCCCGGCACTGGTTCAGGCCGAAGACGTCAAACTGCAGGTAGCAGTGGAAGGCGGCGCTTTCAACTCGAAGTTTAAATTCTTTGATGCCAGCGACGGCTGTCCGTCCTACAACGATATTCCCGGCGCCAAGGACTTTATGGGGGACGTCTTCGCCTCGGGTAAGGGCGCCAGCAAAGTCCTGCCCACCGACACCCCCATCCATATTTTTCTTTTCAAGCCGCGGGATACCTTTGCGATCAGCGCCGGTGGGGGCCAGGCCGAAATACGTAGGCGATCGCTACAGGTGATCCTGGATGGAGATGCCGAGCTCGTCGTTACCGGTTTTGAGGACGGCATGCCCCAGTGGCGGGCATCCGGGGGCATTGACGTCGAACGCGCCCTCGCCTGTACCGCCACCGCCGATCCTGAAGCCGATCATCCGGAAGCAGACGCGGATGATGCCCAGGATTTGGAGCATGGCGGGGTCGAGGAGGGTCCTGAGGCCGGTGTATAGAGGCCGGTGTATAAAAGTCCTGCGAGTGGCTCAGCCCCAGGGAGTTGTCCCGTGTGTCTCGTAGTCCTGCCCCTAAACCCGACTTTGTGTTGGCTTGTGCTTTGTGTCCAAGAATCCAAATTGCCACTTGCATTTTGACCTATATTCGCCAAGATGGGGGGTGAAGACTAGGAACCTGCGCCCTTGGGCGGCGGTTTTGGGACCTAGCCGTGTATGGCGGGCTGGCCTACACTGGTTGCGTCCTGGTTGCGGGGTAAACCGCTGACGTTGGGTTACAGACCCTGCGTGCGGTCAGCGTATCACGACGCCAAAGCCGTCAAAGAACGGCATTAATGTTCGCGTTATTTGCATGAGAGCCACTGAACAGGAATATAAAACATGACGTCTGACTCACTCAATAAAGACCCCAGATTCAATCAATCAGCGATCGCTGCGGGTGTGGCTGCGGCCATTGGCGCAACAGCACCCGGTATGACCTTTAGTGCCGAGCTCGAAGAGGTGGTGGTCACTGCCCGTCAACGTTCGGAGTCCTCCCAGGACATTCCCATGATGGTGCAGACCCTGTCCGGGGAAGACCTGCAAAGGCAGGGTCTCACGACGCTAGAGGATATGTCCCGCTTTGTTGCCGGCCTCAATGTCCAAACCACGACCCCGGGACAGAACACCATTGTCTTCCGAGGTGTCAGCGATGGCGGTGGCTTCCTGGTAGACCCAACGGCGGCGATCTACCTCGACGAGCAGCCCATGTCCCAGACGACGTGGGCGCCCGATATTTATCCGGTCGATATCGCCCGGGTAGAGGCACTGGCGGGACCGCAGTCGACGCTGTTCGGTGCGTCTTCTCAAAGTGGTGCTATCCGGGTCATTACCAACAAACCTGATCCGGAGGCCTTCAGCGCCAACATTGGCGGTGGTATGTCGGCCACCGAGAGTGGGGGTGTTGGTTACGATCTTGATGCGACGGTGAATATTCCCCTGAGCGATTCCGTCGCCATTCGCCTGGCGGGCTTCAGCGCCCGGGACGCCGGTTTCATCGACAACGTTTTGGGTACAACGGTGTACGACGATGTTTTTGGCACTGGGCTGGGTGGTCAGCGTGACAATAGCGACATGGTCGCGGACGACATCAATGACGTTGATTGGTTGGGTGCCCGCGCCTCCATTCGGTGGCTGGTGAACGACAACTGGACGGTCACCGCGTCAGCCAATTACCAGGACCTGGAAGCCAATGGTTACAATGATTATGACCCCAGTATGGGCGATCTTGAGACCGTCAAGTTCACACCCGAGTACCGAACCGACGAATGGATCCAAACCAGCCTGGTCATCGAGGGTGACCTCGGTTTTGCGCAGCTGGTGTCCGCCACCTCTTACTATGACCGCGAATTCTTTTACCAGCACGATACGCAGTCCTATGCGGCCTATTTCCACTATTCATTCGGTATTTACTACGGCTATGCGACCTACGACTTTGGTCTCGATCCGGTCGGTTACCTGACCAACGACCAGAGTAATGAGAGCTTCACGCAGGAACTGCGCCTGTCCGGCTCTACCGACCGGCTTAACTGGACGGTGGGCGGGTTTTATCAGGATTCCGAGGAATTCTGGGACTTCTACACCTACATCGACGACTACCGAAACTCCCCCGCCTTTGCGGCCTGGAGTTACTACTACCCGGGTATTGCGCCGTCCGATTATTGGTGGAACTCCTTCCAGGACACCGAGCGCACCGACATGGCGGTGTTTGGTGAGCTGGACTATGAGATTTGGGAGGATCGGTTAACCCTGTTGGTGGGCGGTCGATGGTATGAAGTCGAGCGCGACCTCAGTTACACCGTGGAAAGGCCCGACGGGCGAGTAGACCAACAGCTCCCCGACCGGACTGCAAAGGATGATGGATTCATCCCCAAATACGGTCTGGAGCTACAAATTACCGAGGACATCATGGTTTATGGCGTCTACTCAGAGGGTTATCGCGTGGGCGGCACCAACCGGGGCCGCGGTATTGTTACGGGTGACCCGCTGTCGGGTCCCACCCTGCCCGTCGACTACGGCTCTGATATCCTCGAAAACGCTGAGTTTGGCCTCAAATCCCAGTTTGCCGACGGCCGGGTGCTGTTCAACTTTGTCTACTACGACATGACCTGGAACGACATGCAGATCGAGGTGACCGACCCGAGTAACAGCCTCGGTACGATCAGTGTCCCCGACGCCAACGGCGATGCGCTTTACGGCAACGTTCCCTTCCAGATTGTGGTGGGTAACGTGGGTGACGCCACCGTCAAGGGCTTTGACATGGAGTTCAAGGCATTGCTGGGCGAGAACCTGGAGATTGGCGGTAACCTGACCGACATTCAGGACGCCTATGTCAATGCGCCGGCTTTCTATGAAGAGCCGCGGGCCGTGGGTGGCCAGATTGCCTCCGGACTTAATCCCCAGTCCCAGTTGCCGCTGTTTGCGGACCAGAGCTATTCGCTCTATCTCCAGTACTCAGGACTCAACCTGATGGGTGGCGAGACCTCCTTCCGTCTGCAACACAGCTATGTGGGTGATTCCCTCAACCAGCTCAATGATGGCTTTACCTCGCCGCGCCTGACTCAGGGGGATTACTCAATCACCGACTTTATTGTGGGCTGGGAGAGTGACCAGTGGGCAGCGCGCCTGTATTTCAATAACCTGTCGGACGAACGCGGGGTAACCTTCGAGGACTCAACGGATTTCGACCAGTTGTGGGGTCGGAACAGCACCAACGTCATCCGGCCGCGCAACATTGGCTTCAACGTACGGCACAATTTCTAAGACGCGGCTGGTCGGTGTCCCGGTACACCGGCCCTCCGACTTGATCAAGGGCGCTTTGGCGCCCTTTTTTGTGGCACCCAGTTGTTATGACCAACGCTTTGGCCAGCACTCGAGGCCATGGATGGCATTGCGGATATCCAGGGTGAGATTCACAGCGGTCAGTCGCTTGCCCTCTGCTACATCAATGATGGAAATCGTCGACGGTGATGAGCCTGCGGCCACCCAGCTGTTGTTAACGACACAGAGCCCACGACCGAAGCCCTGCCGGGCTATGCGGCTGTCGTCAGCGCCCCGGTACTCGAGCGTCGCGGGATCAAACCCGGGTACCGGGACTGCCACGCCGGGGCTGTCTCTGCCCACGTAGCGCACCACGTCTGCGCCGGTATCGTTAAACAGCACGCCCTGCCCGAATGGCTGGGCATTGTGGCAACCTCGAGGAAGACTGCAGAAGGCCTGTATGTCGAAATTGGCGGACACCGCCAGCAGCGCCTCGGTGTTCAGCCCGCTCAGGTAAATACCGTCCCCATTCACCGCGACCATATTGATGTGATAGGAATTGTTGAACGGTGGGCCGCCTCGGGTCTGGGGATCGAAGGTCTGGCCGACCCATTTCTGACCGTCCCGAGTCAGGTACAGCCCCCAGATAAACACCCGCTTTTCCAGATGAAAAGCCAGTAGCGAATCGAAACCGGTGGAGGTCAGGAAGAGTAAATTGTCGCGACGGCAAATTTCATGGCAGTGGCGCAGGTAGGGATTTCGGTAAGAGGCCAGCAATTCAAAGTCGGGTGAATAACAGAACAGCTCATCGCTCGCGGCAATCCAGACGTGTTGGTCTGTAAATTCGATACCGCGCAAGCCTCGATCCCAGCCTCGGCCTGTGAAGTCGATGGCACCGGTATTCCAGTCAATTTTCTGTTCAACCCGTTGGTTTTCAAAATCGATGAGATAGACCCCGCCGTGGCTTTGACCTTTTTCTGAACCACGGACAACGGAGGTCGCGATGAAAGTGGGCAGCTTGGCCATCAGGAGGGCAACCTGTCCTGCTCGGGAAGCAGCGGTGACAGGATCTCCCTCAGGTCATTGAGGTGGGGACCGAACCGCTTCCATGTTGCGACCGATCCTTTGTAGATCGGCTGCCGTACCTGTTCCGAGCTCGCGGTTCGCACGGCCCGCTCAGTTTCGTGAAACCGGACACAGCCCTCTTCAAAGGGCAGCTCGCAGAAATCGAGAATCCTGCGGACCTCTTCCTCGAGGTTGTCCACCACGTTTTCATACTGCACATGCAGTACCTCGCCGGGTAGTACGGTGTCCCAATGCTGCATCATGAGATCGTACTCAAGGTAAAACTCGCCCAGCTCAAACAGGTCATAGGTGAAGGTTTGGCCCTTGGCAAAATGTTGTTTGAAACAGCCCAGGCAGCTGTCCATGGGATGACGACGGGCATCAATAATTTTGGCGTTGGGCAGAATTGCTTTGATAAACCCCGTGTAGGCAAAGTTGTTGGGCATTTTGTCGGTGAAGAAGCGACCGTTGCCCCGATGGCGACGTGTTTGCGCCAGATATTGTTCACCGAGCTCAAGCAGTTCTTGGGGCCCCATATCGGTCATACAGCCCGGGAACACCCGGCCACTGTCGGACTGGGTCAATCCCTGCGCGATCATCGAAATATCGGGAAGCTCGCTGGTGCCATCCACGTTGGAGTGACTGGCCAGTATTTGCTCGAGCAGGGTCGAGCCCGAGCGGGGCAGTCCTACAATGAAAATGGGATCGTTTTGCCTACACCCATACCCGCCCGCCCGGTGCTGGGCAAAATAGTCCGCACTGAAAATATCGCACATGCGTCGGTGGGCTACCTCGGTCTGGACCGGGTCGTAGGCAATGGTATCGCGATGCAGCTGGTTGGCCAGTCTGTAGTGCTCAAATGCATCGTCGAAGTTCTCATGGTCTTCAAACGCCTTGCCCAATGAGAAAGCGAAGTGCACCCGGCAGTCTACGGGCAGCTGCTCGTTGCCGAGGCGCGTTTTCATGGCGTCGATATCGTCGTTGTCGAAGCGGAAAGTCTTCAGGTTAGCGAGGCTGTAATAGGTCTCGCCAAAATTTGGCCTGAGTTCGATGGCCCGCCGGTACGCCTCGATACCCGCGGCCTGGTCGCCCACGGTTTTGAGTACGTGCCCCAGGCCGAGATGGGCACCTGGTAATTTTGGGTCCAGAGTGACCGCCTGGCGGTAGGATTCGACCGCCTCCTGGGGTCTGGCCGCCATCGCCAATGCCGCGCCATGGTAATAATGTGTGAGCGCATTCTTGGGGTCGATACTGAGTGCGTGATCGAGGACCGAGACGGCTTCATCGTACTGATGTAATTCCTTGAGTACGGTTCCCAGATCATGCCAGGCCGCCACGAACTGCGGCTTGGTTTGCGTGATGCGCTCGAGAATAGCTCGGGCATCTTCAAAGCAGCTGGCCATAATGGCGATCCGGGCGAGCAGCAGGGCAGCGTTCACGTTATCCGGATTCTCCCGGACCAACGCCTGTGTGAGTTTCTCTGCCTCGCGGAATTTCCCGCTGACAAAAAGCCGGGTCGCCTCCTCAAGTTTTGCCTGAACAGGGGACAGCTCGGCGGCTCGCTTGAGTGCCGCATCGGCCTCTTCGTGGCGGCCAAGCTGCTGATAGGCGCCCCCCAGTTTGGCAAATAGCGGGGCGTGGGGCGGGCGCAGGGCCTGCGCGCGCTCAAGGTGCTCCAGGGCTTCTTCGGGACGATTCAAATTCAGCAGCACCGTGCCGAGGTCTTCCTGTGCCTTGGCGTGACCGGGTGTCGTTCGCACAGCGCGGCGCAGCAGGCTCGCCGCTTCTTCCAGCTGATTGTCCTGGGCGAGAATCCAGCCGAGGAGCGCGACGAAATTGATGTCCCCCGGATTCTGCTCAACCGCCTCCCGGCACAGCGCCTCGGCCTCCTGTCGGGCGCCGCCCTTGACGAGCTCCACGGCGCGGTCAAACATACGTTTTGGATGTGGCGATGCCATTATAGGTGACGAGCTCCTGAGCATTAGACTTGGGGTGCGTGCAGTGTGCCAGATTTCGTTTCATCCGACACAATGTGCGGTTGCCTTGCCGTCGATGCGGTGCGAGAGTGACCGCAACAGCCACTATCGGAGTGAGCGCAGTGCGGCCTCTCCAAAAGGAAACCCCTTGACTGAGCCTACCCAGACCCGTGCCACGAGCCTGAATCCCTTCGACCGTCGGGGTCCTTTTTTACTGAGCCTGTATATGACCCTGGCGGGCTACGGTGTCCTCGTAGCGCTTCCGGCGCTCAACGGTGCCTGGGTGGACCAACTGAGCTTTACCGATGTCGAAGTCAATCGCGTCGCCTCGGCAGACCTGCTTGGGCTCTTTTTGGGTTCTGTTGCAGTGAGTTTCCTGATTCGGCGGATGGACCGGAGGATGCTCATTTATAGCGGTATCTTCATCGCTATCGCAGCCAATGCGGTGTGCATCTATTTTCGCAGTTATGAATCCACGCTGGCACTGCGGCTGTTGGCTGGCTTTGGTGCCGGTTTGTATACGGCGGTGGCCGTGGCCGGCCTGGGTGCCAACTCAAAACCCCGCGAAGCGTTCAACTGGATGCTGCTGGCCTTTGCCATGTCCCAATTTATCGAATTGCAGCTGATACCCCACATGTCCATGACCGGCATTTATCTTTTCTTCATTGCCACCTATGCCGTGACGCTACCCTTTGTGCGGTTGATGCCCTCCCACGAGCTGTTGGAGGATGAATCACCCGGGGACGAGGCCCCGGCCGCCGAGCAGAACGGTGAACAGGAAGAGCATCGACCCACCGTACTGGCCTGGGTGGGGATCCTTGCGATTGTCATTGCCTACATCAATATTGGTGCTTATTGGTCGAATATAGAGTTGGCCGCCGAGGCGGGCGGCCTCGACGGTGCCTGGGCGGGGCAGGTCATCTCCTGGTGTGTACTGCTGTCGTTTGTCGGCTGCTTTGCTGCAATGTATGCCCTGAGGCATTTTGATTACGATCGGCCTATTCTGGTGACTTTTATGCTGATGGTCGTCGCGGTTGGCCTGCTGGCCGTGGAGGTGTCTGCGGCCATTTTTGTCTTCAGCGTTGCCCTGTTCAATTTCCTTTGGATCTTCATTGATGTTTATCAGATGGGTGGGGTTTCCGTTGCCGATCGCTCTGGAAGTGCGGCGGCATTTATCCCCGGTGCGCAGGGGCTGGGGCAGACCCTGGGTCCGTTTATTTCGTCCCTGTTGCTGGAGCGGGCGCTGGGTTTCGATGCCATCTTTATCCTGTGCGCCGCGGCATCATTTGTCGCGTTACTCATTTATGGCTTGATTTACTGGTATGGGCGTGTCCCCAGGGTAATGCTCTCCTAACGTCGCGAAGCTTCCGGAACCGATCGACGGCCGGACCGGCGGCGCGTCAATGGGGGACGCGGAGGGGTGGATTTAACCTCTTGCCCAGCAACGTTATGGGCTCATCCGGGGCAGGCCGGGTTGTCTGCGGCGGGGTGTCGGGGTTCGCTCAGTTGGCCGGGTCGGTAGAACGGTTCCAGCGGATGAGGTCACCGCCTTTCATGACAAAGCTGGGGTCCTCCAGCCGGGAGAGGTCGGTCAGGGGGTTGCCCTCAACCGCAATCAGGTCGGCCCAGCGCCCGGCTTGTATGGAGCCGGTCAGCTCCTGCCATTGCAGCATTTCCGCAGCGACCGATGTGGCGGCTTTGATCGCCGACATGGGCGAAAAACCGGCTTCTGTCAGTACTGCAATCTCCCGGGCATAGGCACGGGGGTCGATATTGTATCCGCCCAGGTCCGAGCCCACGACTACCTTTACCCCCGCCCTGTGGGCCTCACCAATACGTGCCAGCCATTCGTCGCGGTAGCTCAGATAAACATCGTCATTCTTGTCCTGCGCGAGCAGTTTGTCGGTGCCGGCATAGTAGTCACCCACGTAAATGGTGGGGACATAAAAGGTCCCGTATTGCACCATGAGCGCAATGGATGTCTCATCAAGGTACGTTCCGTGTTCTATCGAGCGCACACCCGCCTCGATCGCCTGGTTTATCCCGGCATTGGCATGGGCATGGGCGGCAACCGGCACGCCGTGTCGACGCGCTTCAGCAACGGCTTCGGCGAGTTCGTCGGGGCTGAAGGCTACGTTTTTGGGGTCATCGCCGACCGAATGAAACGCTCCCGTCACGAGGATCTTGATCCAGTCGGAGCCGTATTTGATTTCCCTGCGGACCGCGCGACGGATCGCCATGGGGCCGTCGACAATGTAACCGTCACTGGTCATTGCCTGCTCAGGGGACAGATAGTTGATATCGCCCCCGCCGCCGGTAATCGACAGGTAATGGCCTGCGCCTGTGATACGCGGCGCCTGATGAACCCCTTCACGGACCGCTCTGGCAATATCCTGGTTGGCGAAGAAAACATCGGCGTCGCCCATCACCCGAACAGTGGTCCAACCGTGCTGTAACATGCCCTGCAGCGCCGCCAGCCCGAGCAATGCCTTGTAGGCTGAGGAGCCCGAGAGATGCGCATTTTGGTAGTCATCACCGTAGATCAGGGGATGTTCGTGACCATTGATGAGTCCTGGCATCAGGGTCAGCCCAGAGAGACGTTGAACCGGGATGGCAGACGGCAGTTCGCCGACGGGTAATACGTCGACAATGTATTCACCATCAATGATGACCGCCCGACCTGTCAGGAGTTCGTCGCCAATGCCATCGATCAACCCATCGGGCACCAGCGCCCGCGGTTCAGCCGTGGCCGTTGCTGGGAGCGTCGCCACAAGTAGGGCTAAAATAAGTTTGCGTAACACGTCCAGTTCTCCTCGTCAGTTGCCCGGACTACCCGTCACCCCAGGGCGCGCGGCCTTGATCGGTGTTCGAATAATCGCCATGATCCACCGGACACTGCCGACCAGGTCCAACCATGGACATTGATGTACCCATAAAAGACTTGGGGTCTTATACCATCGACCCATTGCGCGACAAAATCCTCAGCCTGCCGGAGGAGGCCTGGTGGGGGAACCAGTATCGCCAGCTCGAATATGAAGTGCACGAGCACACCCAATCGGTGGTGCTGGTGTTTACCGATGGCCAGGGGTGGCCAAACATTGAGGTTTCTCGGGACGACGGCTGGGATCTGCTCGCAGATGAAGCGGTACCGCTCATGCACAAAATCCTGGGTGATCACTATCCTCCTGGAGGCACTATCATTCGTGCCATGGCCGCACGGCTACAGGCCGGGGGAGTGATCAAACCCCACCATGACAAGCACCCATCATTTCACTACGGTCACCGAATTCACATTCCCATCTATAGTAATCCCCGGGTCCGGTTCATGATCGATGGTCGACCCCAGCGTATGCAGATTGGCAATGTCTATGAAATCAACAACCAGAAGCGTCACAGCGTTATGAACAAAGGTAGCGAGGGGCGCATAAACTTTATATTTGACTATATTCCACCGGGTAAAATCCAACGCTGAAGGATCTGGCCCCGTCTTCCCATGGCCGGTCAGTTGCCGACTGGAATAGGCGTGAGCAGGGATCCCGGAGCCGTCGTTCGCCACTTGACGGGACAGGCTGACTCCGGCGGCAACCTGCCCCGATTTGCATGGGCTTGTGGCTCTCAGCAGACGTGTTTCGGGAAGGCCTGGTGCAGGAAAGCCCTTGCCACCGCTTTGGCCCGGGCTTTGTTGAGGTCGCGGGGAGCGACCAGCAGGCTTAACCACAGGCCATCAATCATCGCCAGATAACCGGTGGCCAGCTGGCGCGAATCCCGGTCACTGTAATTACCCTCCCGGATGACCGCCGCAAACAGCTCCTCAACTTTCTTCGCCGCGAGGCGATCGCTGGTAGAGCAGATACGCTGGTAGACCGGACGCGCGCCGGCTTCGCCATAGTACGCAAACCAGACCGCCATTTTTTGCCGATGGGTTACCCCCCGGCTCAACTGGAAATCGAGCAGCTGTTCGAGGGAGGCTTCGAGGGAGTGCAGGGCTTCATCCGAGACGATGCGCAGCAAACCCTCGTTGTACTCCCGGGTCACATGCAACAGGGTCTCTGTCAGCAGATTTTCCTTACTCTGGAAATGCAGGTTGGCAATGCCCAGGCTGAGGCCCGCCTCACGGGTCACCAATTGCATGGTAGTCGCCGACAGCCCGTGCTGTGCGATACAGCGGATGGTGGCATCGATCAACTGCTGCCTGCGTTCGGTGCGGGAGCGCACCTCCCGACGTTTTTTCTCGGGTTGCCGTAACGCTATGGGCGGGGAGCTCGTGGACACAAGTTGGCTTGCTGTGTGAGTTGTATCAGCACACTCTAACAAGCCTGACCTGAAAGGCAATCCGTAAATGAATGTTTGTTCATTCATGCTGGACGCTCCGAGCCGGCCATGGCAGACTCCTACCACTCATCGCAGTGTTGGAGATTTCCAGTGAACCAGTACGATGCCATCGTGATTGGCGCGGGTCATAACGGCCTGACCAATGGCGCCTACCTCGCCAAGGCGGGACTCAAGGTTGCTGTATTGGAGCGCAACCCCTATATCGGTGGAGCGACAGTGAGTCGCGAGCTTCACAAGGGCTGGTACTACTCGAATTGCTCTTACGTCTCAAGTTTACTGCGTCCTGAGATTACCCGGGACCTGGAGCTGCCGCGGCATGGACTCCAGGTTGTGCCTTTTGGCGGGGGAACGACTTTCATGCGCAACGGCGATCACTTTCATAATTTTGATGATCACGACCGTCTCCACCGTGAAATGTCACGCCATTCCAAGCGGGATGCCAATGCCTACGATCGCTATGCCGCAGATACCAGCCTGCAAACCAAATTGATCCGACCCTACCTGATGCGAACGCCTCCCGATCCGACGTCAATGAAACCCAGGGATCTTGCCGATCTGCTGGAGTTCGCGCGGTCGTTCATGGCGCTGGGCGAGGAAAAATTACTCGATACCATCAAGTTCTGGACCGGAAGCGTGGGCGACTATCTGGATGGCTACTTCGAGACTGACGTCATCAAAGCCCATATTGCCGGCAGCGGTATTATCGGTACCGCGCTGGGCGTGTACTCGCCGGGCACCGCCTACGTACTGCTCCACCACTATATGGGGGACGTGGACGGTAATGTCGGTGCCTGGGGATTTGCCCGGGGTGGTATGGGTGCCATTGCCGAATCCCTGTCCAAGGCGTTTCAATCCTACGGCGGCGAGATTATCTGCGACGCCAATGTCGACGAAATTATCGTGCGGGATGGGCGGGCCAAAGGGGTTGCTCTCAAGGACGGTACCGAATACCAGGCGGATATCGTGGTGTCCAACCTCGATCCGAAGCGGACATTCCTCGATATAACCAATCCCAAGGACCTGCCCGAAGACGTGCTTAAGAAAGCGCAGAACTTCAAGATTCGAGGCTCCTCGGGCAAACTCAATATCGCCTTGGACGGACTGCCCACGTTCACGGGTATCGACCCCAGAAGCAGGATGATGGGGGGCGAGATGCACTTCAGCGACTCCCTGGAACGACAGGAGCGTGCCTACGATGACTGGAAGAACGGTACCTGGTCGAAGGACCCCTATCTGGATATGCTGATCCCCTCGATGACAGATCCTACGATGGCGCCGCCGGGCAAACACATGATGTCGGTGTTTGTGCAGTACGCGCCACCAAAGGTCGAAGGGCGGGATTGGACCGACGAGGACAAGGATGGCTTTGAGAAATCAGTACTTGACCAGATTTCAAATTACAGTCCCGATTTCCGTGACCTTATCCTGCACTGCGAAACCCGGACCCCGCGCGAGATTGAGGCAGAGGTCGGGCTGACTGAAGGCAACATCTTCATGGGCGAGCTGACCTTCGACCAGCTGTTGTTCAACCGACCCTTCCCGGGCTATTCCCAGTACCGGGCTCCCATCAAGGGCATGTATATGTGTAGTTCCGGAACCCACCCTGGAGGGGGCGTAATGGCGGCTCCCGGGGCCAACGCGGCGCGGGAGATTCTGTCGGACCTCAAGCGACCCAATACGGTACCGGGAGGTTACGCAGATGACTGATTACGACGCGATTATCGTAGGGGCGGGCCACAATGGCCTGGTGTGTGGCGCCTACCTGGCCAAAGCCGGTAAGCGGGTATTGGTTGTCGATGGGCGGGATCAGCCCGGAGGGTGTGCGAGCACCCGGGAGTTGGCGGCGGGTTTCCGTATCTCGGATTGCGCACAGTGGCTTTACCAGTTTGACGACCTCATTGTCGGGGAGTTGGGTTTACAGGCTGCCGGACTGACCGTGGGTCGCCGTAAACAGACCGTGGCACTGCAAACGGATGGTGATCACCTGACCATTGATGGCGATCTGCTGCGGGGCGCCGGCATCGGAACCGGTGACCAGGCCGCTTACCAGGCCTTCCGCCAGCAGATTGACGTATTTGCCAAGCTCATGCTCAAGCTGTATCGCGGCAGGGCGCCGAAGCTGGTCGAGGCCGACTGGACAGATCGCGTGACACTCATGAAGCTGGGTCTGGGACTGAAGCTCATGGGTAAAGGCAACATGCAGGACCTGATGCGCCTGGTCCTGATCAATATTTACGACGTGATGAATGAGAACTTTGATCACGAGGGCTTGAAGGCGGCACTGGCAATGGACGCCATCACGGGCACCAACATGGGGCCTCGGTCACCCAATACGGTCTTTACCTACCTGCATCGTGCCCTTGGCAATCAACTCCAGGCGGGGGGTGTCGTGCAGGTGATGGGCGGCATGGGTGCCCTGGGCGACGCGCTGAAAAGCGCGGCCGAGGCTCACGGCGCCACCGTCAGGCTGGGTTGCCGTGTCCGGCAGATCGTCAAGGAGGGTGATCGTGTCTGTGCCGTGCTGCTCGACGATGGGAGTACCGTGCAAACCAAGGCGGTGGTCTCTAGCGCAGACCCAACCACAACCTTCGGTGAACTGTTGGGTTGTCAACACCTGGAAACGGGTATGGCCCGTCGCGTTACCCAGTACCGGACCCGCAGTGGAACGGCCAAGCTGCACCTGGCCCTGTCCGGCCTGCCGAGTTTCACTGGGCTTGATAACGGGGGCCTGACCCAGCGCCTGGTCATTGCGCCCTCCATGGATGCCATAGAGTCAGCCTTCAACCCCATGAAATATGCCGAGTGTGGGGATCGCCACGTCTTCGATATCAGTATTCCAAGTATCGAGGACCCAAGCCTTGCGCCGGATGGACAGCACGTGCTGACGGCCCTGGTCCATTACCTACCCTATGAGACCAAAGCCGGGTGGGCAGCCGATCGACCCCAGGTCCTGGACGGCCTGGTTGCTCAATTGGAGGCCTACGCCCCCGGCCTGAGGGAGCAGATTGTGGCCTCTGAACTGCTGGTACCACCAGATTTCGAGGCTGCCTACGGTATGGCTGGCGGCAACTGGCACCATGGTGAATTGTCTATCGACCAGGCCCTGATGATGCGACCCTTTCCCGGCTCTACCCAGTATGCAACGGCCGTGCCCGGACTGTTTCTGTGCGGCGCAGGAGCACATCCCGGTGGCAGCCTGATGGGTCTCCCCGGCCGTAATGCCGCCAAGGAGATACTCAAGCAAGGAGCCCTCACATGATCACTTCCAGCAGAGAAACCATGCTCCTGACCACACCCTTTCATTCCCGGGTGGAGGCCATGTGCCACCTCAATGACTGGGGCAACTGGATGGGCTACACCACACCCAATGCCTATTTCGATGTTGAACTCGAGTACTTTGCAATCCGCAGCACCACCGGGGTCTTTGACCTGTCGCCCATGAATAAATACCGCATCACAGGTCCCGACGCCGAGGCTTACCTCAATCGGATGGTGACCCGCAACGTGAGTAAGCTGGGTGTGAATCGTGTCGGTTACGCGGTCTGGTGTAATGATGCGGGCAGTATCCTTGACGATGGCACGATCTTCCGTCTGGGTGAGCAGGACTTCAGGCTCTGTTCATACCAGCGCGCAGACGACTGGCTGTACTGGTGCACGCTGGGGTTTGACGTCACCATTACCAATGAGAGTGAGGACATTGCGGGTCTCGCTGTGCAGGGCCCAACTTCCTGCACGGTGCTCACCCTGCTGGGCTGCACGGGTCTCGATCAGCTCAAGCCCTTTGGCATTGCGCACTTTACCTTTGAGGGTGCCCCTATGATGGTGAGTCGAACCGGCTTCACCGGGGACCTCGGTTATGAGGTCTGGGTTGCGCCCGAGCAGGCAGAAGCCCTGTGGGATCAGTTGTTCGAGTGTGGCCGTGATTACCTGATTAAACCCATTGGTGGCTATGCACTGGATCTCGCCCGGATCGAAGCCGGCTTTTTGCAGGCGCATGTTGATTTCATACCCGCCGAGGAAGCGGTCCGTCCGGGGCGTACCCGGAGTCCTCTGGAACTGGGCCTCGAGTGGCTGGTAGATTTCTCCAAGCCACTGTTCAACGGCCGCGCGGCACTGCTGGAAGAGAAAGCCCGGGGTTCCCGCTATCGCTTCGCGATTCTCGATATAGAGGGTAATAAACCGGCCGAGCACTCGTTCATCCTGAAAGGTAACAAGGTCGTGGGTACGGTGACATCCGCAGCCTGGTGTCCCACGGTGAAGTCCAACCTTGCCTACGCGCTGATCGAAGCGCCCCACGGCAAGGTGGGGGATCAGTTAACGGCGGAGATTTACTATCAGCGCGAATTGCACTGGACCCGTTTGATGGCGCCCTGTCGCGTGATCGATGGTCCGTTGTTCAACCCGAAACGCCGACGGCAGACGCCGGCGCCCCCGTTCTGATTACTTTTCCCAGGAGCACAGCTGAGGCTTGAAGCAATGCGTGTCATCGCTACACATGTCGACGATTCCACAGAGCAGCTGCGCGCCACGCTGGCTGCGCAGCGGGAGCGTCCGGGCTATGCCATTGATCCCTACTTTTATCGCTCGCACCTTGTGCATGAGTTGGAGCTCGAGCATTTGGTATTCAAAAGCTGGATCTATGCGCTGCATACCAGCGAAATCCCCCAGGTCGGTGATTACCAGATCCTTGAAATAGGCGAAGATGCCATTATTGTCGTCCGTACCGAGGATGGCTCAATTCGGGCGATGCACAATATTTGTCGGCATCGCGGTTCCCGGGTCTGTGAAGGACCCTCGGGTAATCGAAAAACCTTTGTCTGCCCCTATCACGGCTGGGTCTATGAACTGGACGGCGCATTGAAAGCGGCCCGTGAAACCCACGTCATGGCGGACTTGGACAAAACCCAGCTAGGCCTCAAGTCGGTGCTGTGCATCGAGTACATGGGCATGGTCTTCATCAACTGCGACCCCAATGCCGCTGATTTGATTGCCTCGCTTGAAAAAATGCGTGCGCCCCTGGGTGCCTATGATCTGGCCAATGCGAAAGTCGCCGACCGGCGTACGTATCGGGTCGATGCCAACTGGAAGCTGGCAATAGAAAATTATCTGGAATGCTATCACTGTGCGACTTCCCATCGCGCCTATGCCCGCCTGCATACGCTCAAGGACCTCGATGAGAAATCCGCCCCTGTCGTCGCCCAGATGCTCGAGCGTGCCGAGGAAAAAACAGGTATTGAAGGCATAACCCAGACCCACACCAAGATTTATCTCGATGCAGATAATTTCGCGACCTGTGCGCATACCATGCGCTATGGGCTCTTCGAGGGTTTTGTAACCGGCAGTCAGGACGGGCAGCCCGTGGCGCCGTTGATGGGCCACTTCAAGGGTTATGACGGTGGGGCAGGAGACTTCCAGCTGGGCCCCGTGACCTTTATGCTGAACTACCCCGACCACTGTGTGCTGTATCGGTTCTTACCGCGGTCGCTGACCGAGACCGATATGGAACTGGTATGGTTCGTTCGGGGTGATGCGGTGGAGGGTCAGGATTACGATCTCGATAAATTGACCTGGCTGTGGCACCACACAACCCTCGAGGATGAGTACATCATTACGCGCAACAGCCTGGGTGTGAACTCACGGTTCTTTGAGCCCGGCCCGTATCACGTCGAATTTGAAGAGACCCTGCAGCAGTTCATTGACTGGTACCTGCACACCATGGCCGAAACAGTCGCACTGCCCAACGCTCCGGGCGTTTAAAACAGGGAGCGGGTCAGTCCCTGCACCTCACTGAGAAGGCATTGGCCTATTGGCTCCCATTAGCTCTTCGAAGCGGACCTGCCAGCTTGACAGGTTGGCTTCAATCATGGCGAAGCCGCCCAGCCACAACAGGCTGTCATAGGTATACAGGTAGTGGCCATACCACCCCCATGTCAGTGCGCAGACGATGATCAGAAAATAGCTGATGTGGGGCGTCTGAGCCGCCAGGGTTCCCGCCGTTGTGTTGCGCCGTTTCAGCCGTGCCAGCGCCGCAAAGGCAAAGCCAGCAGCGAGCCAGGCGGCACATTCGATGAAGCTGGCTGTTGCTTGAATTGTGGCTATCCGAAGGCCTTTTGCATCCAGCAGCGTGTTAGCTTCAAATGACCAAGCGGCCACCCCCTCAGGCATCAGGGTGAGGCACGCCGCCTGCGATAAGGGCGTGTATTCCTGGTTGTTCAGGCTGTAAAGAACGACGCCCTCCCGGATGCAATACGCCTCGGTGAGCGGCACTTGTTCGGACTCCAGCACGGCCAGCAGATCGCTGGTGTAGACCACCAGGGTGTGGGCGAGGACGCCGAAGCAAGTCCAGCGCAGGACATTCAGGAGTAGACGAACCCGGGGTTTGGAATACAACTGTTGCCAGTAGGTCTCGATCTCAAAAACCAGGAGGAGTCCAAACCAGCCTGCCACGTCCAGCGAGGTCGCATAGGCCCCGGTGATATCCCAGATCGACTGGTAGCCCTCTCTGGCAAGCGTTGTGGAATCTTCAACGATGTAGAAAACAAAGTTGATGAACAACAGACTGTATATGGGCCACTTCAGGTACTGCTGATATCGGACCAATACCGCCAGTAAGCCACTTACAGGGCCCGGTGAGGGCATCACACCGGGGTGGGGGTCAGGAGTCAAACCAGAGTCCGTCAGGGTCCCCTGGCCAGACACCCAGATGGGGGCCGTGGGCCTGAAAACCCAGCAGCCGCTGCACCGCTTCGGGTTGTGCTGCTACCGCCTCAGCGGGCAGCGTCAGGTATTGGTTTTCCTCCTGGCGCAGCCAGCCCAGCGTGTAGGTATTGACCAGCGCCCGACGGGGTCTGTCACTCTCGTTGGCACCGCCACCGTGGAGCGTGGAGCCCAGGTAGAGCACCACGGAACCGCTGGGCATCTCAGCGGCCAGGCTGTTGCGGCTCGCCTCACCCGGGTGGCTGCCATTGCGGTGTGAACCCGGTATCACGCGGGTGGCGCCGTTTTCCTCGGTGAAGTCATCCAGGGCCCAGAGCGCGGAAACCTGCATCTCAAACGGGAAGTAGTCAGTGGGATAAATACTGTCGTCGGCATGCAGTACCTGGGCCTGTTCTCCCGGTAGAATTTCAATGGCGGTTGTACTGCCTACTTGAATGACCTCACAGTGGGGCCCGAGTACAGCCTCTGCGAGCGCCAGAACCTCGGGGTGGGCAAACAGATGCTGGAATTCACTGGAGTGTTCGGCGACACCCCCGACACGACGAGTCAGGTAGCCGTTGAAATCATTTTGGAACTCAGCGCCCAAACGTTCGTACTGGGGCTGTAAGTCGGCGTTGAACGCTTCAATTCTGGCCGCAGCCGCCAAGCCTTCTATGATGAGGGCACCTGACTTTAGCAGGGCGTCCGCCAAGACGTCGTGGTTATGACCAGCGGTGAATCGCGGAATCATGGTCGTTGCTCTCCCGTTGCTCAGCTGGGAAGGTGATTTGGTATTACGTGGATTTTCCCTGCGAATGCCATGGTAAACACCGCATAGGGTATGAACAAGCGCTGCAGCAGACGGTGCGCTGTCGTAGGGGTGAAATCACGTCAGTCCCACAGCTGAGCGTCGTCAAGCCTGCGCTTTGGCCGGCAGAAACGGTTGATCGACACGGATGAAAAGCCACAAAACCGCACCCGCGAGAGCAACACCCGTGCCCGTGGAGAGCGCCGCCACCCAGCCAATGTACTGTGCCAGAAACGGCATAAGGGGTGCGACCACAATACCGGCGGCATTGCCGCCGGTATTCATCAGCCCGCAGGCAGGCGCCGTATAGGGCCCGGCGACAAATGTTTGTGCAGACCAGAAAGCACCCTCGGCGAATTGCGTGAAGGCAAAGCACAGGGACAGCAGTGCAACAGCCGTATAGGGCGACGTCGAATACAGGCCGGCGTACAGCAGACTGCCAGCGCCAACCAAACCGATCATGGCGGGCAGTCGACACCCCAGCCTGGGGCCCAGTTTTTTACACAGGGCGTCGCAGGTCAGCCCGCCCAGCGTGGCCATGACCGCGCCGGTGATCCAGGGCAGTGCTGCCAGAAACCCGGTTTCGAGAATCGTAAACCCCAGTTCGGTGACGAGGTAGTGAAAAAACCAGGTGAAGAACAGGTAGAAGACATAGTTGAGTGAAAAATAGGAGGTGGTCAGCAGCAGCGTTTCGCGATTGCGGATGAGCTGGGTCCAGGCACCAAATCCGGCTTCCTGGGTCAATGCTTCCCGGTTGGCCTGAATCAGGGAGAGCTCCTCGCTACCCATGGCGGGGTGATCCCCCGGGTTGTCCCGGGCATACCACCACCACAGGCCAAACAAGCCAATGCTCAGTGGAATAAAGACGTAAAACGAAGCGCGCCATCCCCAGTACACCGCGACCAGGGCGACCAGGGGCTGCGCTGCTGCAGCACCCAGCGTCAGGCCGGTGCTTGATACGGCGTTGGGTAATGCCCAATGGCCAACGGGAAACCAGCGCTCGACTGCCGCGGCCTGCACCGGATACATGGGCGCATGGGCGGCCCCCAGGACGAATCGCACCAGCATCAGAACGGCGATAACCCCGGCGGTGGATTGGAATAGCAGGCCCGGTAGCAGTCCTGTCAGGCCCGAGGCCGCAATGCCAAGTATGCCCACTGTCATCAGGGTTCGGCGCGGACCAAAGCGCGCACCGGCAATGCCTCCCGGTAACTGGAACAGGGCGTAGCCCCAGATAAAGCTGGCATAAATCCAGCCCATTTCCAGTTCGCTCAGGGACAGCTCGGGCATCATGAGCTCGCCTGCGACGTGGATGTTCTGGCGCATCAGGTACGCCAGAAAACTGAGCATGAATAAAATGCCAAAAAACCGCCAGCGTACAGGAACGGATGCCCAGCTCATCGTGGGTTGGCCGGGTCGAATCGCGGGCCGAGAGCTGCCGTCACGAAGGCATGGGCCGGGGAGCAGTCGCTGGGACCGCTCCGGTGTCCAGAGTCCAGGCTATTCAATGTCGTCCAGACAGGCCGCGATGTAGTGGCGCAGGTCGAGGTTGAGGTCTTCCATGGGCGCGTAGTACCCGTGTTCGAAGACCGAATTCTGCATGCCGCGCTGTACGCTCTCGCAGATCTGCCAGTCCTGTTGGTTCACCTGGTCCCAGAATTCCACAGCATCGCTGGGGTCAAAGTCAGGCTGGTCCAGGGCGCTGGGGTGAAACAGGAAATCGCAGCGGATGCGGGTGTCTGATGCCGATTCTGGCCAAACGTAGAAAGCCGCCACATGGTCCATCGCAAGGCTCAGCATGAGGTTGGGATAAAAGAGCTCGCCCTTGTGATGGGTCTTTTCGGTATCGCTCAGACCCGGGAACGGGGCCCTGTTGGTCGTACCCGTCGCGGTAAAGGTGTTGGCACCCTCCCGGTGGGGCACCCCGACATCCCAGTCCAGCGCACTGCCACCACCCTGCCGAAACGCGGGCACGACCTGGCACAGCTCGGGATGGATGGGGCCGCAGTGGTAGCACTCGTTGTAGTTCTCCAGAATAACCTTCCAGTTTGCTGCTACCCGGTAGTCGATGCGGTGCCCGAGGCACAGGTCCTGCAGGGGATAGTTGGCAATGCGCGCGCGACCCGGGCCCAGCGCGTCAAGTAACGACTCGCTGCGGCGCGTATCCAGGCAGACAAAAGCAAAGCCACCCCACTCAGCAACTGCAACCGGATGCAATTGTGTTGCGCCGGGTTCCACTGCGATATGGGGCGCCCCGCGCAGGGTACCGTCCAGACGATAACTCCAGGCGTGATAGGGGCAGGTGATGGTGCGGGGAAACTGGCCGCAGCGAACCTCACTGTCAGGCATGGCCACCAACTCGGCGCCCCGGTGACGGCAGAGGTTGTAAAAGCCTTGCAGTTCACCGTCTTCGCCACGCACCAGCAGTACCGACTCACTGCCCAGGCGCAGCGCCTGATAGGCGCCACTCTCAGCAAGCCCGTCGCTGCGACCTGCGCAAACCCACCCGGGCCGGAAAACAGCGGCATATTCCCTGGCGTACACGTCGGCATCCAGATAGCTGGCCCCGGGCAGGGTTTTTTCGAGTGTTTCGAGCATCACCCGCGGCCCTGCGCCCGGGCTTGCTGCGGATTACGCTGCCCCGGGCTCATCGCTTATCGCCGCCGTCAAAGGCCGGCTGCGGCGTCACCAGATTGATGGGCTCATCCCGCAAATAGCGGTCGTCGTCTCCCCCGAGGAGGCCCCGGGAAAACCCGTGACCACTGTGTACGGCGTGGGCAATGGCGCCCGGAGCGAGGGCGTCACCGATCAGGGATAGGCGGGCGTTGGAGATGGACTCATGACCACCCGCCTGTAGTTTTTGCAAAGCTTCATAAAGATCGGTATTGGGCAGGCGCAGTCCGACGATAACCACCGCGTCGATCCCCCGTGTCAGTGGGTGCCCATTGAAGAGGTTACTGAGCGTTGCCGTGCTCCCGTCAAAATGATCGAGGTTCGTGGTGGTCAGGATTTCCACGCTCTGGTCGCCCAGGGCCTTATACACATAGGGGAGTTCGTTGGTCATAAACGTCCAGGCTGAGGCGTGGCCCGCAGGCGTGGCATAAACCACCCGGGAGCCCCGGCGACCGAGATGTTCGGCGATCACACCACCCAGGTAGTAGTTGTCGTAGTCGAATACCAGGACCCGGTCACCCACCACGGCGTCATTAAACACGTCTTCCGGGGTGAAGACCTGCGGACCGGACAAAGGGTAGGAGGGTATTTCCAGGGCCGAGTAGAGATGACGGGTCCAACGTGCGCCAGTTGCCAGCGCAATATGATCCGCGTCCAGGGTGCTAATGCCGTCAGCATCCATCGGGCTATCGGTATACATGGCGACATTGCCCATCTGGGACAGTGCCCATACGCGATAGTCCCGAACGCGACGCCACACCGCCAGACCCGGCAACTGGCTCTCCTGCAAGACCCGACCACCCCAGTCACTGTGCTGTTCAGCCACGGTCACGTTGTAGCCCTGTCGCGCCGCGACCAGCGCCGCCTCAAGCCCCGCGGGTCCCCCGCCGACAATGAGGACCTGCTCGGTTTTTTTGGTCCGCTGGAAGCGCTCGGGATGCCAGTCCCGGCGCCACTCCTCGCCCGCGGTGGCATTTTGGGTACAGCGCACGGGTACGCCGTCGTGCCAGCTGGCGATACACATATTGCAGCCGATACATTCGCGGATGGCATCGCTATTGCCCCGCCGGATTTTATCGGGGAGAAAAGGGTCAGCGATGCTCGCGCGTGCGCCACCAATGAGATCGAGGACCCCACGTTTGATCTGCGACACCATTGTATCGGGGGACGTGAAGCGACCCACACCGACTACCGGACGATCGGTTACGGTTCTGACAAAATCGATAATGGGTTCGTGGGCACCCTCGGGTCGGAAACGGGATGCGCCGCAGTCATTGGGACTGGAGTCCATTTTTACGTCCCACAAATCAGGCACGTCGGACAGTAGGCTGACAACGCCATGGGCCTCACTTTCATAGTGATCACTGGGTTTGGCACGCAACTCCTCAAGGCTGATTCGCAGAGCGACGGCTGCCCGGCCACCCGCCTCCTCCCGGGTCACCTCCAGCATCTCCCGAACAAATCGAGTGCGGTTTTCCAGGCTGCCGCCGTAACCGTCTGTTCGCCAGTTGTACTCGGGAAGTAGAAACTCATAGCCCAGGTAACCCATGCCGGCATAGACATAGATAATGTCGAAGCCAGCGTCCAGCGCGCGCCGCGTCGCGGCCCGCTGCCAGGCCAGTACCGCGTCGATATCCCGGGTGTCCATGGGCTTGGGCCGCTGCTGCCCCATAAACCCGATATGGGTCGCTGCCCATGGCACACCCGAGGGGGACAGGGGTGGCAGTCGTGATGTCCGGTTCATGACCACGGCGCCCCCGTGCCATAACTCCACCGCAGCCAGGCTGCCATGCTGGTGTACGGCATCGGTGGTCAGCGCGTGGGAGGCTATATCAGCGTCGTTCCAGAGTCGGGCGTAGGGCAGGGGCGAGTCATCAGAGCTTGGATGGATTGACACCGCGCCGGTACTGACCACGCCCCAGCCGCCCTCGGCCTTGGTACCGCGGAAAGCGGCACGAACCCGCGGGTTGGACTCGGTCATGCCGCTGGCATGGGGAACCTGGTAAAACCGGTTGGGTGCAACAACGGGCCCAATACGTACGGGGTCAAACAGAATACGGTGATGGGGGTGGCAGGCGGCCAGGTCCGAGCCAGTGGCGCCATCGGTATCGTGCTTGGACTGCGCCATCCACTCTTTCCCCCGCTTGTCATTGTTTGGTCAGGCACGCACAGAGTGAGTGGCTTTTCCGCTCAAAGCAAGACCCGGGTCTGACTACCCGGGCTGGGCTGGACCGGGTGACGGGAAGGTGCGGGGCAGCGTCGACTCGCCGATTTATTTGGGGGTGTTAAGCTCCCCCTTGGGCATTTCCCATTGGATAAAAACAACGCTATGGCCACAACTCCCCGGGTAGATCGATTCAATTTTACATTGACCGTAGCGGTGCTGCTGGGCATATCCCTGCCGCTACTGGTATTCCCCGAGGTCAGCTCGACGGCCCTGCAGACCGCCTATGCCTGGATCGGCGAGACCTTCGGCTGGTTTTACATTCTCACCGGTGCGACCGCGCTGGGGGTATCGCTGTATCTTGCCTTTGGCCCCCATGCCGGTATTCGTCTGGGTGACGGTCCGCCGGAATTCAGCTTTGCCAGCTGGGCTGCCATGCTGTTTGCTGCGGGAATTGGTGCCGGGCTCATGTACTGGAGCGGTATAGAGTGGGCCTATTACGCCGCCGCCCCACCATTTGGTGCGGAACCCAAGTCCCCCGAGGCTTTCCAATGGGCGGCCTCTTATGGGATGCATCACTGGGGGGTCGTGGCCTGGGCGCTCTACTGCCTGCCCACCCTCGCCATTGCCTATCCCTTTTACGTGCGACGTGTGCCCTACCTCAAGTACAGCACCGCGGCAGACTACTGGTTGAAAGGGCGGGAAAACTCCCTGATCGCCAAGCTCATGGACGGTATGTTCATGGTGGCCCTGATTGGCGGTGCCGGCAGTTCCCTCGGTTTTTCAACGCCCCTGATCGCGGCGCTGATTTCACGCCTGACCGGTGTCCCCGAGAGTTTCGGCCTGGAAATGGCCGTGGTTGTGCTCTGTGTGGCTATATTTTCCACCAGTGTGGCCCTGGGTCTGGGTCGGGGCATCCGTCGGCTCAGTGACCTCAATATGGTGGTTGCACTGCTCCTCCTGGTAGCCATTCTATTTGCCGGCGATACCCTGTTTTTGCTGCGGATGGCTCTGAACTCCGTTGGCCACATGCTGCAAAACACCATTGCCATGACCTTCTGGACGGACCCGATTGGACGCTCGGGTTTCGTTGAGGACTGGACAATTTTTTACTGGGCCTGGTGGGTGTCCTACGGCCCCTTCGTCGGGCTCTTTGTCAGCCGAATCTCCCGGGGGCGCACGGTTCGAGAAGTCGTGTTGGGCATGCTTGTGCTCGGTTCGTTGGGCTGCTGGTTGTTCTATATGTTGCTGGGTAACCACAGCCTGGGCCTGCAAGTGCAGGGTGAAGTCGACATTATGGCCATCATGGAAACGTCGGGGGGTAACGCTGCCATTATTGCGGGGCTCGACACCCTGCCACTGGCGGGGTTGATCATTGGTCTGTTGTGCTTCGTGTCGGTGATTTTCTGTGCCACAACCTATGACAGCGCCTCCTACACCCTTGCCGCCAGCGCGACCGAGAAATTGCATCCCTCGGAGGATCCACCGCGGTGGCACCGGCTGTTCTGGGCGATTGCTGTGGCGATCCTACCCATTGGGTTGATGTATGCCGGGGGCATTCGTGAAGCGCAGACAGCGGTGCTCGTGGTGTCCCTGCCGCTGGTGATCACCCTCTGGCCGGCGGGCTATGGGTTGCTGAGGTCACTGCAGGCAGATCGCCAGGGCAACAACCTGTCCTGAAATCCATCACCGACACACCCGCTCGCGCCGTGGGTTCGCCAGTCCTGCAAAGCGGGGTACGGGAGATGCCCCGCCGGCTTGTTGTCCCATAGTTGTGACCACCGGTGGGTATTGCCCCCGCCACCCCACCGGGTTCATCCGTTGTCACCTGCCCTGCAGGCGCGGTTGGGGTTGTGCCTGAAAACAGTAGACGCGACCCCGTAAAGTTGAGGCACACTACGTGCCCTGGGTAAGGTAGGGATGACGACTTTGTCAGATCAATCGGTAGCGGTGATTTCCGCAGGTGCCTCGGGTATTGGCCTCGCGATTGCCCGGGCGTTGCATGACCTGGGCTATGCGCTGTTCGTCCTCGACGTGGACGCGACCCGGGTGGGCCTTTTCTGTGAGACTTTTGGTTCGGCAACCGCCACGGTTTGCGACGTGTCAGATCCCGCGCAGGTTGCTGCCGCCTTCGAGATCTTCCGGGCGCAGCACCAGCGCGTTGATCTGCTGGTTAACAACGCCGGGATTGCCGGTCCCCAGGGTGCCGTTGAGGACCTCGATGTGACCGAGTGGCAGCACACTATCGATACGGATCTGAACAGCCTGTTTTACATGACCCGCCACGTCATTCCCATCATGAAATCCCAGCGCACGGGTGCCATCATCAACATGTCATCCAATGCCGGCCTGGCGGGCTGCCCACACCGGTCACCCTATGTGGCATCCAAGTGGGCCAGCATTGGTCTCGCCAAGACCTGGGCGATGGAGCTGGGACCTTGGAATATTCGGGTGAATGCCCTGTGCCCCGGCAGCGTCTCGGGCCCGCGCATCGATGGCGTCATCGACCGGGATGCGCGGGCCAGGGGGCTCGATCCCGACGATATTCGACGCGTGTATCAGCGACAGAGTTCCCTGCGGCAGTTCACCGATCCCGAGGATATCGCAGCCATGGTGTGTTTTTTGGCCGGCCCCGGTGGCGCGAAAATATCGGGTCAGGCGATTGCTATCGACGGGCATACCGAATCATTGACCAATTGGCAGGATCCCTAGCGGTCCCGGGCTGATTCAACTCGAGGAAAAAAGTATGCAAGGGATGTGCTTTGACAGTTTTGGTGCCGCGGGCGACGTGCTGCAGCAGCGCGAGCTACCGGTGCCGGCCGTGGGTTCTGGTGAAGTGCGGGTCCAGATGCACACCACAGCGGTCAATCCCTCAGACGTCAAGAAGCGAGCCGGCGCTTTTCCCAATCTGCTGGATGCCGGCCCCGTCGTACCACACAGCGATGGGGCAGGCGTCATTGACGCGGTGGGTGAGGGCGTGCCGGAATCCCGCCTGGGTGAGCGGGTGTTTGTTTATCAGGCACAGCACGGTCGATCCGGGGGCACTGCGGCCCAGTGGGTGAGCATTGCCAGCTCCCGCGCGCCGGCACTGCCTGATGAGGCCACCTTCGAGGTAGGAGCGTGTATTGGCATCCCCATCATGACCGCGCATCGCTGTGTCACCGCGGATGGGTCGATCGCAGGTAGCTGGGTTCTGGTAACGGGCGGTGCGGGTCGTGTTGGGTATTACGCCATACAGTGGGCTAAACGTTTTGGTGCCCGGGTTGTGGCCACCGCGGGCAATCCTGCCGATCATGCGCTGTGTCTGGCTGCGGGCGCTGAGCACGTGGTGGATCATCACCAGCCCGGTTGGGGTGTGGCGCTCCGTGAGCAGCTGGGCGGAGAGCGCGTGGCCCGGGTGATTGATGTTGAATTTGGCGCCAACCTGCACGAGGTGATCGACTGCATCGCCATCGGGGGCGTGATAGCGACCTATGCCAGCACGGGTGTTCCTGAGCCCGCCATTCCCTTTCGGACGATGATGTTCATGGATCTGACCATACGACTGGTCATCGTCTATGACATGCCTGAGGACGCCAAGGTTCGAGCCATTTCAGATACGCAGCAGGCGCTGGCGCAGAACGGACTGCAGCACCGTTTGGGCTATGTCCTGCCCTTTGAGGACATGGCGCGGGCCCATGATTTGGTCGAGGCCGGGAGAACAAAAGGATGTGTCGTTGTGACCCTGCCCCGGAGCGCGCAGTCATGAGAATGACTGGCCTGGGCCTGTTGGCCATTGTGGTACTGCTGGGTTGTGACGGGCGCTCGGCCAATGGCAGAGCGGATCCTGCGGTCGTGGGGGCCCCGGCGCCCCAGGTCAGGGTGGGGGAAGCGGTGATCGCCGGACGGTCTGATGATGCGGGTACGGCGGCCTTTCTCGGCATACCCTTTGCGGAGCCTCCGGTTGGCGATGCCCGCTGGCGTCGTCCCGTACCCCGACCACTTGGTTCAGGACTCCTGGACGCGACCTCCTTTGCGCCGGCCTGCCTGCAGTCGGGCAGTGGTCTTGCGTGGTATCACGGCATGATGGCGCGGGTGGGTGTCGATCCCTCCCTCATGTCACCGCCCGCGTATTCCGAAGATTGCCTGTATCTCAATGTCTGGTCTGATCTTGCCATTCCGGGGCCAAAGCCTGTGCTGGTCTTTATTCATGGCGGCTCCAACAAAGGCGGTTGGAGTTACGAGCCCAACTACCACGGCGGCCCCCTGGCACGTGAGGGCATGGTGGTGGTAACCGTGGCGTACCGGCTCGGTGTCTTTGGCTGGATGAATCATCCCGATATGGAGATCGGGAATCCGGCACTCCATGACCTGGCACTGGCTCTGGATTGGGTTCATGACCACATCGCAGCCTTCGGTGGTGACCCCGGACGCATTACGGTGGCAGGTGAGTCTGCGGGTGCAGCCAATGCCCTGCACCTGGCCATCTCCCCCCTCAGCCAGCAGCGGATTGCGGGGGTTATCCACCAGAGCGGCGGTTGGCCCGTGGCAGGTAGTCCGGCACCCAGCGCGGCACAGGATCGCGCCCTGGTGCTGCAGGAACGATTGCTGGGTCCCGGGGGGTCACTGCAGGCACTGCGCCGTGTGCCCGCCGAGGCGCTCATCGCAGTATCACCCGAGGTCTATGAGGGACTGCGCTTTGGTGCCCTGCAGGACGCAGAGAGCCTGCCTCGTACCCTGGAGCAGCGGGTCAGGGACGGTGACCTTCCCCCGCTGGATATCATTGTTGGTAGCAATGCGAATGAATCCCTGATGTATATCCAGCCCGGGGATACGGCTGCAGGTTATCTCAATGGACGTGTACCCGAGGCACGCTGGCCCGCTGTCTGGTCCCACTTTGACGCCGCCGCGAGTGCGGAATCAATCCTCGACAGGCTGGGTACGGGGCTTACTTTTCTGTGCCCTTCGTTGATCCTGGCTGATGCCATAAGCCGCAGCGGTGGTCGGGTCTGGGTCTATCGCTTTGACCGGGTGCGTCCTGGCTTTGACAGCATTGGTGCCTATCATGGCGCCGAATTGCCCTACGTGTTTGATCGTCACGACGACTGGTTACCAACCGAGGCCGTGGACCACAGGCTGACAGAGCTGCTGGTTGGCTATTGGCGTGAATTTGTTCGCCGGGGGGACCCCAACGGCGCGTCGCTGTTACCCTGGCCGGCCTGGCGGGCGCAGGATCAGCAGGCCCTGATTTTGTCTGAAGCATCGAGATCCATGCTGCATCCCGATGTTGGGTTTTGTGCATCGCTGGCAGGGGGTTGATCCTTCTCAAATAAATTTTCCACGTCGTCGTTAGCCCGGGGGTCCTGCTGCAGGGCGATGGGTGCCATCGCCGACGTGGTGCCAACGAATTCGCTCTGGGCTTCAGTGGCCACGGCCGTTCTACCCCGGGGCTGCAATGACGTGAATAAGCCGACCAACAAGCTCGATACCCCAACGGAGATAAACAAGGCTTCGTTCCCCAGCCAGCGCATGGTGAAGCCAAACACCAGTGCTCCTCCGGAGGCTCCGAGGGCATTCAGAAGCAGTACGGAGGAGCCCAGCATGACAAACTCATCACGCTTTGAATTATCGGCGGCTTTGGCGAGGGACACCGCGTACAGGGAGTTGCCGGCGGCGCCAAAGGCCGCTGAAAACCACAGGAGCGCCGTGGTGCTGGTGGCTTGTGACAGACCCACTGCTGTGCAGGCGCAGGCCAGGCACAGAAAGGTGAGCACGTAGCGCCGGTCGATCCGGTCTGAGGCCAGTCCAATGGGATACTGTGCAACCGCGCCGCCGAGGATGTTGGCGGCAATAAACCACGGCACAAAGCTTGGGTCGTGGGTCAAAGCGAGTATGTAGACGGCCCCCAGCGACCAGAAACTTCCCATAATCAGGCCCGAACCCAAGGCGCCGGCGAAAGCCGTGTGGGAACGCCGGTAGAGCTTGGTAAAACTGAATCGGGTTGCGGGCACCGGGGCCGGCGCAGGTGAGCGGGTAAGGCTCACCGGGATTATGGCGCAGCCCACCATCAGTGAGACCAGGATAAAGGGGTGCAATGGGTTATTGGTCGTCAAGTTGAGCAGGTATTGTCCCAGCGCCATGGAACTGAGTACCACGACCGTGTAAATCGACAGGACCCGTCCATGCGCTCGGGAGTCGGTCTGGTCGGTGAGCCAGCTTTCAATGACCGTGTAGGCACCGCACATCGCGGCGCCGAGCACAAACCGAATGGCAATCCAGGTTACACCGCCGTTATAGAAGCTCAGCAGTAGAAAGCTGCACAGGAAGGTGGCCATCAGGGCGGTGAAGCTGCGGATATGGCCCACGTTGGCAATGATCCGCGGTGTGACCAATGCCCCCGTGAGGAAGCCTGCAAAGTAAGCCGAGCCACTCAGCCCCACCAGGAATGTTGACATGCCGAGTTCTGCCGCGCGGATCGGCAGGAAGGTCATGTGCAGGCCGTGGCCAGCCAGCAGGAAGGCGGTGGTGAGCAGGAGTGAAGAGACAGAACGGAGGCTGCCCATGGCGGTACCATTCCAGTAAGTATCGGGAGATCGGCATTCTCTTCCTAATTGGCCGCCACACAAGCGAGAATATTGGTAAGTGTTGGCAGATTCCCAGGCTGTGAGCGGCTTGGCGCCACCGGGGCAATCTGCGCGGGTTTGCGTTATTTTTCGATGACCTGCTAACGCTTGTTGTTTTTGGTTTTGCTCTTGCTCTATTTTTTGCTACGCAGGCGGCTGTTGGCTCAGGGGTGGGCTGTGCGCGTTAAAACCGACCGGGGCCATAGGTCCGTCACTGTGCACCCGGCATCAGTTTGATGGAACCCTGGTGGGTCCCGCCAATTGGTCGATCATCGCGCGCCAGAAGATCAGGGATTCCCGGATACTGACTTTGGGCACACGCTCGTTCAGTCCGTGGGCAAAGCTGTCCTTGGGGTTGATAAAAATCCCGGTCACACTGTAGCTGGGAATTCCCGCTGCCCGAAAAAATGCGCCATCGGTTGTCCCTGAGCCCATTTGCGGAATGACCGGGACCCCGGGGTGGAGGGTTTCAAGACTGTTGCTGATCGCCGTCATGATCTCGGTATTGAAGGGCGACGCGTCACTGGAAACCGGTTCGCCGACGATACCCCATTCCAGTTCAGAATTGCCCGCCACCCGTCGCAGGACGTCCAGCGTATCCTCGACGCCATTACCGGGGAAAATTCTACAGTTCACGGTCGCCGTGGCTGATTGGGGCAGCGCGTTCTCAGCATGTCCCCCAGCGAGCATGGTGGGGATGCAGGTTGTCCCAAGGGTGCCCACGTATTCGGGTTGCTCCCGCAGGAGATTGATGGCCTCGGTATCGGATGGGTCTGCAACAATGCGCGTCATGGCGTCACCCACGTCACCTCCTATGAGGGGCGCGGTGCGCTCAAAGTAGGTCAGCGTTATTTCGTTGGTCTGCAGGGGAAACCGGTACCCCTGTAACCGTTGCAGTGCGTCGGAAAGTTCAAAAATGGCATTGTCGGAGCGGGGCATCGAGCTGTGCCCACCCGGATTGCGCGCGGTTACAGCGAAGGTCGCATAGGTTTTTTCTGCAAAGCCGACCTTGAATTGGAATGCCTCCCCCGCGTCGTTGAGCGCGCCGCCCCCGCCATCAACCACGAAGGCGAACTCGGCATCAATGGCCTCACGATAGTCTCGAGTCAGCTGTTGTACGGTAGCCTGGTAGGACTCTTCATCCCCGGTAAAGGCAATGATCAGGTCCCGGTTGGGCACATAGCCTTCTTGTCTGAGCGCTGTGAACAGGGTGGTGAGAATCGAGACATCAAACTTGTTATCCAGTACGCCCCGGCCATAGTAGAAAGTGTCATCCTCCTGCAGTTCGAATGGGTCGCGAACCCAGTCATTGGGGTCGGCGGGAACCACGTCCATGTGGGACGAGAAAAGAATCGGTTTGCGGCCGCTGCTACCGTCACCGGTATAACGGACAACAAGAGAGGCAGTCTCTCCGAGGGGGACGATCTGGACAGCGTTTTCCGGAAAACCCACGCTGATGAGGTGTTCGCGCAGGCTGTTGGCATAGGCCGGTACAGCGCCCATTCCAAACGCTGTCTCCCGGGCGATCGCGTCGCGCAGCAGGGATTCTGCGAGGATTTCGTAACGCGCATCTGCGCCGGTCTCTGACCATGATGGTGACGATCCAAGCGCCAGGCTGAGGAAGCTGAACAGTACGATGGGCTTTAGGGGCAGCATAGTGAAGTTCCGGGCTGGGTGGTCACGAACGTGCGGTCCGAGGGATTATCTCGCGGTGGAGTCTGCAGTGCACCCGCTTTTTCAACCCCGCCAGCCCGGTGTCCGGGCGGAGGCCGGGAGGTCGGCGGCCGTCTGACAGGCCATCCAGTCGTGCCATCCCGGGGTTTGAGACCGGCTGCGACCCGGTCAAATACTTTTCTGGTTTGCGGCGCAGAGTCTTACCTTGCCGCCTATCCTGAGTTACCTTGCGCAGGAATAGCAGGGTCTGTGCCGCCCGTGGGGAATTGACATTCCCGGGGACGTGTCAGTGGCCCGAGGCATGGGATCAGGGTTGGGGTGGACATGGGCATGACAGACCTGCAGTCGGGCAGCGATGGTGTTGCCGTTCCTGATTTTTATCATTACGCCAAAGCGCCGCTGGCCACTGTGCAACATCAGGGGGATTTTCTGGAACTGGCCTGGCCAGACGGGCAACGCCTGCGTTGCCATCGCTATTGGCTGCGCGAAAACGCAATGGGTGTAGGCGGGATTGACCCGGCGACCCGCGAGGGTCTGCTGGACCCCGGGGAACTCACAGAGGCCATGGTCATGGCGTCGGTGGAGTTGACCGACGTCGGTGACCTGTCGATCCTCTGGCAACCCGACGGACAGCGTTGTGTTTACCATGGCGGCTGGCTGCGCCACATTGCCGAGGGTCAGCACCTCCCGCAAAGCTGGCTGCCACGGCCCCGACCCTGGCGTGCCGAGACACGGACTGGACCCCCGCAGCGGGTCGCCCTGCCCGTGTTGGAGGATGACGACGCCCTGTGTGATGTCCTCAATGACCTGATTGAAACCGGCGTCTGCGTGCTCGAGCAGGCGCCCACTGAGCTGGGATTCTTAAACCGCCTGGCGGCGCGCATCGGTCCGATCCGCGACAGTAATTTTGGCGCCCTTTGGGATGTCCGTGCGGACGTTACCCTGGCCGGGGACGCCACGACCAACAGTACGGCTAATACGGGGTTTCGATTGGGACCCCATACCGACTTACCAACCCGGGAGGTGCCCCCGGGTTACCAGTTCCTGCACTGTCTTGTGAACGAGGCCGACGGAGGTGAGTCCACCCTGACCGACGGCGCGGCCCTGGTGGAGGCACTGCGGGACAACTTTCCCGCCGACTTTGAACTGCTGACGACCCGTCGCTGGATTTTCTTCAATCGCGGGCCCGGCATTGACCACCGATGGTCCGCCCCCATTATCGATCGTGACTGTGGGGACGGCTTACTGCCAACCCTGCGGGCTTTTTATCCGGTGCGCGCTTTTCCCGATATGCCCGACTCGGATGTGGCGGCGGCCTACGAGGCGTTACGGCGCTTTCACCTGCTCGCCGATGATCCACAATTTGAATTGACCTTTAGGTTGGGGCCAGGCGATATCATGTGTTTCGACAACCGGCGTGTGCTGCACGGCCGTAAGGCTTTTTCCGGATCGGGGCAACGTCATTTACAGGGTATCTACATTGACCGTGACGAAATTTTATCGAGGGCGCGTGCCCTTAACCGGGCCCGGGCGGGCTAGCCAGCCCCCAAAACGCAACGGCCGCCGGTTGACTGGCAGCAAAGCCTCGACAATGGTGACAGGAACATAACCCGCAATAACAGGATTTGATATGCCACTTGCCATGCGAAAAAAAGTATTCATAACTGCGGCGCTGACCGGCTCTGGCAGTACTCAGGATCGCAGCGACAAGGTACCCCGCAGCCCTGAGCAAATTGCCGACGCCGCGATTGCTGCGGCCCGGGCAGGTGCTGCGGTAGTGCACTGCCACGTGAGGGATCCAGAGACCGGCATACCGTCGAGGGCTGTCCCGCTGTACCGGGAAGTCGTCGAGCGAATTCGCGCTTCCGATGTTGATGTGGTCATCAACCTCACCGCGGGCATGGGGGGCGATATTGTCTTTGGGCCCACTGATTCGCCGTTACCCCTGGCCGGCGACGGTACCGATATGGTGGGTGCGGCAGAGCGGGTTGCGCACCTCGAAGCATGCCTGCCAGAGATCGCAACCCTCGATTGCGGCACCATGAACTTCGCCGAGGCTGACTATGTCATGACCAATACACCGGGCATGCTGCGCGACATGGCGCAGCGCATGGCGAGCCTGGGCATTCAGATAGAGATCGAGGCTTTTGACACGGGACACCTGTGGTTTGCCAGGCAGCTGGTGGATGAGGGCATTATTCCGGCGCCGGTGATGGTGCAGCTGTGCATGGGCATCCCCTGGGGTGCCCCCGATGATCTCAACACCTTCATGGCCATGGTCAATAACGTACCCGGGGACTGGGTCTATTCGGCTTTTTCCATTGGACGACACCAGATGGCCTACGTGGCAGCGGCCGTCTTGTCCGGGGGTAATGTGCGGGTTGGTCTTGAGGACAATCTCTGGCTGGAGAAAGGGCGGCTCGCCACCAATGCCGAACTGGTGGAACGTGCCAGTACCGTAATACAGGCCATGGGGGTTGGGATCATGACCCCCGCCGAGGTTCGGGCTGAACTCCAGTTGACCCGGCGCGAGTTGCCCTGATGGCCACTGTTGCGATTATTGGTGGGGGTGTTATTGGGTCGGGTTGGGCCGCGCGTTTTCTGCTCAACGGCTGGCGAGTGCAGTTCCATGATCCCGCGCCGGCGGCGGAGGAGGCACTGCAACGCTCCCTCGACAAGGCCCGGCGCTGGGTACCCGAGGTCTATGACGGGCTGCCCGCCGAAGGGCCGCTCGAGATCATGACCCGCCTCGAGGATGCGGTGGCCGGAGCCGATTGGATTCAGGAGTCAACCCCCGAGCGCCTCCCGGTGAAGCAGGCCGTGCTGGCGGCGATTCAAGGGGCCTGTTCGCCTTCGGCGGTGGTGGCCTCTTCCACCTCGGGGTTTATGCCTTCAGAGTTGCAGGCGGAATCGGTGCGCCCTGAGCAGATCGTCGTTGCCCACCCGTACAATCCCGTGTACCTGCTGCCCATTGTCGAATGCGTGCCGTCGGTCCGGACATCGGCCGCGATCAAGGCCAGGGCCCTCGCTATCCTCGAGCAGATCGGCATGAAACCGGTGGCAGTAGGCGCCGAGGTGCCCGCCCATATCGGAGACCGGCTGATGGAAGCGCTGTGGCGTGAAGCCCTGTGGCTTATAAAAGACGGGGTGGCGACCACGGCACAGATTGACGACATCATGACCCACGGCTTTGGTCTGCGCTGGGCACAGAAGGGTCTCTTTGAGACCTATCGGGTTGCCGGGGGTGAGGCGGGTATGCAGCATTTCCTTGAGCAGTTCGGTCCCTGCCTGTCCTGGCCATGGACCAAGCTCACGGATGTTCCCGATCTCGACGACACCCTGATCTCGCGCATCGTTGACCAGTCGGATGCCCAGGCCGCGGGTCGTTCAGTGAGCGCACTGGAAGCGGAGCGTGACGCCAATTTGGTTGCACTGCTGAAAACTTTGCGGGCACAGGACACGGCTGCCGGTGCCTTCCTCAATCGCCTTGGCAAAACCACTTCGTAGCGGTCCCGGCATGACGTTTACTGGGCGGCGGCCCCGGGAACCGCTGCGCTTCAGTCGCTTAAAGTGCCCAGGTCAAAGCCGGCTGTGCTGGGCGGGGTATCACGCCAGTTGGTGCGCCAGACTTCCTGTGAGACCGGCCCCACCGGGACGGGCGGGCGCGTGAATCCTGGCTTTGGTTGCATCAGGGGTTTCACCACCACATCGTGTCGAGGCACAACGAAGAAGGGAAAGCTGTAGCGCTCCGCACCCGAGCGGTTAACCACCTTGTGGGGCGTCGATACGAAATACCCCCCGGACCACAATTCCAGCAGATCGCCGATATTCACCACGAGGGTGTCAGCGGGGGCTTCGACCTCAAGCCAATCCTCGCTGTCCCGTGGACGTAGCCAGAGCCCACCGACGGGATCGGGAAAGAGCAGGGTCAGGGCATCCGTGTCCTTATGTGGGTGAATACCGTAGCCATCCTGACCGGTCGCCAGCGGGGGATAGTGCAGCAGTGTCATATTGGTCAGTGGATAGTCGAAAAGGGAGAGAAACCAGGCGCTGTCGATGGCCATCATCCGGGCCACCAGCGTCAGTAAACGCTGGCTGACCCCGTCACAGGCCGACCAGTAGTCAAGTACAGTGCGCCGAAATTGATCCGGCTGCCTTGGCCAGCGATTGGGTCCGTACAGAGCACAGGCGCCACAGATTGCGTCCGCTGCAGAGATCTCCTGATGCAGCTTGTAGCCCTCGTAGTGATCGGCGGAGCCGCCATTACTGTTGGCGGAGAAAAAGCCCAGGGGAATATAGCCCCTGTAATTTTCCGGCGTGATTGATTCGGCTAGTTTGTCCGTTAGGGGACGCGCAAAGTAGTGGGTGAGTAGCCTGCGCATCGCTGCCACCTGATCCGGAACAATGCCGTGGCCGTGAACAAGTACAAAGCCGGTCGACGTGAAGGCACGCTCGAGTGCGCCGATGATGGCCGCGTCCTCCTGATTCAAATCGATGCTGGGAAGGGGGGTATGGTCCATGGGCTCCCGAGCTGGACTGGCGTGGCTGTCCTGTGGGTTGGATGAGGGTCTTATCATCGTCTATCCCCCAAAACCCTGTAAAGCCAGCTGTCTGTTTTATAGTCAATGCCGCGGGTGGGCCGTCCCGAAAACAGTTGTTGGGAGGCCCCGGCGCGTCCCGACAGCGACATCCCAAGGGTTGTATGCCCGTGCTGCAACCCGTGACAGAAACATACTCCATTTTGGTTTCACAGGGCATAATCCGGGAAACAGGCGAGGGTGATCTATGGGTATCGAGCGCAGTGCCCGGGACACCCGGGGGGCAGATGATGACGGTATTTGGGGAGGGGACTGGGACTGCAGTGGGCCCTGGTGGCGCCTTGGCCTTTTCAGCGTGGCCATACTGATGGCGGGCGCCGGGCCAGGCCGGGTGATGGCGGAGGACCCGAGCCCCCTCGCCAAGGCGGTCTTCGTCATTGTTGACGGTATTCCCGCGGATGTCATCGAGCGCGTCGCGACTCCGCAACTGGACGCCGTGGCCGCGATCGGTGGTTATACCCGGGCGCAGGTGGGCGGCCCGGTGGGCACGCCCGCCGAAACCCCCACCGTATCCGCGCCTGGCTATATGAGCCTCATTACCGGCACCTGGGCCAACAAACACAATGTGCGGGACAACGAAGGACTTGAGCCAAATTACGATTACTGGAGCCTGTTTCGCCTGGCGAAGTCCGTCGATCCACCGCTCAGGACAGGTTTGTTTTCGACCTGGACCGATAACAGGACGGTGCTGGTGGGCAGTGGTCTGGCGGATACAGACAACCTGTCCATCGATTACGTGGCAGATGGCTATGAACGGGATCCAGACCGGTTTCCGCCCCGGGAGCACGAACAGCATATTCAGGTGATCGATCGTCACGTTGCTGCGGAGGCCGCTGAGGTAATCGCGACAGAGGGACCCGATCTGTCCTGGGTGTACCTGCAATACACCGACGATATGGGCCACGAATGGGGTGACGGCCCAGAGTTCGATGCATCGGTCAGGGTGATGGACAGCCTGGTGGGACAGATTTGGGCCGCCGTGCAGGAACGTCAGGAACGGCTCGGTGAAGACTGGCTGCTGCTCGTCACGACCGACCACGGTCGGGATGTGGAGACCGGGCGGGACCACGGTGGGCATACCCCGCGGGAGCGCACCATCTGGATGGTTACCAACAGCCAGCGCCTCAATGCCCGGTATTACCGCCAGCCCCAGATTGTCGACATCTATCCATCAATAGCAGCGCACCTCAATCTGGCTATTCCGTCTACCGTGGCCGCGGGCCTCGATGGTCGCGCATTCATCGATTAATGGGCTGGGTCGAATTAGCCGCCGTTCCTCGGGGCAGTGAATCTGCTGCCCAAATGCTGCCGTTGAGCATCGGCGGTTTGCCCGCGCCCGATCCCTGGGCAGCGCATGCCAGGCTGGTAAGCCCGGAAGTGCGCAGGTACTGTTGTTCCGGAAGAAGGGCGGGGACCGGAAAGTCTTGAGTGAGTTCGATTACATTGTGGTGGGCGCAGGTTCTGCCGGCTGCGTTCTGGCCAATCGCCTGACCGAGGACTCCAGCCACTCGGTGTTGCTGATTGAGGCGGGCCGGGACGATCGAAGCCTGTTCATACGCATGCCCACGGCGCTTTCCATTCCCATGAACACGCCCCGCTTCAACTGGGGTTACTGGGGACAGCCTGAGCCCCATCTGGACGGTCGACGCATGGACTGTGCCCGGGGCAAGGTGTTGGGCGGCTCCTCGGCCATCAATGGCATGGTGTATGTTCGCGGCCACCCCCGGGATTTCGACAGCTGGGTAGAGGACGGCGCTGAGGGTTGGAGCTACGCGGACTGCCTGCCTTATTTCAAGCGCGCCGAGCGCTGGATGGGCGGCGAGGACCGCTGGCGCGGCGGCGCTGGCCCGGTCGACACCTGCAACGGCAACAACATGCGCAATCCGCTCTACAGGGCCTTTATCGCCGCGGGTGAGGAGGCGGGCTATGGCCTGACCGAGGATTACAATGGCTACCGCCAGGAAGGCTTTGGTCCCATGCACATGACCGTGCGCCGGGGCGAGCGGTGCTCCACTGATCTGGCGTATCTCGAACCCGCGCGACGGCGCTCCAACCTGACCGTCATTACGGAGGCGGAAGTCGACGCCCTGGTGCTCTCGGGACAACGGGTGACCGGCGTCCGGTACCAGCGTAGCGGTCAATACGACACGGCACAGGCCAGACGCGAGGTCATCCTGTGTGCGGGCTCCATTGGCTCGCCCACGATTTTACAGCGCTCCGGGATCGGCCCGGCGTCGGTTCTCGTGGGGGCAGGCGTGACGCCGCAACATGAGCTTCCCGGTGTCGGGGAGAACCTCCAGGATCACCTCGAGGTGTATTTCCAGTATCGTTGCAAGGCCCCGATTACCGTCAACGGCCATTTGGGGTGGCTGGCAAAACTGCGCATTGGGGTGCAATGGCTGCTCACCAGAACCGGGCTGGGCGCCACCAATCATTTTGAGTCCTGCGGGTTCATCCGTTCCCGCGCCGGGCTTGCCTCACCGGACATCCAGTACCACTTTCTTCCCGCCGCCATTCGCTACGATGGCCGGGCGGCGTTTTCCGGCCATGGCTTTCAGGTACACGTTGGCCCCAACAAACCCGAGAGTCGGGGTTCCGTGCATATCGCCGGGCCGGATGCCCGTGACGAACCCCAGATTACCTTCAACTACCTGGCTACCGAGCAGGACCGCGCGGACTGGCGCACCTGTCTGCGCCTCACGCGGGAAATCCTCCAGCAACCCGCACTGGATGCCTATCGTGCCGAGGAAATCCAGCCGGCGGTCGATCTCTCTGATGATGCCGCGGTGGATGCCTGGGTGCGCGCCCATGTCGAGACCGCTTACCATCCTTCCTGCTCCTGCAGGATGGGGGCGGAAGATGACCCGATGGCTGTGGTCGATCCGGCGTGTCGGGTACGCGGACTGGCGGGCCTCAGGGTGGTGGATTCTTCCATATTTCCCACCATTCCCAACGGGAATCTCAATGCACCGACCATCATGGTCGCCGAGCGCGCCGCTGATCTGATTCTCGGCAGGCCTATGCTGCGCGAAGACGTGGACCTCTGGCAGGCACCGGATTGGCAGAATCGCCAGCGCTCCGGGCTGCCGCGGCGCCCGGTGCCCCCGGGCCCACCGACCCCGGCCGCAGGGGACGGCCGCCCATGACCCTCATTTTATCAGCTGCGATTCTGGTCACCACGCTGACCTCACTGGTGCTGGTTATCCGCTACCGAAACATGCGTATCCATGGCAGCGTTCCGGTGCCCTTTCTGACCTTCCTTGCCATCCTGTTTACCTCGGGCCTGGATGTTGGGCTGATCATGTTTCCCCTGGTGGATTTCCAGACCTTTGCCAGCGAGCCCGACTATGACTTCGCCAATCCGCTGGCCCTGGAGTTTGGCTTCTGGGGTTTCCTCGTCTGGGGATTTTATTTCCTCACCACGTTTTATTTTTGTGTTGTTGAACCCCGGCTGGGCCTGTTTGAAATCCCCTTCATCAAGTTCATCAATAACCTCACCATCATCGGCACCTGTGCGTTTACGGGCTATCTGTTTCTTCATTACCTGCCCGATTACATCAGTGGCATCCCGGATGGACTGCGCTATGGTGGGGTTGCGTTGGTGGTGCTGTTGGCAGTGGTGTCGAGCACCCACCTGCGCTTCGTCAAGGCCCTCAGCCTGGGGTCCACAGGCCTGTTCTTCCTCTTGATTCTCGTTGCATTCCTGGCCTCGGGCGTGGGCCTGTCGGGCCTCGGTGAATCCCTGGCCGGGCTGACGGACTACTTTGGGCAACTGCATCGCTTCGTACTGCCCATCAATGACTATCACGCGTTCTATCTGTTCTGGTGGTTTGCCTGGAGCATCATGATCGGGCAGTTCGTTTCGCGGTTCGTCGGTGGACTGACAGTCTGGCAGCTCTTGCTGGCGCTGCTGGTCGTGCCCTCCCTGCCGATCGCGCTCTGGTTTTCGGTGCTCTATGGGTACTTCACCGGGGAATTGGATGTCAGCGGCGCGTTGAGCTGGGCGATGATCGCCGTGGGGGTGTTGTTTGTGGTCAACTCCCTCGACTCACTGACCCGACTCTACACACAGAATATCGGTCTGACCGTGGAGCGTCTGGGTACGGCGGGTTATGTGGCCGTCAACTGGACGATTCTGTTGGCGCTCGTGCTGTCCTTCCAGTTCACACCCTTCAAGATTGAGTGGGTTGGGTTGGTAGTGATCGGTATCTATGTCGCTATCTATATCCTGGTCTATCGCCGCCGGTCCTCGCTGTCTGGAGACGCCTAGCGCGGGCTCCCCAACCCGGTCAGCGCCTGGTAGGTCGCAACCTTCATGTCAAAGCGCAGGGCGTCGCCGTAGGGCGCTCCCATGACCTGCGTCATCAGGATGACGATGAGGTCTTCCTGGGGGTCGATCCAGAATTTGGTATTCGCGGCACCGCCCCAGGAGTAGGCACCTTGCGAAGAGATGACGCCCGTTTGGCCGGGCTCGGTGATGATCCCGAAGCCGAGCCCGAAGGACTGGCCGGGGTAGAGGTGGGAGTCGGGGTTTTCCTCGGCACCCCGATTGCGGATGTCAGGGGTCAGGTGGTCCATGGTCATGAACTGCACGGTTTTTGGACCGAGGATGCGCACCCCTTTATAGCTGCCGCCCTGGCGCAGCATTTCGCAGAAAATCCAGTAGTCCCACGCCGTGGAAATCAGTCCGCCACCACCTGAGAACACCCTCACGCCGGTCACAGGCTGTGCCGAGTCAGGTGGAATTGGCACGATGGTATGTGCCTCTGCCTGCCAGTAATGGTTGGCGGCGAGGCGCTCCAGCTTATCCTCGGGTACGTTGAAGAAGGTGTCCTGCATGCCCAGGGGTTCGAAGATCTGCGTCTGGAAAAATGCCTCCAGGGTCATGCCCGAGAGACGCTCCACCAGCACCCCGAGCACATCGGTCGCGACGCTGTAGTGGTAGCGTGTGCCCGGCTCATACCGCAGGGGCAGGGCGGACAGGCGGGTAATGAAATCTGCGCTGCTGGTGCTGTTGATGAGATCGGCATCCCGGTAGGCCTCGTCAACCGGGTCAGTGGGGTGCCAGCCGTAGCTCAGCCCAGCGGTATGGGTCATGAGTTGCTCAATGGTGATGGGCCCGGCCGGATCGACGAGCTTACCGTCGCGTAAAATCCTGATCCCGGCGAACTCGGGCAGGTAACGGTGCACGGGATCGCCGAGGTGAAAGGCGCCCGCCTCATAGAGCATCATCGCCGCCACCGTCGTCACGGGTTTGGTCATGGAATAAATACGGAACAGCGTGTCCGTTGCCATGGGCCGAGGGTCTGCAATGCCAAGGTTCCCCGCCGCAGCAAAATGCACCGGTGCTCCGTGCCGGGCAACGAGGGTGACGGCGCCGGACAGTTTGTTAGCGGCAATGTCCCTGCGCACAAAGGCAGTGATTTTCTCCAGCCGCTCGGGGGACACCCCCATTTTTTTAACCCTCTCGGGGTCAAGATCAGCAGGCGCCTCGAGGGCAATGAGGCCGAGAAAAAGGCTGGCAATCAGTCCCAGTGTTTTCAGATAGGGGTAGCTCATGTGACGTGTCAGTGCTCCTGGAAAAAGTGCTGCTCGTTGCCGGATTGATCCGCCATAGGCTGAGCCATTGGCCAGCCGCAGGTTGCGGTACTTCAATGAATACGCACGGCCTGCCGCTTGAGTTCCTGCTGGATCTGGGCAACCGGTAAATCATTGAAATCCCGTTCCAGTTTGACCGCCAGTGCCGCGGCCACGCCCGCACCCTGCCCGGTAACGGTGCAGCACATCATATTGCGGGTGGCGGCATGGCTGACCCGATCCCCGCCGGTAATGCGACCCGCACAGATCAGGTGCCGGACCCCTGTAGGTAGCAGCGTGCGGTAGGGCACCTGGAAGTAGCGCCCCGTCGTGGGCAGAATCAGGATGCCATAGCCGTCAATGAACTCAGGGAAGATGCCAATACTGTCCTCAAATCGACCCTGCTCCCGGACATCCTGTTCGGTCATGTTGTAGCGCGCATCAATTTTTCGCGTGTCGCGGACACCCAGCGTCATGCCAAAGTTGCGCAGCTTGGCGTCTTCGCAGCCCGGCATGAAACGTTTCAGGGCGTTTATGGCCATCATCGCCTGCTGGCGACCCTCCATCTCGCCCCGGGTAAGGTCATCGGGATTCGTGCCGTCATAGCCCAGCAGGTGCACCAGGTTGAGATAGGTGAGATCGCCGGTGTCGTAGATGGCACCCCAGGTGCCGGCAATGGTATCCAGGTTGTCGGGAATCAGGCCGTTTGCCCGGGCCTGCTCGAAGGGCTTGCGCAGGAAGGGGGAAAACATGTCGTCCTCTTTGCCCGAGGTTTCCACGGTCCACTGGCCATAGGCCCAGTCGCGGTAGGTCTGCGGATCGGCCTTAACCTGTTCGATAAAGCGCTTTTTGTTGACCCCTGACATGGAGAACATAACCGATGTGCCGATCATGTCCTCCGGGGCCTGCTTGATTGTGGGTGCACCGGCACGGTGCGCGACATCGCCGTCTCCCGTGGCGTCGACCACCCTTTGGGCAAGAATGGCCTCGCGCCCCGCTTTGCTCTCGACAATGGCCCCGATCACCTGTTTCCCGTCCATCAGGGGGGCGACGAACAGTCGGTGCAGCATGGGTGTGACACCGGCCTCGGAGACGAGGGTATCCGCCACCCACTTGAATGCTTCGCCATCGATGGCGTGACTGTCAGACTGGGGTTCCTCCACAGCGGCACCGGCAGCAATAGCCCGTTCCTCGAACTCAATGCCCAGTCCTTCGCTGTCGATGGTCTGCTCGTGGCGATACCAGGCAAACCCTTCCACGCCCACCGCTGTGATGTTGCCGCCGAAGCAGCCAAAGCGTTCCAGCAGGGTCACCTTGACACCCGCCCGGGCGGCAGCGAGGGCGGCGGCGAGACCCCCGGGGCCCGAACCCACCACGAGCACCTCTGTTTCATGGACAACGGGTATTTGCCTCGCGGGCTCATCAATATGCATGGCGCGTTATCCCTCTGTTCGATGGTGCTTACCCGGCCGGTCGCCAGCCACTGGGTGCGCGGTCCCGGCCCGAATGCTACACGTTTTTTCGAGTTCTGGCGGGCTCCGGCTCGCGTTGCCCAAGCGGGTGGGGCCATCTGCTGATGTCCCTTCCCGGAAGGGTCGGTGGGTCCCAGGCAGGGTGATGGTCAAAATGGAGGGGACGCAGCGATTGATTTCACACCCGCATTGGGTTTAGATCAAGCTATAAAAGAAAGGCGACTGAGTTCGCTGCCAAAAAAAACCGTTTTGGCCCGGCGCCCTGCACGCTGGCACTACAGGGGGAGTACGACATGATGTTCAAGAACTATCCAATTCAAAATACCACCCATTTGCGGCGCGGCAGCCGTCCGCTCGCCATAGCTGTTGCTGCGGCCTGCGGGACGGTGGGTGTGGCCGGGATCACCTTGCCCGGTGTCGCCCAGGCGCAGATCGAAGAAGTGGTGGTCACGGCAACCCGGCGTGCCGAGAGCGTCCAGGAAGTGCCGATGAGTGTCTCGGTACTGGGTGAAACCCAGCTCCAGGACCTGAACATTACGGATATGGAAGACTATCTGATGATGCTGCCCAACGTCAGCTACGTGACCCTGGGTCCGGGCTCCGGCAACATCTACATCCGCGGTATCTCCAGTGGTGGTGAGAGCACCCTGGGGGCCAACCCCAGCGTTGCGGTGTACCTGGATGAGCAGCCCGTAACCCTGGTAGGTAACTACCTCAACCCGCATATTTACGACGTCAACCGGATTGAGGTCCTGGCCGGGCCCCAGGGCACAACCTTTGGTGCCAATGCCCAGTCAGGTGCCATGCGCATCATCACCAACCAGCCCGAGATCGGCGAGACCGCCGGCGGACTGAACCTCGACGTCAGCCAGACCAAAAGCGGCGATCCCAGCTACCGGGCCGAGGGTTTCATCAACATCCCCATGGGTGAGCGGGCGGCGCTCAGACTGACGGGTTATTACAAACACGACGGTGGCTACATCGACAACGTGCCGGGAACTCATACCTTCAAGCGTGGCTACATACGCGCTGGCCTGCCCGAGGGCAGCCCACTGCGGGATGTCGCGGCAGACTTTGTTGCCAGCAATGCCGATGTGGTTGAAGAGAATTTCAATGAGGCCACTACCTTCGGTGGACGCGCAGCACTGCGGGTGGACCTCACCGACAGCTGGACACTGACGGCCACGGCGATGATGCAGGACCTTGATCGCGAGGGTGTCTGGGACCACGACCCCACTGTAGGCGACCTGCAGGTGATGGTTTTGCTCCCTGAATTCGCTACTGACAAGTGGGAGCAATTCTCAGCGAAGATAGAGGGCGAACTGTGGGGCGGTACCCTGACCGCTACGGCTGCCGACCTGTCCCGGGATATTGAGGTCTATGCCGACTACTCGCTCTACAGCGACTACTACGTGTCCTACGGTTATGTTGACCCGTACTACAACTGCTATGTCAGCTACTTCCAAACCTGTGGTGACCCTCGTGAACAGTTCACTCAGGAGAGCAAGCAGGATCGACAGAATTTCGAAATTCGCTACGCCTCCGATCCCGACAAACGTTTCCGCTACATGTTGGGCTTTTACTATGTGGACGTAGAAGGCACCAATGACTACGAGTGGCACGTGCTGGGTCTGGAGGAGACGCCGCAGGCCGCGGTGGATGCTCCGGATATTTACTGGACGACCGACTTCGAGCGACTGTACGAGGAGACGGCGATTTTCGGTGAGGTATCTTTTGACATCACTGATCGCTTGACCCTGACCGGTAGTGCGCGCCAGTTTGACTATGAAAGTACCCTTGACGGCTTTTCCGGAACCATCTGGTGGCCCTGTGGCGGCTTTGGGCCCCAGGGCAATAGACCCGAGAGTAACTACGGTGACGACTGTGCCTCGGCTGGCCGCGTGACCGAGAGCAAAGATGAGGTCTACCGGGTGTCCGCCGACTGGCAGATCACCGACGACATCATGCTCTATTCCACCTGGGGTGAAGGCTATCGACCGGGGGGTCTGAACCGTTTCTGCCAGACCCGTATCCCTGATGGCCTGCCCGGGCAGGGCCAAATCAACATCGGTTGTGAGTTCACCTCAGACTTCCTGACGGCTGTTGAAGTGGGCGTCAAGTCTGAGTTGTTTGGTGGTCGGCTCCGCCTGAATGCAGCGGCATTCTGGCAGGACTGGGAGGATTTCCAGTTCTCCCGTCTGGATACGTCCATCTCGCCCATTACCCTGACCTACAACGTGGGGAATGCGGAAAGTAATGGATTTGAGTTCGACTTCTCGGCCATGATTACCGATAACTGGAGCCTCAGCGGTGCAGCGAGCTTCCTTGACTCAACCCTGGCTTCGGATTACCGGCGCAATCCCAGCAGCCCGGAGCCCGATGCGTCCGCCGGTTCGGATCTGCCCAGGGTTCCCGACGTAAAATGGAACCTGTCGACCCGCTACACGTTTATGCAGGACTGGTTCGTGCAGGCGGCTTACATGTACACCGGCAAGTCGTACAACACCCTGTTTGATGGGGGTTCTGCCCAGAATGAGCTGCGAGTTCAGCCCGCTTATGACGTCCTCAACAGTTCAATCGGACTGCAGAAGGAGACCTGGACTGCAGAGCTGTACGTCCAGAACATGACCGACGAGCGCGGTGTGGTTTGGATCAATGCTGTGAACTGGGATTCACGGGAGCAGGTTAACCAACCCCGCAGTATCGGTTTCCGATGGCGTCAAACCTTCTGAAGCCCGAGTGAATAACCGGTCCACGAAAGGGCGTCCCTGGGGACGCCCTTTGCGTTGCTGCGACCTCAGTCGCATACTCGCCCTATGCGTCTGACCCGGTAAGCCGGCACACCTTTTTATGACCTCAATCGAGCCCCTTTTTCAGCAGGCACGTGCGGCCCTACGTGACCAGAACCCGGAGCTGGCCCGGGATCTCTGTGAACAGGCCCGGGCGCTGGACCCTGATGATCCCCGACTGATCCTGGTGCACGGTTTTGCCCTGCGCCGCTGCGGCGATTATCCGGCGGCCGAGCCTTTGCTGCGCCGGGTTCTGGAGGCGGACCCTCAACTGGAGCCGGCTCACCATGAACTGGCTTTGGCGCTGCGCGGGCTGGGACGGCTCAGCGCGGCGAGAAAATCCCTGGAGCGGGCCGTTGAGCTCAGGCCGGATTTTGCAGCAGCGTGGCGCGATCTTTACGAGGTTTGCGCCGCCGAGGGCGATGACCCCGCCGCCGCCGAGGCCTACCGGCAAATGCTGCGCCAAAAGGGGCTCGACCCCCTGCTGCAGAAAGCCCTTGACCTGGTCAGTGCGGGTCGCCTGGGTGTCGCTGAAGGCATTTGCCGGGAGTATCTCAAGCGCCGCCCCCATGATGTAGATGCCATTCGGCTGTTTGCGGAAATTGGAATCGCCCTGGGTGTCCTCGATGAGGCGATTGCCTTACTAGAGCGCTGCCTTGATTTGGCACCGGATTTCCACATTGCCCGTGCCAACTATGTGACGGCCCTGGCCCGGCACCAGGAATTCGCCAGGGCGTTGGCAGAGAACGCGAAGTTGCGCGCAAAGCAGCCCGACCAACTGACCCATCAGGTACAGTACGCGGCGGTGCTGGCCATGGCTGGACGTTTTCAGGAGGCCCATGAGCGGTACGAAGAGGTTCTGAAGACCGTGCCCGATAATGCGGGCATCCTGACCAGTTACGGACATGCGCTGCGTTATGGCGGCCGGGGTGATGATGCGGCTGCTGCCTACCGGCGGGCCATCGCATCGGACCCGGGGGCGGGTGAGGCCTACTGGAGCCTCGCGAACCTGAAGACGGTCTCTTTTGATGACGCCACGGTCGCCGCGATGCGCCGCGAGTATGACGCCATCGACCGTCCGGGCCCCAACCAATACCACCTCGCCTTTGCCCTTGGTAAGGCGCACGAGGATCGCGGTGACTACACCGCCTCCTTTCAGGCTTACAACGAGGGCAACTCGATCAAACGGGCCTTCAGCGCCTACGATCCCAAAGACACCGGAGAACGCGTTGACGCAATGATCGCGCATTGCCACTCAGATTTGCTAAACGTCGCGGGGCATCCCTCCGATGCCCCGATCTTTATCCTCGGTCTGCCCAGGGCCGGATCCACGCTTCTCGAGCAGATCCTCGCCAGTCATTCCGAGGTTGAAGCCACTGCTGAGCTGCCCTTTATAGGGCGTATCGCGAGCGATCTCTCCGGGCGGCGCAAGCGCTCAGAGGAAAACCTGTACCCCCGGGTGCTACAAGATCTCTCGGCCGACGAACGTGTGGCGCTGGGTCAGCAGTACCTCGACCGGGCGGCCAGCTATCGTACGGACAAACCGCGATTTATCGACAAGCTACCCAATAACTGGCTGCACATTGGCCTGATCAAGACCATCCTGCCCAATGCGACCATCATTGATGCCCGCCGCCATCCCATGGCGGCCTGCTTCGCCAACTTCAAGCAGTTGTTCGCCCGTGGCCAGGAATTCACCTACGGGTTGGATGAGATCGGCGATTACTACGCCGACTACCTGCGTTTGATGGCCCACTGGCACGAGGTTTTTCCCGGCGGTGTGCTTACCGTTCAGTATGAAGAGGTGGTTCAGGATCTGGAGTCCCAGGTGCACAGCCTGCTGGATCACTGTGGCCTCAATTTTGAAGAGGCCTGTCTGCGCTACTACGAGCAGGATCGGGCCGTGCGGACTGCCAGTTCAGAACAGGTCCGCCAGCCCATCTATCGCGATGCCCTGGCGCTCTGGGAGCACTATCGAGCCCACCTTGAACCCCTCGAGACCCTGCTCAGAGCCAAAGGAGTTTCCTGGTGATCCCGAGCCTCCAACCCTAAAAGTTCAATCAACACGGCCACCGGGTCGGTTGTCCACTCGCCTTCGGGTCACCAAAGTGCCGGACTGGTCTGCACCCGGGCCCCGGGGGCTTTAGCCAATCGGTTCAGTCAGGGTCGGGGTAGGGGTGGTCCTACAGGCCGTGTCGACGCGTAGTCTAGCCCCAGGAGTTGAGCCACCGTACTGGCGATCTGGTCCTGACCCACCTCAGCCGTGTTACGTGCTTCCCCATGGGCCTTGACCCCTGGACCCAGGAGGGCAATCCAAATCTGTTCGGCACCCTCGAGACCTGCTTCATGGTCGGTCCAGCGCGACCCGGAACCCCGTCCGTGATCGGTGGTAATGACAAAGGTTGTTCGGTCCCGGTATCGCGGGTCACTCTGCACAAAGGTCCACAGGTCCCGAACAAAACCATCAGCGCGGTGGGCGGCATCCAGATAATGGTGGTACTCGGCATCGTGGGCAAAGTCATCGGTTTCCCCGTAGCCAACATAGAGCAACCGTGGGCTCGAGTGACGCAGATATTCCAGGGCGTAGTGATGGGTAAAGACGTCCAGCCGCACACTGTGCCAGGGGGAGGGCGTTTGCGCCTGAATCTCGTTGAGCCATTCCTCGCGCTCCGTACGAGGTTCCTGAACGCCCTCAAATCCCGCGTTGACGGGCACATTACTGCGTTCCTCGTTGATGATATAGGGGAAGACGTCCCAGGAGGCAAACGCCGCCACCCGCCCCTCAAACCCCGGCTGGCGGTTAACCCACTCCAGCACCGTTACGTTGCGATTGGGGACCTTGGCATTGCTGTCGATGCTGGGATCTGCGGCTCCGGTCAGGATCTCATTGTAGCCCGGATAGGAGAACAGCCTGCCGTTGCGCACAGCGGCCGGACTGGCCAGGGCGCGGTTGCCATAGATCACACCTTCGGTGGCGATGGTGTCCCAGAAAAAAGGCATCAGCGTGCTGCGGCGCTCCGCCGCGGTATCACGCCACCAGCGTTTGACTGTCTGCTCGGGGTCACGTGTGTAACGGGCATCGCGAATGAGTTCGGTATCGGCGCCGCTGAACAACTCCTGCCAGCGTAGGCCATCGAGGGTAATCAGGACGACATTATCCGCGCTGCGCGCCGGGTGGGAGAAGGCCGTCAGAAGCAGTAGCAGGGGTATTAGTGTGTTACGCATGGTGAGCCCTCCGGAGCCAGCCCGTTAAATTTATCGATCCAGTGCTGCCTGATGAATATGGCTGGCGGGTGGCTCTGGCGTCTTCAGTTTTTATTGCGTCCCAACCGTCGCTTCGGCGCGCTGTGTCTGCTCGCCCACCTCGGCGGCAATGCTGTTGGGGACCAGCATGGTGAGGGCGTAGTGGGCGATACGCCAACCCGCTGGCGTTCGGATGACCACCCCCGTGCCGCGGCAGTGACCCAGTTTTTCATTGTGCAGCACTTCATCGAACCAGCGCGTATCCCCCGTACCCTCGATGTGGCGCGCCACCCTGTGATAGGTCCAACCGCGGCCCGCTTCGAATACCGGTGCAGCGTAAGCTTTGAACTGCGCCATGGTCCAGCGCTCGCTGCGATCGGTCCCGAGGAAAATGGCGTCGGGGGTGAAGCGCGAAAAATAGTCGGCAAACCGAGCCTGTGCGGCGTCACCGTGCAAGCCGTCGAGCAGTGCGTGAATGGCGGCCTCGTCCTGCGCCCTGTTCTCGCTCCCGGTCTGCGCCATTGCGGACAGGCATAGCAGCATGAGTAAACCGAATAATGTGACCGGGCGCGTCACGGCATGGTGGGTGCGGTTGTTGTGCATGGCGGTTGGTGGTTCCTCAGGGTGGTGGGTCTGCCCGGGAGCAGCAGGGCTGTTGGTTGGCGACAGCATCGCGCCGACTGCCCACAGTCTATGGGAAGTTTTGTCCCTTGTGTCGACTGGCAACCGATTGCGTATGGTAACCACAGTCCGGGTGGTGCTCCAATCGCACCCGGTGGAGGGGTTGCCAGATCGCACCGGCCGGTTAGGCTGGGATCTCACGACCCGCCTTGGGCGGCTGCCGGGAAGATGTCGGGAGGGGTGTATGGGTAAGATAACCAAGGTTCACGCGCAGGCGCTCAGCGCCCATTCTACCGACGCTCTGTTGGCGGTTTACGACGAATGGGCGGCACGCTATGACCATGATCTGACCGAGGAATGGGGCTACAGCACGCCGGCTCGAGTGGTTGACTTTCTGTGCCAGTATCTCAACCAGAGCAATCCGTTGGTGCTCGATGCCGGCTGCGGGACTGGTCTGGTGGGTGTCGCTCTCGCCAATGCCGGCGTGGCGAGGGTAGAGGGTATCGACTTCTCCGGGGCCATGCTCCGGGAGGCGGCGGGGAAAAAGATTTACCGTCAGCTTCACTGCCTGGATATGAATGACGACCTGCCCCTGGCGAGTGGCCGTTACGACGGCGTGACCTGTGTTGGCACGTTCACCACCGCCCACGTGCAACCCAAGGCGCTGTATGAGCTGGTACGGGTCACGCGGCCAGGGGGAATACTGAGTTTCAGCGTCCGGATTGAATACTGGAATGCCACCCACTTTCGTAGCCTGCTGACCGCTATGGACGTCGCCGGCGCGGCTGTTCTGGAGGAAGTCAGAACCGAGCCCTATGTCGATTCAGAGGGTTCCAAATGCAAGCTGGTGGTATTGCGGGTGCCGGGTGAGGCTTGACTGTCCGGCACGGTCGTCGTGTTGTTTTACTGGACATGCTCCGGCGCTTCCGACGGGTCGGAACGACAGGTGTCTCTGTACCCGCTGGGCGTGGTTCCGGTCCAGCGTCGGAAGGCCCGGGTAAAAGCTGAGGCATCGGCAAAGCCGCAGGCGAGGCCCACCTCCGTTGCCGAAATGTCCGGTGAGGCCAACAACTGTTGTGCCAGGTGCAGGCGTGTTTGCTGCACCACTTCCCCGTAGGTCGTGTTCTCGGCTTTCAGACGTCGCTGTAGCGTGCGTGCGCTCATGTTCAGTGTCTGCGCTACCACCTCCTCCGAGGAAAGCCCCTCTTCCAGCGACTCAAGAAGGTGCAGGCGAACACTGGCCGCTACGTTCCCTGACTTGAGCCCCCTTATCAGGTTGTCGAGCATGGGCTGGTTGGCACGCACGATCTCGGTGTTGCTCATTTGCCAGGGAGCTTCCAGAGCAGCCTTGTCAAAGATCATGGCGGCCTGTTCGCAGGCCCATGTGACGGGTAGGCCCAGGGCCTGGGTGAGGCAGGTATTATCGGGTTCAGGGACGGTAAGCTGCGTTGCAATCGGTGCCAGCGATGGTGGCGCGGCCACTTTCATCCAGCGCCAAAGCATGGCAAAAAAATAGGGCTCTAGGACATCTAGAACCTTGCGAAAAGCACCGTGTCTAAGCTGTAGTGCCACTTTGCCAACTGCGGTTGACAGCTCAAACTGGGCCCCCGATGACATGATTTTCTGGTAGCGGATAGCGCGTTCCAGGGCTTCCAGACCTGTCTTTGAAGCCAGCATTGTAATGCCAAGTGCATGGGCATCGTTGAGCTTGTGGTAAGCGGCGAGCTCGCTCCCCAGGCAGGGTCGCGCGGATTCGTCCCGCAGGTCGATCAACAACCCTTCAACGGCGCCAGCGGGAAACCTCTCCCGAGGCTCCTGGGTTTGACGCACATCCAGGCCATGGCGGCTGAAGCAGGCGGCTGGGTCCTGCCCCTGCGCCTCCAGCCAGCGCACCACCATTCGCAATTGGGTGGCGAGCACGCTGTGTGTCTCCAGTGTCAAATTCCCCTACTCCCCTGTCTGAATGGCGTTTGCTGGTGGCTACGGTGGCGCCCAAAGACAACAAGGTGGCTAGACCGGCAAAGCACCGTGTATCCCAAACACCCACGATGTGGGTGTCATGGTCACGCTATCACACCGCATTGGGATATGGGGATAGCAAAACCCGGCGTCCGGGGATATGGGTTGTCGAGCCCGGCAGTTGTACCAAGGAGGTATCAAACATGAGTCAGTCAACAAAAACGTTCCCGGGCCCGTGGCAGGGCAGCATCCAATCGATGGAGGGGGAGCAGGACACCGCAGGTGGCGACTCGCTATCAACAAGTCACGCCATTTACGACCGGGCCCTGCACATGGGTCGGTTTCGCTTTGGCTGGTCGGCCGTTCAGCGCGATTTCCTACAGCACGAGGTGTCCCTGTGGTCGTCGGCGACTTGCCGGGATCTCGGTGCGGAGGTGGCGGGTATTTCTGATCGGCTGGTCTGGGAGCTGTTGCCTCTGGAACAGGCGGCCCTGTGTCGCTTCCGGGTGCATTTAATGGACCAGCTGCTGCTGGAGGAGGTTCTGTCAGAGCCCCTGCAAAGTGCACTGGGTCAACTCAGGAAAAGGGAAATCTCCCAGCAGCGCGAGTACGAGCAACTGGCAGTTGTGGTACAGAGTGTCGCCCATGGCCGTGAGCGGGAAATCCATAACGCCTGGTTCTTGGATGTGCTCACCACCCGGGCCGCAAGCCAGTGGAACGGCGAACTGATGAAAGTAGGCCTGCTCGCTCTCGCACAGCTGTTGCTCAATTCGACGCAGGACTGATGGTGGCCCTGGTGATGCACTGCCTGCGCCGCCCGCAGCTTGCCTCTCGGAGGCTCCGGGCGCTCCAGACCTGGGTCACGGGATTGGGTGTTCGTACCGCCTGAGTCGCTTTCGTGGCGTTATCGGTACCGAAGTCATGGTGTCAAGCCGTTGTGCCGAGTCGCTATGCCGAGCAGCCCCTGTACGAGCAGCCCCTGTAAAAGTAGCGCTGGGAAGGCGTATGCGATCTGTGGCAGGCTTCGTCGCGAACCCCACTCGGGGTTGGTAATGGCAATCCAGTGACTGGAGAAAAGCATGCGCAAGATTGGGTGGCTCGTCCTTGTGGTGGTGGGTTTGGTAGGTTTTGTGGCCCATCAGGCCGGAAAGATCGGTGTGGGTTATGCCGCCAAGCAGCTCTGTTCAGGCGTCTTTGTCAGCGGTTTAAGCAGTGATTTTGTGCTCGCCCATGACATTGAGCCCCGCCTTGCCACGGTCCCCTTGCTGTCCGAATTCTTGACGACTCGTGTGGGTGACAGTGAGGCATCAGCGCGGGTCTTAACGGCCGCGGCAAGTGCGGCCTACCGGCCCGGTTACGGCTGCACGCTCCACGGCGATGTCGCTGCCGGTGACAGCAGCGCGGGGCTGGCGGCGTTGCCCGGTTACAGCAGTGAATCCCCGGGTGAGGCCAGTCTCGATTCGTCGCTCATGGATATTGCTGGACGCGCCTTTATCGACACCGAAAACGGAGGTCGTAACACCCTGGCCTTCCTGGTGCTGCACCGGGGCCAGCTGGTTGCGGAACGCTACGCGCCATCGGTGACGGCGGACACCCGCCTGCAGGGGTGGTCCATGAATAAAAGTTTGATGGCGTCCTTCGTCGGGTTGCAGGTGGCTGCAGGCAGGATGGATTTGGCGGATCCTGTGGCTGCAGGTCTCGCAGCACGGGGCATTAACCCCAAACAATACGCCGGTCTGTCTGGCGATATGACCCTCAAACACCTCATGTCCATGACCAGCGGTCTCGATTTTGAGGAGCGCTATTTTCCCGGTGATGACGTAACGGACATGCTGTACGGGCACAACCCCATGTGGACCGTGCCGGCCAGCCAGGCGCAGCGCCACCCCCCCGGTGCGGTTTTTTCTTATTCCAGTGGCGATACCAACCTCGTGTCATTTTTGTGGCAAAGCACGCTGGACGGCGAGCCCTATCCTGACTGGTTGCACCGCGAGGTGTATACGCCATTGGGGTTGAGCGCCCCGATTTTGGAGCCCGACGTTTCCGGCATACAGGTGGGGTCGAGTTTTGCCTTCCTGACGGCCCGCGACTGGGCCCGGGTTGGCCAGTGGTGGCTGGATGCCTTGCACGGACGGGATACTCGATTGCCCCAGGTGTGGCAGCGCCTTGCTGTGACCCCGGGAGAAGGCACCGGCGGCGCCAATTATGGTTTGGGCTTCTGGCTCAACACCGGCCAGCGTATTTTCCCCCAGCTCCCGGCCAATACTTTTCACGCCGGCGGTAATTCTGGCCAGTTCGTGGTGGTAATTCCCGAGCGGGAGCTGGTGGTGGTGCGCCTGGGACTGACCCTGGATGAATCCAGGGCTGCTCTGGGGCCCATTCTTGCCGATCTCCATGCCTGGGCGGGCCGTCACGCATCCAAAACCCCCTAGCGCCTGGGGCATGGACCAATCCGCCAGCGCTCCCGGCCGCCCTGGCCGGATGCCAGCGAGCTGCATTTTGGTAGGCATTGCTAATGCCCTGGACGGGAGGACAGGTTAACGAAACGGTTGGCAGCCGGAGGGAAGCTGACGACGTGCGCCGGCGTGATGTTAAGGGGTCAAGACGGCGCCTTTACCCGGCTCGAGTACCCAGAAGGTATCGCTTGCCACACCCTGGCTTTCGAGGGCGTCGGCCAGGTCGACCAATGGGTCATCAATGGCTTCCCAGGTCAGCTGGAAAACACCGAAGTGAATGCCCAGGCTCTGCTGGCTGCGCAGATCCCTGTGGGCGCGTACGGCTTCTTCGGGGTTGAGGTGGATGTCCTGCATGAACCAGCGCGGCTCATAGGCACCAATGGGTAGCAGGCTCAGGGCAAAGGGTCCCCAGCGTTCACCCTGTTCGCGAAAGTGCTCTGAGTAGCCTGTATCACCGGCGAAGTAGATCGCGCCCTCGGGTGTCTCCAGTACGAATGACCCCCACAGGGTTTTCATCTGGTCGAGTGCGCCCCGGCCAGAGCGGTGCTGGCATTCGACAAAATGAATGGTGATGTCGCCCAGCAGGAGTGACCCGCCCCAGTCCAGTTCGGTAGCAGACGGGTAGCCCTGTTTGCGCAGCAGCTGTTGGTTACCCAGTCCGGATACGATGAGAGGTTCCTTGTCCTGTTGCTGGCGGATTGCCCTGAGGCTCGCGGTATCCAAATGATCGTAGTGGTTGTGGCTGATCAGTATCAGGTCGATTTCGGGCAGGTCGGAGAGGGGGATACCCGGTGCGCGGACGCGTTTGGGCCCGGCAAAGGCAACTGGGCTGACCCGCTCAGACCAAACCGGATCGGTGAGGATATTAAGTCCTGCCACCTGTACGAGGACCGTTGCGTGGTTGATGTAGGTCGCTCGTATTCCCGATGACACCTGGGGTTCGATGGCATCTGCCGGTGGATTGTCCCGCCATTTGGGCCAGGGCTGTTCGTTGAACAGACTGGTCCATAAAAAACGGCTGATGTCGCCGAGATGTTTATCGCTGCCGTTGCGATTGTGGAAGCGTCTGCCGTCGTAGTGGCCACTCACGGTCCAGGTCTCCTGTTCGGTACGGTCGGGTTGGGTGCGCGGTGACGGGCCGGGAAGGACCATCAGGCACAGTGCAATAACAAGAGTTTTTGCAGGGGACATAGCGAGCCAAACTGGGTTATGGCTAGAGTTACGCGGATCATGCGCACATCGATCAGTAATGGGGCAAAGTACGATCCGTACACCCGGAACCGTTGGATGAACGAAAATCAGGCAGTCAGGGTTGGGGATTGCCCGATTATTGCTGTCGGAGGTCAATCCAATGCGCGGCGTTTGACTGCCAATGCCGGCCTTTTATTAAAACATTCACTGTTGACGGTTTTTTGGGAAGGGGTTAGCTTGGACCCCGGTCCGTAGTGACCTTACCCGGTTCTGGGGGGTAACGCAGCGTGGTGTGCTGTGTTGCGGCCGTCATGGCTGGGCTGCGAACAATAACTTTAAACCCGTCCAGAGGAGGGTGCGCGTGTCGATACCATCGGAAACCCTGAGTAACGCCTATCGGCTGATGAAGACCATCCGTGAATTTGAAGAGCGTGTGAACGCGGAAATCATGAATGGCCAGATTCCCGGCTTTACCCATCTGTACACCGGACAGGAGGCCAACGCTGTGGGCGTGTGTGCCCACCTTGACGCGAGCGACACCATTATTTCAACCCATCGCGGTCACGGTCACTGTATTGCCAAGGGCGCCGACGTGTCGGGCATGATGAAGGAGCTGTTTGGTTCCTCAGAGGGTCTGTGCAAGGGCAAGGGGGGATCCATGCACGTGGCCGATATCGACAAGGGTATTCTGGGCGCCAACGGTATTGTCGCCGGTGGCCCGCCGATTTCGGTGGGTTCCGCGCTGGCCGCCAAGATACGCAAGAACGGCAAGGTCGCCGTGTCTTTTTCGGGCGATGGCTCGGTAAACCAGGGCACCTGTTTTGAAGCTATGAACATGGCCGTTGTGCTGGAAGTGCCGGCCGTATTTGTGATTGAAAATAATTATTACTCCGAACATACCAACATCAGCTACGCGGTGGGCTGCGATGACCTCAAGGCACGTACCGAAGCCTTCGGCTTTCCGGTATTTGTCGCTGACGGTGCCGACTTTTTCGCCGTCTATGAAGCGGCGGGCAAAGCCATAGACCATGCCCGGGCAGGGCACGGTCCCGCCGGCGTCTTTGCCGAGCAGGGCCGCTACCACGGGCATTTCGTCGGTGATCCCCAGCATTACCGTGGCGAGGGTGAGCTCGATGACCTGCGGGAAAATCACGATTGCCTGAAAAATTTCCGTGCACGTATGGCCGAAACCAATGAGCTGGATGCCGCGACCCTGGACGCCATTGACGCTGATGTCATGGCTGAGATCGAGCAGGCGGTGGTCGATGCCAAGGCAGCCGCGCGGCCCACCGCGGCGCAGGTAACCGAGGACGTTTACATCAATTATGGCGCAGGCGCCTGAGGAGTCCGGATCATGTCCCAGAAAACCATGCGCGATGCGATTAACGAAGCCCTGCACCAGGCCATGGAGCAGGACGAGTCTGTGTTTGTCATTGGTGAGGACGTCGCAGGTTGTAATGGCAGTGCTGGCGATGTCGGAGCAGTGGGGGGCGTGTTTGGCGTGACCACGGGCATTTACCACCGCTGGCCCGACCGCTGTATTGACACCCCCATTTCCGAATCGGCCATCGTTGGTGCCGCCGCCGGGGCGGCCCTGGTGGGCATGCGCCCGGTGGCAGAAATCATGTTTGCCGATTTCATCGGTGTCTGTATGGACCAGATCGTGAACCAGATGGCCAAGTTCCGCTATATGTTTGGCGGCAAGAGTCGCTGCCCCGCGGTGATCCGGTTTTCTGCCGGGGGCGGTTTCAGCGCGGCCGGCCAGCACAGTCAGGCCATGTACCAGGTGATGACCTCGTTCCCCGGTCTAAAGGTTGTGGTGCCCTCCAATGCCTACGATGCCAAGGGTCTGCTGTTAACCGCCATTGCCGACGATGATCCGGTGCTGTTCTTTGAGCCCAAGATTCTCTATCAGGAAACCTGTGAGGTGCCTGATGATCCCTACACCATTCCCTTTGGCGAGGCGAACTTTGTGCGCGAAGGCGATGATGTCACGGTCGTGGCCTTCGGACAGATGGTCCCCAAAGCCGCCGCTGCGATTGATGAACTGGCCGAAGAGGGGATCAGCTGTGATCTTATCGACCCCCGCACGACTTCGCCCCTTGATGAGGGAGCGATTCTGGAATCCGTGGCGGCTACGGGTCGACTGGTGGTGGTGGATGAGGCCCCGCCCCGCTGTGGGCTAACCGCCGATATAGCCGCACTCGCCGCTGACAAAGCGTTTGCCAGTCTGAAAGGACCTATCAAGCAGGTGTGTGCGCCGCACAGTCCGACGCCGTTCTCGCCCGAGCTGGAGGCGGCTTACCTACCCGACGGCAACAAGATAAAGGCGGCGATAAAAGCCACTATGGGCTGAAGTCCGCACAACGAGGAAGCAAATTTTGAGCGATATCTATCCAATCGCGGTCCCCAAGTGGGGAATCGAAATGGTCGAAGGGACCATAACCACCTGGAACAAGTCCACCGGCGACGCTGTTGCCAAAGGCGATGAAGTCTTTGAGATGGAGTCCGACAAAATTGTCAATGTCTGGGACTCGCCGGTGACGGGTGTGCTGCGTCGTATTCTCGCGGAACCCGGTGACGCCCATCCGGTGGGTGCCTTGCTGGGCGTCATTGCCCCGGCCACGGTCAGCGAAGCCGACATCGACAGCTTTATCGCCTCCTACGCCGTGAAAGAGACCGGGGCCGAGGCAGCGGTTGAGCCCGTGGCCGCCACACCCACGGGCCAGACCAGCGATGCCTATACCCGCTCTTCACCTTCGGTGCGTAAACTGGCTGACGAGCTGGGGGTTGACCTGGGTACGGTCACCGGCACGGGACGCCGCGGGCGCATCACCGATGACGACGTTCGTGCCGCCGCCGGTGGTGCTGGCGACATGGCCGGAGTTTCGATCATTCCCCTGTCGCCCATGCGCAAGACGATTGCCCGGCGGCTCACCGAGGCCAAACAGTCAATACCCCACTTTTACCTCACCGCCGAGTACGAGCTGGACGGGCTGATGGCCCATAGGGCCACACTCAATGACACCGGCGACACCAAGGTGTCGGTCAATGACCTGCTGGTGTGGTGTGTGGGCCAGGCGTTGATCAAGGAGCCCCGCGCCAACGTGAACCTGGTGGGGGACGATATCCATCAGTTTGAGTCGGCGCATATTGCGGTGGCCATCGCTACCGACGAGGGGCTGTTTCCCGCGACGATACCCCGGGTCGATGCCCTGTCCCCTGCCGAGGTGGCCCAGGCGACGGCGGCACTGGCTGAAAAGGCGCGCACCGGTAGCCTCACCAAGGATGACATCAGCGGCGGTTCCTTTACGGTATCGAACTTGGGTATGTACGGTATTTCCCAGTTCACCGCCATCATTAATCCCCCCATGGGCGCGATTCTCGCCCTGGGAAAAGCCGAACCCAAGGTGGTGGTCAGGGCAGGCGGGCAGGCGGTCGCCACTGTGCTCACGGCCACCCTGTCCTGTGATCACCGGGTAATCGACGGTGCAGTGGGTGCCCAGTTCCTCGCGGCCCTCAGGGAAGTGATCGACGGCTTGTAGCGCTTCCGATTCAGCCCAGAGACGGGGCTGCGGGGGCGCGGGAATGAGTCTCGCAGGCGACCACGGGGGGTGACAGCCAGCCTCAGTTCCCCGCCGGCCACGTCGCCCGCGCTGGGCAGGCCATTTAACCGTGCCCAATCGGGCTCAGCGCTTACTGGCCGTGGCCAAGCGGGCGAAATAATCCCGTGCCGCCGTCATGACCCGGGGCGCCAGAATCAGGGTGCTAACCATGGTGGGTATGGCCATCAGTCCATAGCTCCCCGATATCAGGTTGAAGACCACATCAATACTCATGGTCGCGCCAAAGACCACCGCGGCAATGAAGAACCAGCGAAAATAGGGTTGCCACTGGGCACCTACCAGAAAGCCAAAGCACTTGGCGCCGTAATACCAGCCGGTGAACATGGTGGTGGTGCTCAGAATCAGGGCTACAAAACCCAGTGCCAGCACACCGGGGAGTCCCATCTCGGCCCTGAATGCATTGGCGGTGAGTGTAATACCCGAGAGATTACCCGGCGCCTGCCAGTCACCGGCCAGCAGAATAACGAGGGCCGTACAGGAGCACACCAGGAGGGTGTCAATAATGGGTCCAAGGGCCGCCAACAGACCCTCCCGGATCGGTTCAGCGGTGCGTGCAGCACCGTGGGCCATGACCTCGGTGCCCACTCCCGCTTCATTGGAAAACGCGCCGCGACTGACGCCGATCAGGATCACGCCCAGCATCCCGCCGCCAAAGGCCGTGGGCTGGAATGCCTCCCGAACGATGCCTGCCAATACTCCCGGAACCGCACTGCCATGGGCGGCCACTATCCAAAGCGTCATGGCGAGGTACACCAGTACCATGGTGGGCAGGGCAGCGACCGCGACTCGGGCCACCCGTGGCAGCCCGCCGAAGATGACCGAGCCCACCAGGAGAGCCAGCAGTACTCCCGTGACAGGAGCGGCCCAAAAAGGGGGTTGCCCAGCGAATGCGGCGTCGTTAATCAGGGCGGTGAGCTGATTGGCCTGGAACATGGGCAGGGTGCCGATCAGGCCCGCCAGTGAAAACAGGACGGCCAGGGGGTAGAAGCGCCGGGGCAGGGCTTCACGTATGACGTACATGGGTCCGCCCTGCAGGTGACCCAGGCTGTCCTGCCCCCGGTACATGACGCCCAGGGAGCAGGTAAAAAACTTTGTGGCGATGCCGATGATCGCAGACATCCACATCCAGAACACGGCCCCGGGGCCGCCCGCGACAATGGCAAGTGCAACACCCGCTACATTGCCAAGGCCCATGGTATTCGAGAGCGCCGCTGCCAGCGCCTGCTGGTGGGACAGGTCGCCGGGCTGGTCAGGCGTTTCATAGCGACCCCGCAGGATATCGATCGCATGCCCAAGGTGTCGGTAGGGCAGGGCGCGGGACCACACCAGGAAAATGCAGCCGCCCCCCAGCAGCAGCACGACCAGCGGTGTTCCCCAAACCAGGTCCGCAAACCGTTGGGAGAACAGTTCCAACCCCGCCATGAGCACGTCCTTACACCGAGACTGTAAAGCATCACACACTAACCCATTGGTCGGTGGGTGGTCACGCAGACCGCAACTGCGGATTGGGGCGGTGGGTACTTCGGCTTCGTTGCAGGGCCCTCTGCCGTGACTCACCTGGACGGCATCTGGAGTTTGTGCGCTGGTAGTTGCACACGGGTCAGTGGCCGACTAATCTTGGGGTATGGGTGTCAGGCACTGGGGGAACTGTCGTCCATGCTCCATCTCTGAGGGGACAGGGAGTCAGTCTGAGAACGCCTGGTGGCAGTCGCGCAGTACCTCCCCGCGGCATGCCACCAGGGTGTGTCGCTGTGGCACCAAACTGGCACCAGGGTCCCGCGTGGAGCGCCACCAGAAAAGACATAAGAAGAGGTCAGCTGTGTCGTATCCAACCAAAATACTGTTTGCCACTTTAGGGCTTGCGCTGCTTGCCGGCTGTGGAGACAAAGACGCCGAGGTGTCTTCCGGGGTCGCCGATGCGGGCGGCGAGGCCGTCATCGCCCGGGCGCAGAATCCCATGGCGGCGGTAAACCAGAACAGGCTCGATACGGCTGCAGAGCAGCCGGAGCAATGGCTCACCTATGGCGGGTCCTACGACGAAACGCGTCACTCCAGCCTGACCAAGATCAATCGCGACACCCTGCCCGATTTGGGTGTCGGATGGGTCTACGATATGAAGAAGCCACGGGGCGTGGAAGCCACGCCCATCGTGGTGGATGGTGTCATGTACGTGACGGGCTCCTGGTCGGTGGTCTACGCCCTCGATGCGCGGACAGGCGAAGAGCTCTGGGTTTATGATCCCGAGGTGTCTGGCGAAGATGCGGCCAAGGGCTGCTGTGACGTCGTCAACCGGGGTTTGGCCGTTTATGAAGGCAAGGTTTTTGTCGGTGTTTTCGACGGACGCCTGGAGGCCCTGGACGCCAGGACCGGTGCTGTGCTGTGGAGCAAAGTAACCGTGGACCAGAGCAAGCCCTACACGATTACCGGTGCGCCCCGGGTGGTTAAAGACAAGGTCATTATTGGTAACGGTGGTGCGGAGCTGGGTGTGCGGGGATATGTGACCGCCTATGACACCGATACCGGCGACCTGGTATGGCGTTTCTACACGGTGCCCAATCCCAATAAAGAGCCCGATGGTGCAGCCTCGGACGCTATTTTGGCCAAGCTGGCCAACGAGACCTGGGGTGACACCGGCGCCTGGGTAACCGATGGCGGTGGTGGCACGGTCTGGGATGCCATTGTGTACGATCAGGTTAATGACCAGGTACTGCTGGGTATTGGTAACGGGTCACCCTGGAACGCGGCGATTCGCGATCCAGACAGTGACGGTGACAATCTGTTCCTGTCGTCTATTCTCGCGGTGGACGCCGATACCGGCATCTACAAATGGCACTACCAGACGACACCCCGTGATATGTGGGATTACACCGCAACACAACCCATGCTGCTGGCTGATCTGCCCCTGGGCGTCGAGGGTGCGCCGCGGCGTGTCGTGATGCAGGCGCCCAAAAACGGCTTTTTTTATGTGCTCGACGCCGCAACCGGTGAGTTGATTTCGGCCGATGCCTTTACCGATATGACTTGGGCAACGGGCATCGATGAGAACGGCCGACCCATTGAGGTGCCCGAAGCGCGCAGCCTCGATGAGGACTTTGTGGTGCTGCCCGGACCCACCGGTGCCCACAACTGGCACCCAATGTCCTACAACCCTGACACGGGTCTGGTTTACATCCCGACCAACATCTGGCCGCTGGTTTACAGCCACCCCGACCCCGACGACCCGGTCAAGAGCAACTGGAACATTGGTTACCGAGAAGATGCCGGCTGGCCTTTGGAAATTCCGGCCGGGGGTATTGAGGGATTGCGAGAAATGGGCGGCGGCTCGCTGCTGGCGTGGGACCCGGTGCTGGGTGAGGCCCGCTGGGCCGTACCCTTCCCGGTGCCCTTTAATGGCGGCACGCTCTCAACCGCCAGTGGTTTGATCTTTCAAGCCAACAAGGCGGGCGAGCTGGTGGCCTACGATGCCGAAACCGGCGAGCGCGTCTGGGCACACGGACTTGTTGGCGGACCCGGTGCGGCACCCATGACCTACGAGGTTGACGGTGAGCAATATGTCACCATCCTCTCCGGGTGGGGCAGCACCATCGCAATGGTCTACGGTGTGGTCTTTGAAGAGGCTGTCGCGGCTGAAACCGGACGTGTTATCACCTTCAAAGTTGGGGGGGATGGAGTACTGCCCAAGCCCCTTGAAAACGGCATTGCCCGCACGCCCAAGAGCGCGCCTATCGGCGACGAAGCGCTGCATACCCAGGGTCTCAAATTGTTTGCAGCTAACTGCCAGTGGTGCCACGGTGCCTTTGCCATCAGCTCAGGCGTACTGCCTGATCTGCGCTGGTCTGCGATGACGGCCAGCGATGCCGCCTGGGATACGGTGGTTCGCGACGGTGCGCTCAGTGACCGGGGAATGGTGGGTGTGGGTGATCGCCTCACCAAGGACGAGACCAATGCCATTCGTGCCTATGTGGTCAAACAGGCCTGGGACGCAGTCGCCCGGGGCGAGGCCCAAACGACTGAGACACCTGTCGTTTCAGCAAATTAAAACGTCAGCTGTTTGGTCTAAAACGGCGTGTGAGTAAGTGGCATGATCAGCACCTCGAAACGCTCTTGCACGATGGAGGAGCGTCGCGCACAGACCAGCCAGACCTCTCGGTCATGTGCACTTATCTCTGGTCTCGGTACAGCCCGTGCACTGCCAGGGGGGTCTGTTCTGAACAGGCTGCTTCAGTGATCTAAAGGCAGCGTTGTTCTTTGTCTTATGTGCCCGTAATTATTGCCCGGCTTAGGGCTCACCATTGCGTATCTGCCTGACCCAGTCCAGCAGCCTTAGGAGAAGGTTTTGCTGCCCCATGGGATCCTGGTTATTGCCAAAACATTTAGGAGGACACGAGAGACAAGATGCATATTCTTTACCTGCACGGCCTTGGCTCCAACGGGCAATCGTCCACTGCGGCAAACTTAGCATCTAAGCCTGATGTATCAGTTTCAGCGCCCACCTATCAGCCAGAGTGTTTCCGCAGCAGCATTGACGTACTCTGCGCTGCAATCAGACGCCAGAGACCCGATGTGGTGGCAGGCACCTCTATGGGTGGCTATTACGCGTTAAAGCTGCAGGAGATGTTTGATGTTCCCACTGTTGCTGTGAATCCCTGTTTTGATCCTGTTGCCCACCTACGCAAATACCTACGGGCACCAGCCATCAATCACGATACCGGCGAGCCCATCGTCTTCACCCTGGATATGATCGAAGCCTTTGAAACCCTAGAGCGAGTGCCGCCCCGTTCGGATCGAACCGTATTGATTGGCCTAAAAGACGATGTCATACATCCCGACGGACAAATGAATTTTTGCGTTGATTATGGATGGGAATACAAAACCGTGGATTGGGGCCATCGGGTCGAGGACGTTGATTTATTACTCAGAGAAGTATTCAGTACCAGAACTCCCTGATCTCGCAGTCAGCCGGGCGGTAATGGGGTTGACGGGCTATGTAGTCACAGCAGCCGCGATTAGTATCAGGGACTCTGGTTTACTCAATGCCCCATTCGCTCAGTACCTCACGAAAGCCGGGATACATCAGGCTGTATTTATTCATATCGTTTACGAAAATTCCCGCAGCTGCTTGCTGCTCATCAGTCAGCTGTTCGATGTCGTCTACCTCGTAAAACTCCTGAATCAACTGGACAGCACATTCGTAAGACTCACGCTCCAAGTTTTCTTCGTATTTGTAGAGCCTGGGAACATCAAAAGCCATGTCTGCTTTCCTAATATAAATGAGACTTAGACACCCCGTTGTCAATTTCTACGACGTAATGGCAACGGATTTCCAACGGTTTATAACCCTAGCTTGCTTTGTCGAGCACTTTTGCAAACCACAGCAGTTGACCTGCCTGCATTAACTGGTCCAGTTTGAATGTTAGTTCATGCGGCATTTTTCTGCCTAGGTATTTCCTGATCAGGTATTCTTGTTTCTGGTGCGGGTGACCTGTAGCCCAGTGAACTGTGTGGTCGCTTTGTGTTGTAAAACACCCGCCACTGGTCGATCAGTACTTGGGCCTCCCGGAGCGTGTAGAACAATTCTCCGTTCAATAGTTCATCCCTGAGCTTGCCGTTGAAGGATTCGCAGTAGCCGTTCTCCCAGGGGCTGCCCGGTGTGATGTAAATCGTTTTGGTGCCCAGGCGCCCAAGCCAATTCCGAAGCTTCTTCGCCACCATCTCCGGGCCGTTATCTGATCGAATGTGCTCAGGAATGCCGTGGGTCTCCATCAGGTCGGCAAAGACATCAATGGCATCCTTGCCACGAATACGCCTGGCCACATGCACAGCCAGGCATTCCCGGGTGTATTCGTCGATGACCACCATCAGTTTGATAGGCCGGCCATCATGGGTACGATCAAACACGAAGTCCCACGACCACACGTGGTTACGGCGCTCTGGCCTTAGGCGAATGCAGGAGCCGTCATTGAGCCACAGTCGGCCGCGCTTGGGCTGCTTCTGGGGCACCTTCAGCCCCTCGCGCTGCCAGAGTCGCATCACGCGGCCATGGCTGACCTCCCACCCCTCAGAGCGTAACAACGCGTGTACTCTGCGGTAGCCGTAGCGTCCGTACTGGCCTGCGAAACGCAGAATATCGGCCGTCAGGGCGTCTTCATCATCCCGCGGCTGTGGGACATAGCGCACGGTATTACGGGAAATGCCCAGCGCCTTGCAGATGCGCCGTTCGGAGTAGCCCAGCGTTCTCACGTGAGTTACTGCCTGGCGCCTGCGCGCCGGGCTCAGTATTTTCCCTCGACGACTTCCTTCAGAATCAACTTGTCCACGGTCAGGTCGGCAACGGCCCGCTTGAGGCGTGCATTCTCGGCTTCCAGTTCCTTCAGTCGCTTTGCCTGATCCACCTTCATACCCCCATATTCCTTGCGCCAGCGATAATAGGTCTGATCGGTGACGCCCAGTTGTCTACACGTCTCCGTGATCGTATTCCCTTGGGCGAGCAGCACATCGGCTTCACGGAGCTTATGAATGATCTCTTCGGCGTTGTATCGTTTCTTTGGCATGGTTCAGATCTCCTCAACTGGTTTTTCACCACTTTAGATCTGGACCAGGAAACTCAGGCAGGGTCATCAGCGGGCCCTGGTGAAGGTCAGGACCATGACGAAGAGGAAAATACACAACCTGCGATTAGCAGGCTAGACTGGAAAAGCAACCGGCAGAAAAGTGTCTCTTAGAAAACGGCCCGATTGGTGCCATATCCTTTGACGACGTACATCCCTATACTCACGACTCTCTTTGCTTCGACACTAATTTAAAGGGGTACTGATCTTTGTTGATACTCTCTTTGAATTCCCGGCTACGCTTCGTCACTGGAGCAGGGCTTTACTTTGCTCAGGGTATTCCCAAGGGTCTGTTAAACATCGCCATGCCTGCCTGGCTGGCAAGCCAGGGGCTGAGCGCTGGAGAAGTCGCATCTTATCTTGCCATTGTCGCGTTGCCATGGGTCTTCAAGCTGGTTACCGGGCCCTTTATGGATCGCTACCAGTTTCCTGCCATGGGGTTGCGCAGACCCTGGATTTTGTCAGCCCAACTGGGTATGGCGATTTCGTTCTGTGCGCTTGTCTCGATTGAGGATCCTCTTCAGCAAATCGGGCTACTCACGATACTTGCTGCTCTGATACAGGCGTTCGCGGCAACGCAGGATGTTGCAACCGATGGGATGGCAATCGATCTGGTTCCTGAAGAAGAACACGGCCGCATAAACGCCTCTATGAGTTTTGGTAAAGCGCTTGGCTGGGCATCTTCGGCTGCTGTTAGCGGCGTGTTATTGACACAGTTTGGTCTGGGCATCAGCGCACTGGTTGCGGCGGGTGTAAGTATTATTATGTTTTTCTGTTTTCTCTTCGTTCTGGAGCGCGAGGGTGAGCGGCGGCTGCCCTGGAGTAAAGGCGAGCATGCCGAAGAGATTCCAAAGGTTCCAGCAATCTCAACTCTTATAAGATCACTAAATGAAGTCCTTTGGACTAAAATCAGTCTTGTCGTCTTCCTGATTCTGTTTTTCCATGGGCTGGTTAATGGTTATGGTGATGCACTCATGCCAATTGCCGCGATTAACCTGTTTGGCTTCTCCACTGAGACCTGGTCAAACCTTGTCGCGACAATGGGATTACTGGGTGCTGTTCTTGCACTGTCAATCGGACCATTTATCGACCGCTTCGGGATTAAGCAAATGTCATTGATCACGACGATAGTGATATTTTTGCACGCCATACTTTTGGCACAAACTGAGCATCTTTGGGCCAACGAAGATTATGTCATAGTAATGTTGGCGCTATGGGTGCTGCTGGACCCGGTGGCGATGGTCTGTGTTATTGCTATAGGCATGAGTATCTGCACGAAACGTGTATCTGCGACACAATTCGCCGTTTATATGTCGGCTGCCAATCTGGGTCTATCGATAGGCTCAAAAATGTTCGGGGTTGTCTCGGAACATGTAGATTATTCAGACAGCTATTTTTTATTAGCGGTTCTTATCCTGTTTATGTTGGGCATTCTGTTGTTGTTCAATAAACCGGCCGGCGAGATTGATGACGACATTGCGAAAATACAAAGCGCTGAATGACGTATATTGACCCTGCCTGAGTTTCCTGGTCCAGATCTAAAGTGGTGAAAACCAGTTGAGGAGATCTGAACCATGCCAAAGAAACGATACAACGCCGAACACGCTTGGCATTCGTACGCGATACTTATGATGCGCAATAATCGCTACCGTTTGTAACTATCCTTGCAAAAAAGCCCCAAAAACGGGGCTCTTTGTAACTTCTTTTCAACTCGAAAAGATATATAAATCAATAGGTTATATAAACCCTATTATTCCCACTCAATTGTGGCCGGCGGCTTCCCAGAAATATCGTAGGTGACTCTGGAAATACCCGAGATCTCATTGATGATGCGATTGGAAACAACCTCAAGCAACTCATAGGGTAGATGTGCCCAGCGCGCGGTCATGAAATCAACGGTTTGCACTGCACGGATTGCTATTACGTATTCATAGCGGCGGCCATCACCCACCACACCGACCGATTTGACGGGCAGAAACACCGCAAAAGCTTGACTGGTTTTGTCGTACCACCCTGAACGGTGTAGCTCTTCGATAAAAATTGCATCCGCTTGACGCAATAAATCGGCGTATTCTTTTTTAACCTCTCCCAGAATGCGCACACCCAAACCAGGCCCAGGGAACGGATGGCGAAAGACCATGTTTTTCGGCAGCCCCAGCTCCAATCCAATACGGCGCACCTCATCTTTGAACAGCTCGCGTAACGGCTCTACCAATTCGAGGGCCATATCGTCAGGTAATCCACCCACGTTATGGTGCGATTTAATTACGTGAGCTTTACCTGTCTTTGAACCAGCCGACTCAATCACGTCGGGGTAAATTGTGCCCTGGGCCAGCCAGCTAACGTTGGTGATTTTCGTAGCTTCTTCATCGAAAACATCAATAAACGTATTGCCGATGGCTTTGCGTTTGGCCTCGGGGTCACGCACCCCGGCAAGTTTTTCCAGAAAGCGCTCTTCTGCGTCGGCTCGAATGACGCGAACGCCCATATTCTGGGCAAACATGTCCATGACCTGATCGCCCTCGTTAAGACGCAGAAGCCCATTATCCACAAACACACAGGTCAGCTGATCGCCAATGGCGCGATGCAGCAGTGCCGCGACCACGGAGGAATCGACGCCTCCCGACAGCCCCAGCAAGACGCGATCTGTGCCCACTGTGGCACGTACCCGCTGAACCGCGTCCTCCACAATATTGGCTGGGGTCCACAAAGCCTCACAGCCGCAGATCTCAAGGACAAAATGCTCGAAAATTCGCTCGCCCTGGGAGGTGTGGGTCACCTCGGGGTGAAACTGGATGCCAAACCAAGGCTTGTCCTTGTGTGCCATCGCCGCGATGGGGCAGCTATCGGTTTGGGCTGTCACTTGGAAGTCTGCAGGGAGCGTGACGACCTTGTCGCCATGGCTCATCCAGACATCAAGGACCATTCGCCCGCCGCTATCGACCTCGTCACTGATATCGTGCAGCAAACCGCCCTCGGTCGTACGACGAATCTGGGCGTAGCCAAATTCTGACGTGGTTGACCCCTCAACTACACCACCCATTTGCACAGCCATGGTCTGCATGCCGTAGCAGATGCCAAGCACCGGAACACCGAGGTCAAAGACCACCTGCGCCGCCCGAGGTGAATCGGGTTGTGTCACCGACTCTGGCCCGCCAGACAGAATAATTCCACTGGGGTCAAAGCCGCGAATCTCAGCCTCTGGCATGTCCCAGGCATAAATTTCGCTGTAGACCCCGACTTCACGAACGCGTCGCGCAATCAATTGGGTGTACTGGGAGCCAAAATCCAGGATAAGGATTCGGTGCTGATGGATATCTGCAGTCACAATGCCCTCGGTGTCGGTACCGTTTATCGTACGGGGTAGTTGGGCGCTTCCTTGGTAATGGATACGTCGTGGACATGGGACTCCGACATACCCGCAGCAGTCACCCTGACGAAGGTGGGCCGGGTGCGCATGTCGGGCACCGTGGCACATCCCGCATAGCCCATGGCGGATCGAACCCCGCCCATTAACTGCTGGATAATGGCCGATACCGGCCCCTTGTAGGGAACCCGCCCTTCGATACCCTCGGGCACCAACTTTTCAGCACCGACACTGGAGTCCTGGAAATAGCGATCTGACGAGCCCTGCTTCTGGGCCATCGCACCGATGGAGCCCATCCCTCGATAGGCCTTATAAGTACGCCCCTGATACAGCTCCACTTCCCCCGGGGCCTCCTCCGTGCCGGCAAACATCGAACCCATCATGACCGCATGGGCCCCTGCCACAATGGCCTTCGCGATGTCCCCTGAAAAGCGGATACCGCCGTCTGAAATAACCGGAATACCACGATCACCCAGCGCCTCGACCACGTTTGAGATCGCAGTAATCTGGGGGACCCCCGTTCCCGTCACAATCCGCGTAGTACAGATCGAACCCGGTCCAATACCCACTTTCACACCGTCTGCGCCCGCTTCATAGAGGGCCAGGGCCGCCTCCCCTGTTGCAATATTCCCACCTATTACGTCCACACCGGGGAATTGCTCTTTGATACGCCGCACCCTTTCGATGACGTTGCGTGAGTGCCCGTGAGCCGTATCGACAACCAGCACATCAACACCGGCAGTCACCAGAGCTTCCACCCGCTCGTCCGTATCGGGGCTCGTGCCCACCGAAGCACCGACGCGCAGGCGGCCGTAACTGTCCTTACAGGCAAGCGGGAAGCTTTCCGCTTTGTCAAAATCCTTGACGGTGATCATCCCGCAGAGATCAAAATCATCATTGACGACCAAAATTTTCTCGATCCGGTGCTGGTGGAGTAACTGCTGTACCTCCTCGGAAGGCGCACCCTCCCTCACGGTCACCAGTCGGTCACGAGGGGTCATAATGGCGGAGATGGGCTTGGTCAGGTCGGTCTCAAAACGCACATCCCTGCGGGTCACAATACCTACCAGATCACCACCACGCAGCACCGGCACGCCGGAGATGCCATGTGCGCGCGTCAGTTCCTGCAGCTCGTTGATGGTTGCGCTTTCCTGAATGGTAATGGGATCCTTCACAACGCCACTCTCGTATTTCTTGACCCGCCGAACCTGTTCGGACTGCTCAACCACTGACATGTTTTTGTGAATGATGCCAACGCCGCCGTCCTGGGCCAGGGCGATAGCCAGCCGCGCCTCGGTAACCGTATCCATGGCCGCCGACAGCAGGGGGATATTCATGGCAATGTTGCGCGTAAGTTGAGTGACGAGGGATACATCTTTCGCCGTGACCTCCGAGTAACCCGGTTGCAGGAGTACATCGTCGAAGGTCAGTGCTTCCTGGGCTATACGCAGCATAGAGTCCTCTATAGGAGCCGGGCATGGCACCCGGTCTCTGGTAAACTGTGCATTATAGCGTTTGCATGCAAACTCGGTAAATAACGGTGGTCACGTTTGCTTTGACTGAAATACCCGAAATCAGGCCTGCCCTCAGCGTCAGCGAGTTGAATCAGCAGGCAAAAACCCTGCTTGAGCGCCATTTTGACCAGATTCGGGTTGAGGGGGAAATCAGCGACTTTACAGCTGCCAGCTCTGGACACTGGTATTTCACTCTCAAAGACGCCGACGCCCAGATTCGCTGTGCCATGTTCCGAAGTGCCAACAGCCGTGTTCGGTTCCAGCCAACAAGGGGTGACTGTATCCTGGTCAGGGGGCGGATCAGCCTGTACACCAATCGCGGCGAGTTCCAGCTTATTGTCCAGCACATGCAAGCCGCTGGCGATGGCGCGCTGCAGCAGGATTTTGAAAAATTAAAGGCAAAATTAAAGGCACAGGGACTATTCGACGCTGAGCGCAAACACAGCATTCCCAATGACGCGCGGCGAGTAGGCGTTATAACGTCCGCCAGTGGCGCCGCCCTGCACGATATTCTCGCTGTCGTGGAACGACGCAGTCCCATGACGCAGATTCTTCTCTTTCCGGTACCCGTGCAGGGTACTGAGGCCGCCGCCGCACTGGTGGCCGCCGTACAGCAGGCCAACAAACTCCACCTCAATAACGCTGTACCACTGGATGTACTGATTATCGGCCGGGGTGGCGGTTCCGCTGAGGATCTCTGGGCCTTCAATGACGAGGCGCTGGCCCACGCCATTGCAGAATCAAATGTCCCCGTGGTCTCCGCTGTGGGTCACGAGGTGGATTTCAGTATCAGCGACTTTGTGGCTGATTATCGGGCAGCGACGCCCTCTGCGGCGGCTGAGCTGGTCACCCTGGACGCTGTGGAGTGGAACCAGAGGCTGGATGACGCACAGCGGCTGCTGCACATCCTCATCGGGCGAAGGCTCAGCAAAGCCAGCGACATACTCAAACATCTCCGAGCCAGACTGCGCCACCCGGGCCTTCACCTGACGCAGCAAGCCACCCTGCTCGCCGGACAGGCGCGGCAGCTCAGAATGCTCCTTACCAAACGTCTGGACAGGGATAAAACCACCGTCACCCATCTGGCCAAGCGACTGCAATCTCGCCACCCCAACCATAATATGGGAGCGCTGAAGGCATCATTGGAAAGCGAAAAACATCGGCTGCGGCAGCGCATAAACCAGAGGTTGCGGGGTCTTGGCAATCAACTGGCACAGCAGGAGCAACTGATCCGAACTCTGGGACCGGAAAACACGCTGGCCCGGGGGTACGCTGTGGTCACCCGTGTTGACGGGAAAATTATCCGCAGTGCCCGCGAGACGGAGCCGGGCTCGAAAATCAAGGTCAGGCTGAGGCGGGGCTCCCTGACCGCAGAAGTTGCGACGGTATCAGGACCAGAGAATGATTCAGATGTTTAGCCCCGACCCGTAGCCGCAATTTTGCCAGGGTCAATACTTGGCCGGCAGCCGCGTGTTAATGATGATGTGCCGACCTTCAAAGCGTATGTATTCGCCGATGGTGAGGTCCTTGAGTATCCTCGCCACCATCTCGCGGGATGCACCTACGCGGTCGGCGATGTCCTGTTGAGTCAATTTCTCGGGTATGAATAACGTCCCGTCACCCCGCTCCTCGGACAGATCCATTAATACGTTTGCGACGCGCCCATAAACATCCTGCAGGGCCAGACTCTTGACATCGGCGGTGAGCTTGCGTACCCGCCCAGCCAGGTTGCTGATCAACTGCCGAGCTATATTGGGGTGCTCATCGAGAACCCCATTGAAATCTTCCTTCATCACAACCCGGAACTCACACTTCTCAACCGTTCGCACTGACGCAGAACGGGTAGAATCGTCCAAAAGCGCCAGTTCGCCGAAATAATCACCGGGACCCAGCGTGTTCATAATAAATTCTTTGCCGTTCTTATCCGAGCAGTAAACCTTCACCTTGCCACTCTCAATTACAAACAGGGAGTCAGCGGGATCATTTTCATGGATCACAACGGTATTTTTAGGGAACGAGCGTGTGCTGGAGCTACCCTCCAATGCCTGAAGCTCGCCCTCATTAAGACCGTGAAAAATTTCCACTTGATTCAACATTGATATCCTATCCCTGAAACCTGCTTAATGTTGCAATATTACCATTACAGTAGGGAATGCGTCATCCATCCTCTATCGAGACCAGGACAGGGTGGCAGCAACAGTATCTGGCCCCCATGGGTTTACCAATTCAGCACCGATAAAGAGGTTGTGCAGTGACCCAGCGTACCGATTCGGGAAATACAGATGATCCATGGGCATCGGCGGTGCAGGCCGCTGTATCTGCACTGAACATTGAGGCACAGCCCGGTCCTGGGCTAAACGCCACCACCCAAGACGATCTGGAACAACTCGTGAAAGCAAATGATCGACTGGGCGTAATCCTGGAAGACCAGGGGGCCGAGGCGCGACACGACCGCAGGAATATTATCGGCGCCATCCGAGGCTACGCAGAAATGCTGCTGGAGGACGATGGGGCCAGCCTGCCAAAAAACCTGCTTGATAAACTGAAGGCTGTTCTGGCGGCAGCAAAGGATGAGCCCCTGGCTAACCCACAAAAATCGGCTACAGCAACCCCCGTGATCCGCACCGAGGAACCCGGCGTCATCCTCGCCGTTGATGACCTGCCCGAAAATCGACAGCTGGTATCGCGGTTACTGCAAAAAACCGGTCACACCGTCATCACGGCCGAATCTGGAGAGGAGGCACTGGAATTACTCGATACCATGGGGGTTGATGTCGTGCTGCTGGACCTGGTTATGCCCGGCATTGGTGGCGCGGAAGTCCTGCGACGGCTAAAAGAAAATGAGCGCCTGCGGGCCACTCCGGTGGTGATGATCAGCGGTCAGCAGGATATGGACCAAATCGTGGGCTGCATAGAAGCCGGCGCAGATGACTATTTACTCAAACCATTCAATCCGGTCTTGCTGCAGGCGCGCATTTCCGCCGGTATAGAGCGCAAGCGCTGGCATGACCGGGAGGAACTGTACCGCAAGCAACTGGAGCGCCGTGAAAAATTCATCCGGGCAACCTTTGGTCGCTACCTGTCCGACGACATTGTGGACGAGATCCTAGAGCGGCCCGAGGGACTTGAGTTGGGCGGTGACCTGCGGGAGGTCACCATCATGATGTCCGATATCAGGGGCTTTACATCGCTGGTCGAGCACCTGCCGCCACAACAGGTAGTGAAACTCCTGAATCGCTACCTTGGCCGGATGACTGAAATTATTCTGGAGTTTGGGGGCACAATTGATGAATTCCTGGGCGATGCCGTGCTGGCTGTGTTTGGCGCGCCGAATCGCAACGACGATGACCCCGATCGCGCTGTTCGGTGCGCACTGGCCATGCAGGCTGCCATGGCCGATGTCAACAAAGATAATCGTGGCGACGGACTACCCGAGGTTCAAATGGCCCTGGCACTGAATACCGGATCGGTGGTTGCTGGCAATATAGGCAGTGAACGGCGGTCCAAGTATGGATTCGTCGGGCATGCCATGAATGTCACCTCCCGGATAGAGGATGTTGCGGGTCCTGGTGAGATCCTGATCTCGGAGAGCACCCGAGACCAGCTGCAACACCCCTATCAATTTGGCAAATCACAAGCACTGTCTGTGAAAGGAATTGAGCAGGAACTGCGAGTTCATGCCGTAGTGGGGGTAGGTAAATGAGTCGGGACGAGGGTCGTAGACTGCTGTTGGTAGAGGACAACGATATCAATCGTGAAATGTTGCAGCGTCGCCTGCAGCGAGCAGGCTACACCGTCATATCCGCCGCCGATGGACAGCAGGCACTGGACCAGATGCGCCAGGCGAAACCCGATCTCGTGCTTCTCGACATCAACCTTCCGGTCAAGGACGGCTGGGCGGTCGCCCGCGAGGCCAGCGTTGATCCAGTGCTGCAGTCCATACCGGTTATCGCCCTGACGGCCCACGCCATGGAGAGTGACCGTCAACAGGCCCTTGACTCAGGCTGCCACGATTACGCTACCAAGCCTATCGACTTCCCCAATCTACTGGTCAAGATCGAGACCTTGCTGAAATCATGAAGTTGAAAAACAAATCGCTGAGCCTGAGGGCACGACTCTATCTGTTCTCGGTAGCCATACTGACGCTCTTCGCCATTAACGTGGCCACCCATTTATGGGGCAGTTTTGCCCGAAGCGAAAGCCTCGTGGCCTACCGCGACGCCGCCGACGCAGCCCAGTTAATCAATGATCTGGAGCAGGGCTTGGAAGCGGCACGGCAACAGGTGCTGGTGCTGGCTACGCTGCGGGAGACCACCGATGAGCCCCTGGATAAGGCCGAGCGCGATACCGCCATGGCCGATCTCGACGCGCTGCGGCAGCGCTTGGGACGCCTCGGCGCACTGGCAGGTGAAACGACAGACGACTACTACCGCCGCCTTTTCAACAGCGCAGCAGCGCTGCTGGGCGACTGGGAAGAGTTTTACAGCAACTACAACCGCATCAATGCCCCGCAATCGGTCGAATCACCCATCCGATACAACGATACACGCCAGAAACTGGAAGAGCTCGACCAGCGTCAGGAATTCCTGGCCATACAGCGCTCCAGCACTATTGACGGCACCATCCGTTTAACAGACCGCATCACCGTGATCGGCTTCGTGACGACGATTGCGGTCACCATGCTACTGGTCATCCTGTTGATTCGCTCGGCCAACTCGAGCCTGCTGCGGCTGAAAACTGGTGTGCAACGGTTTGGCTCGGGCGATCTCAGCTATCGAATTGATGAAAATCGAGACGCGGGAGAGATACAGGATCTGGCACGCACCTTCAATGACATGTCGGGAAAACTTGCCAAAGCCATTGATGAAGTCAATAGCGCGAAGGCGGATGCAGATGCGGCAAATGCTGCGAAATCCATGTTTCTTGCAAATGTAAGTCATGAACTCAGGACACCGCTTAATGCCATCATTGGTTATAGCGAAATGCTTCAGGATGAACTTGGCGATCCGGGTGAGGTGGATCGCGACCAGGTTCAGCACGACTTGGGCACTATTATTGTTTCCGGTCGCCAGCTGCTCGGACTGATCAACGAAATTCTGGATCTCTCCAAGATTGAAACGGGGAAAATGCAGGTCAACCTGGAAGATTTTCTGCCCGTGCCTCTGGTGGTCCAGGTCTGCGATGCCCTTTCCCCCCTACTGTCCCAGCGCAATAATCGTCTCGAACTGGACCTTGCTGAAGATGGGGAAATCAGCATGTTCAGCGATGCAGGAAAGCTGCAGCAGATAGTGACCAACCTCTTCAGCAACGCCTGCAAATTTACCGAGAACGGTGTGATCAGTGTGAGCGCCTGGGCTGACAATGACTGGTTGCTGATGTCGGTGACTGACGATGGCATCGGCATGACGGCAGAGCAACAGGGGCGGGTCTTTGAGACCTTTGAGCAGGCCGAAGTAACAACGGGCACCCAGTACGGAGGTACAGGGCTTGGCTTGGCTATTGTCCGGGATTTCTGTGTCATGCTGGGCGGGGAGATTACTCTGAAGAGCGCCCCCGGAGAGGGGTCATGCTTCACGGTCAGGCTGCCGCTCACTGCCCCAGCGTCAGCTCCCGAAGCCGCTTGAGGGCTTCCTCACGCTTTTCCAGATCCTCAGAAATCGCTTTGTTCAGAGCGTCCAGGGCCTCAATGCGTCCCTCCAGGGTTTGCACAGCCGCCAACGCCAAAATCATCACCTCGGCTCGCTCATCAACCCCGCTGGCACCACCCTCTCCGGTCGCGATGCTCGCCTCCGTCATAAGCGCAACAAAAGCCGCTCCCACGTCGGCCTCCCGCTGGGCTTCCGAACCACCACTCTCGCGGTGACGCTCAAAATAAATGGCAGCCTGTTCGTAATCCCTAGCCGCCAGCGCGCGGACGCCTCGATCAAAATAATTCTCCTCTGGCACCGCCAGCGCCTCACAGTCACAGGGAGCAATGGGCTGGGGCTCGGGGAGATTGAGTTCTACCGCGGTCACCTCTTGCTCAGGCTGGGTGGCGGTGGGCTCTGGGGATGCGCAGCCGGCAAGCAGTATCATCGTCGCTACCGGTAATGCAAAGCGTGAAAAGGAATCAGGCGACACAGTTGGACTCTTCTTAGCTTTGGCCGAGGATAGCACTGCGTTCCCGCAGCGACCAGAGCTAATCCTCTGGGCGCATATGGGGAAACAGTAGAACATCGCGTATAGATGCGGCATCGGTCAGCAGCATTACCAAACGGTCAATACCAATCCCCTCCCCTGCGGTGGGCGGCATGCCATATTCCAGCGCCCGCACGTAATCGTGGTCAAAGTGCATAGCCTCCTCGTCGCCACTGTCTTTCTCAGCAACCTGGGCATTGAACCGCTCGGCTTGATCCTCAGGATCGTTCAACTCGCTGAAACCATTCGCAATTTCCCGTCCACCGACAAAAAATTCGAAGCGATCGGTAATGAACGGGTCGTCATCATTGCGCCGTGCCAGGGGTGATACCTCAGTGGGATAGGCTGTAATAAAGGTCGGCTGCTCCAGCCGCTGCTCCACCGTACTCTCAAAAATTTCAATCTGCACTTTGCCAAGACCCCAGGATGGTTTTATCTCGATACCAAGGCCTGTGGCGATTTCTACCGCTGCCGGCAGCGATCCAAGCTGTTCATCTCGCAGTTCAGGATTATATTTCTTGATGGCCTCAAGAACCGTCAGACGCTCAAACGACGAGGCAAAATCCAGCTGCAGATCCCCATAAGGCACGGTTGTCGAGCCCACGAGCTGTTCTGCCAAGCCGCGTACAAGTAACTCCGTCAGATCCATGGCGTCATTGAAATTCGCATAGGCCCAGTAGAATTCAAGCATCGTGAACTCCGGATTATGACGGGTCGACAGGCCTTCGTTACGAAAATTTCGATTTATCTCATAGACCTTCTCAAAACCGCCCACCGTGAGGCGTTTCAGATAGAGCTCGGGCGCGATACGCAAATACATGGGCATATCGAGGGCGTTATGGTGCGTTACAAAAGGCTTGGCCGCGGCGCCACCGGGTATGGGGTGAAGCATCGGCGTTTCAACCTCCATAAATCCGCGCTCATCAAGGAAGCGACGGATAAAACTGATGACCGCTGAACGCATCCTGAATAGATCACGACTCTGTGGATTTACAATCAGGTCAACGTAGCGCTGGCGGTAACGCGTCTCCTGGTCAGCCAGGCCATGGTACTTGTCCGGCAGCGGGCGCAGTGCTTTGGTCAGCAAGCGGGCACTTTCCATATTAATGTACAAGTCACCCTTACCACTCCGATGCAACGGGCCTGTCGCCGCAACGATATCACCGAGATCCCAACCTTTGATCGCTTCCAACGTCTCAGGGTCAAGCACCTTGCGATTGACATACAGCTGTATGCTGGACGATCCGTCCTGTATCAACAGGAAGGCACCCCGGTTCCGGATAAGGCGCCCAGCAACCGAAAAAACCTCATGTCGGGCCTCCAGATCCTCCTTGCCAGCCTCGGCAAAGTCGCGCTGCAACGTGTCAGCAACCGCCGTCCGACGAAAATCATTTGGAAAAGCCTGACCCCTGTCACGCAGTGCCGATAATTTGGCACGGCGCTCGGCAATCAGCTTATTTTCATCAACAGAACTGACTGCACCTGCACCACTATCGTCCGAATCGCTCATAGCTTTTGACCTTTCCGACCTTCGATCAAAGCCCCTTTTTCAGGGACGCCTCTATAAATTTGTCCAGGTCGCCATCCAGTACAGCCTGGGTATTACGGGTTTCCACCTGGGTGCGGAGATCCTTTATCCTGGCATCATCAAGCACGTAGGAACGTATCTGGCTGCCCCAGCCTATATCTGCCTTGGTGTCTTCAAGCGCCTGCTTGTCTGCCGATCGCTTCAAAACTTCCAACTCATAGAGCTTTGCACGCAACTGCTTCATTGCGTTGTCTTTATTCTGGTGCTGGGAACGCTCGGTCTGGCAACTGACTACGGTATTCGTTGGTTCGTGGGTAATACGCACCGCGGAGTCTGTTGTGTTGACGTGCTGGCCACCTGCTCCGGAGGATCTATAGGTATCGACACGCAAGTCGGCTGGATTGATTTCAATTTCGATCTTGTCATCAATTTCCGGCGAGACAAACACTGAAGCGAAGGAGGTATGACGACGACCACCACTGTCAAAGGGTGATTTCCGGACCAGGCGATGCACACCCGTCTCCGTTCTTAACCAACCAAAGGCATACTCACCCTCAAACTGGACAGTGGCACTTTTCAGGCCGGCCACCTCCCCCGCCGAGGCTTCCACTACGGTGGCCTTGAAGCCCTTGCTTTCGCCCCAGCGCAGGTACATGCGCAACAGCATTTCTGTCCAATCCTGCGCTTCGGTCCCGCCCGAACCCGACTGCACATCGAGATAGGCATTGTTGGCGTCCATATCCCCGGAGAACATTCGCCTGAACTCCAGCTTTTCGAGTTGCGCGACCAGTCCTTCAATATCCTCGCTTACCGCATCCGCCGTCTCGGTATCGTCCTCGGCAACGGCCATCTCCAGCAGGTCGTGGGCATCTGTGCTGCCCTGCTCGAGGTCATCAATGGTTCTCACCACAACTTCGAGGGAAGCACGTTCCCGGCCCAACTCCTGGGCCCTGTCAGGCTGCTCCCAAACGCTGGGCTCTGAGAGTTCCAGCTCTACCTCTGCCAGCCGATCCTTCTTCTCAGCATAGTCAAAGATACCCCCTGAGCACATCGATACGGGCGCGGATATCCTTGATCTGGTTAAAAAGAGGGGCGACTTCCACAGTGTTCTCGCGATTCGTTACAAATGGGGCGGAGAGTCTAACCAAGGCGCCTCTGGAGTACCAGCGCCCCAGGGATATTCGGCTATCCCAGCCGGCGTGATAAGGGCGGTCAAGGTTCCGGCCATAGGTGCCGCACCAGCAACTGCAGTCGACGGTCCCCACGGTAAGTATTGATGTCCAACTGATACACCGCCCGCACCCGGCTCGCCTTGTCGTTGGGCCATTGCCCACGATCGATATTGAAGGCAATAGCATCAAAAACCTTTCCTGCGGCACCCAGCGACAGCTTCAAGTGTTTTTCCTTGAGCAAACGCTGGCTATGCAGCGCAAAACTGCCCTCAAAAAGTGGCAGGGGAAAGTGCTGCCCCCAGGGTCCAGCCTCGGCAATGGCCTGGGCAGCGGCAAGTGTCAGGTCATCGCTCGCCAGTTCCCCGTCAGTTTCAAGCGTGGCTTCGGGAGGAAGGTGGCCCAAGGCCACTGCAACCGCGGTGTCGAAAGCCTTTTCAAATTTTGGTAAATCCCCGGCCGCGAGGCTCAGGCCAGCCGCCATCGCATGGCCGCCAAACTTGGCAATTAATCCTGGGTGGGTAGCCGCCACATGATCAAGTACATCACGAATGTGAACACCATCGATAGAACGTCCAGAGCCTTTGAGCTCCCCCTGCCCCGCATCGGCAAAAACAATAACCGGCCGGTGGTAGCGCTCGCGAAGACGCGCAGCGACAATGCCCACTACGCCCTGGTGAAATGCCGGGTTATACACGCAAAGCCCGAAAGACAGCGCCGTTCCCCCAATTTCCAGACTGTCGAGCTGGGCCAGGGCCTCCTCTTGCATGCCCGCCTCTATATCCCGGCGTTCACGGTTGAGATCCTCCAACTGCTGCGCTTTGGGGCGCGCTTCAAATGCAGATTGCGCCAACAAGCACTCGACGCCGATCGCCATATCATCGAGGCGGCCTGCGGCATTGAGCCTGGGACCCAACACAAAGCCCAGATCGGTGCTGACCAAATCGTCAGCTTCCCGGCCGGCGACTTCCAGCAGTGCGTCAATGCCCGGCCGGGCGCGGCCCGCGCGAATACGGGACAGGCCGGCGGCGACCAAAATACGATTGTTTCTATCGAGGGGTACCACATCGGCGACAGTACCCAGGGCAACAAGATCGAGCACATCACCGAGGTTTGGCGGTTCAATGCCCGTGGTTTTAAACCAGTCCCGATGGCGTAACTCCGCTCGCAGGGCGGTCAGGACATAGAACATGACCCCCACGCCTGCCAGGCATTTACTGGGAAAGCCACAGCCTGGCTGATTTGGATTGACGATCACGTCGGCCATGGGCAGTTCAGCTCCCGGCAGGTGATGATCCGTGATAAGGACACTGATGCCCAAACCCCGAGCGGTGACCACCCCCGCGTGACTGGAAATGCCGTTGTCCACCGTGACTATCAGGTCAGGTTCGCGTTCCGCAGCCAATGCAACGATCTCCGGCGAGAGTCCGTAGCCAAACTCGAAACGGTTGGGAACCAAAAACGACACCTCCTGGAGTCCCATTTGGCGTAAAACTGTCACGGCGAGAGCCGAACTTGTCGCTCCATCGGCATCGAAGTCACCCACAATGACTACCCGGGCCTCCCCCTCTATGGCATCGGCCAGGAGCTCCGCGGCTTCTCGGGCGCCCTTGAGCGTGTGCGGGGGCAGGAGTCCCTGCAGGGCAAGATTGGTTTCTTCAGGTGTTGTAATACCGCGGTTCGCGAACAAACGCTGCAGTAGCGGTGGTAGCGCAGAAGACGCGAGGGCGGCGGTGATGGGGGACGCGCGTTGCCTTAGAGTGGGTACCATCAGGTCGGAATAGTTTCGACCATGTACCGCTGCACGGCATCAAGGTCATTGGGCAACACTGTGAATTTTTCAGGCCGCGCAAAAAGGTCAGCCAGGTGAGGTGGTAATGCCGGCTCCTCGGCAATACCGCTGGCGGCTACTGCTGCAGGAAACTTGGCGGGGTGTGCCGTTGCCAGGGTAACCATCGGATTACCACCGCTCTGCCGGCTGTCCCGGGCTGCAAAGGTTCCAATAGCACTGTGCGGGTCCAACATGTAAGCACATTGCCGCCATACGCGCCCAATTTCCTCGCAGGTTTCGTCATCAGAAACACAGCAACTACTGAACAGGCTTCGCGCACGGGTCATGGCTGACTCCGACAACTGAATGGCGCCACCCTGGAAAGCCTGCATCAGCCCCTGTACTGCAGTGCCATTCCGGTCGTACAAATCGAACAACAGCCGCTCAAAATTAGACGAGACGGTAATATCCATACTGGGTGATATGGAGTGCTCCAGCGAACGGCGAGCGTACTCCCCCGAGGTCAGAAGTCGATGCAGCACATCGTTTCGGTTGGTCGCAATAACCAGTTGATCGATCGGCAAACCCATGGACCGCGCAAGGTAACCGGCAAAAATGTCCCCAAAATTTCCCGTCGGCACCGAGAAATTGACCGCCCTGTCGGGTCCACCCAGGGCAACAGCCGCATAAAAATAATAGACAATCTGGGCCATAATTCGCGCCCAGTTGATCGAGTTAACCGCCACCAGTGAACGGTCCTCAGGGAGGAATCCGGCGCCCACAAAGCTCGATTTCACCATGGCCTGACAGTCATCAAAGTTACCCTTAACCGCCAGGTTATGTACGTTCGAATCGTTCACCGTAGTCATCTGGCGACGCTGGACTTCAGATACGCGCTCATGGGGATGGAGAATAAAGATATCGATGTACTGACAATGTCGACAGCCTTCAATAGCCGCAGAACCCGTATCACCCGATGTCGCGCCCATGATCACAACGCGCTCCTGCCGACGCTCCAACACAAAATCGAGCAAACGCCCAAGAAGCTGCAGGGCAAAATCCTTGAATGCCAGCGTCGGACCGTGAAAAAGCTCCAGCACCCACTGGTTCGTGTCGAGTTGGCGCAGTGGCGCTACAGCATCATGCCGGAAAGACGCGTAGGCCCCATCTATCAGGCGTCTCAAGTCTTCGTTGTCAATGGAACCCTCAACAAAGGGCTGGAGAATCTCAAAGGCAAGGCTTGGGTAATCCATGGACCGCATCCCACGAATTTGCCCCATGGAAAACTGCGGCAACCGCTCGGGCACGTAGAGCCCACCATCCGATGCCAGACCGGCCAACAGCACACCCTCAAAATCCAGTGTAGGGGCATCTCCGCGGGTGCTGATGTAATTGATCGGCACGTCAAGCCTCCTCAAAACTTTCCACGCGCAGGGTGGTTACCCCGCCCTGCAGTGCTGACAGCGCAGCTATATCTGCCACTGCCGATTCAATCTGCCTACCCGTTACGGTATCGGTCAACATGACAACCGTCACGTGGCTTGAATCAGCTTTGGGTGGGCGCTGGATAAGCGATTCAATGCTGATGCCACTGTCCCCGAGCAACCGCGTAATTTCAGCCATCACACCAGGTCGATCCGCTACTACCAGGCGCAGGTACCACGCGCAGGTAACATCGCCGGGAAGCACCACGGGCAGGCTTCTCAGGTCTGAGGTCGGAATACCGAGGATGGGTATCGGGTCAGCAGGTGCCCGGGAAAGTACACGCCCCAGATCAAGTAGATCCCCGCACACCGCGGACGCGGTTGGCAGTGAACCAGCCCCCGGCCCCGTGAGCACGATCTCGCCCACGGCATCGGCTTCAATCATCACCGCATTGAGCACACCGTCGACACGGGCTATTTGTTTTGTGGCAGGTACCAGGGTGGGATGCACGCGCAGGTCAAGGCCATCGGATTGCCGTCTGGCAATACCAAGGTGCTTGATGCAGTAACCCAGTTCCCGGGCAAAATCGATATCCACTGGGGCAACCCGGTCGATTCCCTCCGTAAATGGGCCATCCCTGTCCAGCGGCACCCCAAAGGCCAGCGATGCCAAAATGACCAGCTTGTGGGCAGCATCCGTGCCATCGACATCAAAAGTGGGGTCGGCCTCTGCATAACCCAGCGCTTGGGCTTCTGCCAGAACATCAGCAAAACTCCGGCCAGCACTCGCCATCTCTGTAAGAATGAAGTTTCCTGTGCCATTTATAATTCCGACTATGCCGGAAATCGAGTTGGCAGCGAGTGCTTCACGAAGTGTTTTAATCACGGGGATACCACCCGCAACCGCAGCCTCAAACCTCAGGGCAAGACCCCTCTCCTCGGCCATGGCGGCCAGTTTATTACCGTGCTCTGCCATTAGCGCCTTATTGGCGGTGACCACATGCTTGCCCTGCTCGAGAGCCTCTTCAACAAGTGTCCTGGCAACGGTGGTACCCCCTATGAGCTCAACAACGATATCTATGTCGGGATCCCGAACCACATCAAAAATATCCCTGCTGACGCGGCGACTCCCGACATCACACCCCGGATTATCCCGCCGTGCGCCGATATGGGTGAGTTCAAGGTGGGCACCGCAGCGCTGGCGGATCAATCCTCCATGGGTATTGAAAATATTAACCACGCCACTACCCACGGTACCCAGGCCGCAAAGGCCTATACGCTGACCACCGACTGCCATCACGCCCCCCCCTCTCTATCCGGTGGCCCCTTGCGCAACACTTTTTTGATGCCCCGCAATGCCTGCCGCGTCCGGTGTTCGTTTTCAATAAGGCCGAAACGAACATAGCCCTCGCCGTACTCGCCAAAACCGATGCCCGGCGACACCGCGACCCCCGCCTCAGCCAGAAGCAATTTACTGAACTCAAGCGAGCCCATGGGTTTGAAGGCGTCGGGTATCTGGGCCCAGACAAACATGGTCGCCCGCGGCGGCGTGACTTGCCACCCTGCCTCATTAAGCCCCTGGCACAATACATCACGACGACGCCGGTACATATCACAGATGTCAGCAACGCACTGTTGATCCCCTTCCAGCGCCGCAATGGCCGCCACCTGTACCGGGGTAAAAATGCCGTAGTCCAGATAAGACTTGATACGTGTCAAAGCCGCTATCAGCTCGGGGTTACCACAGCAAAAGCCCACGCGCCATCCGGGCATATTGTAGCTCTTGGAGAGCGTGAAGAACTCCACCGCAATGTCCCGAGCTCCGGGAACCTGCAGAATACTGGGGGCGACATAGCCATCAAAGCAGAGGTCTGCATAGGCGAGGTCATGCACCACCCAAATACCCGCGTCGCGGGCCACACTGACGATTTTTTCAAAAAAACCAAGGTCAACGCAGTGACCGGTCGGGTTGGAAGGAAAGTTCAACACCAGCATTTTGGGCTTGGGGTAACTGTTCCGTATTGCCTGTTCGAGCTCGTCGAAGAAATTTTCCTCATCCACCATGGGCACGTGCCGCAGGTCGGCACCGGAAATGACAAAGCCGTAGGGGTGAATGGGATAGGACGGGTTGGGCACCAGAATGGAGTCTCCGGTGCTGGTCGTGGCCAGTGCCAGGTGCGCCAACCCTTCTTTCGAACCCATGGTGACGATCGCCTCGCTGTTGGGGTCGAGCTCAACGGCATAACGGCGCAGGTACCAATCACAAATCGCCCTTCTCAGGCGCGGGATGCCCTTGGATTGGGAGTAACGGTGGGTGTCACCGCGATGAATGGTCTCAGCAAGTTTATCGACAATATGGGATGGTGTGGGCTGATCGGGGTTGCCCATACCAAAGTCGATAATATCCTCGCCCCGCGCACGCGCAGCGGTTTTCAGCTCACCAATGATGTTGAAAACATAGGGAGGTAATCGCTCGATGCGCTGAAAATTGTGATTCACCGTTCACTGCTCCGGAGTCCGGTTTACCCGGACATGACGACCGGGGTGGGAGACTTACTGAAGTCCCAACATCTGGGCCAGTTCAGATGCGGGCTTATAGCCCGGAATCATCTGACCATCACTGGTAACGATAGCCGGCGTACCCCGGACGCCCAGTGCTGAACCCAGCTGATACTGCTCCATCACAGGGGCTTCAGCACAGTCGTTGACCGGTAGCGTCACACCTGCTTTCAGTTGCGTGAGGGTTTCTTGCTGGTCATCTGCACACCAGGCTGTCGCCAATTTGCGGGCCCCATCGGAATCCGGGCCACCCCGAGGATAAGCAAGATAGCGGACTTCAATACCCAGGTCGTTCAAATCTTCCACCTCACGATGCAGCTTCTGGCAGTAAAAGCACGTGATATCGGTGAAGACGGTAATGTAGTCCCGCACATCGCCCTCGGGTGTAAAAACAATCATTTGGCCAATATCCACGCCGTCGATAAGGGCAATGCGTTCCTGCTCACGCTTTTGCTCAGCCAGATTGACCAGACCATCTTTGCGTATGGCGTATAGATCACCCACAACAAAGTGATCACCCGACTCAGTTGCATAAAGCACCAGGCCATTGTCGAGGGTGACTTCAAGCAGTCCCTCTGCCTCGGTTTTCCGAACCTCCTGCACAGAAATACCAGCGCCCGGACCTTCGCTTAGCGCCGCTGAAATTTTTGCCTCAAGGGATTTATGGGGATTGGAGCTGTACGACTCGGCGCCCAATGACCCTGACACCAGCAGCAACACCAGCGGCAGTAATAGGTATCGCAGCGGTTTAAAGACGTCTGTCCTGTCTGCAGATGGAATCATGGGTTCTCCATTACTTTCCTGTGATTACCGTTCGGGGCGCGCCATGCTAACCCCGTGGGTGATGCTGTGCATGTAGCTCCTGCATACGCTGGCGAGCGACATGGGTATAAATCTGAGTCGTGGAGAGATCGCTGTGGCCCAGCAACATCTGAACAACCCTCAAATCAGCACCATGGTTGAGCAGATGCGTGGCGAAGGCGTGCCGCAACGTGTGTGGTGACAGGTGTACCTGTATTCCCGCCCGCTCGCCATAGATTTTAATACGATACCAGAATGTCTGGCGAGTCATTGCGCTCCCGCGATTGGATGGAAAAAGCACATCGCTGGCCCGGCCACGCAGTAATTCTTGCCGGGCTCCTTTCATGTAGCGGACAAGCCAGTCCAGAGCCTCCTCGCCCATGGGCACCAGCCGCTCTTTACCGCCTTTACCCCGAACCCTCACAATACCCTGGTTGAGGCCGATCTGGTCTACCGTAAGACCTATCAACTCTGAGACCCGCAGGCCACAGGCGTAAAGAATTTCCAACATAGTACGATCACGAAACTCGATCGCGACATCGAGATCCGGCATATCCAACAGACGGTCCACGTCAGCCTCGGACAGGGATTTGGGCAATGGCCGCCCCTGTTTCGGGCTATCTATACGCAGGGTGGGATCCGCAACCACCAAACCCTCGCGTAGCGCCCAGCGATAAAAACTCCGAATGACAGACAGGAAACGCGCGCTGGATCGGGGTGAGGCGCCGCCACGGAGTCTATGGCCCAGGTAAGCCTGTACATGACCCGCGTCCACGCCTAGCAAAGTGCCGGATTGTTTCTCGTTCAGCCACACCGAGAACAATGACAGGTCCCGTCGGTAGGCTGCCAGGGTATTGTCGGAAAGTCCGCGCTCCATCCACAGACTGTCGATGAAGCGCTCAACTTCGTCTGGCGCGGGCATCTCAACCTTCCCCCGCCCTCAGGATCTCAGCGCGACAGCTTTTCCTTGATTCGCGCGGCTTTACCGCTGCGCTCTCGAAGGTAGTAAAGCTTGGCCTGCCTGACATCCCCGCGGCGTTTTACCGAGATGCTATCCAGCAATGGACTGTAGGTCTGGAAAGTTCGCTCTACGCCCACGCCATGGGAGATCTTGCGTAGCGTGAACGCGGAGTTTAGGCCTCGGTTGCGCTTGCCGATGCATACACCTTCGAACGCCTGCAATCGCTCTCGGGTACCCTCTTTAACTCTGACCTGCACAACCACGGTGTCACCCGGGGCAAAATCGGGAATGTCCCGGGTCATCTGCTCGGCGTTGATTTCAGAAATAATTTTGTTCGTGCTCATCACACTCTCCCGTTGAGCTGCGCGCCCGCAAAGCTGCGCGTTGTGCCTGCGGCCACAGCCGCCTAGTTTTCATTACTAACCGCTTTCAGTCCAGCCCCCACTCTTTCAGGAGCTGCCAATCCTCCTCCGACACCCCATCGGGCGCCAGCATGTCGGGCCGCCGATCCATTGTTCTTCGAATCGCCTGGGCCCTGCGCCACCGCGCAATTGCACCGTGGTCGCCACTCATCAACACCTCGGGCACTTTACGGCCCATGTAGTCCTCTGGGCGGGTAAAATGCGGACAGTCGAGCAGACCCTCCACAAACGAATCTTCCCCAGCTGATGCGCTATGTCCCAGCACACCGGGCATCAGGCGCACCATCGCATCGATAACCAACATCGCGGGTAATTCACCGCCGCTCACTACGAAGTCCCCCACCGAGACCTCACAATCAACCGAGCACTCCACAAAGCGCTCATCCATTCCCTCATACCGTCCGGCAATCAGCACAGTGGCTCCATCCGACAGCAACTCCCTCGCCAGGCCATCGCTAAAGGGACGACCCTGGGGTGTCAGCGCAACCACCCTGCCAGCACCACCAAGGGACTTCTTCGCTGCTTGCAAAGCCCGATCCAGTACAGGCGCCTGCATTACCATCCCTGGACCACCACCGTAGGGGCGATCGTCGACGGTGGCGTGACGATCGGTGGCATGATCCCTAGGGTTGTGCAGAGAAAGGGTCCAATACCCCTGCTCCCGCGCTCTTCCCGTCACTCCCCAGTCGCTGAGTGCTGTGAACATCTCGGGGAAAAGTGTCACCGCGGCGAAACGATGGATGGGCTCAGGCATCGACATACCATTTCACCCGCACCTCACCGGCCTCGGCATCCACCGCTTCGACCACATCACCCCAAATCCAGGGAATTAATCTCTCTCTGTCGTCCGCACTGCCCTCACAGGCACGTACCACCAGGACATCATTCGCTCCGGTTTCAAGCAGATGGTCTATTTCACCGAGGAGGGTCACAACTCCAGACTCTTCACTCCAGACCCGCAACCCCTCGAGGTCACGCCAGTAGAATTCGTCTGCCTCCAGTGGCGGCAACATCCCTGCGTGACCCAAAATCACCGTACCTCGGAGGGCCTCGGCATCACTGCGGTCACTGATCCCAGACAACTGCATTATCCAACCGCGTCCCTGCCGCTTGAGGTCAAGCACTGTAACGGGTTGTCCCGCCCCCTGCCGCATCCCCGGACCCGGGGCCAACACCAATCCAGACTGGCCAACGAGCAGCAGCGGCTCCTCGAGCAACGGCCGCGTCTTCACCCATCCTTTTATACCGTGGGCTCCCATAACCTCAGCCATTACCAGTGCCTCAGTCATGGGATTGACGCGAGCGCCTGAGTTTCGTCAGGCAGCAGCGGCCTCAGTCTGGCTGGCCGCGTCTTTCATGAGCGCCTTCACCCGGGGTGAAACCTGCGCACCTTTTGCCACCCAGCTCTCTATCTTTTCCAGGTCGAGGCGTAATCGCTCCTCTTGCCCACGGGCAATAGGATTGAAGAAGCCAACCCGCTCAATGAACCGCCCGTCTCGTGAACGGCGGTGATCGGTAACGGTCACCTGATAAAAAGGTCGCTTTTTGGATCCGCCCCGCGACAGTCGAATAACTACCATCTCGTTGATTCCTCAGTAAAAATTAATGCAGGACCCCAGCTCTCGAAGCTCCAGTCCTGAAATAGAAGGGAGCGGAGAATACAGTAAATAGGGGGCTAATACCAGCCGCAGATGCTGGTTAGCGCGGCGGCAAACCGCCCCCCGGCATACCCCCCCCGGGTGGCATCATACCCCCCAGTCCCCGCATCATTTTCTGCATGCCGCCGCCCTTCATTTTCTTCATCATTTTCTGCATTTGCTTGTGCTGTTTAAGGAGGCGATTTAAGTCCTGTATCTGAGTGCCAGATCCCAGGGTAATACGTCGTTTTCTTCCCCCGGATATCAACTCCGGCTTGCGCCGCTCGAGGGGGGTCATGGAGTCGATCATGGCCTCCATCCTGGCGAAAAGTTTCAGATCCACGTTTTGCTGGGCCATGGCTGCCATATTCCCCATACCCGGCAGCTTGTCCATCATTGCACCAATGCCACCCATATTGCGCATCTGCTGGAGCTGGTCACGGAAATCCTCAAGATCAAACCGTCCGCCCTTCTGCACTTTTTTTGCAAGTCGGGTGGCTTTTTTCTGATCGACTTTCCGCTCGACATCCTCAATGAGCGAAAGCATATCCCCCATACCCAGGATCCGGGACGCCAAACGATCGGGGTGAAACGGGTCAAGGGCATCGGTTTTTTCACCTACCCCGAGGAATTTGATGGGTTTGCCGGTAACGGACCGCACCGACAAGGCCGCGCCGCCGCGGGTATCGGCATCAACCTTGGTCAAAATGACCCCCGTGAGTGGCAATGTCTCGCCGAAGGCCCGCGCGGTCATTACCGCATCCTGTCCCATCATCGCGTCCACAACGAACAGGGTCTCGATAGGATTCACCGCGGCGTGTAAATCGCGAATCTCAGCCATCATGGCCTCATCAACCGCCAGCCGGCCCGCGGTATCGACAAGAAGCACATCAGAAAAATTGACCCGGGCATTTTCCAGCGCCCTTTGTACAATATCGACAGGCTTCTCCTCGCCTGAGGAGGGTTCGAAGCGGGCTCCCACTTCCCCCGCAAGGGTTTCCAGCTGTTTAATGGCGGCGGGGCGGTAGACGTCAGCAGACACCACGGCAACACGCTTCTTTTCCCGCTCAATCAAGTACCGGGCCAACTTGGCAATCGATGTGGTTTTCCCAGCACCCTGCAAACCCGCCACCATCACGACAGCCGGCGGCTGGGTGTTCAAGGCCAGCCCCTCATTGGCACTGCCCATGGTTTGCGTCAATTCGGCCTGTACGATCTTCAGGAATTCCTGCCCTGGCGACAGGCTTTGTGCCACTTCAGCTCCCACTGCCCGGGTCTTTACTGACTCGGTGAAGGCTTTGACGACGTCGAGCGCGACATCCGCCTCAAGCAGCGCCATACGCACTTCACGCAGGGTGTCCTTAATATTTTCCTCAGTAAGTCGGGATTTACCCGAAATAATCTTGAGACTGGCTGACAGCCGATCGCTTAATCCTTCGAACATGGGACCTCGGTATGCGTCCAGCCTGGGGACGCGTCAAACGGTGATAAAGAGCGTAGTATACGTCCTCGTAGTACTGTACCCAATTGCCCCATCTGCGGAACACAGAGAGGATGTCTTGAGCACCAATCCTGACCTGCTTCAAGCCGCGCTGGCGATTGCGACCGCCCTGATTTATGTCGGAGCAGCAGCACGGCAGCTACTGACACTTGATGGCCGGAGGCACCGCGCACCAAGGGACGTCATCCTGCTGGCTGTAACGGCGGTCTGCTGTCACCTCGCCACGGTGCTTCTCGATTTGGGCAGCGGTGCGATTGATCTGGGGTTTTACAAGATATCGTCACTGATCTTCCTGATAATGGGTGTCATCAGCGTGATCAGTTTGTTGGTCCGCCCCCTTCAGATGGTCATCATTGCCACCTTCCCTTTCTCTGCGCTCGCCGTACTGGTCAGTGCCTTTGCACCGCCCACGGGGCAGCCTCTTGAGGGGTTGAACGGTGGTCTGTTGGCGCACATTATCAGCTCGCTGCTGGCCTTTGGCGTGCTCACACTGGCGTCCCTACAGGGCGCCCTGCTGTCCATACAGACCTCGCGACTGCGGAGCCACAACACTCGCGGCATCGTACGGTTACTACCAGCCCTGGACACCATGGAGCAGATGTTTTTCGAGCTACTGGCAGCAGGGGCGCTGTGGCTGACTGTTGCGGTGGTCTCGGGTGGTCTGTTCGTCGATGACCTCCTGGACCAGAAACTGGTGCATAAAACCGTCCTGACCACGCTCTCATGGGCACTCCTCACTCTCACTCTGATCCTGCACTGGCGGCGTGGCTTGCGCATCAGTTCCGCCCTGTCACTCGTGTTCACCGGGTATGGACTGATGGCGATCGGATTTTTTGGTTCCAAGCTCGTGGTGGAATTGCTGATCTGATCGACATTAAAAGCTCCAAACGTGAAATGCTTGTCAGTGGCAGGTTTTTTCTCCACCATGGCAGATCGCCCTTACCTGACTGGCCCCATTGAACGACGCCCCGCTGGGACTTCTCTTCACACTGCTGTTCATCTTGATTCTCGTCTCGGGTTTTTTTTCGAGCTCTGAAACCAGCATGCTTTCGCTCAACCGCTACCGCCTCAAACACTTGATGGGCAGCGGTCACCGGGGAGCACGCCGCGCCAGCAAACTGTTGCAGCGACCCGATCGACTCATCGGGCTTATTCTGATTGGCAACAACCTTGTCAATATTCTTGCGTCGGCTATAGCGACGGTGATTGCCATCCGACTTTATGGCGATGCTGGCATTGCCATTGCAACGATTGTGCTCACGCTGGTGATACTGATATTTGCAGAGATCACGCCCAAAACGATTGCCGCCCTCCACCCTGAGAAACTGGCCTTTCCATTCAGCTTTGTTCTGGTACCTCTCCTCAAGCTGTGCATGCCACTGGTGTGGGCGATCAACAGCATTACCAACGGCCTGCTCAGGCTGCTTGGCTTTCGGCCCGACGTGCAGGAGGGAGACGCGCTGTCCCAGGAGGAGCTGAGGACCATCGTTACCGAATCCGGGACCATGATTCCCAGCCGTCACCGGCGGATGCTGACCAACATCCTCGATCTCGAGCAGGTGACGGTAGACGACATCATGGTGCCGCGTAATGAAGTCTTTGGCATCGATCTCGATGATGGCGATGAGAAAATCCTCGAGCAACTTCAGGGCAGTACGCACACCCTGCTCCCCGTTTGGCACGAAGATATCAATAACCTGAAGGGCATCCTGCACATGCGGGATTTATCCCGCGTGCTAAACAACGGCGGCCTGTGTCGGGAAGCCCTGCAGCGAGAATTGCAAAGCCCTTATTTCGTTCCGGAAAACACCCCGTTGCATAACCAACTGCGACAGTTCCAGTTGAAAAAATTACGGCTGGGTATCGTGGTTGATGAGTACGGCGACCTGATGGGTCTGGTAACGCTGGAAGACATCCTCGAGGAAATTGTGGGTGAGTTCACATCAAACCTCGCGGAGGACAGTGAGGAAATGCACACCCAACCCGACGGCAGCACAATCTGTTCCGGTACCGTCCATATCCGAGACCTGAACCGGCAGCGGGGCTGGTCACTGCCCACCGACGGTCCGAAGACGATCAGTGGCCTCGCGCTGGAGGCACTTGAAGCCTTTCCATCGGGGGAAGTGGCCGTACAGATTCCTGGCTACCTGATTCAGGTGCTCGCCATCGAGGGCCGCCTGATCAGCAAGGTGAGAATTGAACCTGTGGCAGATACGCCGAAGGATGCCGGCGAGTGACAAGGACCAGCAGTGCGATTGCAGTGGTAATAGCCCGGACGCACCGATAGAGCCGTGAACCGCCACTCACTGTAAACCTGAAGCGATCCGCCGGACAGCCGGGGTACCACAGGTTAGAGGAGTTTGATGCTTGTGGCAGCCTCACGCCTTAGCGCTGCAGCCCTAAGTATTTCCTGTTTGCGCTCATCATCTGCCATAAACCAGTCGGTTATTTCATCGCCGGTTCGGTAGCACCCCAGGCAGGTTCCCTGGCTGTCGAGTGCACAAACAGAGACACAGGGAGATTCAGTTGAATTGATTTCCATTGCGGGTCTGGGTAGGTGAGCGATAAGCGAGATACGACTCAAGGCTCGGGATTGGATTGCCGATCATAAAAATCCCGGGCGAAATCTTCCAATGTACCCTCAGCAATAGCAGAGCGTATAGCGGCCATGTGATTCTGGTAAAAACGGAGGTTGTGGATTGTGTTCAGCTGTGAGCCCAGGATCTCATTACACTTATCGAGATGATGGAGGTAAGCCCGGGTGAAGTTCTGACAGGTATAACAGTCGCAGTGTCGGTCCACAGGCTCCGCACTGTCTCGATGGCGGGCATTGCGGAGCCGAATGACTCCTTCATGGGTAAACAGATGCCCGTTTCGTGCATTCCGTGTCGGCATGACACAGTCAAACATGTCGATGCCCCGGCGGACGCCCTCCAGCAGATCTGCCGGCGTGCCCACCCCCATCAGATAGCGGGGCTTGGCGGCTGGTAGCTGATCGGCCACACCATCAAGCACTCGCAGCATATCCTCTTTGGGTTCGCCTACTGAAAGACCACCAATGGCATACCCGTCAAAATCAAGCGCAACCAGTCCCGCAAGTGACTCGAGACGCAGCTGCGGGTACATACCCCCCTGGACAATACCAAACAGGGCAGCCGGGTTATCAGCGTGGGCGGTTTTGCTTCTTTCAGCCCAGCGCAGCGACAACGCCATGGATCGAGCAACCGCGTCCTCGGAAGCGGGGTACGGCGTGCACTCATCAAAAATCATGACAATGTCGCTGCCGAGATCTCGCTGAATCTGCATCGAAGTCTCGGGATCAAGAAAAACCTGGTCACCATTCACAGGGGACCGAAACGTTACGCCGCGCTCCTCAACCCTGCGCATCTCGCCAAGACTGAAAACCTGAAAACCACCGGAGTCGGTAAGAATAGGCCCCTGCCAACCCATAAAATCATGGAGGTCGCCGTGTCGGCGGATGATGTCCATCCCCGGACGCAGCCATAGATGGAAGGTGTTACCCAGGATGATCTCAGCACCGATGGCGGTTAAATCCCGCGGCAGCATACCCTTCACCGTGCCATAGGTACCCACGGGCATAAAAGCCGGCGTCGCCACCGAGCCCCGGGGAAATGACAATTCTCCACAGCGGGCGAGTCCAGATCTGGCGTGGACCTGGAACTTCATCAGGTATTACCCCCTGATTGGGCCTGCACAACCTGCGGAGTCACTAACATGGCATCACCGTAACTGAAGAACCGATAGCGCTGCCTGACCGCTTCACTGTACGCCGCCATCGTGTGGGCGTGTCCCGCGAAGGCAGACACAAGCATAATGAGCGTCGACTCAGGCAGGTGAAAGTTGGTGATCATAGCGTCAACCACGTAAAAGGTTTTACCCGGGTGAATAAAAATAGTGCTCTCCCCGCTGAAACCTTGCAGTTCGCCACCACTGCCTGCGGTCTCTAGAGCTCGGACGGCTGTGGTCCCTACGGCGATCACTCGACCCTTCCGCTCCCGGCAGGCACGCACCGCCTCGACTACGTCCCCTGTAACCTCCAGCCACTCACTGTGCATCCTGTGCTCGGTGATGTCCTCAACACGCACGGGTTGGAAAGTCCCCGCCCCCACATGAAGCGTAACCTCGGCAGTGGCAACCCCCATTGCCCGAATATCATCCAGCAGATGACGGTCAAAATGAAGGCCCGCTGTTGGGGCAGCCACCGCGCCGTCCCGGCGGGCATACACTGTTTGGTACCGTGCGAAATCTAGCTCATTGTCATCACGGTCAATGTAAGGCGGCAGCGGCATGTGGCCGAACTCTCTCAGGATTTCATGCCAGGACGCCGCCTCAGGCGTCAATAAAAAAAGGTCGCCGGCACGCCGATCGATGCACAGTGAGAACTCGCTGGCATCGGCACCCTCTTCCTTCACAACCCATATCGACGCCCCGGGTTTTGGCGCCTTGCTCGCCCTGATGTGGGCCCAGGCGGAACCATCCGGCAGGAGTCGCTCAATAAGAACTTCCACCCGTCCCCCCGTCGGCTTGACGCCATAAAGCCTTGCCGGGATGACACGGGTGTTGTTAAAGACCAGAAGATCGCCAGGCCGCAGGTAATCGGTAAGGTGCGAAAAATAGCTGTGCTGGACGTCTCCGGTATACCCATCCAAGACCATAAGACGGGATGCCGTACGCTCCGCCAGTGGCACCTGGGCTATGAGTTCTTCGGGAAGTTCGAAATGGAAGTCCTGTCGACGCATGGTGAGGCCTCGAAACACACTGCTAGGGGCATAAAAAAACCGGCAAATGCCGGCTTGCTACACCTCTACACGGTCAGTCGCCAACTGCCGCTTTTTCTGGAGCCGCGTCTTCAGCATCGGCTGATTCTTCTTCCGCAGCAGCCTCGGTCTCTGCCGCCTCTTCTTCAGGGGCTTCTTCTACAGCAGGAGCCTCCTCTACGGCGGCAACCTCTTCAACAGCAGGGGCACCGGGTAACGTGACTTTAATCAGCTCCTCCGCCAGGAGAATTTTGACTTTTTCCTCGCCATTGACGGGCTTACCCATGGCATCCTGGACGGCAAACCGCTCGTCCCCGCGCTTGAATATCTTGTATTCGCTGGTCTTCTTAATGAGGTTCATCGCCATACCTTTTCTCCGCTCGAGATACTCAGTAACGGTGCCTGATTGTCCACAGCCTGCCGAGTCGCGGCGCAGGATAACCCAATTGCCGATACGGCGCAGCATTTTATTGCCGTTTACTCAGGCCTTGTTATACTCCGCCGCCCCAAATTGCCCCTTTTTAGTGCCGGTGTGGTGGAATTGGTAGACACAGGGGATTCAAAATCCCCCGCCCTTAAAAGCTTGTCGGTTCGAGTCCGACCACCGGTACCACCTCTCCAGAGACGTCGCCAAGGTAAGAAACCATGTTTAACGCACTGATCGCTCGACAGTCCGACGACGTCCAGGGCGTCGCCCTTGAAAGCGCGTCACTTGAAGACCTCCCACAGGGTAACGTTGTTGTCAAAATCGACTACAGCACCCTGAACTACAAAGACGCGCTGGCTTTGACCGGTGCGGCACCTATTATCCGAAATTATCCGATGGTGCCGGGAATCGACTTCGCTGGCGTCGTAGAGAGCAGTGATGACGATAACTGGCTGCCCGGTGACAGGGTGGTTCTGAATGGCTGGGGAATTGGTGAGGGACACTCGGGGGGGCTCGCCCAGTACGCCCGGGTCAGCGGCGACTGGCTTGTGGCGCTACCGACTGACATTTCTACCCGCGAAGCGATGTGCATTGGTACGGCCGGCTATACCGCAGCACTTTGCGTGGATGCGCTCGTGGCACACGGTCTCAAACCCAGCGACGGTGAGGTTCTGGTAACGGGTGCCAGCGGCGGTGTGGGCAGCATTGCAATTGCATTGCTATCGGCGGCAGGTTTCCGGGTCATAGCCTCCACCGGAAAAACAAAGGAAACTGATTATCTTGAGGCGCTAGGCGCCACGGACCTGATTGATCGAAGCACGCTGGCAGAGGCGGGAAAACCCCTGCAGAAAGAGCGCTGGGCAGGGGTTGTCGACGCGGTGGGGGGCAATACCCTCGCCAACAGCTGCGCCCAAACCCGGTATGGAGGCGCGGTAGCAGCCTGCGGCCTCGCAGAAAGCCCCGCCCTGAAAACGACCGTCATGCCTTTTATTCTCAGGGGCGTCACTCTGTACGGCATCGACAGCGTAATGGCGCCTGCGAGTGTACGACTCCCGGCCTGGCAGCGCCTTGCCAGAGACCTCGATAAAGCCAAACTGGCTTCTATGATCCACGAAATCGACCTCACAGAAGCACTGGAAAAAAGCAGGGAGATTCTCGATGGCAAGATACGGGGGCGCCTGCTGGTCAACGTCAATCAATAAGCTCGGCTGCTAAAACAACACCAGGGTGGATACGACGACCATCATCCCCGCCGCCACCTTATTTAGCCAGCGAATGCCACTTCCCCCGCTCAGGCGCTGTCGCAACCACTGACCGCCCAGTGCGTAAAGCGACATAGACAGGAATTCGGTGACCAGAATCACCATAAGGACCGCAAGTATCTGTTGGGCAAGGGAGTCTCCCTGGACTAGAAAGCCCGGCAAAAGGGCCAACATGAACGCCCAGCCTTTTGGATTCATAACGGCTGTTACGAATCCCAGGGTCAGCAGCGCGTAGGCAGATAAATTTCCCATCTCCCCCGCTCCTTGCAGCTGCGGCTCGCTAATCCAAAGCTGTCGCGCGATCCACAGCAGATAGAGCGCTCCCAGAACCATCAAACCCCTGAACCATTGCATATTGAAGGCCATCATGTTCTGTAACAGCCACACAGACACACTGACCACCAGCGCAACACCCAACAACTCGCCCAGCATCATCCACAGCGTGCGTCGGTATCCCTCTGAAATACCAAGGGACAGCGCCAGCATCATGCACATTCCGGGGACCAGGGAAACCGCCGCAATGGTAGGAATAAACCAAATCAACAGTTCAGGATTCATGATAAAAGATTAAATAATCAGACTCAGTGAGTCCTTGGGAGAGTAGATACATGGTCAAGATACATGACTTCCTGATGCAGGTGATTGAATTCAGTGCAATGGTACTGGCCACACTGATCTTAATTGGGCTCGTCGCGGTGGTGGTGCTGTACATCATGGACGTGACTCAAACCCAGCAGGCCATCCGCAGAAACTATCCTGTAATTGGCAGGTTCCGCTACCTGTTTGAGCATCTGGGCGTATTCTTCCGTCAGTATTTTTTTGCCATGGACCGGGAAGAGTTACCTTTCAACCGGGCACAACGGGGCTGGATTGCCCGAGCAGCCAAGGATATTGACCATACTATTGCCTTTGGCTCCACCAAACCAATTCACACACCGGGCGATATTCTCTTTCTAAACAGCGCCTTTCCCAAACTGGAAAAAGAGACCGAACTCGCAGCCAAAACGCCACTGCGCTTTGGCGAGGGCTATGCTCGAGAGCCCTATGAGACCCACTCCGTGTTCCACATCTCGGCAATGAGCTTTGGTGCATTGTCAGCTCCAGCCATAAAAGCCCTGTCTATGGGAGCGGCCAAGGCCGGGATACTGCTTAACACAGGCGAGGGCGGTTTGGCTCCCTATCATTTTGAGGGGCAGTGCGACCTGGTTTTTCAAATAGGCACAGCGAAATACGGTGTCCGCGACCCGGCAGGCCAACTATCCGATGACAAACTCCGGGAAGTGGCTGCCCATCCAAGTGTCAAAATGTTCGAGCTGAAGCTGTCTCAGGGCGCAAAGCCAGGCAAAGGAGGGATCCTGCCAAGAGAAAAAGTCACCGACGTCATTGCGAGTACCCGTGGCATACCGGTAGGCGAGGATTCCCTCAGTCCCAATCGTCATCCTGACATTGCGACAGTGGATGACCTTGTCACCATGATCCATCGCATTCGTGAGGTCAGCGGAAAACCCGTGGGCATAAAGTTTGTACTGGGGCAACCTGAATGGCTTGATGACCTGTGCACTACGATTATCAACCGTGGACTCGACTACGCGCCGGACTTTGTCACGGTGGACAGCGCAGACGGCGGCACCGGTGCTGCCCCCCAAAGCCTGATGGATAACGTTGGACTGCCCGCCGATTGCAGCCTGCCCTGGGTCGTGGACAAGCTGGACGAATACGGACTGCGCCCGAGAGTCAAAGTGATGGCCTCTGGTAAAATGAGCACCCCGTCGGGTGTTGCCGCAGCCCTGTGCCTGGGTGCCGACAGTGTCAATACCGCCCGAGGTTTCATGTTTGCCCTTGGCTGTATTCAGGCCCTGCAGTGTAATAAGAACACCTGCCCAACCGGAATCACCACCCATGATCCCGACCTGCAAAAGGGCCTGGATCCCGATGTGAAGGCACAACGAGTCGCAAACTATGCCAAAAACCTGATTAAAGAGGTGGAGATCGTGGCGCACAGCTGTGGTGTCGTTAACGCCTACGAGTTGGGACGGGAACACGCTTACCTGGTTACCGCAAATGGGCTGCCAGAACGCCTTACCAAACGGTATCCCGCGGTGACGAGCAATGTCGGCAAACAGATGGGGGAGACGCCGTGACGGTGAGCGGTCGCTTTACATTGCTTACCTCCCTAACCGCAGTGTGCAGCGCGTTCATTCTGGTGATTACGTTTGCTTATCAGACCTTCGAGCAACGTAAAGTACTTTGGAGCAGCGTACTCGAGGCCCGGATTGCAACTGACCCCCTATTGCCGTCCACCCTGCACTTTCGCAACCCATCGCTGGCAATCCAACACTTAAATCAACTGAATTCTGGGTTCCCACTTGACTGGAGCATGGTGCTGCATGTCGACGGGGAGATTCTCGCCGTACACCCGACAGGTAAGGAGGCGGTGCAATCACCACTGCTGGAACGCTCGGGAACGAATCGACTGGAAACGCTCATGGCCATCCAGCGTGTGGATAATCTGGAGCCTGGCACCCACGGAAAACCAAAGTTGGGACTGTCCCAGCCGCCACTCATGCTGCTGGTTTCAGTGCCTGTCTTGAGCTCTATCGATCCTCTTCGTACGGATATTGGCTATAACGCCTACCAGGCACGGCCGTTGAGCAATGACCTCGCTGGCGCACGTTATGTCAATGGGTACATTGAGCAAGGCGTATTTTTGGGCGACTTTTTGTTCTCCATGCTGGGAGACCTGCTGCCTGCAGTGGCCTTGATCTTGATCATCGTACTGTTGACGCTGTTTGTCATTCGCGTCCATGCGCGCAGTTTGGGCGCACCTCTTCTCCACATGGCTAGAGTTGCTGAAGCCATTGATGCTGAAGAGCTGCCAAATAGAATCGAACTGCCTCCCGGCTACGACGAAAACATCGTTCGCATTACCAACGTTCTCAACAGTATGGTGGACGGACTCCGGCAAGCGCGCACCAGACTTGACGTCGACCGTTCGCTCATGGGTCTCCGGGTCGATTCCACAGCCAGAAAGCTCGATAAAGCTGAGGCAGAGATCGACAAAACTCGACACCAGATACACCGGGTTTCCTACTTCGACCCTGTCACAGGCCTCGCCAATCGCCGACTCATGCTGGAACACATGTCATTGTTGATACAAATAGCAGCCCGGGAACGTCGACATCTGGGCATCGTGCTACTGGATATCAGCGATATCAGAAAGATTCAGGAAGCCAAGGGTCGCGAAACGGCGGATACCGTGCTCCGTCAACTGGCGACCCGACTGGCACGTCGCGTGCGTGAATCCGACGTAATCAGCCATGAACCGCTGGCACAGGACATTGCGCGCTTTGACGGCGATGAGTTCTGTGTCGTCATGCATGGCATATATGAAGCCGACGGTGCGGTAGCCGGTGCGAAACGGCTCCTTGAGGAGCTGGAGACACCAATCCTTGTGGGTGGCGAAAACATCACCCTGAAGAGTTGCGCAGGTGTTGCCATAGCACCTATCCATGCCCGCAGTCCTGAGGATCTGGTACGCGCGGCTGACGTGGCGCTGAGTACCGCTCGCTTTCAGAACAATAGGCAAGTTGCATTATTTGACAGCGATATGGACAAACGCGGCAGTGAGCGCTTCCAGTTGGAAGCTGACCTGCGCAATGCGGATTTCGACCAGGAATTCTATCTTGTATACCAACCCCAGATTAATCCGGTTTCGGGGGACGTTGTTGGTATGGAGGCGCTGCTCCGCTGGCGACATCCCCAGCGCGGCGAAGTACCGCCATCAAGATTCATTTCAATCGCAGAGCAAACGGGACAGATGACAGCCATCGGGTCCTGGGTATTGAGACGAGCGTGTGCAGACTTTAATGCCATGTGTCAGGTGACGCCGCCCCCGCCCCGAGTCTCAGTCAACGTGTCCACAGCGCAATTCGATGAGCGCTTTGTTGATTTTGTTAAGGGTACTATCGAGGAGTATGGACTGATGCCGAGGCAACTCGGGCTGGAATTGACAGAGAGTATTCTGGTGGGGTCAGTTGACCAGGCTATTTCCCACCTGAAAACCCTGCACGAGGAAGTCGGCATCCACATATCCATCGACGACTTTGGCACCGGCTATTCATCTCTGGCGTATCTCTCCAGGCTGCCCATCGACGAGCTGAAGGTCGATCGCAGCTTTGTACTGGCCATGGAAAGTGACCCCTCCGCGATTCAACTAACCGAAGCCATCGTGGCTATCGCCAGAAAAATGCATCTATCGGTCATCGTCGAAGGCGTCGAGACGGCGGCACAACTTGCCTTGATCAAAGCTATGGGGGTAGATGGTATCCAAGGCTATTATTTCAGCAAGCCGCTCACCCTGGGCGATATGGGCGCCTTCCTGGAAAATGCAGGCCAAATTTAAGCTTTGACCCGCCAAACCGCCCGATCAGGGCTGCTCGTTCTCAATGTCCGCACCCGACTCCACGAGGTCACGTTTCCGCGCGTCCTGCACCTGATTCATACAGTCGCGGAAACTGTCCACTACCTTATCAACACCTGATGGATTCAGACCGCCGGAATTTCCGGCTACCGAGTAGGTGGAGTAAACCGCACCGGCGGTGAGCATTGACCAAGAAACGACGTGGACAGGAATACCCCGCTCTTTCATTTCATTGGCCAGGGCTATGAATTGGTTGGTGGCTTCCATCTGTTGGTCTTGATCAGACATTCCCGCTTATCTCTTAATCGACTGCCGTGGGGATAGTGTAGCAAAGCATGCCAAAAGCCTCACGTAATTAACCCCTCATATTGAGAACGGTGGAGGCTTGCTGTAGCCTTCCAACACTTTTGCCCGGCCCATAAAAAATGCGCTCACGCGACTTACCACAGCCGGTTCGCGCCCTTGCATCCCTCGTCTGCCTGACGGGCACGGCGTCTCTTTTCAACTTGCAGGCGCATGCAGAGACCGTCCTGTCGGGACAGCTGGGGTTGGGTTACGAATACGACAGTAATGTGTCCGTCGATGAGTTGGACCGAAGCAGCAGCATTGGCGACAACGGCCTGTTATTTTCAGCCGAACTTGGCGTTGATCATGACTTTACTGACGAAACCTCTGGCTCTCTTTCCTATGCCTACTCACGCATAGACTACAACGAGTTTGATTTCCTCAGTCGGGAAACCCACATACTCGGTGCGAACCTCAGTTCCAGCTGGGATCCAGTAACAGCAGGCATCAATTATTTCTACATCGAAGCGATGCTCGATGGTGATAACTTCCTCACCTATCACCGAATATCACCCTCGCTCTCTGGTTTTGTAAGTAAAAAATGGTTTTTACGCGCCGCCTACGTTTACGGGGATAAAGCGATTGCCAATCGGCCCGGACGGGACGCTGCGAACCATGGCGCAGAAATGGACGTCTACTATTTTTGGCAGGGCCTGCGTCGCTACATCAACCTGGGATTTGTTTATCGTGACGAGGACAGTCGGGCCGCGAGGTTTGATTACACGGCTCATCAGATCAAATTGCGCATGGTGCAGCGTTTTGAAATATTCTCAAGGCTATCAACCCTGGAGATGGGACTACGCTACGAAAATCGCGATTACAGCAGCCCAACGCCCAGCATAGGGGAGCGTCGGAAGGATGAACGTTACAGAGCGGGGCTCGAACTTGAAATTCCCCTGACTGAACAAGTCAACTGGCAGGTTTACAGTGGCTACAGTGACTATTATTCGAACCTGCCCTCAGCAGACTATGACCAAACGGTTGTGGGAACACGAGTTGAATTCAACTTCTGAAAATTCAGAGCGCCAACAAACCATAACCGTAAATATCGTCTCGACCCGGCGGCCCGATATCCACTGCTGCAGCATACAGACGCGCAATCACATCCATTTCAGGGTCCCGATGCTTCAACAGTGCGGCCGCCGTCACGGCGAAAGGCACGGCGAATGACGTGCCTGAAGAAGAAGCATAGCCACCACCCGCCACGGCGTGTCGCAAATTGACGCCGGGAGCGGCGAGGTCGAGGTAGTCACCTCGATTAGCCATACGAAACGCTCTTCCCTGCTGATCCACAGCCGTCACTGCGACCACCGTTTGGTAAGCTGCAGGATACTGTGGACGGGCCATTGGACCACCATTTCCGGCAGCTGCCAGTACCATCACGCCCTGCTCTATCACACGCTGGAGGGCCACTTCCAACAGTCGATTTGGCGGCCCCGCGAGGCTGAGATTGACGGCATCAACCTCCGAGGACAACAGCCAATCCAACGCCCTGACCAAGCTTACTGTGCTGGCTATTTCACCCCGGCTCTCGTCACGTTCGAATACAGCTGCCGCGAAGATTTCTGCGTTGGGCGCCAACCCGCGTAATTGCTCTGCATCGGCAGCGATGATGGATGCAATCGCGGTGCCGTGAAAATTGGGCAAATCTTTTGCCTTGGTAAAGGGTCGGGCCGAGATGCGCGCTCCGGCAAAGACCGGATGACTGGTGTCAACCGCGCTATCCACAATTCCGATGCGCAGGTCCATGGCAGCGATGTCCCCGGGAAACGGCATGGCCTCCAGAGGCGCGATACCCGCCTCATAAAGCTCGGTCTCGGGAGTACCCGCGGTGTAAATGTGGTTCAAATCAACCTCAGCGCGGTCTGAACCCACGACGTCTATGATCCCATCCCGGGCAACAGAAATATCGAAACTGGCAGGTGCGGCTACCTCAGCCAGACGTAAACCCAGACCGGGCAAATCAGTAAATTCATCAAAAATATAGCCTTCGTCCGCGAGCTCATCAAAAACCTGGGGCTCCGCCATGACCAGCCACTGGCCACGATGAATCCGGCGTTCATCCATACCAATATCCTGCTCGATATCGTCTATCAACTCATCTACTTCGGCCTCGAGGCGAGCCTCGGCTGTGTTAACCATCGCAAGTTGGGCCAGGACAATCGCCCCCTCCTCGACCTGTTCATCAATGTTACCGATGATGCCGCTCTCTGCTATATCCGCAACCTGCTCCTCGGCCGACTCTTCCACCGACTCATCCACCGATTCCGCGACCTGCTCCTCCACCGTTGATTCGCTGGCATCGGTTACCGCGTCCTCAACAACCTCCTCTGCCGCAGCATCAACCTCTTCTTCGACTCCTTCCGCTACCGTGTCCTCCGCAGCGGCAACCACGGACTCTTCAACGTCGGCTTCGACTTCCTCTTCGACGCTTTCCTCGGTGACATCAACTACCTGTTGTTCCGTGGCTTCTTCCACGTCGGCTTCCACGGCGGACTCGGATTCTTCAGCCACCGACTCCTCAACAGAGTCCTCAGTCACCTCAACAACTTCCTCTTCCAGCTGTTCCTCGACCTGTTCCTCAACCTGTTCCTCGACCTCCTCTTCGACGGGATTGGGTAAGCCGCCGAAGGTTAATTCATCCTCAACCGCATCCTCGGCATTATCGACGACCTCCTCTTCTACACTTTCCTCAACAACTTCCTCGACCTGCTCTTCCGTAGATTCGGTCGTGTCATCGGCAATTTCCTCCTCGACCTGCTCCTCAACCTCTTCCTCCACCTCATCCTCAACCTCTTCCTCTGCGGCGTCATCGCCACCGAACGTAAATTGGGCGTAGACGGGTGTGGCTTGCAGGGAGGCTCCCAGCAGCATTGTGAGGACAAGCGCCATTGCCGCTTTATGGCATTGCGTCATTTCAGAGAGTATGTGCATGATTCAGTCCTTGACCCCTTTGGGGCCCCAGTATGGTACTGACGTTTTAACCGGTAGGTGCATTCCCATATCCATGAGGGAATAAAAGCTACCAATTAAACGTTGGTAGTGTAACAGGCACACTATGACGAAGCTCACCGCAGTACAAAAAGCTGGTTTGATGGAGGAGCTGTCGGGGCTCAAGCGATTTAGTGTCTCCCTGACAGGAGACAGCCACGACGCGGACGACCTGCTACAGCTGACCGTTGAACGTGTACTGGAAAAAGGCATGCCTCGTGATGCCCACGTGGGAAAGTGGGCCTACAGGGTGTGCAGGAACCTTTGGTTTGACGAGCTGCGCGCGCGAGAGGTTCGCAGTCGCCACGTCAGAGCCGAAATGGCGGGTAACGGTGAACAGAGCATCAGCTCTGCAGACGGCCTGGCGCGGCTTGAGTTCGAGCGAGCGGGGGAGGCTTTAGGTCTTCTGCCCGAGGAACAACGCTCGGTTCTGTTGCTTGTGGCAGTAGAGGGACGGTCCTATGCCGAAGTGGCTGAAATCCTGGACATTCCCATAGGGACTGTTATGAGCCGAGTTGCCAGGGCACGACGCAGTCTGGCAGAAAAATTAGCATAACCCCCAAGGCTGGTGTTTTGGGGGGACAGCCGGGCGACATGGCCCAGCCGACGAATGGAACAATGGAGGGGAGAAGGCGATGGCCAAGATCCACACACTCGACATTGCGGGCAAGCTCGAAGACGAACTTTTGAGCCGCCTCATCGATGGGGAATGCTCTGCTGAAGAACGTCTTGAGCTTGAGGAGCGTCTTGCCAACGATGCTGCGCTGCGAGGCCGGCTTGAACAGTTCCGGTCGAATGACCGCCTTGTTCGAGCTTCAGTCAGCGACCACGAAAATTCCGTGCCACCTGCCGTCATTAGTACCCTTGCCAATCATCCGGCCAAGGCCGTTGGCTGGGGTCAGCGCCGTTACCCACTCGCGCTCGCCGCCAGTCTGGTAATGGCAAGTGCCGCTTTGCTACTGGGTAACCCGTGGCAGGAGCCTACCCCCCAGACGCCCCAACTGGACTCTGCCTTCGCCAGCGCGCTGGATACTCTGCCATCTCGACCTGACGGCTGGGATGTTATTGAAGACGGCCGCGCGCTGCGTATGGTCATTACCTTTCCCGCTGCAGATGGCAAGTGGTGTCGTGAATTCATGCTCGCATCAGACGCCAGTCACTGGCGAGGTGTGGCCTGTAGAGACTCGGGTAGCTGGGTGACCCAGGTCATTGGCAGGGATATTTTCCTCGAGCAGGTAGGTGGTTATCGCACGGCAAGCGCGGCTGATAACGATACGGTCGCGCAATTTATCGATCAGACGGCTACGGATATCGCCCTTTCTGGGGATGAAGAGGCCGCGCTGATAGCAACGGACTGGTCATTGGCAACCCACTGAGACCATATCCGC
>CALKDK010000019.1 GCA_938084055.1 uncultured Luminiphilus sp.
ATATCGATTGAAAGAACAAAAACATGATGAAGAAAAATGCCACGCCGCCCAGCCCAGTACTTAAAAAGAAGCGGTCCAGCCTGAGCTGGGAGTTAACCAACACATCTCCCTTGGGACTGAACCGCTTAGCCAATTGCTGCGCCGTGCCGTGCAGAATCTCATCGGGCGTATCCAGCCAGCGGTTTGCGGCAGACTCGTCGGGGGTACCAGACTCATCAATTCGAGCCATTATTTCTTCAAAACCAAGACCTTCCCTCGCCGACACGTTGAGGACAGGAACGCCGAGAGCCGCGGCCAAGCCCGCGGCATCAAACGACAATTTGTTATCCCTGATGACGTCCGCCATGTTGCCCAAAACGGTCACCGGTTTACTGTGCTTCTCACATTCGCGGATAACCTGAAGGATAAAATGCAGGCATTTTTCCAGGCGGGTTGCATCGGCGACGCACAGCACGTGCGTTACATTGACATCGGCCAGTGCATCATTCAAAAAATCGACTGCAATGGCTTCCTCACCAGAAATCGGCTGCAGGGAATACGTACCGGGGAAATCAACCAGCTCTGTATCCGGCGCGTCAGCCAGGCTGCCCGTAGCGATGTCCACCGTAATGCCCGGGTAGTTGGCAACCCGCTGGCTCAGCCCCGTCAGACGGTTGAAGAGCGAACTCTTTCCCGAGTTCGGGCTACCCAACAGCAATACCCGATTCATGCATCCACCCCTGACAGGCCGCCGGGGGCAACGAAAACCGCCAGGGCAACGTCACGATCCAAAGAAAATACCGAGTTACTGATAGCGTAGACCCGGGGTGCGCCAAAGCCCGGGGTCAACAAGCACCGCACCAAGGTACCGGGGTGGAAACCAAACTCCATGATCCTGCCCTGATACGCCTCGGACAGGGCCTCATCGAACCCGGTGACCTGTGCAGACTCTCCGGCTCGTAGATCCCAAAGCACCTTAGCAGCGTGTGTGGTCTTCATAGGCGGTTCTGACCTGAGGTCCGTGAGAGCGGCGCAGACTACCGAGAAAACTGAAGGGGTTCAAACGGCCACCACCTCAGAGATGACGCACCCGCTCTATCTCGTAATGTATGTCACCGCTTGGCGCCCTTACCACGACTTCATCTCCCTCACTCTTACCGACGAGGGCGCGGGCTATGGGCGAGCTGACCGAAATGAGGTTGGCCTTCACGTCAGCCTCATCCTCACCCACAATACGGTAGGTCACTTCACCGTCATCCTCGACGCTGATCAGATCTACCGTGGACCCAAAAATGACTTTACCCGTAGGCGGGATCGAGGTGACGTCAATTACCTGGGCGTGGGACAGTTTGTGCTCGATGTCCTTGATGCGTCCCTCCGCAAAACTTTGCTGTTCGCGCGCCGCGTGGTACTCCGCATTTTCCTTCAGATCGCCATGCTCCCTCGCTTCTGCGATGGCCTGACTAATTCGCGGCCGATCCTCGCGCTTCAACCGATCCAGTTCTTCCCTTAGGGCCCGTTCACCGACCACCGTCATGGGTACCTTGTTCATGCCTTAATACTCTCGTGTAAATCCTGGAGCCTGCGCACTGAGACATCGGCCTCCTGCTCGAGCGCCATACAAACAGCTTCCGCTGCCGCGAGGGTGGTGGTGTAAAACACGCGGTGCTGCTCAGCACTGGCCCGGATGGGCGCCGAGTCCTGAATCGCCGTACGACCCTCTGTCGTGTTCACAATCATACTCGCTTCATCGTTTTTTATGAGATCAACGATATGCGGCCGACCCTCCCTCACCTTGTTGACCCGACGCACCTCAAGACCCGCTGATTCGAGGGCGCGCGCCGTGCCCCCGGTTGCCGCCAGCGTAAATCCCTTTTCGACGAGACGCCTGGCAACCTCAATGGCTCCGGGTTTATCAACATCCCGAACGCTGAAGAGCGCCAGCCCTGACTGTGGCGGGTCATCACCGGCACCCAACTGCGCCCGGGCGAAAGCCGCAGCAAACGTATCCCCAGTTCCCATGACCTCCCCGGTAGACTTCATTTCCGGACCGAGGATGGGGTCGGTGCCCGGGAATTTATTAAAGGGCATGACCGCCTCTTTAACCGCGTAATAGGGCGGTATGACCTCATCCGCCACACCCTGCTCCCCGAGGGTCTGCCCCACCATGCATCGCGCGGCAATTTTAGCCAGGGAAATACCCACTGCCTTGGAGACGAAAGGCACGGTTCGTGACGCCCTTGGGTTTACCTCGATAACATAAATTTCATCATCCTGATAAGCCAACTGAACGTTCATCAAACCGCTCACACCCAACTCCAGCGCCATGGCCCGAACCACTTCACGCATCTGATCCTGTACATCCGATGCGAGGCTGTAGGGGGGTAACGAGCAGGCGGAATCTCCGGAGTGCACTCCAGCCTGTTCTATGTGTTGCATAATGGCGCCGATTACGACGGTCTCCCCATCGCTTACCGCATCGATATCAACCTCGATCGCATTGCTGAGAAAACTGTCGAGCAACACGGGGGAATCCTCCGACACCCTGACCGCATCGCGCATGTAGCGCAGCAGGTCGTCTTCGCGGTAGACAATCTCCATCGCACGTCCACCGAGGACGTAAGAGGGACGCACCACCAGCGGATAGCCAATCTCGACCGCCGCACTGACAGCTTCATCAACGCTGCGTATCGTTATATTTTCGGGCTGGCGCAGACCCAGTTTATTGATCATCTGCTGAAAGCGCTCACGGTCTTCGGCCCGGTCTATCTGGTCTGGCGTAGTGCCAATAATGGGCACCCCCGCCCTCTCAAGGTCACGAGCCAGTTTCAGTGGGGTCTGGCCGCCAAACTGGACGATGACCCCCTCAGGCTTCTCAAGATCAATGATTTCGAGCACATCCTCCAGGGTCACAGGCTCGAAGAACAGGCGATCGGAGGTATCGTAGTCCGTTGAGACCGTCTCAGGATTACAGTTGACCATAATCGTCTCATAGCCATCCTCGCGCATGGCGAGCGCTGCGTGGACACAGCAGTAATCAAATTCAATACCCTGACCGATGCGGTTGGGTCCTCCTCCAAGAACCACAATTTTGCGTCGTTCACTGGGCGAGGCCTCACACTCTTCCTCGTAAGTCGAATACATGTAGGCCGTTGATGTTGCGAATTCGGCTGCGCAGGTGTCCACGCGCTTGTAAACGGGTCGCAGTCCCAATGCCTGCCGACACTGCCTGACCTCAGCCTCAGTGGCATGCAGGAGTACCGCAAGGCGAGCATCTGAAAAACCCTTGCGCTTTAATAACCGCAATTCGGCCACACCAATATTTTCGACTCCCCTGCCATCCAGGGAGGCTTCAAGCGCCATCAGCTCCTCGATCTGGACCAGGAACCAGGGGTCAATACCCGAATACCCTGCCACCTCCTCCAGGGAGAAGTGGGATCGAAACGCATCGGCCACATACCATATTCGATCTGCACCGGGATTGGTCAAAGCGTCGATCAGCTCGGCCCGGGTGTCCGCATCGTTGACTGTGATTCTGGGTTCAAACCCGCAGGAGCCAACCTCCAGTCCCCGCAGGGCCTTCTGCATCGACTCCTGAAAGGTGCGGCCAATCGCCATCACCTCACCCACTGATTTCATTTGGGTCGTCAGGCGCGGATCAGCAGTGGCAAATTTTTCAAAGGCAAACCGGGGAATTTTAGTAACGACGTAGTCGATCGCGGGCTCGAATGAAGCCGGCGTGCGCCCGCCGGTGATCTCGTTGGCAAGCTCGTCAAGTGTGTAACCAACAGCCAGCTTTGCCGCTATCTTGGCAATGGGGAATCCGGTCGCTTTGGAAGCCAGCGCTGAAGACCGGGAAACCCGAGGATTCATTTCAATAACGACCATGCGCCCGGTATCAGGGCACAGGCCAAATTGGACGTTTGAGCCGCCGGTCTCCACACCGATTTCTCGCAGCACCGCCAACGAGGCGTTGCGCATTATTTGGTATTCCTTGTCAGTCAGCGTTTGTGCGGGCGCTACCGTTATGGAATCTCCGGTATGCACGCCCATTGCATCGAAATTTTCAATGGAACAAATGATGATGCAGTTGTCGTTCCGGTCGCGTACCACTTCCATTTCATATTCTTTCCAACCGATAAGCGACTCATCGATCAGCAATTCATTGGTCGGGGATAAGTCGAGTCCGCGCTGACAAATGGCTTCGAACTCATCACGGTTGTAAGCGATGCCGCCCCCCGAACCGCCCATGGTAAACGAGGGCCTGATGATGCAGGGAAAGCCAATATCATCCAGAACACCAAAAGCCTCTTTCATGGAGTGGGCCAGCGACGCACGTGGGGTCTCAAGACCAATGCGCTTCATGGCCTGGTCAAACAGCTCACGATTCTCGGCCTTGTCGATGGCATCTTTGGTCGCACCGATCATTTCCACGCCGTACTTGTTGAGAACTCCCTCGGCAGCCAATTTCAGCGCACAGTTGAGGGCTGTCTGGCCGCCCATGGTGGGCAGAATGGCATCGGGGCGCTCGCGCTCGATGATACGGGCAACCGTCTGCCATTCGACCGGCTCTATGTAAGTCGCATCGGCCATGGCCGGATCCGTCATGATCGTAGCCGGATTTGAATTGACCAAAATGACCCTGTAACCCTCTTCACGCAGGGCTTTGCAGGCCTGCGCTCCGGAGTAGTCAAATTCACAGGCCTGGCCAATAACGATGGGCCCCGCACCCAGAATCAGAATACTTTCCAAATCAGCGCGTTTGGGCATATCAGACACCCTCCTGTTGGGCACGCCGATCGCGCATCGCCCGAATGAAGGGGTCGAATAACTGGCCAGCGTCCTGGGGACCCGGACTGGCCTCGGGATGCCCCTGAAAGCTGTAGGCGGGCACATCCCGCCGGGCAATACCCTGCAGCGTGCCGTCAAATAGCGAGCGGTGGGTCACCTGCAGGTTGTCGGGTAGTCCCTGCTCCGACACGGTGAAACCGTGATTTTGGCTGGTTACCATCACGGAGCCGTCATCCAGTTTTTGCACCGGGTGGTTCGCACCGTGGTGGCCAAACTTCATTTTTTCGGTTTGGGCGCCACTGGCGAGGGCCATAATCTGGTGACCAAGGCAGATACCGAACAGTGGTATCTGTCGCGTCATGACCTCGCGGGCCAGGTCAATCGCGTAATGACAGGGCTCGGGATCGCCGGGGCCGTTAGAGAGAAAAATGCCATCGGGCGAGTAGGCGCATACCGTTTCGATATCCGATTGCGCGGGCAGCACCGTCAGCGAGCAACCCCGGTCCACAAGCATTCTCAAAATGTTGCGCTTGATACCGAAATCCAGTGCCACGACGGAAAATTCGCCAGCGGGCGGCGGTTGCTGTTGCCCCCACTGCCAGCTTCCCTCGGCCCAGGTATAAGGTTTCCCGGTGGTGACTTCCTTCGCGAGATCCATACCGACAAGCCCTGCAAAGCTTCGGGCGCGGCTGAGGGCAACCTCTGGATCAGGGTTCTGACCCGCGAGAATACAGGCACTCTGGGCACCCTTGTCACGCAGAATTCGGGTCAACTTACGTGTATCGATGTCCGCGATGGCAACGCTTCCCTCTGCAACGAGAAAGTCAGACAGGCTCTGCTCGCTGCGCCAGCTGCTCGCCACCAGGGGCAAGTCCCGAATCACCAGTCCCGCCGCGTGAATTCGGTCCGACTCATTGTCTTCCGATGTGATACCGGTGTTGCCGATATGGGGATAGGTCAGGGTCACAATCTGTTTGGCGTAGGAAGGGTCTGTCAGGATCTCCTGATAGCCCGTCATAGCAGTATTAAAGACGATCTCACCGATCGTCTCGCCATCGGCGCCGATCGAAGAGCCGCGAAAAATCGTGCCATCTTCCAAAGCGAGGATAGCGGCTTTTGACACATTCATCTCCCAGTTGGCAGGGCCTACACAGCCGTGATTGTCACACCAGTTCCACGTAACAAGCCTAAACAGGCTGGCGGCACCGGCAGGGCGTGGGTAACGCTGGGACCCCGGCGTTACCCACCGAAATAGCCCCAGAGGCTGGGACGCTAGTCTATTTGAACACCCCTGTCCTGTCCATCAGCAAGCTGAAAACATTGAGTTCAGCGCTACTTCCTCTAGGATGCCGGGTGCCGACAACGAGATCGCCATGCCCGCAGAAAGCCTCAACCCAGATGATGAACAGCGCCTCAGCCCATTGCAGCTGGGGCTCCTGACGCTGGGCCTGCTGACGACTGCCATCGGCCAATCCTTTATTTTTGCCGTATTGCCGCCGCTGGGTCGGGAAGTTGATCTCAGTGTCATGCAGATCAATACCATCATCGCCTCCTCTGCGTTGGTATTCAGTGCGACCTCACCCATCTGGGGCCGCATGTCCGATCGCATCGGCAGAAAGCCAGTCATACTGGTAGGCCTGCTGGGTTATGCCCTCGGAAATTTTGTTTTTGCCCTCATTTTTGACTCCGCAATGAGGGGCTGGGTGTCGGGATCATTGCTCTTTGGGATGATTCTGGTGGGGCGCTGCTCACAGGCGGTGGTCATGTCCGCCACGAATCCGGGTGCGGCCGCCTATGCCGCCGATTTCAGCGCACGCAGGCACCGCACCCGAGCCCTGGCACGCCTCGGAACGGCGGGTAGCCTGGGTATGATCATTGGGCCCATTGTCGCGGGTGCACTGGCCGGTCTCGGCTTACTATTTCCACTGTACACGGCCAGCCTTCTGGCAGCTGCCGCTGCACTGCTGATCGCCGTCAAGCTGCCCGCAGGCGAGCCAAGAGACCCGAGAGCCAGGACCACGAAACGACTGAAGTTCACAGATCCCAGATTGAGGCTGTACCTGCTCTGCTCCTTTGGCGGTTTTACTGGCTTTGCAGGATTACAGCAGACGCTGGGTTTCCGACTTCAGGACATGCTGTCTCTCACGGGCACCGAAACCGCACAGTACACCGGTTTTGCATTAATGGTGGCGGCGCTCTTCTCATTCAGCATGCAGGTGCTGGTGGCCGCCCGATTTCAGGGCCGCCCCATCACTCTGATAAGAGCAGGTGTCACGCTACTCCTCGCGGGCGCCCTGGTCATCGCCCTTCCCGGCTCCTTCACGCTGGTCCTGACCGGGATGGCCTCCCTTGGTGCCGGACTCGGCCTCGCCGTGCCGGCCATTGCCGCTTCCGCCTCGCTGGCCGTGTCACCCGAGGAGCAGGGTGCCGCTGCTGGCCTGGTGACCGCCTGTCCCGCAGCCGGGTTCGTAAGCGGCCCACTGATATGCGGCTTCCTCTACGAAATCGATCCGACATGGTCGGCACTGGGGGCCGCGGTTATCCTGTTTTTTGTCGTGTTGGCTGCGGCCAAAATGCGCGGTAACGGCTGAGTTTCAGCGCTGCAAACCTTCCAAAGCGGCGCGTATTTTCGGAGGGATCTGTGCCGAGCGCCCCGTGGCACGATCAACAAATGCATGGGTAAATCGTCCGGTGGCGCAACTCTCGGCCGCAGCCGCTGTAAAGACGCCGATTTCCCAAGTGACGGATTTACTCCCAAGGCGATCAATGCGTAAACCCAATCGCAGTTCATCGGGATAACTGACCGGGGAAAAATAATCGCAGGAGGATGCGACGACATAGCCCACAACGGGGTCACGGCCCGGCTGCATACCCCCGTGCTCGATCAGGAAACGGTTAACCACGCTGTCAAACCAGGCGTAGTAAACGACGTTGTTGGCATGACCATAAATATCATTGTCGGCCCAGCGGGTTGTCAGATCATAAAACTGCGAGAAGCGTTCCCGGGGTGCTGGCGTGGGGTGTGGCATCGTCAGCCTGACCAGGCCTTTTCATACAAGCTGCGGGCCGCGGACTCGTCGACCTCGACGGGGTTGTTGATCAACAACCGCTGTTGCAGCATGGCATCACTTGCCAACAGGGAAAGGTCCTCTGCCGGTACACCTGCAGCTTCCAGGGTGGCAGGAAGGCCCGACAGGGCAATGAGATTTTCAAACCACCCTACCAAACCCGCGCCATCCGGCCGGATATCACCGGGTAATTCACGGGCCAATTCGCTGTAACTATGCTCAACTGCAGACGCGTTGTAAGACAGTACGGCGGGGAGCATCAGTGAGTTACTGAGACCGTGGGGGATGTGGTAATGGCCGCCCAGAGGATAGGCCAGGGCATGAACGGCGCCCACCGGAGCATTGGCAAAGGCCTGACCTGCGAACATCGACCCGATCAGCATGGCTTCCCGTGCCATCAGATCCGAGGGTGTCTCCAGCACTTTTTCAATGTGACCACCCAGGAGTCGCAAAGCGCGCAGGGCCAACATATCGGAAATCGGGTTTTTCTTGATTTTTGACGTGTAAGCCTCGATCGCATGCACCATGGCGTCGATGCCCGTCATCGCGGTAGCGGCCCGCGGCAGTCCCAGGGTCAGCTCGGCGTCCAGCAGCGCGAGGTCGGGCAACAATACCCGTGAACTGACACCCGCTTTGGTGGTTTCGCCCGTAGTGATGACGGCAACGGGTGTCACCTCGGAGCCAGTGCCTGCAGTCGTCGGCACCAATATCAGCGGCAGTCGTCCAGCACGGACCTGATCGACACCGTAAAGATCCTGCAGCGCCTGGTCACCCACCATCAGAACTGCGACCACCTTGGCCACATCCATAGAGCTCCCGCCCCCAACGGCCACAACACCGTCGGCGCCGTGAGCTCTCGCGGCCTCGAGTGCCGCTGCCACCACCGCTTCCGCCGGGTCGGCGGCCACACCATCGAAGGTAGCCACCGCCTCGCAATCTGCAGACAGGGCACTTTGGATCGGCGCAATCAGGCCCAGCTGAACCAGACCCGTATCGGTAACAAGCAACGGACGGCGCATTCCCAGCAACTGGAGCTCAGCACCCAGTGTTTGCGCCGCGCCGGCACCAACGGAAATTCGGGGCACCGTGCTGAAACCAAAGGCCGCCATGGTCAGAACGTGAAGATCACTTTGCCCTTCGCACGGCGCTCCATCATCGCCGCATACCCCGACTCAAAGGCCGCGATCGGAAAGACGTCCGTGACGACAGGCTTTATCTTGCCCGACTCAAACCACTCCCAAAGCGTTTTCACATTATCCATGTGCACTTCAGGTTCCTCGGACATGAACCGCCCCCAGAAAACCCCCACAATCTGACAGCCTTTCAACAGGGTGAGATTCAGGGGGATTTTTGGTATTGGGCCATTGGCAAAGCCAATCACCAAAAAGCGCCCCTGCCAGGCCATGGACCGAAGTGCAATTTCACTGAAATCGCCACCTACCGGATCGTAGACCACATCGACTCCCCGGCCCTCGGTCAGCTCCTTGAGACGACCCTTCAGATCTTCGGTGGTGTAGTTGATGACCTCGTCAGCGCCCAATGTTTTGCACAGCGCCAGTTTTTCGTCACTGCTGGCGGCCGCAATTACCCGGGCTCCCAGGGCTTTACCCAGCTCCACCGCCGTGCTGCCCACACCACCCGCAGCACCCAGCACCAGCAGAGTTTCACCGGGCTGGATATTGGCACGCTGGACCAGGGCGTAATAGGAAGTAAAGTAGGTAATACCAATACCCGCCGCCTCGGTCATGGACAACGCCGATGGCTTCGGCAGCAGGCTGTTTTCGTTCACTACCACCGTATCGCAAAAGCCACCGACCATGCCCATTTGCACGACTTCATCGCCGACCTTCCAGCGCGTTACCGCGTCGCCAACTGCCTCCACAACACCCGCACACTCACCGCCAGGTACAAAGGGCAGTTCGGGCTGGAACTGGTATTTCCCCTGAATAATAAGGACATCCGGAAAATTCAGCCCCGCTGCCTGTACCCGCAAACGCACATCACTGGGGCCCAGCTCGGGAACGGACCAGTCATTGCTCAAATCGAGCTTGTCCGGGAGTCCGAGCTCCCGACACACGAGGGCAACTGCCATTTCAGTAGACCTCAAACAGGCCGGCGGCGCCCATACCACCACCGACGCACATTGTGATGACAACATACTTGACGCCCCGACGCTTGCCCTCCAGAAGGGCATGGCCAACCATGCGTGATCCACTCATTCCGTAGGGGTGACCCACAGCAATAGCGCCGCCATTGACGTTGAGCTTGTCATTGTCGATCCCCAACCGGTCCCTGCAATAAAGTACCTGCACCGCAAAAGCCTCGTTCAATTCCCAGAGGCCGATATCATCCACTGACAGACCGTGCTGCTTGAGCAGCTTGGGCACGGCAAAAACCGGTCCTATACCCATTTCATCCGGTTCGCAGCCTGCCACGGCCATGCCGCGATACGCGCCCAGCGGCTGCAGCCCCAACTGCTCCGCCAATTTGGCCTCCATGAGGACCTGAGCCGCCGCACCATCAGACAGCTGGGATGCGTTGCCCGCCGTTATGGTTCCGCCTTCGATGACCGTCCTCAAACCCTTGACACCCTCCAGGGTGGATGGTCTGACACCTTCATCTGCGCTGACGGTGACCTCAGCCTCGGACTGCTCTCCGGTCTCTTTATTCCAAACTATCCGCGTGGCCGTAACGGGAACGATTTCATTCTCGTACTTACCCGCCTCATACGCAGCCGCAACGCGCATTTGCGACTGGAGCCCGTATTCATCCATGGCGTCTCGCGGGATGCCATAACGCTGTGCCACCACCTCGGCGGTTTGCAGCATGGGCATGTAAATGTCTTTATGCATCCCCATCAGCGCTTCGTCCGCAATCCGGTGGGTATTCATGTGCTCATTTTGCACCAGGGAAATGGAATCCTGACCGCCACCGATAGTGACATCCATACCGTCAACGATGATTTGTTTGGCAGCCATTGATACCGCCATCAGGCCCGATGAACACTGACGATCAATAGTCTGTCCACTGACGGTAACGGGCAGTCCGCCGCGCAAGGCAGCAAGGCGGCCAATATTCATGCTCTGGGTACCCTGGGTCAGGGCGGCGCCCATGGTCACATCGTCTACCCTGTCGCCCTCAATACCGGCACGCTGCACCGCAGCGCGTATGGCGTGACCACCCAGGGAGGGCCCCGCCAAATTGTTGAAGCTGCCACGATAGGCTTTACCGATCGGGGTACGCGCAGTTGACACAATAACGGCTTCTCTCATGTTTCGAATCCTCAGTTTTCGAGTTTGATACCCAGTCCTTCGGCAGCCTTACCGACCATTTTGAAGGTCTGTTCAAAACCGGCTTTTAGCTGTGTTTCCGGGCCTTGTGAAATTTGCTCCCAATGGGCCGCTATACCCTCGGGCGTCTGCTGATCTTCGGGTAGCCACACACTCTCAGTCTCTACAATCTTGGCCACCGCATAGGCGCCTGCCCCAGCACCAATAATCGTATGTGTTGGCGCATCTTCGCCCACCATAAAGAGCACGGCCGGGGTCACTGTTTCCGGCGTCAATAGATTAAATGCCTGCTCACTCATCAGCCCCTCAGTCATGCGGGTACCCGCTGTGGGAGCCAGGGCATTAACCCGTATATTGTACTTGGCGCCCTCCTGAACCAGGGTATTCATGAAGCCCACGACACCCAGTTTGGCAGCGCCATAGTTGCTCTGGCCAAAGTTGCCGTACAGGCCACTGGAGGAAGATGTCATGACAATGCGGCCATATTCCTGTCCCTTCATGATTTCCCAAACGGCCTTGGTACAGTTGACGCTTCCCATAAGGTGCACCTCCAGTACCGTCCGAAAGTCAGACAGCTCCATTTTCGAGAAGCTCTTGTCCCGCAGTATCCCCGCGTTGTTGATCAGGATATCGATCCGGCCCCACTTGGCCATAACCTGCGCCACCATGTCGGTGACTTCTTCCATATTGGCCACATTGGCAGGGTGCGCCATAGCCTCACCGCCTGCCGCTTCAATCTCTCCGACTACCGATAGTGCCGCATCGCTGTTCTGGCCCTCACCGTTAACGGATCCTCCGAGGTCATTCACCACCACGCGCGCACCGCGCTTCGCAAGTTCGATGGCATGGCTTCTTCCAAGCCCGCCACCCGCACCGGTCACAATAGCGACCTTGCCGTCATAACGAATCGTCATGTCTTCTCTCCAAAAATAAATAACTGTCAGGCGATTACGGTCATACCTAGCCACTCGGCATACAGCGCCGGCGTCTCCTCGCCCTCTATCTCAACTGTGATGTTTTGTTGCGTCAGAAAGCGATTGTCGTCCTTGCGCTCGACGCTGGCGAGTTCAATATGGGCGCGAACACGCTTGCCCGCCCTGACAGGCGCCAGGAACCGAACTTTGTTCAGCCCGTAGTTGACGCCCATCACCAAACCCTCCGGATGGACTGACACGCTTTCACAGAGTTTAACCAGCATGGAGAGGGTCAAAAAACCATGGGCTATGGTGCCGCCAAACGGTGTCTTGGCCGCATTTTCCTCGTCAATATGAATAAACTGGTGATCCTCGGTACAGTCCGCAAATTCATTGATGCGCTCCTGACCCAAAGTAACCCAATCACTGGTCCCCAGTTTTTGGCCTGCTTTTGCCAGAAACTCATCGACCGAAAGAATTTGTATCGCCATCTGGATTTATCTCCCTAGTTGTCACGTTGGCAGCTACGCTGCCGGTTGCATCCGTATCAGCCATCCCGGAATGTGGCGCGCGGCTCCGTCGCTCCATCACTATATTTTTTCAGCTCGTGGCGACCCACTACCATCCGGTGTACCTCGTCGGGCCCGTCGGCAAGGCGCAGGGTCCGCTGACCCGCCCACATCGCCGCCAGGGGGAAATCCTGGGAGACCCCGAGACCACCGTGCATCTGAATGGCGTCGTCAATAACTTTCAGGGCCATATTGGGGACCACCGTCTTGATCATGGAGATCCAGATTCGCGCCTCTTTGGCGTCCATATTATCCATCATCCAGGCTGTTTTTAAGGTCAGCAATCTGGCCTGCTCGATCTGCATTCGCGCATTGGCTATCACATCAATATTGCCACCCAATTTGGCCAATGGACGGCCAAACGCCTCCCGGCTGGTAGCGCGTTCGCAGAGTAACCGCAGGGCCTTTTCCGCTGCACCAATGGAGCGCATGCAGTGGTGAATCCGTCCGGGCCCCAAACGTCCCTGGGAAATTTCGAAACCTCGTCCCTCACCGAGAATAATGCTGTCCTTCGGTACACGGACCTCGTTCAATTTGACGTGCATATGACCATGGGGCGCATCATCCATATTGAACACGGTGAGGTGTCGGAGAATTTCAACGCCGGGGGTATCCATAGGCACCAAAATCTGGCTCTGCTGCTTGTGCTTGGGCGCGTCCGGGCTCGTTTTCACCATGCAGATCATCACTTTACATCGAGGGTCACCGGCACCTGATGTCCAGTGTTTCTCGCCATTGATGACCCACTCATCACCCTCGAGCACCGCATGACTGCAAATATTGGTGGCATCCGAAGAGGCCACACCGGGCTCGGTCATGCCAAAGCAGGAGCGAATTTCACCGCGCATCAAGGGCTCCAGCCAGCGGGCTTTTTGCGCCTCGCTTCCGTATTTATGAATGACCTCCATGTTGCCGGTGTCGGGCGCTGAACAATTGAACACCTCGGCACCGAGATGACATTTGCCCATCTCCTCGGCAAGGTGCGCATAGTCGACTGTATTGAGCCCCGATCCGTGTGGGCCATCGCCGGTCAGGAAAAAATTCCAGAGTCCCCGCTCTCTCGCACCCGCCTTCATTTGCTCGAGAATTTCATTTTGACGGGCCGTGGACTCCCAGGGATCTCCCTTCTTCACTTCGGCAAAAAACTCGGCCTCAAATGGCATGACGTGTTCAGCGATATACTGGCTGACAGCCTCAAGCGTGGGGGCAACGCGATCGGATATACCAAGATCCATGGAATGTTCCTTATGGGTGCAAGCCAACGGCATGGGAGAAACTGGCGAGGGCGCGGTGGAGCGCCTTTTTTGAACATAGCGTATGTTTTCTAAATGTCAAGTATGTTAGCGTTTGAGACATCGCCACAAGTGAAACAGACCCGTGACCGACGCCGTTAGTATTGAGGGACTCAGTCACTATTTCGGAGAGCAGACGGTTCTTCAGGATGTCTCTTTTTCTGTGGCCAGCGGCGCACAGCTCGCCCTGCTCGGTCCCAACGGGGCGGGCAAGACCACCCTGTTTTCGCTTCTGACCGGTTTATTACCCATCCGTACGGGTAGGATCACCGTGTTTGGTCATGAGGTCGCCGAGTCGCCGGGTAAAGCGCTGGCAAATTTGGGAGCAGTCTTTCAGCAACCCACCCTGGACCTCGATCTATCCCTTATCCAGAACCTCGCCTATCACGGCGCCCTGCAGGGAATGGCACCAGGGGAGGTCCGTACCCGAGCCCGTTTGGAATTGGACAGATTTGGTCTCTGGGATCGACGCGATGAGCCCGTGCGCAGGCTGAACGCGGGGCACCGACGCCGGGTGGAGATAGCTCGGGCTCTACTGCACGAACCAAAGCTACTGTTGCTTGACGAGGCGACCACTGGACTGGACCTGGCCAGCAGGGTGAATCTACAAGAACACATCCGGTCACTGGTGCAGGAGAGGGGCCTATCCGTCCTGTGGACAACCCATCTCGTTGAGGAACTGGCAGCTGATGAGCAGGTCATTTTGCTGAAAGCGGGTGCCGTGCAGGCCCAGGGAGCGTTGTCCAGCCTGGTAGCGGCAGCCGGTATGGCTGATGCAAAAGACCTGCTGCTCGGCCTGTCAGCACCGGCACACACCCCATGAGGCCGTCCCGTTATTTCCATTGTTTTATTGGTGTACTCAGGCGAGAGTTTCAGCGCACTGTGCAGCAGCGCAGCCGATTTATCAGCGCACTGGTCAGACCCATGCTCTGGCTGGCTGTTTTTGCGGCGGGGTTTCGGACGGTACTCGATGGTGTGACTGTGCCACCCCACACCGCCCCCGTGGACTATGAGGTTTATATCGCGCCCGGGCTGGTGGGGATTATTGTCCTCTTTAACAGCATGCAGAGCTCACTCTCCATGGTCTACGATAGGGAGATGGGGAGTATGCGGGTTCTGCTGACCAGCCCCCTACCCCGCAGCTGGCTGCTGATCAGCAAACTGCTGTCCAGCGCCATGGTATCCCTGGCGCAGGCCTACGTATTCCTCTTGCTTGCCCGATTATTTGGCGTCGTGCCTCCCGCCCTTGGCTACCTTGCCGCGCTCCCGGCGATACTGCTGGGTGCCATGTTGCTGGGCGCACTTGGCCTGTTCCTGGCGTCGAGGATCGACCAGCTGGAAAACTTTGCTGGGGTCATGAATTTTGTCGTCTTCCCGCTGTTTTTCCTGTCGTCAGCACTGTATCCACTGGCCACTATGCAGGCGGCCAGTGAATGGGTTTACTGGGCCTGTATGGTCAACCCGTTTACCCACGTGGTTGAACTGATCCGCCACGCCCTGTGGCTCGACTTCAATGCCCCCGCATTGACCGTGACAGCGACTGCCGCAATTGTCCTCATGGCAACAGCCATCGCCAGCTTTGACCCTGCCCGAAGAATGTTTTCAGGACGCGCTGGGAGGCACTGAGATGATGGACAACGCCAGGTCTCCAGAGCCCGCCCGGCGGCACAGCCGGTCCGCTGGCATCAGCGGCGGACCGTCAGGACTGACTCGCCAGAATATCCCGGGATGCCTGCAGGGTTCGATAGCGCATGGCCGTGCCCCCCGTTTTATGACAGTTTGCGGCGGTCAGGGCAGCATCCACGAGATGGCGCTGTTCTGACTTCGTACAGACCGGATCGGCCTGGGTGGGATCCCCCGTCAAGGCGAACGCCTGACAGCGACAGCCACCAAAGTCACGCTCCTTTTCCGGACAGCTTCGACAGGGTTCCTGCATCCAGTCGAAACCACGATAGGCATTGAACGCTTCGCTGCGGTGCCAAACAGTGTCAATGTCCATGTCACGAACGTTGGGAAACTCGAGGGGCAAGCTACGGGCGCTGTGACAAGGTAATGCCATACCGTCCGGGGCAACCGCGAGAAACATCTGCCCCCAACCATTCATACACGGCTTGGGCCGATCCTCGTAGTAATCTGGGACCACAAAAAAAATGCGCATACCCTCGGGATGCGCCTCTCGCCATGCATTGGTCACTCGTTCCGCATGCTGGATCTGTTCACCACTGGGCATGAGTTCATCACGGTTGAGTAGCGCCCAGCCGTGGTATTGGGTGTTGGCAAGCTCAACATAATCGGCGCCCAGCGCACTGGCCAATTCGATAATCTGCTCGACCTGGTCAATATTGTGCCTGTGCAGAACGAAGTTCAGCACCATCGGGTAGCCAGCCGACTTGACGGCTTCCGCCATGGCAAGCTTGTGGGCAAATGCTTTACGACTGCCCGAGAGCAACGCACTGACCTCTTCCTCCGCCGACTGGAAGCTGACCTGAATGTGGTCGAGACCGGCTTCTCGGAGCGCCAGCACGCGTTCGCGGGTCAGGCCAACCCCAGATGTGATGAGATTGCTGTAGAAACCCAGCTGACGGGCCTCGGCAACCAGAAGCTCGAGATCCTGCCTGACCAAGGGCTCACCGCCAGAGAAACCCAGTTGGGCGGCCCCCAGTTGCCGGGCCTGGCGCAGAACCCTCAGCCAATCCTCGGTCTCCAGTTCCTGCCCTGCTGCGGCCATCTCCACGGGGTTTGAGCAGTAGGGGCATTGCAGTGGGCAGCGGTAGGTCAGTTCGGCCAGCAACCAAAGCGGCGGGGAAGGCGTTGGAGGGGCTGACATCGAGGGCGCTCAGACCGGTTCTATCCAGCGTCGCGCGCTGGCAATGGCCATGAACTCCTCAATATCGCCGGCAATATCCTCGACATCGGGAAACCGAGCGGAGAGGTCCGCAATGATATCTCCAACCGAACGGCTGCCATCCACACAACCCAGTATCAGACTGGCGCTGTCGTTCAGCTTCACCATTCCCTCGGGGTACAGCAGGACATGACAGTTCTGTGCTTCCTCCCACTGCATGCGAAAATGCCGGTTAAGCCTCGGTATCGTCGTTTTGTTCATGGTTTAAACACTATCATCATGGGGCGCCAATCAATCGGGGACTGCAACAGGACCACCGTCACTGCTGTGGTAGGGCGGTGCACCGTGCACATAGGCCATGGTCATCGCATCCAACATCGTCCAAAGCACATCAAGCTTGAATTGCAGGATGTCCAGCGCATGCTCCTGGGCAGAGCGACTGCGAAAATAATCCAGCGTTACCTCGAGCCCGTGCTCCACATCACGCCGAGCCTCCCCGAGGCGCTTGCGAAAATAGGATAATCCACCCTGGTCGATCCAGGGGTAATGCTCGGGCCAGGTGTTGAGTCTCGAGCGATGTATTTCTGGCGCGAACATTTCAGTCAGTGAGGAGCACGCGGCCTCCTGCCAGGTGGCGCGCCGTGCAAAACTAACATAGGCATCCACCGAAAATCGGACGCCCGGCAGCACATAACGGAGATCAGTTACCGCTTCTCGCTCCAAACCAACAGCGTCAGACAGCTCGAGCCAGGCCGCTATACCACCCTCGTCACCCTCAGCACCGTCGTGGTCAAGAATGCGCTGTATCCATTTGACACGGGTTTCCCGATCGGGGCAGTTGGCCAGAATCGCCGCGTCCTTCTGAGGGATCATGATTTGATAGTAGTAGCGGTTGGCCACCCAGCCCCGAATCTGCGGGGGCGTGAGCTCCCCTGCGTACATGGCTTTATGAAAGGGATGGTGAATATGGTACCGCTCTCCCTTGGCACGCAGTCTGGCCTCGAATTCCGAGCGACTGAGTGCCGGCTCAGATGTCGCCATCAGACCTCCCGATCCTCGGCCAGCTGAGCGGGCTGCGTCGCCGCCACATCGAACTCCAGACCGTCAACAGCAACCTCAACACCTTCAGCTTCCACAGCCTGTCGCTCAGGAGAATCCTCAATCAGGATGGGGTTGGTGTTGTTGATGTGAATAAGGATTTTTCGTGGCCGCTGCAAGCGGCGCAGCCAGGCCAGCATGCCGTCGTCGCCGCTCTGGGGTAAGTGCCCCATGTCGCTGGCGAGCTTGGTGCCCACCCCGGCGAGCGCCATCTCATCTTCACGCCAGAAGGTACCGTCCACCAGTACACAGTCCGTGCTCTCCATCAACGTGAGTAACGCCTCATTCATTTTGCCGAGGCCCGGGGCGTACAGGAAGGCCGTCTCCGCGACCCTGTCCCTTACCAGGTAGCCGACGTTGTCACCACGATGCGGATCGTGCCGGTGGGGTGAATACGGGGGCGCTTTGCCATCCAGGACGATCGCCGTCAGTTCGATGCCGGGAACGCCCTCCACCTCGAAGGATCGACCGTCGATGGGCACCTCATGGTGCACCACGCCGCCATCCCAACTCTCCAGCATGCGGAATATGGGGAAACCGGTCGATAAATCCTCGGCCACCATGTCGGTACAGTAAACCTGTAGCGGACAGCCCTCGCGCAGCATGAGTAGCCCCGTCGTATGGTCGATCTGGCTATCGGCCAGCACGATGGCCCTGATGCCGGTATCACGGGGTCCCTCGCGGGGCTGTAGAGGTGGTGCAGCCTCGAGCTGGCTACGCAGGTCGGGGGACGCATTGAACAGAAGCCAGGCCACACCGTCCATGGAGACAGCGATGGAAGACTGGGTACGGGCATGTGCTGCAAGTGCTCCGGAACGAACGCCCGAGCAATTTCTGCAATTGCAGTTCCATTGGGGAAAACCGCCGCCGGCTGCCGATCCGAGAACACGTATTTTCAAACCGCTATACCCTCGGGACGCCGATCGGGGAAAAGTGGGTTACCCGGGTCCCGGGCAACCCCGACATCATCAGCGAACGCTAAAATACATGGTCACTTCGAAGCCAACACGCAGGTCAACAAATTCTGGCTTGGTCCACATTCCATACCTCCTTGATCACAACAAGCTACTTTTGAGCCGCGACTATAGCGCCGTTTGCCACTGCCTGCCAACCTGCCCCTCCCAAACCCGCGGGCCCCCAACTCCCGTCTTGAAGTGCTTTGACGCAGAGGAATTTCCCGCTTTCGATGTTGGGACAGGGCCTATCCGAGCTGGGGCCGGCCAGCACCCGCACTGACCCGCAGGCATTTCGACAAGCGCACCCACCCTGCCCTCAGAAAAATCCGCACAGCATTGTGGCCCTTGAAAAAAGTGGGCTGGACATAAGGTCCGCAGCCCCTGATCGGGGAACTCCACAAAACACCTCGCCGTCCGCAAGGGAGATATTGTCAAAATACTCACTGCCCACGGGCGCTGTCCACTGGACGCCATGTAAGTGCCATAACCAGGCTTGCAGGCCACGGGGACGCCTTCGGTTCCGGACTTGGCATAGGTCATGTCGGGATTCTCCGTTATCGGCATTATCTAGGCTGCATACTCACCGCCCCGTCCGGCACCGCAAACAGTCGGTCCGGGCGTCACGAGACACGCGTTATACAGGGCAACACCAGAGGTTCTGGCCAATGCGCAGGACGCGTGGACGCCCCGCCACTGTGGTAAAGCGGCAGGCGACCCGGTGCAAAACCCGGTCCCATGGACAAATGAAAACAACTTTTTAGCTAATGGCAATCAAATAGCAAGATAACCCCGGCTCTGGCCGCGCCGAGCAGCGGCCACCTGTGCCCAGTCAAATCCTGTGCCATCGGGGTGGCAGGGCAGGGACACCCTGAACAGCGTACAACTCGCCTCCGGGACCGATTGAGCGCCGCAACAAATTCAAGGCCCGGGGGCCAGCCCGTTCAGCTCCCCAACAATTTGGCGATTTCCTCGAGCGCGGCAGGCTCTTCGATAGTTGAGGGTATTGACCAGTCTTCACCGTCAGCAATCCGGCGCAGCGTACTTCTGAGAATTTTTCCGGAGCGGGTCTTGGGTAACCTTGCAACCACCAGCGCCCGGTTAAAGGCGGCGACGGGACCCACAGTGCTTCGCACCCGCGCTATCAAATCTGCCTCCAGCACATCCGGCGTGTACTCCACGCCATCCTTGAGTACCACCAGCCCCAGGGGCAGCTGGCCTTTCAGGGCGTCCGCAATACCGATAACAGCACACTCGGCCACCGCCGGGTGCCCAGCCACTACCTCTTCCAACTCCCCTGTCGACAGCCGGTGGCCCGCTACATTTATCACGTCATCCGTACGCCCCATGATGAACAGATAACCCTCCGAGTCCAGATACCCGCCGTCGCCAGTCAGATAAAAACCCGGGTAAGGCGCCAGGTAATCGGCATCGAATCGGACGTGATCCTGCCAGAGTGTGGGCAGGCACGCGGGTGGCAAAGGCCGCCTGATGGCGACCGCGCCCTGCTCACCCGCGGGCAGCGACCGACCCTGCGCATCTAGGATTGCGACGTCATATCCGGGCAGTGGTCGCGTTGCGGACCCCGCCTTCACAGGCAACAACTCCAAACCCAGTGGATTGCTGGCAATAGCCCACCCCGTTTCAGTCTGCCACCAGTGATCGATAACTGGACGGCCGGTGATCCTTCCCAGCCACTCGAGGGTCGGTGGATCCAGGCGCTCGCCAGCCAGGAACAGCGTCTCCAGACAATCGAGATCATAGGCTGCAAATTGTGCACCCGTCGGATCCTCTTTGCGTATGGCACGAAAGGCCGTGGGAGCTGCAAACAATACCTTGACACGATAGTCACTGACCACGCGCCAGAAGGCACCGGCGTCGGGGGTGTTGACGGGCTTACCCTCGTAGAGGACTGTCGTGCACCCCATGAGCAGCGGTGCGTACACAATATAGGAGTGACCTACCACCCAGCCAATATCACTGGCCGCCCAGAAAACCTCTCCCGGCGCCGTGTCATAGACCGCTGACATGGACCATGCCAGCGCCACGGCATGGCCACCGTTGTCGCGCACGACCCCTTTGGGCTTACCCGTGGTGCCGGACGTGTAAAGTATGTATAGCGGGTCCGTCGCTGCGACCGGAACGCAATCTGCAGCCGCTGGCGCCTCTGAAAGTACCTGCCAGGAACTGTAACCCGGCTCGGTGAGGACCCAGTCAAGCTGGGGCCGCTGCAGGACCACAACATGGATGTCAGTAACAGAGGTGAGCGCCAATGCCTCGGCCACGATCGGCATGTACTCGACAGTTTTCGTGGCCTCAATGCCGCAGGTCGCGGTGAGCAGTACCTTCGGTGCCGCATCGTTCAGCCGCACCGCCAGTTCAGCAGCAGCAAAACCGCCAAACACAACGCTGTGGACAGCACCCAGTCTGGCGCAGGCCAGCATGGCGATAACAGCCTCAGGAACCATGGGCATGTAAATAACCACTCGATCCCCCTTTCCCACGCCAAGCCCCCGGAGCCCGCCGGCGGCAACGGCGACCCGGTTTTGCAGTTCTCCATAGGTGATCGTTTCACTGGCACCCGTGACGGGAGAGTCATAGTGAATGGCGGGCTGTTGTCCCCGGCCTGCAGCGACATGACGGTCCACCGCGTTGTAGCAGGTGTTCAACACACCTTCGGCAAACCAGCGCTCCATAGCATTCTCATCCACGGAGAGCGCCTGGCGGGGTGCTACATACCAATCCAGCAGCTGAGATCTCTCGAGCCAGAAGCGCTCCGGATTGTCCCTGGCCTCATTGTAGATGTCTGTGTAGCCCATCGGTTCTCCTGTGAGCAGGACTATTGGTATGGCGCCCGGAGCAACGCCCGCGGCCCCGGGCGCCCCACGGGGGAGGTGCGGGATAAGCCCGCCGCCACTCCCGCGACCCGTAAGCTGGCCTCGCCGGCTTAATCTTTTTGGCCCTGCCCTGATACCTCCGCGCGGCTTGGACAGGAGCAGGCATAGGCCAAAATACCAGATGGGTGCAGCCACTGACCACGTTATCCTTTGTCACTCTGTCCAAGGCGCCAGAGCCCAAACCTGTGCGAAGTCGCGTGAGGGTGCAGCCCTTACGATCTATTTTTCCGATTGATTTTTATAAATTAATCTGGTTGCCGTTGCGCCTCAGCTTGCCTACATTTTGGGTCATGGGATCTACGTTTCAGTCCATGAGCCCAGATCCGACTGAAGTTCGGCAACCGATACAAAATATGGAGTGAACAAATAATGCTGAAAGTAAAAACACTTGTTGCTGCTGTAGCGCTCACCACCTCAATGATTGGCACAGTGCAGGCCGACAACACCTTCGCCAAACCGCCCACCTTCTGGTGGCCGGAACGCATTGACCTGACCCCACTGCGTCAACACAACCCGGACGCAAATCCCTACGGTGCAGATTTCAACTACGCGGCAGAATTCGCAAAGGTGGATATGGCGGCGCTCAAGGCTGACGTCCGCGCGACGCTGACCGACTCCCAGGATTGGTGGCCGGCAGACTACGGCCACTACGGACCGTTTTTTATCCGCATGGCATGGCACAGTGCGGGTACCTATCGGGTTGCCGATGGGCGGGGTGGTGCTGGTGGCGGGCAGCAGCGTTTTGAACCGCTCAACAGCTGGCCAGACAATGGCAACCTGGACAAAGCCCGCAGGCTGATGTGGCCCGTCAAACAAAAATACGGTCGACAGGTGTCCTGGGCGGATCTGATGATACTCGCCGGTACCGTCGCTATGGAGGATATGGGTTTTAAATCCTTCGGTTTTGCCGGTGGACGAGCCGACGACTGGGAGCCCGACTTGGTTTACTGGGGTCCAGAGACGGTCATGCTGGCCGACGAGCGGTACTCTGGGGAGCGCAAGCTGGACAATCCTCTCGCCGCGGTCCAGATGGGGTTGATCTATGTGAACCCTGAGGGCCCCAATGGTAATCCTGATCCTGCACTCGCCGCTCACGACATTCGCGAAACCTTTGGTCGTATGGCAATGAATGACGCTGAAACAGTGGCACTGATCGCCGGTGGCCACAGTTTTGGCAAGGCACACGGAGCGCACAAACCCGACGGCTGCCTCAGCGTCGAGCCCGGCGGAGCCGGACTCGACGATCAGGGCTTCGGTTGGAAGAACAGCTGCGGAAAGGGCCATTCAGAAGACACTATCACCTCGGGGTTTGAGGGTGCCTGGACAGCAACCCCAACCCGGTGGAGCATGATGTATCTGTCCAATCTGTTCGCCTACGACTGGGAAATGACCAAAAGTCCGGCAGGTGCCACGCAGTGGGTGCCCAAAGGGGGTCAGGCGGCAGGCACAGTGCCCGACGCCCATGTCGCCGGTAAAGGCCATGCCCCGATTATGTTTACAACGGACCTGTCACTGAAGGTTGACCCTGCCTACCGAGCAATAGCGCAGAGTTTCCTTGAGAACCCGACAGAATTTGAGGATGCATTTGCCCGCGCCTGGTTCAAGCTCACCCATCGTGATATGGGCCCGCGGGCTCGCTATGTGGGCACCGATGTGCCCGCAGAAGTCCTACTGTGGCAGGATCCCATTCCCGATGTTGACCATGAACTGGTGTCCGACGACGATGTTGCCCAGTTAAAGGCAGCCCTACTGAACTCGGGTGCAACCGTCTCGCAGCTCGCCGCTACCGCATGGGCATCGGCCGCCAGCTACAGGGACAGCGACATGCGCGGTGGAGCCAATGGTGCCCGTATCCGCCTAACGCCGATGAAGGACTGGCCGGTTAACGACCCCGCTGAACTGGCAGATGTACTGGCCAAGCTAAACGCCGTGCAAACGGCGTTCAACGATAAACAGCAGGGTGACAAACGCGTATCTCTGGCGGACATCATTGTCCTTGGAGGCGCTGCCGCCATTGAGAAGGCCGCCGCTGAAGCGGGGTACACGGTAGAGGTTCCCTTTAAGCCGGGTCGCATGGATGCAGCCCAGGAAATGACAGACATCGACTCATTCGCAGAGCTTGAGCCCACCGCAGATGGCTTCCGTAATTACTACAATGCCGACGCCAACTATATGTCGCCCGTCAATGCCATGATCGACCGGGCTAACCTGCTCGACCTTAATCCAGCGCAAATGACGGCACTGGTTGGCGGCCTGCGGGTTTTGGGTGTCAACGCCGATGGCAGCGACACGGGCATACTCACCGAACGCCAGGGTGTGTTGAGCACCGATTTCTTCACCAACCTGCTCGATATGTCGACTGTCTGGGCACCTTCCGGCGATTTTCAGGGCCAGTATGTGGGCAGTGATCGCCGCTCAGGGGCCCGCAGGTGGACAGCGACCCCCGTGGACCTGATGTTCGGCTCCAGCTCCGAGCTGCGTGCCATCGCTGAGGTTTACGCAGCCAGTGATGGTGGTGGAAAATTCATTGACGACTTCGTCAGTGCCTGGGCAAAGGTCATGACCAATGACCGCTTTGACCTGGAAGCCGTTGGCAGCACCCGCAGCGACATGGCTGCACGCTGAGCCATTGGTCAATCTGGAACAGCCCGGCGTATGGCGTCGGGCTATTTTCACTACAGCTCCCTGACGATGGTCTGACAGCAAGGCGCAGTGCAGATCGTCTGTGTACGCTCCACATGATGCCCGTGCCGCTCACCAACAGGTCGTCGCAAAAAGCCGGTCAAGCGCCGCTACCGCGCTGGGAAAGCGCGCTATCGCCGCGGCACATGCCGGACAACCCGGTCGTTCCGCCTGATACTCAGTTGTCCACAGATCGCGAGCGCTCGTAAGGTTTTTGCCCGGGAGAACCCGACATGGGCGTAAACCGTATCCCGCCACTCTCCTCTTCGTCAGGTTCACGGCCGCTGTCGCCACCGGCGGGTTGAAGCTCGGTTGCCCCCCCGCTGGCCACGCCAATGGACTCCACCACGAGGGTATCGCCGTACCGCCCAGAGCTGGCTTTCAGGCAAGCTGAGCCGGCTGCAGCGCGGGCCGTCCCCTCTTCGGCTGCGGTCCACTGCCCGGACGAACCCAATCGCAATTCATCCAGTGTCGCTGCAATAACAGCCTCGCAGTCCGTCTCCGCCATCGCCTCACCAAAGGTCAGCAGGGTTACTGCCAGCAAAGTACAACGCTTCATATTTCTTTCCTCGTTCCGGGTAGTCGTACCACACCATACGCAGGAACTCGGGGAAGAGGTTTTACGCACAGGTATTTCTCGCTGCTGCTGGTATCTTGACCGTCCTCTTCCACGTCCAGATCCAACGCGGCGCAATCGTGGCACCGGGCCGGAGGGACGGTTATCTCCTGGAAAATCACGCTCGGTTTTGGTGCGAACTTGCCCTAAAAAGGCGCTCCCGTTTACGGGAATGCAGGGCTCTTTATATGGGGATAAATGTTTTTTACCTATGTTTTTCAATAACTTGAAAAAGTTGGCAAGGTCTGTGCTGCAGGGCTGGTGTGCAAGGCGCAGAGGCAGTGCTACCAACTCTCCCAAGCGCGGATCTCCCACTTTTGTTGTTAACGAGGACCCACTATGAACTCCAAGCTTTCCCCCACCGTTTCACTGAGAACTCTGGCCGCAGGATCCGTGCTGGCAATGAGTGCCCTCACGCTCCCAGCCCAAGCCGGTGAGTGGAGCGCCAATGCAGCAATGACCAACAACTACATTTGGCGAGGCCTCACCCAGACTGAAAACGAGGCAGCCATCCAGGGCGGCATTGACTACGCCCACGACAGCGGATTTTACGCCGGCACCTGGGTATCCAACGTCAACTACGGACCCTCTGACGTGTACTCCTATGAGCACGATCTTTATGCCGGCTTTGCCTTCGACACAGGTGCCGTCAGTTGGGATGTAGGCTACCTGTACTACAACTACGACAAGGAGGCAGAGTTCGACTTTGGCGAGGTGTATGCCAAGGTTGGATTCGGGGGCTTCAGCGGCGCGGTGTATGTGCTGACCAACACCGAAGCCGATGAAGGGCCCGGCCAGGATTTTGATGCGGGCGGCACCTACTACGTATCGGCAGACTATGGTTTTGAGGTCGGTAACGGCATTGGTATAGGCCTGCATGTTGGCTACCACGACGGCGACTTCGCCGAAGCCTTTAACGGAACGACCGGTGGGTATTACGATTACAACATCAGCGTCGCCAAAGACGGCTTTGCCTTCATGATGAGTTCCACAGACGTCGAGGGGCCCGCCGCTGACGGCGGTTACGACAACGACGAGATCAAATTCGTAATTAGCTATGCCGTCGACATCTCCATGTAACCAGCGGTAATGAAGAGCCCGCTTGTCAGCGGGCTTTTTTTTGCCCAGTCCCCGGGCCCGGGAGTGCCTCGCAGGCCCCATTGCGCAACCGCGATGCCCGGCAGCAGGCGCACTCCGGTAGCGCCAAAGCGCACCCGCGGCCTCGCCAGGCCAGGTTATCGAGCCATGAATAACCGACGGTGGAATGCCATCACCTCTATGGAGGTTGCAATATCAGATAGCACGGGCGACCCTCCCCGGATGAACAAGCTGGGGTAGTCACATGGAGATCACCGGGATTGATGCCGCCGTGGAGGCTTTGCTGGCGCCCGTCGCATCGGCCGTGTCCAAGCTGGTGTTCTACGCCGTGCCCGTGGGCAACAGTGAATTACCCCTCATCGTCCTGTGGCTCGCTGCAGCGGCACTGTATTTTACCATCTACCTCCGGTTCATTAATTTCCGTGCCCTGTGGCTGGCCATCCGCCATGTTCGTGGCGATTTCAGCGACCCCGAGGCTAAGGGCGAAATCAGCCACTTCAAAGCAGTAGCGACCGCCGTATCGGGCACAGTCGGTGTCGGAAACATCGGGGGCGTAGCCGTTGCCATCAGCATGGGAGGCCCCGGGGCCACTTTTTGGTTGCTTGTTGCCGGCGTTCTGTCGATGTCTACCAAGCTCGTGGAGTGCACCCTCGGCGTGAAATACCGCCGACAAAATGCAGATGGTAGTGTTTCTGGTGGACCCATGTACTACCTTGAACACTGGTTCCAGCGCAAACGCTGGCCGCGCACGGGACGTCTGATGGGCGGATTTTACGCGCTGGCCCTGGTGATAGCGGGTTTTGGTATTGGCAACATGTTCCAGGCTAACCAGGCCTACACCCAATTCCTGGTCATCACAGGAGGCGACAGCAGTTGGCTTAGCGATCGCGGTTGGTTTTTCGGCCTGGTACTCGCCACGGTGGTCGCACTGGTGGTCATTGGCGGCATCCGGTCGATTGCCAGGGTAACCGTCGTTCTGGTGCCGTTTATGGCGGGTCTCTACATCATCAGTGCGCTCGCCGTCATTGCCTTGAGCGCAGAGCACATTCCAGCCGCGTTGCGCATGGTTATGGAAGGCGCGTTCACATCCCAGGGTGCGACGGGCGGTGCGCTGGGCGCTATGGTGATAGGTTTTCAACGGGCGCTTTTTTCCAATGAAGCGGGGCTGGGCTCTGCCTCAATTGCCCACTCTGCGGTGCAAACAGACGAACCGGCCTCCGAGGGAATTACCGCGCTTCTTGAACCCTTCATCGACACGGTAATTATTCTCAGCCTGAGCTCCCTCGTTATCCTCACCAGCGCTATTCCCAACGGGCTGATGACGGCCGAAGTCGCAGGTATAGAATTGACATCGGCTGCATTCGCCGTCCACTTCGAGTTCGCGCCCTACATCATCGCGTTGGCGGCTCTGCTGTTTGCCTTCTCCAGCCTGCTTGCCTGGTCGTACTACGGCCTGAAAGGCTGGACCTATTTATTCGGGGAGAGTCGCATCGTGCAGTTATGTTTCCAGATGCTCTTCTGCACGTTCATTGTCATCGGCTGCATGCTGCAGCTCGTGGCTGTGCTTGATTTTTCGGATGCGATGATTTTTGTCATCGCCATTCCTAACTTGATCGCGCTGTATCTCTTCGCACCCGAGGTCCGGGATGACATTACACGCTACATTCAGAAACTGCGTGACCAGGGCCGCTATTAGTGGCTCAGTAAGGGTGGTCACCCTCGCTGACAACTCGGTGCAGGCGCCGCGAGGCAGGAAGGAAGTCATTCACAGGCTTGTGCTGGGTGCTTCTGTTATCCCAAAGTACAATGCTGTCCTGCGCCCAGCGAAAACGGCAGGTGTGTTCCGGTAGTACGGCGTGCTCGCAAAGAAATCCGAGCAGCGCGGACGACTCCAGGGGCGGCAGGCCTTCGATATGGGACGTGAATAGCGCGTTCACATAGAGGGCCTTTTTACCGGTTTCGGGGTGAGTCTGAACCACGGGATGACGCACCGGAGGATTTTCAGCCAGGGCGTTAGCCAATCGCTCCCGACCACCGGGCTCGGCGAGGCTCTCTTTAAAACCCTGCGCAAAATCATGCACTGCAAACAGGCCGTCAAGGTAGCGTTGCATACCCTGCGACAGAGCGTCGTAGGCAGAGGTCATACTCGCGAAAAGTGTATCTCCACCGACCTCAGGAATCAGCATACCCCGGAGCACAGTCACTGATGGCGGATGCTGTCGGAAGGTCATGTCCGAGTGCCATACCTCTATCTTTGACGGATTTTCCGGGGTGCTCTCCAGAATCATGACCTCCGGTAAATCCGGTACCGTGCCATAGGCGGGGTGGGTTTGCAGGGGACCAAAGACGGCGGCGAGGGCACGCTGCTGCCGTGGGTCAATAGCCTGGTCCCGGAGAAAGAGAACCTCGTATTCGTTGAGCAGGCTGCGGAGGGCTGTGGCTGTTTCAGCGGTCAGCTCACTGGACAGGTCGAGGCCGGTTATCTCAGCACCTAGGGCACCCGCTACTCGTCTGATCTGCATTAATGTCACCTCTCCCACGTACTGGACGACAAGTGCCACACCCCCTCAATAATGCGGGGCCCTCAAGGCTCTGCGGCGCCATGCTAGCACCGCGGGACAAAAGCGTAAGGGTCCGTTTGCACTACCCGAATGTCCGGGAGCAATACCCGGGCGAGTATCGAGGGTTAAACCCCGCGACCGGGGGGTCGACGGCAACCTACCAGAGCGCGACTGGGTTGATGATCATCTGGACGGCTCCCTTAAGTCGCGCCTGCCCAAGGACAAACATGAACTCCGTCACTGACTCACGTGCCAGGCGCCCGGTATTCATAGTCTCCAGGATGTAGATGCCGTTATCTCGGAGTAACACAATATGATCATAAAAAACCCGGTCACCCTCTGCCGGAGGAACGGCACCGAGGCCCCAGGTATCGGCGCCCACAGCGACGGGCTCCAGCCCCGCCAGAAATTCTGCGGCCTCATTGGTAATTCCCGGTATGGTGCTGCCCCAGGTATCGGGGTTGGACTCCAGCATCGCATCTGTCCACCCGGTATGGATGAGAATGACGTCCCCGGATCCGACGTCAACACCCTGCTCTGCCATCGCCGCCTTGAGGTCGTCGCTACCGATAGGTTGTCCAGCCGCAAGTGATTCGACGTCGAAAAACCTGGCCATGTCGATAAGAACACCCCGGGCGACAATCGGGGGGATCTGGCTGGTATCCAACCGTGTGAGCCCCGTGATCTCTGAAAAATCCTGCCCCCGGTTGCAGTTATAAAACATACCCGCTTCACCCATATGACCGAGGCCATCCAATTGGGGGCCCGTGCCCAACCACATTTGCACCAGATCGTCATTCGCACTGGCTTCCCAGCCAATGGCTGGCGCCATGGTTTGGCCAAACTGCTGACTGGGCTGGACGACCTGTAATTGGGTGTAGCGGGGTGGATAAGCCGGCATCCCCGGTTCAATCACAATGCCCAGGGGATGGGTCTCCCCCTTTGTTATCAGGCGCGACGCGGCCATAACATGCTCAGGCGACAGCCGATTCGCAGCGCCGAGCTGGTCGTCAGGCCCCCACTGTGACGGAACGCACTCCTCCGACGCCGTTGCGTTGAGCGTACCCATAGCAGCGACAAGTCCCACAACCAAACGCATACCCACAATATTGCTCCCGCTATCATCTTTTCAAAGTCCCAAGTGAAGCATATTGGGACCTGCGCGGGGAACGGTTGGGTAAATTAAAATTCGCCAGCCCCACTTCTGACCAAGCAAACCCAGTGCTCTTGGTAGCCTTTGTGTTTGTAATTACTTACAAACACGTCGCTACAGGCCCGGATAGCACTGTTCTGGAAAACAATAGGCTAGCCCGAAAAACCGCCGCTGTTACCCATCCATACCCCCAGGCTCGGCAGCGCCCGGATCGGGTGCTGCCACGTCAAGCCAGCAACCGAGGAGCTGCCCACCGGGTTAAATCGGTTTGCACAGAAAAATCCAAGCGGAAAATTGCCAATTTTTCTAATCCGTCCAGATTCTGTGGCCGTAATTCTCCTCAGTTTCTGGTCAATCAATGAAAACAGCTGCCCCATCGGGTGGTATCCGGGAACCCAGAGTGACGAAAAACCCTGAAGTCGTTGGTATGCATGCGTTGGAAGCGACTTCTAACCGGAGCCCAGAATGCTCCACAGGGAGAATTTCATATGACCGTAGGAGTCGCTTGGGAGCAACTGTGCTCACAGGTGGGGGAAGACGCTCTCCGCCGTTTGATCAATGATTCACCTGAGGAATTTTTTGGTGACCTCGCCCGCCGTAACGTCCATTGGTATGACCAGGATGCTCGACAGTGGCTGAGTTTTAATTTGACCGAACGCTGCTGGGCCGGTTTCGATTCGAACTCGGGACAGGGCGTTGCCAGCGGCGCCCTCCCGGAGCAGGACAATCCCTGGAGTCGGGTTCTTGATGACAGCAGAGCGCCTTACCTCCGCTGGTTCGTCGGGGCCCACACGAATGCTGCATTCAACGAACTTGACCGACATATCCTACAGGGGAGGGGCAGCAAGACCGCGCTGATTTTTGAGGGTGATCGCTGGGACCCCTCCAAAAACCAAGGCCGGGGCGGACCCGTAACGGAGCAACGCTTCAGTTACAGGGAACTGCTATTCGAGGTCGTTGTCCGGGCCAGGGTGCTCACCAACCTGGGATTACAAACGGGTGACCGCATCGCCCTGAACATGCCCAACATCCCGGAACAGATTTTCTACATTCTTGCTGCCCAGCGGCTGGGCATTGTCTACACCCCCGTGTTTGGTGGTTTTTCGGCCAAGACATTGTCGGATCGTCTGCATGACGCAGGGGCCAAAGTCGTGATTACCGCCGATGGCGGTTACCGAAACGCTGAAGCGGTCCCCTTCAAAAGCCAGTACACGGACCCTGCGCTGGATAACTACGTGCCGAGGGACGCTGCGTTGAAGGCGCTGTCCGAAACGCTGGCGAGCTACCCAGAAATTGACGATGGCGAGGCACTGCTCGCTTCAGTCAGCGCCGCGCTGGCCGGGGAAATCACCCTCGAGCGAGCCGACGTCATGCGCGAACTTGGCGCTATCTTGGGTGAAAATGCGTCTATCTCCGCTGAAAAAAGCGCAAAACTTCGAACTGAGGTTGCCATTGCGCTATCCCGCGTGGGCCATGACGTGGAGGCGGTCGTGGTGGCCACCTACACGGGTCAGGAAGTTGTAGAGTACGAGCGGGATGCGTACTCAAACGACCTTGTGGCCGCAGCCAAGCAGCAGTTCTCGGAGGAAATTGCTGCCCCGGACCTGGCCGGCCTCGAAACCCTGGATGACACGCGCTTCCAGGCAACCCTGAATTCCCTGCAGCCAGTTGTGCCTGTGGAAGCGAACTGGCCGCTATTCATCATCTACACGTCAGGCTCAACGGGCAAACCCAAGGGTGTGGTGCATACGCACGGCGCCTGGCTGGCCGGTGTTACCCACTCGATGCACGCCGTGTTCGAGGGCACCACCGATGACACACTCTATGTCGTGGGTGACCCGGGCTGGATCACGGGCCAGTCCTACCTGATCGCAGCGCCACTTTCGATGGGCATGACAACGGTTGTTTGTGAGGGCTCCCCCCTGTTCCCCCATGCCGGTCGCTTCGCCTCGACGATAGAGCGGTACGGGGTCACGCTATTCAAGGCAGGGTCCACCTTCCTCAAAGCAGTGATGACCGACCCCGCCAACGCACGGGACATGGCGGGCTTCGACATGAGCTCCCTGCGTACCGGCACATTTTGTGCAGAACCGGTGTCCCCCGCGGTGCAGCAATTTGCCATGGAAAATATTTGTCCTCACTACATCAATTCCTACTGGGCGACAGAGCATGGCGGTATCGTTTTTTCATGCCCCTCTGGCGGCTACAAAAACCTTCAGCCTGATGCCAAGACATGGGCGCTACCCTGGATACAGGCGCAGGTCAGGGTAGCTGAATCAACTGCGGATAGTGCCGTTGGAGCCTGGCGCGAAGCCGATGTGGGAGAGAAAGGTGAGTTGGTGATCACCCGCCCCTACCCCTACCTCGCCCATACACTGTGGGGCGACAAGGAAAACTTTGGCCGCGATGGTTGGTGTGGCGATTTGCCGCGCTTCAAGGCGGCGTATTTTGAGCGCTGGGCCGACGGGTACAGCTACACACAGGGCGACTATGCCCGAAGACATGAGGACGGCGGCTTCACCCTGCACGGTCGCTCCGACGACGTCATCAATGTGTCTGGTCACAGGATAGGAACCGAAGAAATTGAAGGCGCCATTCTCCGCGACAAGACCCTGCGCGAGGACTCGCCGCTGGGTAATGTGGTGGTGGTGGGGGCACCCCATGATGAAAAGGGCGAAACACCGGTCGCCTTCCTCGTGGCCGCACCGGGACGCAAGCTGAGCGATGATGACTTCACTCGTTTACAGGGATTGGTGCGCAGCGAAAAAGGGGCGACCGCCGTCCCATCTGACTTCCTTGTCGTGCCAGCTTTCCCCGAGACCCGCTCGGGAAAATACATGCGCCGGACCCTCAGGGGGTTGCTGCTGGATGCTCCGTTGGGCGACCTCACCACGCTGAAGAATCCCGAGGTTGTTGACGTCATTCGAGAAGCCATTGGCCAGTGGCGTGACCATGGTGCGCTGGCCCAGGCACGCCAGATAGTGCAGACCTGGCGCTATATCAGGCTAGAGATACACCGCCTCACCGAGGCCCAAACCGTCGCACTACTGTTCATTAACAACCCACCGGTCAATGCACTCAATGAGCGGGCGCTGGACGAGCTACACACTGTAATCCACCAGATCAAGCATCAGAGCAACATCGATGCGCTGGTTGTTACAGGGGCACGGGGAACCTTCGTTGCGGGTGCCGATGTCAAGGAACTACTGAAAATTGGGGAGGTAGGCGATACCGCCTCGGCACTGACACCACCCCATGCCGCACAGGCGGCCTTCGCGGCCATAGAAAGCCTCGACATGCCGGTTGTCGCGGCTATCAATGGCCCCGCGCTGGGGGGCGGTAATGAACTGCTGCTGTCCTGTGCGTATGTCATCGCTGCCGACCACGCGACCTTTGGCCAACCCGAAGTCAACCTGAACCTATTGCCCGGTTACGGCGGCACCCAGCGTCTTACCCGTAAGCTGCAAGCCCGTCACGGTGACCAGGGTGTCGTGGAAGCTCTGGGCATCATGCTACGGGGTCGCCCCATAGACGCGCAACGAGCAAGGGACATTGGCCTCGTTGACGAGGTCGTTCCCGTCGGCAGCGTGTCGGCACTGGACCACGCCATGTTGCGGCTCAGGGAGCATTTCAATGGGCAGACCAGCATCAGCCCTGTCCTTGAACAGCAGCGCACCCTCCTACAACAACGGGAAGCACCACTCGCCGTTGGGGATACCGTCAAAGCACACCCGGAAGTCACGTCGGCACTGTCACAGCTCGCCGCCGGCGGACGTGAGCACGTGTCCCGACGTATTCTCGAAGCGACATTTACCGGACTTGATCAGGGAGTCTCCGCTGGGCTCGATGCCGAAGCGCGGCTATTTGCCGAATCGGTCTGTGATCCCGCTTCGGGTCCTGCCGGCATCACTGCTTTTTTGGAGAAACGCAGCCCAGCGCTGCCTTGCCAGCCCAAGGAGGTACCCGCCTATCCCGGCCCAGAGCAACTTACCGAACTGGAATCGTCGGGAAACTTGCTGCCCGTGGGCGCAAGTTTCTACCCCGGCGTCACTCCCATTCCCGCGCACCAGTACGGCTGGGGAGTCGCGAGATCAGAACACGACGGAGCGCCGGAACACGGCGACCCCAGTGTTGCAGAACGTAAACTGGTGTTCCCCACCCCGACGCCGAGAGCGGGGGAGGCATTGATCTACGTGCTGGCATCAGAGGTGAATTTCAACGATATCTGGGCTGTCACCGGCATACCGGTTTCTCCATTCGATGCCAGGGAATCTGATGTTCAGGTCACTGGGTCCGGCGGCGTGGGTCTGGTTGTCTCGCTGGGTGCCGAGCTGGTTGCCGAGGGCAGGCTGTCGGTCGGTGACCTTGTCACGGTTTATTCGGGACAGAGTGAATTGATGTCTCCTGACCAGGGCCTGGATCCCATGGCAGCTGACTTCCGCATTCAGGGCTACGAGCGCAATGACGGTACCCACGGCCAGTTCCTGGCGGTCCAGGGACCACAGCTGCACCCGAAGCTGAGTGCGCTCACATTTGAGGAGGCGGGTTCCTATGGCCTGACCATGGGGACGATCCAACGCGCGCTGTTCACCACCCTCAACATTGAGGCTGGCAAACGGCTGTTTGTTGAGGGCGCATCCACAGGAACAGGTTACGACTGCCTCCGCAGTGCCACTGCCAGTGGGCTGTCCTGCCTGGGCATGGTGTCCAGTGATGATCGCGCGGCGCGAGTCCACGCCGCAGGCGGTGCCGCCATCAACCGCAAGGACCCCCGATGGCAGGACATTTTCACGGCGGTCCCGGACGACCCCGCTCAGTGGCGAGCCTGGCAGGCGGCGGGGGTACCCTTCGTCAAGGCTGCGGAAGAGGCTGCCGGCGGCGGCCTAGACTACGCTGTATCCCATGCCGGGGAGAACGCTTTTCCGCGAACCTTCCAGATGCTGGGAGAGAATGGCGTACTGGCATTTTACGGCGCCTCCTCCGGGTACCGCTTCACGTTCCTGGGCAAGCCGGGTGCCTCGTCACCGGCAACCATGTTCCGACGTGCAGGCTTGCGTCCAGGCCAGACCATACTGATTATTTATGGGCCCGGGGCTGATGACGGTATCGTCGACAACACCGCGATCGAGGCGATCGAAGTCGCCTGCCAGAGCGGCGGCCAGGTTGCCGTTCTCGTCGACACCATTGCCCAGCGGGAGTTTGTCAGCTCGCTGGGGTTCGGACCCCGAGTAAGGGGCATTGTCAGTATCGAGGAGATTGCCAAGCGCCTCGGTGATGACTTCGCACCGCCCGGTCCGTTCCCTCGAATGCCCGATCCATTTACGGAATCGGCGGCGTTCCGGGAGGCCGTCCGCGACTTCTCGGATAAAACCCTCAAACCCATTGGCTCCGCCATTGCCCCGGCATTGCGAAACACGCTGGACAAGCGTGGTCTACCCGATATCGTTTTTGAGCGCCGCGGGCGTGATGGCCTGGCCCTGGCATCGGCGCTGGTGAAACCCAACACGGGGCGCGTCGTGTATTCCGAGGATCTCGACGGGCAGTGCTTCAGCTTTTACGCACCCCAGGTATGGACACGGCAACGACGTATTCTGATGCCCACTGCGGAAATACGCGGGACACACCTGAATACGTCCCGGGAGTTTGCCGAAATGCAGGAACAAATCGCTTCCGGACTGCTCGCTGTCCTGCCACCAACGCCAGTCACCATGGAGGAGCTGCCTGAAGCTCACCAGGCCATGTGGGAGAACCGGCATAAAGGCGCAAATTATGTGGCGGTACACGCCCTGCCCCGCGCCGGGTTGAAGACGAAAGAAGAGCTCTACCGAGCTTGGGCACTACGCGACGCCGCCGAGCGCGGCGAACAGATAACTCAAATAGAAACGGGTTCAGCAGGAGCACTCCGATGAATGATTTCGTGCAGTTCAGCGACGACGTTGTGAGCCAATCCAAAGCCGGGCGCCGGCTGGAGACAAAATCCATCGTTCTCACCGGCGCAGCAGGCTCGATCGGCCGCTTTATCAGCCGTCAGTTACTGCGCGAGGGCGCACGGGTCATGATGACCGGGCGTGACGTCAGCAAACTCGAGGGGTTTGTCGATATCCTATGTGACGAGGGTTTTGCCCGGGAGAATATGGTGGTCATGGCAGGCGACTGCGCCGATCCCGAGATCTGTCGAGAGATCGTCGCCGCAACCGTGGAGGCCTTCGGCACCATCGATGTATTGGTAAATAACGCTGGGGCTGCTGGTCCCAAATACACGCTGCGGGACATACCGTTCTCCGACGTGGAAATGCGTACCGCAGGATCCGACCAGACCATGTTTGACTCGGCGATGAACCTGCTGGGGGCACCCTGGAATATGGCCCGAGCCGCCGCACCCCACATGTCAGTTGGCGCATCCATCATTAATGTTTCTACCATCTTTTCAAGGACCCACTATTACGGTCGCATTCCCTACGTTGTGCCCAAGTCAGGCCTGAACGCCTTATCCAAGGGGTTGGCACTGGAACTGGGGGAAGAGCGTGGCATCCGGGTCAATACAATATTCCCCGGGCCGATTGAATCCGAGCGCATTGATACCGTATTTGCGCACATGGACGAACTCCAGGGCCTGGAACCCGGCAGCACCGGCCGTGAGTTCCGGGATCTAATGATTACCACACGGCAGGGCGATGACGGCCTGGAGTATCGCTATCCCACGCCCACGGACGTTGCCTCGGCAATCACGTGGCTCGCATCGGAAGAATCCGCAGCCCTTTCGGGTCATCACGTGGAAGTCACCAATGGCATGCAGGTTCCTGCCCAGAGCCGCTCGCAACTGGTGTCCTGGCCAGATAAGCGCCTGGAGGACCTGTCAGATAATATCGTGCTGATCCTGGGCGGTTCTGATTATGAAGAAGCTGTAACCTTCGCAGAGCGCCACACAGAAAGTGGGGCGCGGGTGCTACTGGCGTTCCGTAACCTCGAATCAGTGGGGCATGCTCGGGCAATCATTCAGGCGCGGGAACTGGAGTCCGTGCAGCTTTCACACCTCGACCCTCTCCGTCGCGAATCCATGGACAGAACCATGCAATTCATAGACGATCATTTTGGCCGGCTTGATGGTGTCATCGTCTTGCCGCAGAAGAAAAACGGCCAGTACGGCTATTCGATCTGCACTGCGACAGATGACGATGTGGAAAATTTTGTTAAGGATGAAGTCGTCGCACCCGTCGCCTTTGCCTCCACGCTGGCCACCAACCTGAGTCGCTGGTTTGGCAAGTGCGAGCCGCCCGCGATCACCTATGTCACCAACCCTAGCGATGGTCACGGCAACCTGCTAAACGAGGTGATTAGAGCGTCAAATGAGGCGTTAATCAGGGGTTGGCGGCACGAGGACGATACCCTGACGACTGCCGGCGAACTGGCCTGGGCAGTGCAGCCCAACCAGTTGGTGCGCTACGACACGGAAGACAGGGATGCCCTGCCCTTTGCTGCGGATTGGGCGGCGACACTGACCAACCGGGTCAGGCAGATGGACCCCATTAATCTCTGGATACCCAAAGACATCAAACGCGCAACCGGCAAAGGCGCAATGCCTACATCACTGATGCGCGTGCTGCCCGGCCTGCACAAAGGCAAGACCGCCGTGATTACCGGTGGCAGCCTCGGAATTGGACTGCAGTTGGGCCGCTATCTGGCTATTGCCGGGGCTCGGGTACTGCTCAGTGCGCGGAGTGAATCCAAGCTGCTGGAGGCCAAGTCGGAAATTGTCGAGGAGCTGCGCGGCATCGGGTACCCAAACCCGGATTCACGGATACACACATTGGCCAACATCGACGTGGGTGATCCGGCAGCACTCGACCAGCTACACCGCCACGCCGTGGATTTGTTTGGACAGGTAGATTTCCTCATCAACAATGCCGGCATATCCGGCGCAGAGGAAATGGTCGTGGATATGACGCTCAAGGACTGGGATCGCACCATGGAGGCGAACCTGATCTCAAACTACTCCCTGATCCGCAAGTTCGGTCCACTGATGAAGGATAAGGGGCGGGGCTCCATACTCAACGTCTCCAGCTATTTTGGTGGCGAAAAATACGTCGCCGTCGCCTACCCCAATCGGGCGGATTACGCAGTCTCAAAGGCGGGACAACGGGTGCTGGCTGAAATCCTGTCACGCCACCTGGGTCCGGAAATCCAGATTAATGCACTGGCTCCTGGTCCTGTGGACGGGGCGCGATTGCGCGGTCTGGGCGACGCACCCGGCCTGTTTGACCGTCGTGGGCGGCTGGTGCTTGAGAATAAGCGCCTCAACCAGGTCCATGCCGCGATCATTGCCGCCGTGGCAGAAGGCTATCCCGTCGAGGACATCAGGAAGCTCTCGGCCAATGCCATCGAGGTTTTACCCCAGCGCAAACTGCCCAAGGGACTGAGCCGTCTCTATGCGCAGGTGAAGGATTCGGGGGGCATGGGGAGTTCCAACAAGTGCCTCCTGCATATGGGAATGGCAGTGAAGCTGGTTGAGCGTTTGGTCAATGCAGGGGTATTCACCGCTGAGGACAAGGACGAATTTCTGGGCTCCTTTGTCGATGCACCCTCACCTTTCTTTGACAAGGAAGCCTGCCTGCAATCGGCGAGCCAGATTGAGTCAGGCATTCTGAACAGATTGCACCTGCACAAGATGCCGACAGACGAGCAGGTCGGACTCTCTACGGTCTTTCACCTCGCTGATGAAATTGTTAGCGGCGAGACGTTCCACCCCTCCGGCGGTCTCAAATTTGACCGGTCAGTGACGGAAGGAGAGCTGTTGCTTTCACCGAGTGAAAAGGACCTGGCTCGCCTCAGTGGCAAGCGCGTTGTGGTTCTCGGCGACTGTATGCGCAATGAAATTGCTGAGGTCGCGAAGGGCTTCACGACCAACGGCATTGAAAAGCTGTGGGTACTGACCAGGACAGAGGAAACAGCGACCGCTCTCTTCCATGCACTCGATTGTGACAATGCAGATAACATCGATGTACGTTGCATTGGCAATGATATCGAAGGGGCACTCGACACCCTGCTGCGCAACGAGGGTGGTTTCGATGTCGTCGTGAGCAGTCCTTTCGAGCGGCTACCCCTCAATGCACTGGCTGGCGAGCGTGGAGGCGACTGGGATCGGGTTCTGTCGGATGAACAGTTCCGGCAACTGGTACATGAACAGCTCACCCACCACTTCAGAAGCGCCCGTATTGCTGCGCTGGTCCCCAACTGCCAGATTGTGCTGTTGACCCCGGACACCTCACTGGCATCCACCCGTGAGGAGTTTGCCCTGGCTCTGTTCGTCAAGAACTCACTCCATGCGTTCACCGTAACATTGGGCGTGGAGAGTGAGCGGCTACCCACCGTACCGGCAGTCAACCAGGTGCAGCTCACCCGGCGAGCCCACACCGAGGAGCCCTCCAACGACCAGGAGCTGTCAGAAGAGATGGAGCGACTGGTCGCCGCGGTGATGCAGTGCTCGGTACCCGCTCCGTCACCCAAGGAAAGTCGTTACCTATCAAAAATCTTCAGGGGTAATGCGGTCACGGTATAACGCGTCATAGCTGGGCGGGGATGCCGCCCACACCGTTTATCAAGGGGCCAGGTAGGCCCCTTTTTTTGCTAACGGCCCACCGCCTTACCGTGACACAAGGGCATCCACCGGAGCCCCCTTAGGCGCCCTGTACGCGGTCAATACAGGGTGTCGAAGGCCTGTGGTTGGGTGATCTTGTCATTGCTTACCCGCCAATTGCACCAGGTTGGCCTGGTGCTGCTGGCGGTCAATGCGGTAGTACACCAGCGCCCAGAGCATGAGTGCCCACAGCAGGCATTGGCTGGGAATTAGGGTCGCTCCCAGATTCCATAAAACGCTTTCGCCAACGTCACCAGGGACGGCTCCCTCGGGGAAGTCCACCCACTGGAGCATCAGTCCAGCGATAAAAATACCGATGCCCTGATTGGTCTTGCGAACGAATGTCAGTGCGGCGAAGAAGACGCCCTCACTGCGCCGGCCAGTTGTAACCTGCGCCTGCTCAACCAGGTCCGCCACCATGGATCCGAGTACCGCCTGCATGGCAATGATCAAGCCCAGATCCAAGGTGTTGATGGTGACTACGATAATAAAAAGATTGGGGTCGCCGTTATCGGGCAGCACCCCCATCAAACGCAGGAAAACCGGCAGGGGCTGGATGGTAAATGCCAGGATTCCCAGGGTAATCACAGCACGCTTTTTGCCAAGCAGGGTTGCCATGGGTGACGCGATCAGCAGGCCAAGAACAGCAGAAACGACCACCAGTGCCGTCCAGTAAAAAATCTGGAGTGAGGAGAACTGCCAGAAATAAGTCAGCATCAAGAAGGCCAGTGCGGCAGTGAGCCCCGTCGCTACGGAGCCGGCAATGCTCGATAAAAACAAAGCAAAAAAGTTTTTGTCAAACAGGGTTTCCCGAATCTCACGAAACGCCGACTGAAGGGAACCCCGTGTAGCGGGCTGCTCGTCACCGAAATAACGGACATACTTTTGTGTCCCGAGCGCGGATATCAGAATGGCGCAAAAAATCAGGGCGCCAGCCAGCCAACCGTAGGTTGAATAACCCTCGCGGTTCAGCGTTCCTACGGGTTGTGTTTCCGTTGGCACCAGCAAAAATCCGAACATGATGACCGCAAGAGCAGTGCCACCACTCCAGGCAAAAAACAGTCGCCATGACTGGACTGCCGTGCGCTCATCGTAATCATGTGTGAGTTCAGGTAACAGCGAGGAACTCGGGGTTTCAAAAAGCGTGATGAGTGTCCTGATCAGGACAGCCATGGTAAGCAGATAGATAAAAAGCCCCGTGGAGCCCCAATCGGGTGGGTTCCAGAGCAACGCGTAACAAGCGGCCACGGGAAGAGCAGAGGCATACATAAAGGGGTGGCGGCGCCCCCAGCGGGATCGCGTTCGATCTGACCAATAACCAATCACCGGGTCGCTCAGGGCATCCAGCACCATTGCAATCAGCAGGGCTGATCCCACCAGTGCGGCATCCAGGCCCACCACCGTGCTGTAGAACAAGAGCAGAAAATAGGCAAAGCCATTGTCCTTGATGCCATAAGCCATGGCGCCAATACCGTGAAAAATTCTGGCGCTTAAGGGTAGTTCCTGATGCAAATCGCTATGTTCTGCAGTCATTGCCGGTTATCCATTTTGAGTAGCCCCTGTATAAACAGGGGCTTTCCAGTTAGCTGCCCCAATAACGTCATCCCTGCCCCTTCCGACACCCAAGGTGGGTGCAGTTGGGGCTAAACTGCGGCCTGTGGCATCAAGCCACACCCCTTTCGCTTCGGGACTTTGCAATCTCCGCCAAACCTGGACGGACGTCGCCCTGACCGAGTAATAGGAAGGCGATACCCGCAGCCAGCATCATCGACCCACGGGTAATCTGTTCAGGCCCATACGAGGCCGGTATCCAGGTAGTTGCCGGCCACCTCAAGGACATTCTCGTCAAGGATTTCCATGGTGGCTGCTGCTTCCTGCTGTTTTTTCAAGGTCAGTAAATCCAGCTCCTGACACTGGGCAAAGGGGCCTTGTTTTGCACCAAATGACAGGCTCCAGGCAGCGTCGATCTCTAACGGGTCAGCCACCTCATGGGCGGCGAGTAGCAGCGCATGGCTAAGAAAGACTCCCATCAAACAGTTCTCGATATGGGTGTCTTGGGGGACCTCGCTGACGAATCCGGGCTGGGCATACGCGGGGTCGGGATAGCTGTAAAACCCCCGCCCGGACTTGATGCCCAACCGGTTGCCCTCAATCAGGGGCGTAAGAAACTCTAGAATGCGTGGACGAAGGTGCTGGTTGCGGTGATTGGGACGCCGCCAGCTGTCAAAAATGACGTCCAGGCCAAACAGATCCATAAGGCCCACAGGCCCGATAGCTACGCCCTGAGACTGCATCCAGGCCCGGTCAATACTCTCTGGGGTTGCCACCCGGTCCATTAGCAGTTGCAGTGAGGCCCTCAATAGCGGCCCCAGTATGGCGTTGATAACGTAGCCCGGATTTTCTTTCGCCAATCGCAGCGGAAAACCACCCAGACGCCTGACATGGGTCTCCAGTCGATCCAGTACCTGTGGGTCCGTTCGGGTGCCGCCAACAATATCAAAGACTCTCGCCCCGAGGTGAGAGTGAAGCGCGGCAAATCGTTGCGGATGAGCCAGCGCCGTCTCCAATTCAGACGGCAGGAACGTTGATGTGTTGGTGGTAATGAGGGTTGTTGGCCCGCACAGGGCATCCAGCTCCTGCAATACGGTGCGTTTGATATCGATTTGCTCGGGGACAGATTCACTGACCAGCGCAACATTGGCAACAGCACCGGCCAGTTCGGTCGTGCCATCAATCATAGGCAGCGCGCGCTCGAGTACACCCTCGGTGAAAAATCCCTGCTGGCCAAGGTACTGGCCCATGCCAAGCAAGCGCGCCTGCAGCGACTCTATAGCCTGGGGGGATTGATCGTAGAGCGTACAGCGCAGACCGGCAGCGCCGCACAGGAGTGCGTTGAAGCAGCCCATGGCTCCGGCACCCACAAAACACACGGACTGTATATCGGGGTAAGTCATTGCCAATCAACTACCCTGCCCAGAGGGCGCCAGGCACCGCGTCCACTGCTCGGGCAGGGCCAGGTTGGTGCTGCCCTGGGTAATGATGGTCCGTTGGTATTCCAGGACCGGCAGATCCCGCAGCGTATTCACTATGTGGTACTGGGTGGGATTCTGCTCCCAGGTAAGCGACTGCCAGTTCACGACACCTTCACCTATGAAGACATTCTTGTAGATGTTTTCCGACGGAAACGTGACGGCCTCGTTGATTGACGGTGGTCCGTAGCCACCTGCCGCGGGGAGGAAGCGCCACGTCAGCGGGTGATTCCGTCCTGTGGCCTCCCGTTCTGCAGTGGCCACTTCATCAGGGGGCACTTCGCTCAGGTTTTTGGCGCTGATTTCGACAATACTGTGACCAAAATGACTGGCATTACATCGCCAGGTGCCGTCCTCAACAGTATGCTCAGGAATATCCGCGTAGATTTTGGGTATGCCCTGCACTTCCCGGCCGACCAGAATCGGGTCGGTCAAGTTTTCCCAAATCACCAGGGCATAATTTCCCACCAGCTGTTCGCCAGCGCCCTCAAATACGGCGGCCGCGTTGACACCCACCATGTTGTAACCGCGACCCGCCAGCCAATCGATATTCTTGTTGCAGGCGTAATATACGGTCACAACAGCTTCATCAGCCAGTTGAAAGCCGTTGGGTAACAGCGCCGCTAATTTATCCCGGTCCGTCCGGTAGGACACCGCGATAACCGTAACATCCCGGTACCAGCCGCTGGTCTTCGCGCCTGTGTACCTCGGTCCGAAGTGCGCGGGCATCATGTAGCTGGCACCCGGGTCTACAGTAAACATAAAATCTCCTCAAGCCATCGCCACTACAGCAGTCCTTGGTAAACACGGGGTTTGGTTGCGTATCGCCCGGACCGTAAAGGGGGATCCTGGCGACCTGACCCCCGGCTATCTCTGTCAAAGGCCCACCAGCCAACCCCCGCTCGCGGCCAAAAACTCTACCCGGGCCCGGGCGCAGCCTGATCAGCCGGTCAGAAGAACACCGCAGCCTCTATCCCGTAGGTTCTTGGATTAATGGGTGTTCCCGTGCGACGCACACCATCAGCAAGCGCGCTGACAGAAAAGTCATTGGCAAAGCTCACCTCGTCCGTCAGGTTGAGACCGTAAAGGGCAACCTCAAAACGTTCGCTGGCAGGACGCCATGCGAGGCGAGCGCTGAGTTGATGGTAGCTGTCGATCGTCTCAATATCGTCGTTGAAAACCGTGACGTACTGGTCGTCGACCCAGCTGAAGCTGCCACTCAGGACCGCCATACCACTGGCCATGGGTTGCGAGTAGATCGCCGATAGACTCACTTTGTTGTTGGGTGTTCGATTGAGCTCATTTCCCCGTACGTTTCGCACCTCGTTGGACTTGTTGTCGGACACAAAAAAGTCAGCCTTGTAATCTGACTTGAGGTACGAATAGTTGCCAAGGAACAGCAGCTTCTCACTGACAGCCCAGGTAGTCTCCAGTTCCGCACCATAGACCTCGACGTCGGGTGCATTGGCCAGTCGACTCGTCACAATGCCACTGTTGGGGTCCAGGATAGCAAGCTCCACCTGCATATCCTCGTAGTCGTAGTAAAACAGTGCGGAGCGGATGGAAAGGTCTTCTCCGATGGTCCCTTTGAAACCCAGCTCATAGGCCTGGACATCCTCGTTGGCCACCGTGGATTCATCTTCCGGCGTGGTGGGATCGTCCTGCATAGCTCCCAGCCGGAAGCCTCCGGGCTTGTAACCGGTAGAAAAGGTCCCGTACACCATACCCGCATCTAAAACGTCGTAAGAGGCACTCACACGAAAATCCGTAGAATCCCAGGAGGCTTCATGGCTGTCTGTCAGATCAGAAACCAGGATGCCTATTCGCGGGCAGCCCGAGGGCACTGAATAAGGATCACCACTGGCGATAAGTTCGGGCAGGCGTTGCTCCCCACAAAAATCGAGCACCGAGTCATAAAATATGGTTTGGGACTCGTCTCCGACCTTCTCGTCTTCGCTGTATCGCAACCCCGCTGACAGCATCAGCCGATCCGTGATGTTCCAGTCAACCTGGCCGTAGAGCGCTTTGGACTCCACCTCGAGCTCGCCTCTCTGGGAATAGAAGACGCCCTCGGGATTGGGTACTCCCGACAGGTTCTGGGTCAAAAACGGATTGTTCGCGTCGGTCAGTGCGTAGGGCTGATCGAGTTCGTTCTTCAGGTAAAACGCTCCAATCAACCACTGTACGGGCGCGTCACCAGTGGAGAACAACTGTAGCTCGTGCTGGGTGGTTGTCTCTGCCTGACCAATGGTTTCTACAAACGAGGCTGGACTCGCAGTGCCGTCGAAGTCTTTGGCCCCGTCCCAGCTATAATCCTGATAACCATTCAATAGCCTAATTGACAGGGTATCCAACTCAATCGTCAACGTTGACTGGTAAGTCTCCTGATCATCAACCTCAACAAATCCCTGAAAATCCGAACTGCGTTTAAATGGATCCGTTTGGTCTGGCGCTGTTGTTACCGGTGAGAACAACTCAGGATTAACCACGATCTCACCCAGTTTGGAGGGTGCGCCCGCTTCATTGCGGTACCCATCCAATTTGGCCCGTTCCAGCGTCTCACTTTTAAATGTTGCGCTGAAGTAGCGCATATTCCACTGCACGCGATCGCCCAGATCGAGGCTCAATTGCGCTTCAAATCGCTGGGCATCGGTACCGATTGGATCCGGTCCGGAAACATTTTCGGTGAAACTGTCAGCATCCTGCTGGCTGTAATGGACGAGGTAACCCACGCGATCGCTGATAGGACCACTGCTGGTCAGGGCGAGGGTCTTACGCCCGTAGTTGCCCAGGCGTCCTCGAGCGATATGCTCAAATTCCGCGCCCGGCTTTTTGGTGATGACGTTGATGGCACCGCCCGTAGTGTTACGGCCAAACAGCGTGCCCTGGGGGCCACGAAGCACTTCAATGCGCTCCGTCAAATCGACCGGCGCAGACAGGACAGCGGCTTCACTGGCATAAAATCCATTGTCGTAGACCCCCACACCGGGCTCGGTACCCGTCGTGTTGGTTTCCCTGCCAATGCCCCGGAGGTAAACGCGATTGCCCTCGCCGCCGCCCGCCGTCTCCTGATAGGACATGCTCGGCGTGAAGTTGGCCACGTCCTGGGGCGAGTAAATGCCCAGTGCAATGCGCTGCTCAGCGGATACCGCAGTAATCGCAATCGCGGTATCCGCCAGCGTGGATTCACGCTTCTGTGCCGTCACCACAACCTCTTCCAACAGCGGCTGACTGCTACCCGGGAGGGGAAGCGTCGCCAGGTACCCAATTGCCACAGCCAACACCGTTTTTGCATTTTTCATATCGTCAACGCCCAAATTAAACTTACTTATATGTAGGATTTAATATATAAAACTTGTATGAAAGACAAATTAAATGCTTTTATTATATCGGTCAACAAGTTTTTTGGCCGAGACACGCGGACGTCGTCCTATATACTGGCGCTTCAGTGCATGGCTCTCGAGGTCCTTATGTCAGACGCAGCCCAGGCTGATCTTCCCGTTGCAAAGCGCCGCAGAAAACCACAGGAGCGCGCCGAAGTGACGCGTAACCGGCTCATTGAAGCTGGGCAGCTGTTATTCCCTGAGCGCGGCTTTCATGCCGTCTCGGTCAGGGACCTGGAAACCGAGGCGGGTGTCAAGCGCAACGTCCTTGCCTACCACTTTGAGGACAAGGAAAATTTATGGCGAGCATCGACCGATGCGATTTTCGGTGAAATGAAAAGCGCGTTTGAACAGCGTCTCGACATCGTGCGCGAGGTCTCCGGGCGCGATACCCTCGCCTTCATTGTTCGCTTCTACGTCTACTTCCATGCCCGCAATCCACGGCTCAGCCGGCTCATGAGCCAGGAGGCGACGCGCCAGAGCTGGCGGCTTAGATACATTATTGACAAGCACGTCAGACCATCAGCAATACAAATGGAGAAGCTGGTTCAGGAAACCGAAGGGCTCTCCAGGGAAGCATTCGTGCATTGGTACTACATTATGATCAGCAGCACTTCCACCATTTTTTCCTTCGCGGCAGAGTGTGAAGACCTATTTGGCGTGGACCCCTGCAGCGAACCAGAGGTTGAAAGGCATGCGGAAATGCTGGTTTCAATGCTGCTCGATAAGCGCTGAAATATAAGGCTAAACAACACGCCCGGGCCAAGAGCCCATGGCACCCAATCCGCTGGGGACCTCAGGACAACGCGACGACACACCGCTGCTTGTCCAGGAACTGCTGGACATCGCTGTCCATGGCAAAGTTATCGCGATAGTCGGTCATGTAGCCACGGGCATGCTCACGCAGTCGTTTTCTTTGCAGTGCGGAGCAGTAACGCCGCACGTCTTCCTCCGTCTCCAGAATGAGTGGCGGTACAGCCGCGGTATCGCCCTTGGAATTTTTAGCAACCATGGTGAAGTAGCAGGTATTCGTATGTCGGCGCGCGCCCGTCTGTATATTCTCAGCGACGACTTTAATACCTACCACCAGTGACTTGGTGCCAACATAATTCACCGAACCCAGCAGTGAAACCACCTCTCCCACCTCAACAGGCTCCAGGAATTCAACCGCATCGACGCTGACCGTGACGCAATAATTTCCAGCGTGCTTGCTCGCGCAAACGTAGGCTAATTTGTCCATCATGGACATCAATGTCCCACCGTGCACTTTGCCACCAAAATTGGTGTAGGCGGGGACCATGAGTTCAATGATGGTGCGTTGGGAGTAGGAAACGGGATGACCTTCCTGCATGGGTTCCTCCACAAAAAAACCAGAACATGACGGGCACACCAACGTCCTGGCGGCGGAGTGCCTGATTATTCTAATTACGTCGCCCTGGTTCCAATGGACTGCTCCGTGGAGTGGCTGAAGTCAGATCATCGGCAGCGCTGGGTAGGGCAGCGAAAGCGGCCGATCTCAAAACCCCGGATACGGAGGTGCTTGGTCTTTCTCCCCGAGACACGCTTGCGCCATACCCGAAAAGACCGGGGCTTGAGTTGCCCCCGCATGAGGGCAACAACCGCGCCCTCATCGAGACCGTATTCAATCACAATGGCCTCAAACGGCGTACGATCCTCCCAGGCCATCTCAATGATGCGACCCACGTCATCTGGCGACAGGTCACCCGTCATGAGATCGAGGTCACTCGACGAGCAGTGGAATAATGGCAATGCATGACAAACGGAAGTCCCTACGCAACGTTCTACCGGTGGAAGGGTAATCAAACGGCTGCGTGCCTGCCACAGGGCAGCAGCAGCGCGGCACGGCGTTTCATCGCGACCCAAGCAATAACGGCGTTCTAATGGGCATTACCATCAGAACTTTTCTTGGCGACAGTGTCCCTCAGTTTGTTAAAGTCCATGGCACTTCGCGCAGGGAACTCCTCAAGTCATATGAAGCCTACAGTTAAGCGGGGCCTACTGCCCCTATTCCTCGTCCTGTTGGTAGCAGGCTGTTCGGACTCCGACAACCCGCCCCCCAACACGCTCCCCCAACCCGAGCCCGAGCCTGAACCCGAACCCGTTCCCTTCGAAATTCTCTACGAACAAGGTGTCGATCAATACCTGGGCGAATACACACCCATGACCTCTGACTCAGCCGACGGCATTGTCCAGCACACCTTCGGTGCCGGCGACGGACCGCTCTGCCTGCTGGGCGGTGAGTACACCATGGCGACCCGAGACGGAACAGCTGACGATCTGATGATTTTCCTTGAGGGTGGCGGCGCCTGCAGTAGCCTGTTTTGCCAGGCCACGCCAACCGCAGCGCCTGGGATACCGGAGCGCGGCATTCTTGATCCAGCTTTCCCCGACAACCCCGCGGCGGAGTACAACGTCGCCTACCTGCCCTACTGCGATGGGTCGGTATTTTCCGGTGATGCCGAGTATGACACCGACGATGATGGCGCGATCGATCGCTACCACCGTGGCCTGAAAAATCTGTCGGCGTCCATTGACGTCATTGCATCAACCTTTCCCGCGCCATCGAGAATTTTACTGACCGGGAACAGTGCCGGTGGCTATGGTACCGACTACATGCTGCCCCTCGTGCGCAAGCTGTATCCCGATACGCCCATTGACCTGGTCAATGACTCGGGGGTTGGCGTTGCAAAACCGGGTTTTGTGGAGCTCCTCGGTGAGGAATGGAACTCCCTACGGTTCATTCCCGAGGACTGCGAAGACTGTATTAATGATGATGGCCACACAACGGGCTACCATATCTTCCAACTCGACGAAGACCCAAACCTCAGGATGGGCTTCATGAGCACCAAACAGGATGTTGTGATCGCCGATGTGTTTGTTGGTATCGGTGGCGAGGCCTTTGAAGCGGCGCTGATCGAGGAAATGGCCACGCTCGAAGAAGCTCATCCCGAGCGTTTCCGCAGCCTGATCGCCGACGGGAACAGTCATACCTTCATACAGGCGCAGTTCGACCGTGAGGTTGCGGGAATACCCGTGTATCAGTGGGTCACTGACATGCTCAATGGCGCTGAGGACTGGCAGAGCATCAGTGACTGACACCGAGGGCAGGCCCGGGGCCGTCAGCCGAAGCGTCAACCCAGGGCGGTAACCGCCAGCGGCCCGAGCGCTTTCGACCCATATGGCACAGCGCCCTCCGGCGCTGCTCCGGGCAGTGCCCGGGTGGGTGTGAGGAGACCGCGACGCCAGTGCGGTCTGGGCCCGGCCAGGTCGATGACACTTTCCAGCGACAGCAGACAGGCCGATCTGTCTTCTCAGCAGAACCCGGAGCCCACTGCCCGTTCAGCCCTGTGTCGCGCCCTGCCCACCCTTAGAGTTTAGCGTCGTGGAAGACGTTCTGAACGTCTTCACAGGCGTTTAGCAAATCCAGTAATTTTTCAAACAGCTCTAAATCCTCACCGCTGACCACCGTCTCGCCCCTGGGCACGAACTGAATTTCATCCACATCAAAGTCAATATCGGGAAAGGCCTCAGTCAGGCAGTTGCGCGTCTTCGCGTATTCCGTATTGGGTGCCATTACGGTCACCACGCCACCATCGCTCTCCACTTCGGAAACATCCACATCTGCCAGCAACAGCGCCTCAAGGACAGCATCCTCATCTCCGGGAAAAACAAAGACGGCCGCATGGTCAAACATGTGCGCCACCGTACCCGGTGTACCCATCTTCCCTTTACCTTTTGTGAACGCGGGTCGGACGTCACCAATAGTCCTATTGGGGTTATCCGTAAGACACTCCACCAGCAACATGGTCCCCCCGGGACCGAACCCTTCATAGCGGGCGACCTGATAGTCCTCCCCGGCGCCGGATTCTGCCTTGGCCATTGCCTTGTCAATTACGTGGGAGGGAACCTGATCTTTTTTCGCCCGCTCAATGAGCGACCGAAGCGACAGGTTGGCCGCCGGATCTGTGCCACCCGCCTTCGCACTGACATAGATTTCGCGACTGTAACGGGAATAGACCGCGGTTTTCATGGCCGCAGTCTTTGCCATGGAAAGTTTGCGGTTTTGGTAGGCGCGTCCCATCACATGCTCCGAAATAAGGTCGTAACAACTGTCAGTTTACCGTGAATCTGCATGGGGATGAGAACATCACCCAGCCGGTAATTGGTTTCTCGCCCTCGACATTCGCCATACGGCCAGGGCAACGGCCACGCCCCCCAGCATCTGGGTAAGGGTGAATGTTGCCTGTAAAACGGGGATAGACATCAATGCAGTGAAGAGAGGAATGAGGAACAGGTAACCGCTGGTCACTTCAGCACCACCCAGCTGCAAGGCGGCAAACCAACAACCGAAGGAAAGTATGGAAGCGGGCACCACCAGCCAGACGAATAACCCCAGATCCATTGCCGTTGCAAGGTCAATGCCGGGTATGCCCAGGACCATGATAAGCAGTTGAATTTCCAGGCCTCCAATCAGCATCTGCCAGCCATTCAGGCTCCATCCCGTCACACCCAGACCGGCGCGCTTGGTGAACACGGTCGCCCCAGCCCAGCTAAAGGCACCCAGTAATGCCAGCGCAAACCAGAGGATTTCAACGGTCCCGTTGGATCCGACGCCCGACCCTATGATGAGCGTGACCCCCAGCATACCGATGGCCAGGGACAGGAACTGCCCCCCTTCAGGCACCTGTCGGGCCATCAGTCCCTGCAGAAGGGTCACCCAAATTGGCATGGTTAGGGTGAGTAGTGAAATGGTGGCGGCGCTGAGATGGGCCATTGCGATAAAGCCAGCACCGAAGAGCACGGCCGTCTGCAACGTGCCTACGACGACAAGGCCTATTGAATCCCGGTAGGTTCTTGGCAACTCCAACTGGCCCCGAAGGTATAGCCAGACCAGTGCCAGCAAACCGGCCAGCGTAAACCTGCTGGCCACCAGTGCCAGCGGGTGAACGTCCCCGTTTATGAACAGCTTGGATATAACGAAGGCCGACCCCATCAATACGGTGGACGCCAGCAGGAGAGCGTAATAGCGCATTCGCAGCCGGCCTAGCTAGTCAAATCATCCCCAGCCAGGCGCCGGGTAATCCACTGGTAACCCGTCGGCAACAGCTGGGTCAGCAATTGCAGAAACCAGGCATCCATACCCACCAAAATACGCGGCTTGCCCCGGGCTGCATGCTTGAGAATGGTTGCAGCCGCCCTCTGAGGACTGGTCCTGACTACTGCGCGAAATCTCGTATCCCGCTCTTCTGCACTCATATCCGCAACTCTCCCGTCGGCCCGTGCGCGCAGTGCAATGTTGGTAGCGACGCCTCCGGGATGCACACAACTCACCCGCAGCGAACTACCGTGGTACTCGGCCTGCAGTGCTTCAGTAAAACCGCGAACCGCAAATTTTGCTGAGTTGTAGGCGCTTTGGCTGGCGATACCGACCATGCCAAAAATTGACGACACGTTGACCAAATGGCCCGTTTTCGCAGCGCGCAACAGGGGCAAAAAGGCCCGGGTGGACCACACCACACCCCAGTAATTGATCGCCATCAACCACTGAAAACTCTCTTCACTTGAATCCTCGAAGTAGGCACCATAGGAAACACCGGCGTTGTTGAAGACGGCATCTAGCTGCTCAGTTGCGGCGGAGACCTGCCCAGCCCACGTTTCAATCGCCTCGCGACTGCCGCAATCAACGATACTCGTGGCTACCGGTGCAATGGCCTCATCAAGAGACGAACGGGTTGCCTGCAACCGGTCGGCGTCGATATCGCAGAGCCAGAGCTGGCAGCCAACACCATTCAATTGCTGGGCCAGTGCCCTGCCAATACCATCACCTGCTCCAGTGATGACAGCTTTCTTGCCATGGAAATAGTGAACAGCCAAGAGGTTGAGTCCCGATAAATCTTGCGCTCACCCTAGGGTATGCGGGGTGTGCAGACAAGCGTTTAGCCGTTAATGTTGGCGCAAGGCACGCCAACCGCCGGAGCAACCCTACCCATTATGATTCCAGCTAACGAGAACTTCGAGGGCACCTGGCCTTTTCAACCCCGTTTCTGCACGGCCTCAGGATTTAAACAGCACTTTATCGACGAGGGCCCACGTCATAGCGAGACCCTTCTGCTGCTTCATGGACAGCCCACCTGGGGCTACCTGTACCGAAACATGATTCCGGGACTGGCGGACCGCTACCGGGTCGTGGTGCCCGACCATATGGGGTTTGGCAAATCAGAGACACCCGATGACCGGGAGTACACCCTCAAAACCCATGTGGAAAATCTGGAGCGTTTTCTTGAGTCACTGGCGCTTGAGCCACTGACTGTGGTGGCTCAGGACTGGGGGGGTCCCATAGCGGGCGCGCTGACCGCTCGCAATCCGGAACGGGTCAAACGCCTGTTTCTCATGAACACCGTCCTTGGCTACGGTGGTGGCAAGGCTGAGAATGGTAAAACTCCCTGGTTCCAGTGGATTGAAAAACATGCGAATGCGGGGACGCTGGAAGGCATTTTGGGGGAGCTGGGCAGCACGGTACTGGCCATCATGAAAATACTTGGCTTTCAGAATTCCAGTGTCGTGACCGATACCTGGATTCGAGCCTATTCCGCGCCCTTTCCCGACCGGGCAAGTTGTATCGGCGCAATCAATTTTCCGCTGGATATTCACGAGGGGCGTTTCCTGCCCTTTGTTATCGAGACAATGAAAACCGGGAATATAGACGCTCTGCGCAGCAAAGCGGCCATGCTGGTGTCCGGTGACCGGGATTACGCAATAGCCAAGGATCATGCGGTGAGTGACTTTCGCGGGCTGTATCCGACGGCGCCAATTGTAGATGTCGAAGGCGTGGGGCATTTCTGCCAGGAAGATATCCCGGATACTCTGGTCGCTTTGATCGACAGTTTTGTGCAAGCCAACCCATGATATTCCGGAGATAGCAAGCCCATGGAAGAAAAGACAGCCGCAGGTCAGCCGATTACGCTACTCGATGGGGGCATGGGACAGGAACTCATCCGGCGCAGCCGCGCCGATAAACCACACCCTTTGTGGTCGCTCAAGGTCATGCTGGACGAGCCTGAACTGGTCTCCGAGGTGCACCGGGATTTCTGCCTGGCCGGGGCGAAGGTGATTTGCCTCAACACCTATTCCGTTACGCGTCACCGGCTGCAGATGGGCAGCGACCTACCCGATTTGCCGGACCTGCTGACGCTGGCTCGAGGACTGGCTGAGGCCGGAGTCGCCGAGTCGGGTTGCAGCAATGTGGACATTGTCTCGTCACTGCCGCCCCTAACCGCGTCCTACCTGATCAACAGTCCGCTGTCAGAGCAACAGATGGCCGACGAATACGAGGAGCTTATCAGGCTGCAAATGCGCCACGTTGATGGCTTCATCGCAGAAACCATACCGACGATTACTGAGGGACAGGCGGCGCTGCGGGGGGCTGACAGCGCAGGTTTCGCCATTCACCTCGCCCTGACGGTGCTCGATGAGGACGGAACCCGCCTGCGCTCGGGTGAGTCATTGGCGCAGGCGCTCGAGGTGCTGCTCCCGCTCGGGCCCAGCTCGGTAATGATCAACTGTTCGGTGCCTGAGGCGATAGACCAGGCAATGCCGGTTCTTGCGGGCAAAACACAGCGTTTCGGCGCCTACGCCAATGGGTTTCATTCCATAACCGCACTTAAACCAGGTGGAACTGTGGACGTGCTGACCTCCCGGGAAGAACTGACACCTGACGTCTACGCTGCCATGGCGCTGGGCTGGTTAAACCAGGGCGCTTCCCTCGTCGGCGGATGCTGCGAAGTCGGGCCCGACCACATCCGGACGTTGGCTGCGGAGACTGCCGCGTTGGGCCACCCGTTGGTCGGGATACGGGGCCTCGGCGGCTGATTCTGAGACCCTATTTCCTCACCCAACTGTTGCACCATCCTGCCGCGTGGACCCGCTTGCCGGCGAAGATAGGGCAGACGCCAAAATCATCGTCGAGGGCCTGGTAGATAGCGCAATTGGTGCACTGTTGCCCTGCTCCATTGGCTCCAGCCTTTTTCGGCCACTTTGCCGTGTCAACTTCCGTGTGGTCAGCAACATAGCCCAGCGCCGTCGCGGTGGGGTCGTCCGCTGCAACAACAGGCCCCTGTGCGTGGGAAAAACGCGCCAACAACAGGCCTGGGGGTGCCAGGGCCGCTGCCCTGAGAAACTGTCGACGATTGTACCTACAAGGCATGCGTACTCCGATTGGTAGTGGGTTATGGGCTGTACGACAGGTTGACAGTTCCAGCCTGTTGGCGTCCAGTTTCTGTCGACATGGGGCACGGATAGCCCGAGCGCAATGGGCATGCTTAAAAATAATCTAAAGTTATGTATTTTATTTTATATATAAATAATAAGAATTAATACCACACATTTCCCACTGGCTGCTGTTTAAAAAGACCAGCCCGCACCCCACTATGGTCGCTATTCAGAAATTTATTGGAGAAAATCATGAATAGCTCTCAGTATGATCTCTTGGCAATTGCTGTCGGAGCAACATTTATTGTGCTTCCGATGATGTTTTATCCTTTTTTATAAATATTTTTCATATTTTTATCCTTGGCTGGCTCTTTGCCAGCCGCCGCTGACCGGCCATTTACGTGGCGGTCGGCACCCCTTCCCCCACCCGCCGATCCGCCTTTTTTCGCCCTGCAGGCGGTGGCAGGCTCGCCGCGCCGGGTATCCACCTGCTGGCTGGAAAAAGCGGCGTAAATCCCCTCAAGGTTTTGCTCTTTTGGTCGCTCATGAAGTAAGACCTGGTTTCACAAGCCCAAGCGGAGTAGGACATGCCCTCCCCAATCCCTATAAAAACGGCTGGTGCGCTGATGGTGACCCTATTTGGGCTGATGTTGGGTGCGGGCTGCCAACATGCCGCGCAGGGCAACCGCACAGCCAATTACCCTATCGGCGAACAGTTTCCACAGATTTACCAAAAGAACCTGCAGGCCAGTGCCCACTGGCAGTTGATCGCCCACAACGAGGCCCAGCTGTTGGTGAATCGATTTGAGGAGGTGCCAGCCCTACAACTTAGCCCCCCCGACGGCCGAAGTGGGTCACCATTTCTCGGCGCTTACTACGACTTTTTGGCGGAGGGCCTCCTCAATGAGGGCGCACTGGTCTTTGACGCAGCGCAGGAGCTCCGTGTGGAGTACGACATTGAGGTGGTAGAGTTTACAGACCGCAGCCAACTGAATCTTCCTCCCGGATTTGTCTCGGCCTCCGCACTGTCGCTTTATATCATCGCCCACGCAGTTGAAACATGGTCCAACCCGGCAGCTCTGCTCATACCCGCCGCAGTCGGGGCCGATTTTTACAACTACATGAATTCTGATTCTGCCGCTCCGGATACTGAAATTATCCTGACCACCCGGGTGCGCGGCGAGTCGCGCCTACTGTACAGCCACTCTTCAATCTACTACCTGCGGACCGCGGATAGGGGTCTGTATGACAGTCCGGGATCGATCAGGGTACGGGGGCCTGTAGCGCTATGAACAAGACACCCGATTATCGCATCCCCACCGTCGTTGTCGGGCTACTGGTAAGCCTGATGGGTTGCAACGGTTATCACGGGAGCAATGCGGCGACCAATTCGATCTATGCCGGCCAAGAACAAACCGTCGATATCCGTGATGAAGTTGAGCAGGCCTGTTCACGGCTGGTCCGCCGGGCGAAGCATACCAACAAACGGGAGGACACCCTGCTGGTTGTCAGCTTTGCCGATCTCAGTGCGCTGCACCAGTCATCGAAGCTCGGTCGCCTGATGGGCCAGGACTGCAGTACCGAGGTCGTCAGGGGTGGCTACAAAGTGACCGAGACCTTACTTGCTGACGCTCTCTTTATTGATCCGGCACAGGGGGAACTCATGCTATCCCGGGATCTGGAACTACTCGCCCAAACGCATGAGGCGACTGCGGTGGTAGTGGGCACTTACACCGTGGGTCGAAACGCGGTCTATGCCAACGCCAGGCTCGTCCGATCCAGAGACGCCCTGGTCTTGTCGGCCGTATCCTTTGAACTGCCACTCACCCGGGAAGTCAGTCAACTGATTGCCCGAAGATCTTACTGAAAGTTTCCAGACGCCGCTCTGCGGGCTCACTCCAACGGCTGCACTCCCCTGCTGCGAACAAGTCGCCAGTTGGGTGTCCATGGCTGGGCATAGGCAGCCCGGGTATCTCCCCCATGCTCCCAGCCCCGGCAATGGTTCATTTCATGGTTAAGAAGGGCCTCTGACGCGGGCAGGAGCAAATGCACCTCGCATACCGCTTTATTCCATCGGGCCCTGCGGAGAGCACAGCCATTACTCCTGCCGTCCGTGCAAAAAGGCGTCAAAGTCGCCTTGCTATCATGGTACCGGAGGCGCACCTCGGCCCTCAGTAGATCTGGACAGGGCAGCCGGTCCGCATGAAAACAAACCTTGAGCCTGGGGGGCTGACCAACCCACGCCGCGAGTAGCACGGCGGACAGGATTCCGAACAGAACGAGCCACTGCTGCTTTGTAAACAGGGAATGATAGTCGTCTGGTTCCGCCATGCCCCCTTCATCCCGCGGGAAATAAAAACGTTACTCTGCCATAAAAGACGGTAGAACTGTCATGGTCGAGCGGGCCCGGCGAGGATCGTCAGGGACGGGCCACGCAAAATATCGAGCTGCTCAGCCCCGTTGGGTCGCGCGCCGTGCGGATCATGCCGGTCCCGGGAGTTTGAAGGGACCCGGATGATCGCCATTTCCCTTTGGCTTGGCATGGGCTTATGTCGCCAGTCACTCGCTGGGACAGCTGGTCAGACCGCTGGCGTCCAAGATACGAATTGCCCGGTGGAGCCCCAGCCAATTGCCGGCAACGGCGCCAAACTGATGCAGCACGGCAGGGGATCTGGAGCTGTGGGCAGTAGCGCACCAAACGTGGGCTTGCACGGCGATACATGGGTAATCACCGGGAGCGGCTCAGGCAGGCCAAACACTGCCCCAGCAGAGCTCATCATCTTGTCAGCTTGAAGCCAGGGTAACCCTGCTGCTGTATCTCTTCACACAGCTCGCGGTAGACATGTGCACCTCCGATGTATGACAGCAGCCGCCTTTGTTTACCTTGGATATTGGCGCCGGTATACCAGGAATCAACCGTTACCATCAGCGTGGCGTTCGCCACCTCGTCGTGATGCCTTACCCACTCCTCCTCCCGCTCCAGGGTGGGTTCCATAGACCGGTGGCCCGACTCCCGCACGTGACTGATCGCTTCTGTGACCCAGTCTATTTGCTGCTGGACACAGGTCTGGACGTTGCAAAAGGCCGCAGAAGGGGACAGCGGCCCGCCTATCAGGAACAAATTGGGAAATCCGTGAACCTGCAGCCCCAGGGTAGTGCGAATGTCACGTCCCCACAGCGCCGCCAATGACTGCCCACCTCGACCCCGCACACCCATACGCGACAGCGTACCGGTACCCGCGTCAAACCCGGTCGCCATGATCAGCACATCAAGGGGGTACTCTTTATCGCCAACCCGCAAACCGCCTTCATAAAATCCCGATATGGGTTCAGCCTTGACGTCTACAAGCTGCACGTTGGGGCGATTAAACGCCTCGTAATAGCCACTCTCCAATGGCACGCGTTTCAGCCCGTAGCCATGATCACTGGGGATAAGTTTGTTGGCCAGAACAGGATCGTTGATCTGGACACGGATCTTGTTGCGGACGAATTCTGTCAGTTCCGCATTCATCACGGGATCCACCAGCGTCTCCGGAAAAGTGCCGACAAACATTTTCAGGGAGCCATCGGCCCAACATTCCTCATAAACGTCATTTCTCTGCTCAGGAGTCAGCGTAGCCGCATGTCCCTCCTCAGCAGGATCCCAGGTGAAGCCACCAAACGTAGTGTGGACAAGCTTACTGATGTGGGGGTAGTCGGCTCGCCAGTCTGACATGATGTGCTTATCGACCTTATAGTTTTTCATGCGCACTGCGTATTGCGGTGTGCGCTGGAAAACCGTCAATTCAGAGACCTCCGGCGCCAGGGTCTGGATTACCTGAATACCGGTGGCGCCATTGCCTATGACACCAACGCGCTGACCATTGAGATCGACCGGTTGCTGCGGCCATCGTGCCGTGTAATACACCCTTCCCTGAAACGTTTCCTGATCCGGGATGGACAACACCTTGGGCGTTGATAGAAGCCCTACGCAGCTGACGAGGTAACGCGCGGTAAAGGTCTTTCCCGTGTCTGTCACCACCCGCCACTGGGCCTGCTCCTCCAGCCACTCGGCAGACGCCACACGAGTCTCAAACTCTATGGCGCTATAGAGGTCAAAGCGGCGGGCAACATGTTGCAGGTAGCGCTTTATCTCCGGCTGGGCGGGAAACCGCTCAGACCAATCCCAGTCGTCCAGTAATGCCTGTGAAAACCAGTATTGATAAATATTGGCCGGCGAGTCGACACGGCAGCCAGGGTAGGCATTCCAGTACCAGGTCCCCCCCACATCCGGCGCCGACTCAATGGCCCGCACCGAGAAGCCCGCCTCGCGCAGCTTGTAGGTCTGATAAAGCCCAGAGATACCCGCGCCCACAACCAGGGCATCAAACTGTTCACTGCTCACTGTCTACTCCACCTGTCATGCGACGCTGCGCCACCCTGAAGCAAAGTGTCTCCCTGCCAACGCCCCTCTTCATCGATAGGCATCCCGAGGTAACTTCAAACCCCTGCAGCTCACAATCCCTTGGGCGTCCAAGGGCGGTCCTGCCCGCAGAGGCATCTTGCACCCAAAGCACCCCCGCCCACCCAACATCACCGTGAGATTTCATCACAACGACCACGGGAAGCCCGGAGTGCGTCAAATGTCTGTTTTGTCACCCAGCCACTTGACGTTGGCAACCACAGCGTCCCATCCTCCTTCGAGAACAGGAGCGACAGCATCTGCAATACCGCTCTCTGTCCGGTAATTCAGATAGGCCTTGTAGTGCTCGGCGCTATCCCATACCTCGAGGGCAGAGTAAGTGTTCGATGTCTCATCGAAATAGACATCAACATTCTGGCACCCATCGTAGTCTCGTGTCCCCGGCAACGCCGCCCGGAGCATTTCACCAACGGCGTCAGTCGCGCCCTCTTTGCATTTAAAATCAACACAAACCAGATATTTCATAGTGTCTCCATTCGCCTGTAAGTGAACTGAAAATCAAAGGTTCCACGAGCAGTGGCATCCACGCCCCTAAGGACACAGCTTAAATCGGGCCCGGTGCATACACCCGGTTTTTCCGGATCATGCACCACTGTGCCAGAACCCTGTCCGCGAAGCCTTTTTGATGCTAGCGTGATTCTTCTACCAATGACCATACCAAGGAACCGACGTTATGATGAATTCTGAAATCCTGCTTTCGCTCCTACTCCTTGCAACACATGTCTGGCTGGTCCCGATGGCGTTTAGCCTCGCCCACGCCAAGTGGCTGCTTGGCGCCCGGGACGAAACCGTCGAACTCTCCCTGCTGACCCTCAGGGCCAAACGGGCGGCCGCCAATTACATGGAGTCCCTGCCCGCTTTTCTCGCCATAGCACTGCTTTTGCAAATCGAAGGTACCGACGCCGGCAGTCTTGCCCTCTACTGGCTGGCGTTACGAGGGGTCTATCTGCTGCTTTACGTTCTGGGAACACCCATTATCCGCTCCGTCGTGTGGATAGGCTCCGTCCTCGTACTGGTTAAAATGGCGGTGCTGCTGCTCTGACCGGAGCCGGTAATAGGCTGACTCACAAGGCTTTGATCGAGTCCGGGCAGTTACCGCCACGGTATTCCAGGCGCGTTGCTGCATGTTAGCGGCGGGCATTAATCGTTAAGCTCACACAGGGGCCACACTGCTGGGCGAAAACCTCTGCTAAGGTAGGGTGGCGAGCCAACTAAAGGGAGATCTAATCGTGTCAGAAACTTATACCACCGAAGGTCGGGGACAGCTGTACGGCGATATCACTCGCACCGTGGGCGATACCCCCTGCGTCAGGTTGAATCGGATTGCGCCGGACCATGTCGAGGTCTATGTCAAAGTGGAATCCTTCAACCCGCTGAGTTCGGTAAAAGATCGTCTCGCGCTGAATATTATCGAGATGGCGGAGCGCAGTGGCAAACTGAAGCCCGGACAGACTGTGGTCGAAGCCACCTCAGGAAATACCGGAATCGGTCTGGCCATGGTTTGCGCAGCACGGGGTTACCCACTGGTCATCACCATGGCCGACAGTTTTTCAATTGAGCGGCGACGCCTGATGCGATTCCTGGGTGCAAAGGTCGTTCTGACACCCCGTGCCGAGAAGGGTATTGGGATGTACCGTAAGGCCCGGCAACTCGCTGCCGACAACGACTGGTTTTTTGCGGCACAGTTTGAATCTGAAGCCAACGCTGACATTCACGAAGCGACCACCGGGCGGGAAATTGTCGCCGATTTCTCTGGATCTCGCCTCGACTACTGGGTAACGGGCTACGGCACCGGCGGAACGGTAACCGGTGTGGCAAGGGTTCTGCGCAGGGAGCGGCCCGATTGCAAAATCATCCTTTCAGAGCCGCACAACGCGGCACTTGTAGGCTCTGGCACAGAGCAGGCGCGCAACGACGATGGCTCCCCGGATGGCAGTCATCCCGCCTGGGAGCCGCATTTGATTCAGGGCTGGACACCCGACTTCATCCCTCTGGTGCTTCAGGAGGGCATCGACCAGAACGGGTTCGATGAAGTCAGGCCCGTAGATGCGCAGGACGGTATGGCCTGGGCACAACGACTGGCCAGGGAGGAAGGCATACTTACCGGCGTGTCGGGTGGCTCGACGGTCGCTACGGCGATGGAAGTCGCAGAACAGGCCGAAGCGGGCAGCGTACTGTTGGTCATGTTGCCAGATACCGGCGAGCGTTATCTCTCGACACCCTTGTTTGAAGCGATTCCAGCGGAGATGACCCCAGAAGAGCAGGCGCTCGCCGACAGCTGAACGAGGGTTACCCGGGTGATTAGCAAGATCCTCGACATGTTCGCCGCCGGCAGTGCCCCCTCGGGGCCCTCCACCGAAGACAGGTTACAGCTGGCCTCGGCGGCGCTGCTGATCGAAGTAGCGAAGGCTGACGCCGCTTTTACTACCGATGAGCGCCAGGTCCTGCTGGAACTCCTGCGCAGCACGTTCGTACTGGATGATGCCGCTCTTGCCGCCCTGGAGTCACTGGCTGCACAACGCGCGGATGAGGCCGTGTCGCTCCATGAATTTACCCGGCGAGTCGTGGAGAACAGTTCACCTGCGGAGCGCTGTGATCTGATAGGCCTGATGTGGCAGGTCGCTTTTGCCGATGGCCATCTGGACAAGTATGAGGAGCACCTGATACGTCGGGTTGCAGACCTGATTTACGTATCCCACTCCGACATGATGCGTTTAAAGCACCAGTTTCGGCGGGAATCATAAGCTGAACTAACCTCCCACCCAACGACCAGCGCGCTGACCAAACCACGGCGGGCGCCACGGCATCTGTATCCTGTACCCGAACAACGGCCCGACGCGCCTGCAGGTCGCGTTTAGCGCCTCCTCCCATGACACACAGAAAGCAATCTTCGGCGCGTTTGTGGCCTGAGCTGGTGCCTGCACGCGGAGGGATCAGGAGACGGGGCCGGGCATCTCAATAACGCCGGGGCCCTGGGAAAACCCGCGCTAATTCATGTCGTCAAGGGGGACTCGAGTCACAACGCGCACAACCACTGGGCGCCAGGGCAACAACCGAAACGAGCGGATAAAGAAAGTTTGGAAAATTCCAACGCCCAGCCAAACCAGAAAGGCCTCGTAACGCCAGTCAGCCAGGAAGCCCTGTATCTGCCCGAGCCAGCCCGCTCGCTCCGGGAGCCCCTCAATGTTCAAACTTGCCTCACAGCGCTGGGAAGCACAGTTACTGACCTCGTCGTAGGTGTCCAGCATCTGGCCTACAACACCGGACACCTCCACCACGGGCAGAACAAAGGAGAGAAGGCTGAACAGAAGGGCCAGGAAGGCGCTCCATGCCAGCGCATCACTGATGCGTTTTTTCACTTTGCCTACCATAGCGGATACCGCCGACTCTGCGGATCAGCGTAGCCCAGCATTGATTGAGTCAAGGAACCGTGAGCCCGGGCACAGCTGCCGTTCGGTCATCGAGTTCAGGGGGCGGCGCGCCGTGCCCAACACATCGTGCAACTCCTCACTGTCCCGCTGGATATAGAGTAGTCCCGTGAGGATTTTGCCCTCCTTCTTAAAATGGCTGGTGGCCTCAAGGGCCGACTGCCGGTCCTCAATATCGTAGTCGTTATCCTGCTTGTAGAGCCTGACCACTGAACCATCATGCATGCAGACCTCGCAGGTCGCCCCGGAATCATAGGTCGCCGTAATTTCCTGGCGCATGGGCACAAAATCTACGGGCATACCGGTATTTGCGCCTCGCACATACTCGTAACTCTTGGTGGATTCGCTGTGATTATTAAACGTCACACAGGGCGACACCACATCGAGTAACGCGAAACCGCGATGGCTGATGGCCGCCTTAATCAGCGGAACCAGCTGCTGCTTATCACCAGAAAAACTCCGGCCCACAAAGGTTGCACCAATTTCTATGGCGAGTCGGGCAAGATCAATCGGGGAATACATATTGATATCGCCTTTTTTATTGGGCGTTCCGGTATCCATGGTTGCCGAGTCCTGCCCCTTGGTCAGCCCATAGCAACCGTTGTTCTCAACAATGTACGTCATATTGAGATTGCGCCGCACCACATGGGCAAATTGGCCCAGCCCTATGGAGGCCGTATCCCCATCACCAGAAATTCCGATATAGATCAGATCACGATTGGCGAGATTGGCACCCGTTGCTACCGATGGCATCCGACCATGAACGCTGTTGAAACTGTGCGAGCCCGAAAGAAAGTAAGCGGGCGTCTTGGATGAGCACCCGATACCCGACAGCTTGGCCACCTTGTGCGGCTCTATGTTGAGTTCAAAACACGCATCGATAATCGCCGCACTGATGGAGTCGTGACCACAGCCCGCGCACAGGGTGGAAAGACCTCCTTCATAATCCTGCCGGGATCGACCCAACTCGTTGATCGGCGCTTCAGGGTGCCGGAATGATGGTTTTACATAAGTCATGCCATCTCCTCCTCGGTGGCGTTACGCCGGGTGAGCGGAGTGACGTTTCCGTGGGTTATGTAATTGCGGATCATTCCAGCAATCTTGCGTGCCGTTACCGGCAGGCCATCGTATTCCAGAATAGGTATCAGCTTTTCCTTGGCGGGCGCACTGGTCTCGTTAAGCATCAGCCGACGCATTTGGCCATCTCGATTCTGCTCAATAACAAAAATTCGATCGTGTTCACGGATGAATTGCTCGACATCCATGTTGAATGGGAAGGATCGAATTCGCATGGTGTCAAGGTCAATGCCCTCCTTCTCAAGAATCTCTATAGCCTCGTAAGCTGGTGATGCGGTTGTGCCAAAAAACACCACGCCATGCTGGGTCTGCATTTCGGAGTGCTTGATTTTGGGCTCGGGCACAATGGACTTGGCGGTTTCAAATTTCTTGAGCAGCCGGTCCATATTGCGAACGTATTCGGCGCCATCTTCTGTATATGCGGCGTACTCATCCCGGGAGGTGCCGCGGGTAAAGAATGCGCCTTTATCCGGGTGTGTGCCCGGGTAAGTCCGGTAGGTAATGCCATCGCCATCGACGTCTTTGTAGCGGCCGAAGCGCTCCTCCATCTGATCGAGATCCGCGGCGCTAAGGACCTTGCCTCGGTCATAGCGAAAATTGTCATCAAATTCCAGCGGCGGCGACATCCACTCGTTCATCCCCAGATCGAGATCACTCATGATAATAATGGGCGTCTGGAGCCGCTCGGCCAGGTCGAAGGCCTCCACCGTCATGCTAAAACATTCCGCGGGGGTCGCCGGGAATAACAGCACGTGTTTGGTATCGCCATGGGAGGCGTAGGCCGCCATCAACACATCAGACTGCTGCGTGCGCGTTGGCATACCCGTGGAGGGCCCGGCACGCTGCACGTCGATAAGAACGGTCGGCACCTCGGCGAAATAGGCCAACCCCAGAAACTCGCTCATCAGCGAGACCCCGGGACCACTGGTCGCCGTAAAGGCCCGGGCCCCATTCCAGTTGGCGCCAATCACCATGCCCAGTGCCGACAGCTCATCCTCCGCCTGTATGATGGCGTAATTCTTTTTCCCGGTGCCCGGGTCTATCCGCAGACGGCGACAGTATTTGTCAAAGGCATCCACCACCGATGTGGAGGGGGTGATGGGATACCAGGCTGCGACAGTTGCCCCGGCATAAACAGCACCGAGGGCTGCTGCGGTATTGCCGTCCATGAGGATGTTATCAAAGTCCTCAATATGCTTGGCAACACGATGCCCCCGCTCAAGGTGAATGCCAATGGGGCAGTCGAAATGGGTGCTGGCGTATTGATGCCCCAGCTCGAGGGCATAGATGTTGGGGGTTATCAGTTTCTCCTTGCCCTTGAATTGATCGGAAACCAAATCCTTGAGTACGCTGAAATCAATATTCAGCAGCGCTGACAGGGCGCCCACATAAATTACGTTTTTGAATAATAGCCGCTGGCGTGCATCGGTATATTCACGCAGGCAAATATCGGTAAAGGGTATGCCAATATAATTGATGTCCTCCCGGACCAGCCTGAGGTCGAGTGGTTTCGTGGAGTCATAAATAAAATAGCCGCCGGACTCCACCTCAGCCACATCGCGCTTGATGCTTTGGGGATTAACACACACCATGATGTCAATACCGCCCCGACGACCCAGATAGCCGTCCTGGCTGACCCGGACCTCGTACCAGGTTGGCATCCCCTGAATATTGGATGGAAAGATATTTCTTGGACTGACAGGTATGCCCATCCGGAAGATGGCTTTGGCAAACATGCTGTTGGCACTGGCAGAACCGGTGCCGTTGACGTTGGCAAACTTTATGACGAAGTCATTGATTGACTGCTTTGCTTGCATGAGCCTCCAGCCTTGGTAACGCTGTAGAAAAATCGTTGCATATCCCAGGCACCCGTTGGGCAGCGCTCGGCGCACAAGCCACAGTGCAGGCATACATTTTCATCTTTGACCATGACTCGCTGGGTTTGGGCTAGCGTGCTGGAGACGTACAGGTCCTGGTCTTCATTGCGCGCGGGTCTGCGTAGGGACTGACGCAATTCGGGTTCATCATTGTTGGTAATGAAATTGATGCAATCGGTGGGGCATATATCGACGCATCCATCGCACTCAATACATTTAGCCGTCGTAAAGACCGTCTGCACATCACAGTTAAGGCAGCGTTCAGCTTCCTGGTAAGCAACAGCGGGATCAAACCCCAACTCAACCTCAACCTTTCGGTCCAGCAGCGCCTTTTCCTTCGCCACGTGGGGTACGGGATAGCGATCGTCCATGGACACCTCGCTGTCGTAACTCCATTCGTGGACGCCCATTTTCTGGCTGACAAGATTTACACCCGGAGCCGGGCGTTTCTCTACCCGCTGCCCATTGAGGTAAAGGTCAATGGAGATCGCCGCCTGATGCCCGTGGGCCACCGCCGTGATGATGTTTTCCGGACCAAAGGCCGCATCACCGCCAAAGAAAACTTTTTTCAGGCTACTCTGGAAGGTGGTCTTGTCTACTGCGGGCATGTCCCACTTGCCAAATTCAATACCAAGATCACGTTCAATCCAGGGGAAGGAATTGTCCTGGCCTATCGCTATGATGACCTCATCGGCTTCAAAAAAGACTTCTTCCCCGGTGGGCACCAACTCCCGCTTACCCCGGGCATCGTAAACCACGTCAACTACCGTAAAACGCATTCCCTTTAGGACGCCGTCCTCGTGGACGAACTCCTTGGGCACGTGGTTATTGATAATTGGGATATCTTCCGCAACCGCATCCTCAATTTCCCAGGGAGAGGCCTTCATCCGGGAAAACTCTGAGCGAACCACAACCTTGACGTCTTCACCACCCACCCGGCGGGCCGTGCGGCAGCAGTCCATGGCGGTATTGCCACCCCCAAGCACCAGAACGCGCTTACCAATTTTGGCGACATGTTCAAACGCCACTGAGGCAAGCCAGTCAATACCCACGTGGATTGACGCGCCGCAGGCCTCGCGCCCCGGAATGTCGAGATCACTGCCGCGTGGCGCACCAGTCCCGACAAAAACAGCGTGGTAACCCTGCTCAAGTATCGACTTCAAGCTCGACACATAGGTCTGGAAGTGCTGCTTGATGCCCATGTTGAGGATGAAATTCACCTCCTCATCAAGCACTTCCGGGGGCAGCCGGAAAATCGGAATCTGGCTGCGCATGAAGCCACCGCCCAGGGGCTGATCATCGTAGAGATCAATCTGGTAACCCAATGGCGCAAGGTCCCGCGCCACCGTCAGCGACGCCGGGCCGGCACCAATCAGCGCAATCCGCTTGTTATTACCCACAGCAGGCGCACGGGGCAACAGGTGCGCAACATCATCCTTGTTGTCTGCGGCGACGCGTTTCAGTCGGCAGATGGCAACCGCCTCTTCATCTACTCGAGCACGGCGGCAGACCGGTTCGCAGGGCCGATCACAGGTTCGGCCCAGGATGCCGGGGAACACATTGGATTCCCAGTTGACCATGTAGGCGTCGGTATAGCGACCCGCCGCAATAAGGCGAATATATTCGGGCACAGGCGTGTGTGCCGGACAGGCATACTGACAGTCGACTACCTTGTGGAAGTACTCAGGGTCATTCGTATTGGTCGCTTTCAAAGCTCTACTTCTTCTTATGCTCCCCCACGTCCAACACTACACAGGGAAGGACCTAAATAAAAGGCAAACAGCAGCAACTTTTGCAGTAATTCCAGCCATATCACCCAGAAAATCCGAGGCTCGCCAGTGCGGCGAGAGAGAACGGTTCATCGGCATCCAAGTTCTCGACATTCCCCCATAGCGTTCGGTTGGCCAACGCCGTATCAAACAGCTCGATCAACGCCATTACCTGTCCCGCCACAATTCTGAATACGTGCACATAAACCTGGTTGTAAGCTGCCTCACCCTGTCGCGCAATACCGTCGTTCAGCGCCAGTGCAACCACTACATTTCCCGAGCTACACAGTATCCGGAACGTCTGGCAGAACTCGATATCGGGAGAGTCCACGCAGCCAAAAACATGAGGCAATACGCTATCAAAAAATCGTGACTTACCCTGATAAACCCCGGATAGAACATGTTCCCTGGTGGGGCAAACCAAGGCAAAATCCTCATGTATGATCTTGTCCAGCTGGTCGTTATTTCCCGTTCTGACGGCTTCATAAAATTGGTGAACAATGGCTTCCACGGGCAGGGCCTCCTTTGTTTGGACACGCAGCGGAGTGCAGGGTTCAGCCTGTCATAGATCGCCATCGCGCACAAAGTGGCGAATCCCTGGTACTGGAGACGATGCTATGGAACGTGGGGCCGGATTCTCGCGCTGTGGTGCCTACCGCTACTGGCTAACACGCCAATGGGCGGATGGACCTGACCTTGTTTTCATCGGCTTGAATCCCTCGACGGCAGATGCCCAGAGAGATGATGCCACCCTGCGCAGGATTATTAATTTTGCTGCGGGCTGGGGGTTTGGCGCCGTCACCGTAGTCAACCTGTTTGCCTGGCGCGCACGCCATCCCGGTGATCTGAAACATGCCCAGGACCCTGTCGGCAGCCGCAACAATTACTGGCTACAAAAATTAGCGCTGGCCAACGGGCCGGTCGTTGCCGCCTGGGGCAACCACGGAGTCTTTCTGGGCAGGCAGCAAACCGTGCTCGCAAAGTTGAGCAACCCCCTGTGCCTGGGCATTACCCGCAAAGGCCATCCCCGTCACCCACTCTACGCCCCAAAATCCAGTACGCTCAGTGCATTTCCTCTCCGCCACTGACGTTAAGCGCTTCACGTCCCGCTCGACCATCGGCGGGGCACTTATCACGCAGTGACTGCGCAGTGAACGACTGCCATCGGCATTGAGGGTGATTGCAAAGTACTCCCCGCGCAACGCCGCGACGGTGCGCCTGATTACTTGTGCAGGCAATGACGCCACGCAAAGTCACTGGCATGCAGCTCTCCCGAAAGTTTTCCCAAGCGCCAGTGAGAGCCTAAATAGGGCTGAAGACAAGGCGTGCCGTGAGAGGATCTAACGGTGTTGAAGCAACACGGCGCGTCGGGAAACTACCTGAGCCCAGCCCGCGACAGATCGGCACCCACGTATTAATCTGCAAAGCTACCATCCGCCCATAAACTATGGTTCAGTTGGGACCTGAATGCTACTACGAGACCCGGCCAATGCCCCAGTCGAGCTTTGCAAGCCTTGGCATCCAGCATGCCCATCAGCAGGAACGTATAGATTTGGCAGCAGCTTTCCGCTGGGCTGAGCGACTGGGCCTGCACGAAGCGGTAGCCAACCACTTCAGCCTCGCCGTCAATGAGGACGGCAGCCAGTTCCTGATGAATCCCAACCAAATGCATTTCAGCCGTATCAAGGCATCCGATCTCCAGCTGCTCAATGCCAACGATAAGGACACCATGACCGGGCCCCACCCCCCCGACCCTACAGCCTGGGGGCTGCACGGTTCGATTCATCGGATGTGCCCTCATGCCCGCTGCCTGATGCACGTACATTCGATGCATGCCACGGTACTGGCGTCGCTGGCCGACAGTACGCTGCCACCGATCGACCAGAATACGGCCATGTTTTATGGTCGACATATCGTGGATACGACCTATGGCGGCCTGGCGTTTGCGGAGGAAGGCGAGCGCTGCGCTGCACTGCTCGACGACCCGAAAATCCGCATTATGGTCATGGGCAACCACGGCGTTCTGGCTATAGGACCGACAGTTGCGGACGCCCTGTTCCAGCTTTACTACTTTGAACGTGCCGCGGAGACCTATATCCGGGCGCTGCAAACTGGTCAACCTCTGCGGCTCCTCAGCCACGCAGTTGCGCAAAAAACCTCGGATGAAATAGCTGAGTATCCGGGCTCAGCGACCAACCACCTCAAGGAAATTAAGCTGATCCTCGATGAGGAGGGGTCAACCTACGCACAGTGACCAACCCGTGCTTCAGGCACGCGCTGGCATTTTTAAAATAATCCGCTGTTGCAGCGGCGCTGGTCTGACCCTCAGCGAAAATTTCTGGCCGCTGGTGACGTTTCGGTTTTTACAGGCTGCGGGGGCAGGCGTAGGCACCGTTATTGCCCGGGGCTTCATTAGCAACCAAATGACGCCGAAAGCCGCATTGAAGGCTTTTGCCACTCTCACCGCTGTGATGGGTTTCACGCCAATCGTGGCACCGATCGTCGCAGGTTATCTGCTGATCGCCGCCAATTTCCAAACGGTCTTTGGCCTGCTTTTTTTTGCTCGGCCCGCTGATTCTGGCCGGCTCCTGGTACCTGATTCTGCGCTCAGTTGACGGCCGGGGTGGCGGTAGTTTGGGGAGCTATGCCCGGGGTTACCGGGGGTTGCTACGCTCTGGCCTGCCCTGGAGTTTCACTCTCGGATTTGGCTGCCTGCAGGGCATATTTTTTGCAATGCTCGCCTGCGCACTCACTGCAGCGGCAGGAACCGGGCAAGCTAAGCGCAAGTTCGCGAAAAAAAATGCTAGGTTAGACCCGCTCCGCAATGACTCGCCGTGATCACCCGTGCGAGGCCCTGTTAACCGCAAAGCACCTGAAAAGAGGTACCACGTGACCCCAACAGAACGCACCCTTGGCGAGGCGATTGGATTCCTCACAACCTCAGACCCACGCTTTGCACTCTCGACTGCCCCGATCAACGGCACCGTCCTTCCCGTCTTTGCCTCGGCACCGGCCAACCTCTGCGACCTGCTGGTGGACAAAGTCGGGGAATACGGTGATCGGGAACTGCTTGTCTTTGGTGCCGAGCGGCTGTCCTACCGGGCATTCGCAGAACAGGTCTGGCGGTTTGCTGCGGTGCTGCAAAAAGATCTGGGCGTGTGCCGGGGCGACCGGATTGCGATCGCGATGCGCAATTACCCTGAGTATGTCATCGCACTGATGGCCATTGCCGCCTTGGGTGCCGTAGCGGTGCACATGAACGCGTGGTGGACTGCCAGCGAACTGGGCTACGGTTTTGAAGATTCCGGTGCGCGCCTGGCCCTCGCTGACGATGCTCGGGCAGGACGATTACACGACGTTGTGACCTCCATGGGAGTCAGGCTCATCCGGGTTCGCTCCAGTGAGTCACAGCAACTCGACTTTGCAGAACTGATGGCAGGGCGACCCCATGCCGACCCACCCATCTGCCCTGCCACCGCTGATGATGATTTTTCAATCATGTACACCTCGGGATCTACCGGGCACCCCAAAGGAGTCGTCCTGACCCATCGCAGCGTCATGACCGCGCTGTGGTCGTGGCTCATGATCCTGCCAACCTATGAAGCCATGGGTCATGGCATCCCAATGGCCTCCGATCCTCAGGGCCAACCACTGCTGCAGTCAAACTTGGTGACCGTGCCGTTTTTCCACATCTCGGGCACCAACAGTTGTTTCCTGTTGACCCTCGCCGCGGGGGGCAAGGTGGTACTGATGCCGAAATGGGATGCCCACCTGGCTGTGCAACTGATTGAGGATGAGCAGATCACCCGATTCTGGGGCGTTCCCACAATGTCGGCCGACATTCTCGAGGCGGCAAAGGCCACCGGCGCCACCCTGTCGACCCTCAACTCCATCGACGCCGGTGGCGCGAAACGCCCGGCCAGCCAGGTCGGGAAACTTGCGTCGCAGTTCAAGCATGCCTCCCCCGCCACAGGCTTTGGTATGACCGAGACCAACGGTCTGGGACTGCGCCTGTCAGGGAAAGAGTATATCGATCACCCGGGGGCCGCGGGCCGATTGATACCGCCGGTCCAGGCGCTGCGCATCGTCCTTGACGATGGCTCGGAGGCTGGCGCTGGCGAGGTGGGGGAACTGGCGCTGCAGAGTGCCGCCAATATGCGCTGCTACCTCAACAAGCCCGAGCAGACAGAGGCCGCCCTGAAGGCGGGTTGGATGCACACCGGTGATTTGGGCTATCAGGACGAGAACGGGCTGGTGTTCATCGTCGGCAGAAAAAAAGACATGATTATCCGCGGCGGTGAAAACATTGCCTGCCCTGAGGTTGAGGGCGCACTGCATCGAGTCGAAGGGGTTCTGGAGGCCAGCGTGTTCTCGGTACCCGACGAGCGGCTTGGAGAGACGGTGGGCGCCGCCGTGTATGCCCTGGAGCGGCCTTCCTTGCAGCAACTTCAAGCCCTGCTTGCTGGCTCGCTGGCGCAGTTCAAGATCCCGGAATACGTCTGGTACTACGCCGAGCCCCTGCCCAGGGGTGCCACCGAGAAAATCGACAAGCGACGCATTCGGGAAGCCTGCCTAAAAGGGGAGGCTACACCCTGCGTATTCGCCTGAAGAGCTTACCCGGCCTCAAGGACAGTCAGCTGTTGCCGGAACAGATACAGCATAAGCTTCGACCCGCGCCGAGCGGACTGCCAGACAGGTGTCCCTGTCGGTGGCCACTGCGGTACTGACAAACAGCGTGTGCCCGTCATCACCGCCAAGGGCACAGGCTATGGCCTGCCTGCCCGTGTCGATCGTGTCGAGAACCTCCCCCCCTTCAGCCAGCCTGAGCACCGTCCCGGTAGTGGGTGAGGCCACCCATATGGCCGCCTCGGCATCAACACAAATTCCGTCCGGCACAGCCCCTTCGGGCAACTGGGCCCACAGCCTGCGGTTGCAAAGTTCGGAGTGGGATGAAATATCAAACGCTGTCAGGCAGCCGCGGAATGTTTCCGCCACGACCAGCGTGGTCCCCTCATCCAGCAAGGCCATGCCATTGGCAAATAGAAGGTCCCCTGCTGCTGCGTGCACCGCGCCACCGGCATCCACACGGGCGAGCGTACCCGGTGTAACGGGTTCCCCCGCAGGCAGGTCAAAGCCGAAATTACCGACCCAGGCCCGCCCCTCGGGATCCACCAACATGTCATTGATTCTTCTCTCTGCAACCTCGGATAGGTCGGCGTGACAGGACAGCGTGCCCTGGTCGGACAGCCGGTACAGGCGTTTATCCAGCATGGAGGCAATCAGTAGGTCGCCACCGGGCAGCCAGCCCAGGCCCGAGGGACGCAGGGGTACCGTAACCATGCGCTCGGCTGTCCCATGAGGCGACCAGCGGAACACTGCTTCATCATAAAAATCTGAAAACCACAGCGCCCCATTCTGCCATCTGGGACCCTCTATAAAGGTGAATCCATCACAGACAATACCCAACCGTGTTCCCATCAAAGCTCCTGACTGGCCTTGGTGTTGCCAGCAACGATCCGCAGCGTGGAACAGCGTTCGTTATGCCAATGATCCGGGCTCAGCCGGATAGGACCCCCGCCCCACGCAGTTTGGGTTGTATGTCGATGGCGAAGCGTTCCAGGTCATCCCGATAGCGCGGGAAGGTGAGCATCACCGCATCCGCCCCCTGGGTATGTGCCGACAGCAGTTGCTCAACCACATCGTCGGCCGTACCGACCATATGCACGCCACCGCCAGAGGCCGCCAGCATGTCCCGGGTGAAGTCGTCGAAAGAGCCACTTCCCGCAGTCAGGTCATGCAGCCAATTATCCGTCGCAACCGCATCTTTTGCCTCAATAATGGCGGCCAGTTTTTCCTCCGCCTCAGTGCGACTGTCCGCCCAGAGCAGGAAGGGAAAGATCGCCGCGCGCACCGAGCGGTTGTAGCGAGCCGCACGGGTTTGGATATCCCGGGTAATGCCACCCAAGGCCTCGACCGAGGGGGTGGATATGAAGGCCCAGTCACAAAGTTCGGCGGTCATCTGCTTGGCATCTTCGGAGGTACCGGCATTGGCGATCGCGGGCTGAATTGCCGGCACGGGAGAGGCCTCACCGCCCACCACGGTGTACCAGTCGCTCGTATGATCGAAGGGCTGCGCTGCCGCATTCCACAAACCCCGCAGTATGGCGATAAAGGCCGCCGTCCGTGCGTAACGACTGCTGTGCTCGGCCAGCTCAATGCCCATCATGCCAAATTCCCGCGCACTCCAACCACTGACGACGTTGAGACCCCAACGTCCACCGCTCAGATGGGCGAGGGTCGCCCCCATCTTCGCTACCACAAACGGGTGAAACAGGGGCACATGCACCGTGGAAAAAATAGTGATGCGCTCGGTGGCGCGGAGCAACGCCGCTGCCCAGGTGGTGGTCTCCAGCGACGTACCCAGAAAATTGGTCTCGCCACCAAAACCCCGCCAGCGCGATACGGGGAAAAGATAGTCAAACCCCAGCGCCTCTGCCCGCCTGGCCAGCGCCTCATTCTCCGGGTATGTCCACTGATCAGCCACCACGTCATGGGTGGATATTGATGGCATGTTGGAGCAATTGGGCATAAACAGGCCCAGCGATAACCGGCGCGCGCTAGGCTCCCCGGGCGCCCCCATCAGAGGCTGACGGCCAGATGTTCAAAGCCCCTAAACAGGAAGGCCTGCCGCAACCGGGCGCCGTGGGCGTCAACTTCAAAATCTGGAAAGGCAGAAAACAATTCCTCAAGAAAGACGCGACCCTCCAGCCGCGCCAATTCAGCCCCCACGCAGTAGTGAATGCCCCCACCAAATGTGAGGGGCTTCTCTGCTCGGGGATCGATTACAAAGGCCTCCGGCTGTGCAAACACCGCCCTGTCGCGATTGGCAGCCGCCACAATAGTCAGGATCCGATCACCCGCAGCGATCCCCTGTCCGGCGACCACCGTGTCGGCAAGGGCTGTCCGGTAGGTGGCCTGGAGTGAGGACTCGTAGCGCACGATCTCCTCGGTGGCGTCAGGGGCCAGACCAGGGTTCACTGCCAACTTGGCACGCTCGTCGGGATGGGTGCCCAGTAGATACATGCCATTGCCAATCATATGCGCAGTCGTCTCAAATCCGGCCCCGAACAGGCCGATAACCGAAGTACTGAGCTCCTCGGCCGAGAGTGATGCATCCCCCTCCCGGGCCGACACCAGTGCCGTGGTGAGATCATCGCGGGGGTGAGCCCGTCGTCGCTCAAACAGATCGTCAAAGAAGGCAGTCAAGAACTCCATCTGACGATTGGCGAGGGCGAGTTCCCCTGTATCAAGCGCACGGGTTTCAAACACCGGGAAAGTATCGGCAATCGCCTGGTTCAGCTGGGTCAGAAGCTCGTCGGAAAACTCATTCTCCTGCAGCCCCAGCATGTCGCACATCACCAATGTGGGAAATCGATAGGCAAAGGATTCAATAAAATTGATGCCTGGCTGTTCTGCCAATTTAGCCAGCATGGTGCGGGCCAGCTCACGAACCCGCGGCTCCATGGCGCGGATACGCTTCAGTGACAGCGCGCCAGCAACCAGTCCGCGCAGTCGCGTGTGGGTGGGTGGGTCCTGCATGACAAACACCCGTGACAACCAGGCGTAAGCCGGATTCGCCAAAACATCGAAGCTATCGTCGTAGAACAGCTGAATATTTTTGACGAAGTCGCCCTGGCCAAAGGTCTTGTCGATGAGCACATGCCGACAATCGTCGTAACGCGTCATGACCCAAAATCCCAGGTCAGACCGATGAATCGGGTCCTCCTCGCGCAGCCAACGGAAGATGGGGTACGGATCCGCAAGGAGCTGCGGATCCATGGGGTTAAAGGAGAACGGTGCGTTCACCGCGCGCGGTCACCGCCCCGACTAAAAATCGAGGCTAACCGTAGCGCCAAAGGTGCGCGGTGGCAGCATTGAGCCTACCCGCAGGGAGTTGTACAGCGGCGCGGTGATGATGTTGTTCGAGATCACCTCCTCATCGGCCAGGTTGCGACCCCAGACCGCGAGGCTCCATCGCTCACCCGGCAAGGTGTAAACCGCACGGGCATTCAGCAATCCATAGCCTTCCTGGAAGGCATCCTCCCGATTCCATTCCGTGAAATACACGTCATCCTGATAGTAGTACTCACCGCGCAGCATCAGGTCACCACCCATGACCGAAGCCTGGTAGTTCAATCCGACTTTAAAGGTGTATTCCGGCGCATTGGGGAGCGTATTGCCACTCAGGTCTTTGATGGCAAAACCATCGGAATAGTCGCCGTTGAAAAACTCCTTGTACTCCGCACTCAGGTAAGTAGCGTAAACATCAAGGGTGAAGTTATCAGACAGTGCTGCATCAACTTCGACCTCAAGCCCGTAGTTCTCCGCCTCGGCTGCGTTGATCGTGCTCACCGTGCTGTTGGCGTCCACGAAAGAAATCTGCAGGTCGGCGTAGTCGTAATAAAATCCGGACACTGCGTAGCGAACACTGCCGTTGGCGGTGGCACCCTTCAAACCCAACTCAAAGGCATCCACTGTTTCCGGCTCGAGTGGTGGACTGGTGCTGCCCGTGTTGATCACCCCGGACTTGAAGGCCTGGTTATAGGTGGCATAGAGCAACATGTTGTCTGATGGCTGGAACTCCAGTGTGAGTCGGGGTGTCACATCGCTCCAGTCTTCAGACTGGTTGGTGGGGACATTCAGCGGCAGGGCATCAAATATGAAGGCCCCGGTGCCCGTGCGTTCTTCGTAGTTATAGCGGACTCCGGCAATGACTTTGAAGGCGTCGGTCAACTGGTAGCTCGCTTCGGCATAGATGCCGTAGGCCTCGATATCAACATCGCCATTTTGTTCGTAGCGACCCGATCCGATGAAATCTCCCACCGGGGTGCCGCACAGCTCAGGGGCCAGCAGGGCACAGATATTGGTCAGGGGCACCAGAACCTGGCCGTAAAGCTCCTCCTCGAAATACATGGCGCCGGCAAGGAAGTCGAGTCGATCGCCGGAGAAGTTATAGACGAATTCCTGGCTCCAGGATTCACTGCGCTCGGTATAGTTGTTTTGTCCAAACAGGTTGGCATCGGTTGAATCGAGGTCATCGCGCAGAAACCGATCCAATTCCTGGAATGACGTAATCGACTTCAGGGTCTGGTTTTCAGCGACATCGAACTCGAGGGTTACGATGCCACTCTCGCCGTCGCGGGTATTGATGGCTTCCTGGTCTGAGTTAATGTCATAGATGCTCCCACCAGCCTGGAAAACCGTCTGCCCGCCAAAAATAGGCACGGCCAGTGGCCCCAAGGGGTTGCCCTCTGAGGGTCCAAAATAATGAAAGGCAAAGTTCTGGTCGTCCTCTTCGTAATGCTGGTAGGCCGCCGTTGCCCGGACAGCCCCTCCGGCGTCATAGGCGAGTGTTACCCGGTAGGCCTGGGCATCGCGATCGTCAACTTCCTCCCCGGAAAACAGATTGGTGCCGTAGCCGTCACGGTTCTCAAACTTACCTGCCACCCGGGCAGAGAGGGCATCACTCAGCGGCATATCTACCGCGCCTTCAAAATCGAGGAGGCTGTAATTACCGGCTGTGGCACGAATATAACCACCAAACTCCTTGCCGGGCTTGGCCGTCACCATATTGATGACCCCGGCGGTAGCACCGCGTCCATAGAGCGTGCCCTGTGGGCCGCGCAGCACCTCCAACTGGGCGAGATCAAACATGCCCATCAGCTGCGCCGCGGGCCGGGGAATGATCGCGCCATCCTGTAGGAAAGCCACGGCACCCTCGCCGCCAATATCGATACTCGTCATGCCGATACCACGCATGAAGACCCGAGCGAAGCCAAACTGGTCGCCAATCGACAGGTTGGGCACATCAACGATCATATCCCGAACCGACTGCACGCCGCCGGGCACGACGTCCTCACCGCCAATCACATTGGCCGCCGCCGCAAGGTCGGTCACCGCAACATCCTTTTTGGAAGCTGTCACAACCACCTCTTCAAGCATGGGTTGGGCCAGGGCCTGGCTGCCCAGTGCAGCGGCGGCTCCTCCCAGCATCAGGAACCTTGGCAAATATCCTGCTTTCTTCATTATTGTTGCTCCTAGTTTTACGGCTAACATTACTGGCCTCAATCAGGCCGACAGTGTCTCTCGTTTAAAATGCAGTCCGACCGCGGCCCTGTCCCAGGTATCGTCGGTAATCCCCTCATTGCGAAGAACGTGCTTCATCACTTTTGAGGAAGGTGTTTTGGGCAGCTCATCGAGCAACCGCACATAGCGTGGCACCATGAAGTGGGCCATACGCTCCCCGAGGAATCGCACCAGACTCTCGGGGTCTATGGTCTGTCCTTCGACCGCCGCAACCGCGATCATGACTTCATCTTCCCCCACATCGCTGGCTACAGCGTAGGCGGCCGCCTCACGAACGGCGTCGTAGGCGACGACTTCCGCCTCGACTTCAAAGGAGGAGATGTTTTCCCCACGGCGGCGGATGGCATCTTTCATCCGATCGACAAAGTAGTAATACCCGTCTTCGTCAACCCGAAAACAATCTCCCGTATGGAACCAGCCGTTGCGCCAGGCTGAGGCCGTCGCGTCGGGTTGCTTGTAGTAACCGGAATTCATGCCCCAGGGCCGATCGGTCCGGACAATCATCTCGCCGATCTCGCCGACGGGCACCTCGCAGTCAAACTCGTCCACCAGGCGCACATCGACACCCTCGCGCTTGCGACCACAGGTGCCCCGCTTGGTGGGATTGGGCTCGGAAACAATGGGCGAGCTGACCTCGGTCATATTGAAAATGGTGTAAACATCGGAACCAAACCGCGCGGTAAAGTCAGTACAGGTTTCGGTCAGCGGCACCATAAACACGAGACGCACCGAATGGTCCCTGTCGTCGTCAGAGGGCGGCTGTTTGAGCAGGAAAGTCGCCATTACCCCTAACAGGAATACAGCGGTTGTTTGTGAGGAACGGACAAATGGCCAGAAGGTGTCAGTAGAGAAGCCCTCGGTAACGGCGATGGAGCCGCCCCGGGCCAGCATGACAAAGATCACGCCCATACCGCCGATATGAAAGATAGGCATGTTGATCAGAAACCGATCTTCCCCGGTAACAAAGGGCCAGGTTTCTGGGCCTGCATTGGTAAAAATATGCAGATAAGAGGACAGCACCCCTTTTGAGGGTCCCGTTGTTCCCGATGTAAAAATAATCGATTGGGTATCCCAGGGCTCTATGGGGCTGTCAAGTTCGGGGGGTGGCGCGCTCGCCCCATTGATGTTCGCCCAGGGAACATGCTCAACCCCCCCGGGAGCGGCCTCGTCGCCCAAACAAATGATTCGACCGATTTTCGGACAGTCAACCTCCGCCAGCCGGTCGAGAAGCTGGCCATGGGCCACGAGGACGGCCGCGTCTGACAGGTTCAGCGTGTGCTCAAGCACCTTGCCCTTGAATGCTGTGTTGAGAGGCACAAAAACAGCCCCCAGGTAGTTGAGCGCAAAAAACGTGAGAATCGCTTCCTTGCCGTCGAACATCCAGACGGCTACGTGATCGCCGCGCTTTACGCCAGACTCGGCGAAGCCACCCGCGATTTGCCGCACACGACCCAGTAACTGTCCGTACTGCCATTCCTCTCCATCCTGAAAAACAGCGAAGACCTGTTCGGGTTTTTCACTCGCCCAACGCTCAAGCAGGTAACGGGTAACGCAACGATCTCGATCCGGTATTCGAGGGTCAGACGTTGATGTCAGGGTTGTCATGGCCTTACCGCCTCCCTTTTTTATAGCTGGTCACTGGCGTGCCGCCCCTGGGCTGTCAGGCGGCGATCCCACACCCACGACGGACATCACCATCCTCTGGGTGTGCGCAATGATCTGGTGCCGTGTCTGCTTACCCCCGGGCCGATACCACAGGGCAACCCAGGTCATCATGCCGCCGATGGTATTGGCAGTAAGTACCGCGTCGACGATCTTGAACTCTGCCGCGTCCTGCCCCTGTTCCAGAATGGCCGCCAGTTTGTGATCAAAAAGGCTTCGATACTCGCGGATTTCCCGTGCCTGCGCCTGGTCAAGGTTCTTCTCTTCCCGCTCATACACCACGATGAATTTCTGGAATTCAAAAATAATTCCGAGCACCGATTCCACCAGGCGACTGAGTCGATCACTGGCGGAATCACCGGTGCCCAATTGCACCTGCTCGATGGCCGCCAGTGACTGCAGAATGCCGGTCTGGCAGATATCGTAAAGAAGCTCTGTCTTGTTGGCATAGTGGGTATAAATAAAGGGTTTGGTCACCTCCAGACGCTGGGCGATTGCATCCAGAGTGGTGCCCTCATACCCCTGCTCAAAAAACAGGTGACTCGCCTCCTCCCGGATGCGCCGTCGTTTGAAGTCGGTGACTTCATGCTTAAGACTGTACTGGGGTAGCGTTACGGCAACGGACATGGGCTAGCGGGCCTGCTCGAGAATGGCCCTGACATCCGCCGGACCGGTAATTTCCCTCGGGTTCGTCCGGGACCAGAAATCCAGCATGGTGTATTCAGCGATCAGATCAAGCTGATCGTCGGCGACGCCCACCTCACCCAGCGTACGCGGCATTCCCAGGCCGCGTATGAATTCATCCACAACCGTACTGGCGTCCTCGCCCGGGCGCCCGAAGCTGGCACTGATCTTGTCCTGCTTGTCACCACTGACCGGCTTGTTAAAGGCGAGTACGGCTGGCGCCATCACGCAGGAGCAGTAGCCATGCGGCACGTCAGCGGTACCCCCAAGGACGTGACCAATCGCATGGCTCGCCCCCATCGGCACGCCGCCAATAATCGGGATCATGGACTGCCAGGCACCTACCTGGCACTGCAGGCGGGCGTCGAGATCACCGGGGTCAGATTTGACAGCTGGCATGGCGCTACTGAGCAGCCTCAGGGCACTCTCGGCCACGCCGTCACAAAAGTAACTGGAATGCCTTGAAGCCAGGGACTCCAGGGCATGATCAACCGCACGCACCCCCGTCGAATGCCACAGCCACTCGGGCGTATGCACGGTCAATGCTGGATCGAGCACGATGGCGACCGGCGCCATAAGACGGTGGGTGTAGCCCTGTTTTTTATTTTCACGGTCGTCGGTGACCCCACCCATGGTGTTGAACTCGCCCCCGGACAGGGTGGTAGGACAGCAGATGACACGAATGTCAGGGCCTTCAAACACCGGGGCGACCGTATCGCCATTGCCGTCGACGTAGACATAAAAGCCTTCGAAGTCTTCGTGGGCGAGCATATTGTGCTTCATACCCAGTGCAATCACCTTGCCGGCATCGGTTACCGACCCGCCTCCCACGGTAATAATGAGGTCGGCCTCTGCCGCCCTGGCAGCGGCCATTGCCTTGAGCACATCCGTGCGCGGGGCGTGGGGTGCAATACCGTCGTAGGTCAGGGCCAGCCGGGACCCCAGTGCGCTTTCAATGCGCGTGATCTCATCGGTATTGTTGCGCAGGGTGGAACTCACCAGAAGAAAAACGCGTTGGGCCCCCAGTGTCTCTGCCTCTTCGCCCAAAGCCTCTGCCGCCGGCCGTCCCATGTGCACGCGTTCGGTGGCCGTCTGCCCCAGTGTCGATGCGTCGTATCCAAACACAGCGTTTCCACCTTCTATTGTTATCGTTGTGGTACTCAACGTATCAATAGCTTACTGCAAAGTAAACATGTAGTAGTCTATGGCAAAAATAACGATACCGAGGTTTTCACCGATGCGCGCAAAAGGTCCCGACGACACGGTGCAGGCCTGCTCGGACATCCCCCTCAAGCCCTATTACACGGCGGAGGACATCCCCAGTGCCCACGCGGCGCGCGCGAATCAGGCACCGGGAGAAGCCCCCTACCACCGAGGGTTTCACCCTTCCGGCTACCGCTCAAAACCCTGGCGGATCTTCCAGCTCAGCGGCTTTGGCAAACCCGAAGACGAAAACGAACGGATCAAGTTCCTGCTGAAAAACGGCGAAACGGGCTTCATCATGGAGCACGATCGCAACACCGCGGATCACTGCTACAACGTCGATCACCCCGAAGTGCTCGCCCGCCGGGAAGACGTCGGCCTGACGGGGGCAGTGATGCAGAGCGTGCGGGACACGGCCATCTGTCTCGACGGCTTGCCGATGGACACCAGTTTTGGGCATGCCGGGGGAGCGGTAGTCCAGCACGCACCTTTTGCCCTGGCCGCCTACTGGACCGTGGCAAAGCAACGCGGCTACGACCTGGAGCGACTGGCCGGCACCGGCCAGAGCGACTTCAACCTGACGTACCTCGGCTGCATTACCAAGCAGCAGATTCCCACCGACGCCGGTCTGCGTTTCAATGCCGACATTATTGAGTTTTGCACCGAACGCTTGCCGCGGTGGGTACCCGTTTCCATTGCCGGCTATAACGGTGCCGATACCGGACTAACGCCCGACCAGGAGTTGGGCAGCCTGTTTGCCAACGCCGTCGAATACCTCGATGAAATAAAAAAGCGGGGCAGGATTCCCCTGGATGTGGCGGCGCGGGGTTGCGGTGGCGTCAGTTTCCGAGCCTCGATCAAGATTTTTGAAGAGGCCTGCAAAATGCGGGCTGCGCGCCTGATGTGGTCCGATTTGCTAAAAGAGCGCTACGGCATCACGGATGAGCGCGTCGCCAACCTCAGAATACACTGCGTCACGGCGGGCTCGAAAATGGCCTACCAGCAGCCCATGAATAATCTGGTCAGGGGTGCACTCATGGCCGTGAGCGCCGTATTGGGTGGCGTGCAGTCCCTCGGCGTATCGGGCTACGACGAAGCGCTGTCGATACCTTCTGAACACGCGCACCAGATGTCGGTGCGTATCCAGCAAATCCTCATGGAAGAAACCGGCCTCACCGATGTAACCGACCCACTGGGCGGTTCCTACTATGTCGAGACCCTAACCGCGCAACTGGTCGAAAAAGCATGGACCTTCTTTGAGGAAATCCTGAGCCGAGGAGGCTACCTCGCCTGCCTCGATTCGGGCTGGCTGCACGCCAAAGCAGAAGAGAATCAACACAAGGAATTCATGCAAACCGAGAGCGGCGAAGCGAACATTGTCGGCGTGACCATGGCCCATGACGACTCGAGTCCATTTGAGATCGATGGCTTCATTGGTTCAGATGATGCTTTCGATGTGGCTTTGGAGCGCCTTGCGGAAGTCAAGCGCAGTCGCCATGAGAAAGGGGCTGCAGATGCCCTGAAACGCCTGGAACAGGTGTGCCGTAGCGACGACAACATTATGCCCGTGATGATGGACTGCCTTGAAGCCGAGGCCACCCTCGGCGAGGTGGGAGATGTCTACCGCGAGGTGTTCGGCGACTGGCGAACACCGATCCAAAGTTGAGGGGGTAAGCGCGTGAAGCCAAAACGAATCCTGATGGCCAAAACCGGACTTGATGGTCACTGGCGGGGCCCAACGATTGTGGCTCGGGCCCTTCGGGATGCCGGTTTTGAGGTCATTATGATCGGTATGGCGACCACCGCCGAGATCGTTGCAGCCGCAGTTGATGAAGATGTCGACCTGGTCGGGCTCAATATTGGCGGCCACATTGACGTGGCACTGCGCGCGGTGGATGCGGTGCAATCGGCCGCGCCGGAAATGCCCATTTTCGCCGGGGGGACCATCCCACCCCACGCCTGCAAGCAACTCGAGGCGAAGGGGCTGGAAGTATTTCCCCCCGGCTCCATGCTTGCGGATATTGTCGATTCGGCCAATCGGCTGACGGGGCTCAGCGAAGCACCATGAGTGACTCGGCAGGTGCTGGCGGGGTGGACGACTTCACCGCACGCAGGACCCTCGCCAAATCGATATCCGCCATTGAGTCGGGTGGGCCCGAAGCGCTGGCTATTGAGCAGACGGCGCTGGAGCAGCCGGGCTCAGCCCACGTGTTGGGTATCACGGGACCGCCGGGGGCCGGTAAGTCCTCACTGATCAGTGCCCTGCTCCCCCACGCCCTGGCGCATTATGGATCCGTTGCCGTTCTGGCAGTTGATCCCAGTTCCTCAGTAACCGGTGGTGCCCTGTTGGGCGATCGTGTGCGCATGGACTACCGCCACTTTGACCAGAAGGTATTCTTTCGCTCCATGGCCTCCCGGGGCCACCAGGGGGGCATTGCCGCCGCAACGCGAGCCTCTGTCAACGTATTGGATGCCGCTGGCTGGTCGCTGGTGATCATTGAGACACTGGGCATTGGACAGGTCGAGCTGGACGTCATGGCGCTGGCAGATCGCGTGGCGGTTGTTCTCAATCCGGGCTGGGGTGACAGCTTTCAGGCGAACAAGGCGGGCCTCACCGAACAGGGGGATGCCTTCGTCCTCAACAAGGCAGATCGGCCGGGCCTGGAGCAGGCGACAATACTGTTGGAGCAGTCATTGCAGTGTTTGCCAACGGCCGATCCGCCCTCTGTATTTCCCACTGTAGCTACCGATGGGGAAGGTGTCCCTGAACTGTGGCAGGCTCTGGCCAGACTGCTGCAGGATGCCCCAAGAGCCCAACGCAGCAGGCGCCGCAGCGCAGCGGTCTGGGAAGGGGCCAGAAACCAACTGCTTCAGGACTTCGACGCGTTTCTGGCGTCCCCCGACCCCCCCACGAAAGCAGATTCACCATCAGAAAATGCTGCAGACCTCTTGCAGCGGTTTTACCAACGTCAGGACTGACAGGCGATCCTTATGGCATCCCACTTCGGGGTTCACCCTGAGGGCGAAAAACCTGTTTGGTCAACAGACGAACAGCCGGTCCCGCTGCCCTGCACCACGTGAGCTGAGCCATGCTTCACCGACCTTTGTAATCGGGGGGCCTTCGCTCCTGAAATGCATGCATCGCCTCGGCCGCATCATCGGTCATGGACAACAGGGTCTGGTGACGATCTTCCAAAGCCATGGTCGCTTCCATGGAGGGGGAATCAATACCGAGGTGCACCGCCTCTTTGGTAAGGCGCAGACCGAGGGGCGCGGTGGCCAACAGATCGGTGACCAGCGCTGACACCGCCGGCTCCCTCTCCCCGGACGCCGTCAGATGAGACAGAAAACCGCGTTTATCCATGGCCTCGGCGGGATAGGCCCGCCCGGTCATCATCATTTCGGCTGCAAAGGAGCCACCGACCAGACGGGGTAACAAGTAGCTGCTCGCCATATCGGCACCGGTCAGGCCAATGCGGATATAAGCCGCACAAAATTTTGCCGTGCCGTCGGCAATCCGAAGGTCAGACGCTGCTGCCAGACTCAGGCCACCGCCATAGGCGGCGCCCTGCACCGTCGCAATTATGGCCTGGGGGCACCGCCGCATCGCGAGGTAGAGCCGGGCAATCCGTCGCTGTACGCCCAGGAGCATGCCCACCGAGCGCTCCTTAAACCCCCAGCCACCATCCACCAGATCAAGACCCGAGCAAAAGTGTTTGCCCGCACCGGCCAGAACCACCACACGGATATCATCCCGTGTCGCCAGATCGCTGAAGGTTTGATAAAGGGCATCGACCATCGCAGCACTAAACGCGTTACCCACCTCGGGGCGGTTCAGGGTGAGCGTCATGACGGCGCCCGTCTCGCTGATGAGCACGGGGCTATGGGTTGCTGTTGGCATGATATCTTCCCAGGCGACTATCGGATCGGTAAGCACAATCGAGCACCCTATCACTCCCCCACTCCCGGTTCATCCCTGCCTACCCTGCGGCATATTTTCGATGTGTCGGCTGACACAACGCCAGACCGGATCACGGCGTACTGCACTGGGATAGCGGGCGCGGTCAATCCGCCTGGGAGGAGCATGCGTTGCGACACCTCATGCTGGCTGGCCTGCGGAGCTAGCGTAGGCGGCGGCTGGCCATAGCTGCATAGTAGGGCCGCATGGATTCGGCCAGGTCCAATGCGGTCGCTGACAGCGTCGGCTTGGTCAACGCTGGTGCAGCAAAGCCAGTTGACGCCCAAACTGACTGGTACCAGTGTTCAGCCCATATGCCGTCACTGTCACGCGGTCCGGCGCGCCATTGAAGCATCTCATCGCCACGCCAGGGAACATCGAGCGCACTGCACAAGGCCTTTAGTACCCCGGGGGGATCCTCCAGAACGTCTGCGCCGTCGATCACCGGAGGGGGCGTGCCGGTCAGGTCGGCGATAGCCTCAAACAACTCCCACTGCCGAACTATGCCGATGTCATCCGACGTCACGTTGGGCATTTTTTTCAGATATGAGGCGATCACTGCTGCGGGGTCTCGAATGAGGAACGCGTGGCGCATACCTGCCGCCCAGGCCAGATCGCAGCCCCTGGGCATATGGTGGGTCATGTGTTTGTGGTAGTAGATAGGCGCTGGTCCCTCGGCGGTTAAGGTTGCGATCACACGGTTCCTGCTGGTGGGCTGGACATTGAGGATATCGCCACGGCAGGGATGATCGGCGCCGGTTTCGACGAGGTAGCAGGCATAGAAGGGTTCATCGATTACTGCACAGTCGCTGCGATTTTCCCAGGCACGCATCATAGCCGTGGAAATATTTCGAGGGCCCGACCACATGGCGATTCGAACTGTCATTCAGCCCTGAGCCTCGCGATGGGACTGAACCTCCTCGCTGAGTAAATCCAGATACAGCTGCTGTAGACGATCGACCATGGGACCGCGTTGGCCCGTTCCGATTTGACGACCATCGATGTCAAACACCGGAGTCAGCCCGGCAAAGGTGCCCGTAACGAACGCCTCGTCGGCACCATAAGCCTGCATCACCGAAAAGTTCTTCTCGTAGACAGGAATATCATTGGCCTTGCACAGATTGATCACGTTGCGTCTCGTAATGCCGTCGAGGCAGTAATCCCCGCTGGAGGTCCACACCTCACCGTCCCGGACAATAAAGAAGTGCGTCGAATTACAGGTGGCGACATGGCCGTGGGGGTCAAGCATCAGCGCTTCGTCATAACCCGCCTTGGCGGCCTGGATACAGGCAAAAATGCAGTTGAGCTTGGAATGGCTGTTGATCCGAGGATCCTGCACGTCGGCGTAGCCGCGACGCACATACACGGTGTACAGCCGAACACCCCGGTCGTTGAGGGTCGGATCGGGACTTTTGTACTCGGGAATAATGACGATTGTGGGCGGACTGATGGTGAACGAAGGGTCCTGGTAGGGCGTTGACTTGATGCCGCGGCTGACCATGAGACGAATATGCACGTGCTCCCGCATGGCGTTGGCTTCCAAGGTGTCATAGAGGCGCGCCTCTAACTGGGCCCTGTCGAGGCCCAGCTCCAGATCAAGCGCCTTGGCGCCCTCCCACAGGCGTTTCAGATGTTGGGTAAGGAAAGGAATCACCCCGTCGTGCACCCGCAGGCCTTCCCAGATACCGTCACCGAGGATGAAGCCGCTGTCGAACACCGAAACCACCGCTTTGTCTCTGGGGAACAGGTCGCCGTTGATGTTGATCTGTATGTCGGCATTGCGGGGGTCGGCAGCGAAGGTGTGGGTGCTGTTGCTCATGTCAGCTCCAATGCAGCTTGGGTGGGCTCAGGCCCGATACACTACCCCAAAGCGGGTTGTGGGCGGGAGTCCCTTACTGGCGGTAAGTTACAGCGAGCCCACCACGAAGGCGTCCAGCTGGTGTCCCTGGGGTGCACCGGGCTTGAGTAGATCAGCAGCCCATCGAGCATGTGGTAACCCCCGGCGTGACAAACCAGGGGTAAGGCGCCGCTACCCCTGCCGGCCAGCCATCTCTCCCTTGCACTGGTCGACGCGACGGATCATCATTGATTTTTTCTGGTGACGCTCGCCGGGCCACCCCGAGCAGCCACCGGCTACGTGCAGGAGAACAGCACCATGCAGGCAGAAACCAAACAAGCCGCGAAATTTCACCACATGAAAGATGGTACCGCGGAAGACTGGGCCATTATTGGCGGCGAGGCTGCCAAACACGCCAAGGGGCTTTCCGCCCGGCTGCTGCAGCACCTCATCCTGCTGCAGGGCGATTACGGCGGATTCCCGGTGGACCGGCTCACCCATTGCCTCCAGACGGCGACCCTCGCCCACAAAGATGGTAAAGACGAAGAATATGTCGTCTGCGCGCTGCTGCATGACATTGGCGACACCCTTGGACCGGCCAACCACGCCGACATTGCCGCGACGATCCTGGAGCCCTACGTCAGCCCGGATAACCACTGGATGGTGAAGCACCATGCGGTGTTCCAGGGCTATTATTTCCTGCACCACCTCGGGCTAGATCGCAACATGCGTGACCAGTATCGCGACCATCCGCTGTATGAGTACACGCTGGAGTTCATTGACAAATACGATGCGCCGGCCTTCGACCCGGAAGCCGAGAGCTATCCCCTGTCATTTTTCGAGCCCATGCTGGAGCGCGTCTTCGCACGCCCCAAGAAATCGATGTACATGCGGGAAGACGCCGGTATGTATGAGGCGGCTGAGGCCTGAACAACGCTACCCGACCCGAAAGCCGCGCTACAATTTCCATGAGCACACGACTGGCAGCGCTGTGGATTGCCACCGCGCTGGTCATCACCGCAACGGTGCCCAACCCCATGGCTGAAAATTCTTTGGGAATTACCGCTCCCGTCACGTGGGAACAGGTGCTGGCGCTGCCTGGCGAAGGTGAAGCACCCGAAACGCACCGCTACGGCACCGCCCCCCAACAGTCGCTGCTGGCGTTGCAAGGGCAGGCTCGCTCCCGCGGTGTAATCCTGCTGATACACGGCGGCTGCTGGTCCAATGCCTATGACCGCGAACACACGCTACCGATGGCCCGGGCACTGTCAGAGGCGGGCTATGCAGTTTGGGTCCCTGAGTACCGACGGGTTGGCGACCCCGGGGGTGGATGGCGGGGTACCCTCGATGACATCATCTCGTCAGTGCGCTTCGTGGCCCACGAAACAGGCGCATCGCCGTGGCTGGTGGGGCACTCCGCAGGGGGACACCTGAGCCTGCGCGCCGCGCTGGAACCCGACCTGCCCATAGCAGGCGTTGTGGGTCTTGCCGCCATTACCAACCTCTCCACCTACGGGGCACAGGAGGGCTCCTGCCAGGCCATGGTGCCCGAGTTTCTGGCCGCCTCACCCGAGACTGACCCCCAGCGATACGCGGCGGCATCAGTCACGCCTGCACAACTCGCCACACCGTTTCGACTACTCCGGGGCGAATTGGATGGGATTGTCGGCGCCGATCAACACCAGGGCTTCGACCCCGAGCGCGTCCTGCAAATCGAAGGCGCCGGGCACTTCGACCTGATTCATCCGAAAACCGATGCCTTCCAACAGGTTTTCGCTGTACTTGACGCCCTGATCCACCATGACAGTCGCTGACCAGGCAAGACTGCTGGCCGACATCCGTGCCGGTTTCGACATACCCCCCGGGAAGGTCTATCTGGACGGTAATTCACTGGGACCGCTGCACGGCAGCGTGAAGGCACACGTTCTGGCTGTCGTTGGGGAGCAGTGGGGTACTGACCTGATCGCTGGCTGGAACACCCACCAGTGGATCGATTTACCTGTGGTGGTGGGCGACCAACTGGCACCGCTATTGGGCGCCCAACCCGGCGAGGTGCTGTGCTGCGACAATCTGTCCATCAACCTGTTCAAGGCTCTGGCGGCCGCCCTTGAGATTAATGCCCCGCGCAGGCGCATCGTCACGGAAGCAACCCACTTTCCCACAGACAATTACATCGCCGACGGACTTGCTCGCCTGTTGGGCCCCAACCGCTGTTACGTCGATGCCCTGAGCCTGGAACAGATTGCCCAGCTGGATTTTTCTGATGTGGCGGTACTCTCACTTTCCCATGTTGACTTCAAAACCGGGGAACGACGCGACCTACCCTCGCTGACAGCGCAGGCTCAATCGGCGGGGGCACTGGTGGTTTGGGATCTCGCCCACAGTGCCGGCGTTATGAACCCGGGTCTCAATGATCACCATGTCGACATGGCCGTAGGCTGCACTTACAAATTCCTGAACGGAGGTCCGGGTTCACCCGGATTTTTATACGTGGCCCCACGACACCAGTACGCCACCAATGCCATCCCCGGCTGGATGGGCCATGCCGACCGATTTGCCTTCGAATCAGCCTACCGACCCGCGAAGGGCATGGGGCGCTTCCTGACCGGCACCCAGAGTGTCATTGCCATGGCCGCAGCCAGTGCCGCTCTGGCGCTCTTTGACGGCATCTCCGTAGACACCCTGCGCCAGCGGAGCCTGCAGCTGTCCGATGCGTTCATCGCTGCGCTGGCCGCCCACCCCGCCACGCGGGACCTGGCATGCCTGACCCCACTTCAACACGAGCAGCGTGGCTCACAGGTCAGCCTGCGGCTTTCCGACGGATTCCCCATAAGCCAGGCACTCATTGCACGGGACATCATTGTTGACTTCAGGGAGCCGGATATCGTCCGCTTTGGTTTCGCGCCCCTGTTTAACCTGGAGAGCGACATTGATCGCGCCGTGTCGGCACTGGCCGATATTCTGGCATCCCGGGTGTATACAGAGCCACAGTTCAGGACCCGGACCACCGTCACCTGATTCCGGTCGTCGGGAGCCCACTGATTAGCGGGATTTCAGGACAGGTACGCAATCAGTCCAGCCGTGGCGCCATGACGTCCGGGTTACCCACCACCAGCGTCTCATTGAACCCCGGCGCATCCACATGGATCCAGGTCCGGGCATCTGAAACAACATCGGCCAGCATCTGGCTCTGGAACTCCGGTAGCGCTCCGGGGTCGGCGGTCAGCCACTCCTGATAAACATACAGAAAGTCACCCTCGACCTCAGCGCCAACCATCTCCAGCGCGACTGGTGCCTGCTGGTGCCGCAGGACAAAGCGCTCCTCAACGTACAGGGCCAGCCGCGCCAGCCCCTCGGTACTATCGAGCACCGCAAGGGTGTCCATACCCAAAAGTACGGCCTGGGCGTCCTCACGATGAATGTGATGGGTAATCTCAAAACGGTCCCCCGACCAGATCATTTCCGTCCAGACACCGTGGTCTCGGTGGCCCCAGGCGGTCACCTGCAGCAGCAGCCAGAGTCCGGCCACCGGGGCGCAGAGGCCAGCGAATCGCGGCCACAGGAGGCGACGACCGTCAGTCATCCAATGACTCAAGCTCGACCTGACTTCCCGATTCAGCAGCGTCACCGGACTTTTTCTTGAGCTCAACCAGCAGGTCCGCCATGAGGTTGCGGTTCTTATCCTCACGCTTGTAGGTCTTCAGCCGCGAACTTCGAATCTCCGGTGGATAGCGGTTGTTGGCGTAATCGGTATCTGCGGTCTGGTGCTCCCGGTCTATCTGGATGAAGGCGATGGGTTTTGACTCAATCATTCGATGGGTGACTTTGTGCGCATCGCGCCGCCAGATTTCTGCGGGGATCATCAGGGCGCGGATCGACCCGTCCTTGTAGTGAATTTCCAGCGGAATGGGCGAGGGCACTCCCCCCACATTTTCAAAATCCAGGAAATAGAATAGTGGATCCTCCTCCACCGCCCGGGCCAGGGCAGCCTGCTCCCAGGGCTCCAGTTTGTTATAGGCTTTTTCTGCTTCGTTGCGATCCTTGTTGGTAACGGTGAAGCGATCGTTGTCACTGTAAAGGTCTTCCAGTTCCTCAAAGCGCGTTTCACGCGGCACGCGTCCCTCTTCCCGGTTGCGCAGTACCGTTAAAGGCTCAGGCTTGTCCTGGGCCTCCTCAATTCGGTCCAGCGGAAAGTCCCTGTCGGGATCATCGGTTTTAAGCCGGTACGCACGCACTTCGCGAATCGCGACGTCGACATGATCCGTACCGTAAAACCAGGCGCGCCAGAACCAGTCGAGATCAACGCCTGACGCGTCCTCCATGGTTCGGAAAAAATCAGCGGGGGTAGGACGCTTGAACTGCCAGCGACGGGAGTACTCGCGAAAAGCAAAATCAAAGAGTTCGCGTCCCATGACGGTTTCCCGCAACACAGTGAGTGCCGCCGCGGGTTTGACGTAGGCATTGGGACCAAATTGCAGGATCGAGTCGGACTGCGTCATGACGGGCACCTGGTTCTTGGAGGTCATGTAGCCCGGGATGTAGTCGAGAATATTGGTGTCATCCCTGAAGGCCGGGTAATCCTCCTCCCACTCGAGCTCCGCCATATACTCCAAAAAGGTATTCAGCCCTTCGTCCATCCAGGTCCACTGGCGCTCATCGGAATTCACAATCATGGGGAAGTAGATGTGTCCGATCTCGTGGATGATCACGCCAATCAGTCCGTACTTGATGCGCCGCGAGTAAGCCCGCTCCGCATTGGCACGCGTCTCGGCGGATTCCGGCTCGTCCGGCTTGGCACGGGGCGGATCCGGGCGATAGCCGTTAAAGGTGATCATGGGATACTCCATACCACCGCCCTTCCACGTATTCACCGACTGGGCGCTCGGATAGGGGTAGTCAAAGGAGAAGCGACTGTAGACCTCCATGGTGTGCACCACGGAATGGGTAGAGTATCTGGACCAGACGGGCTCAGCCTCATTGGGGTAGAAGGACATCGCCAGCACCGAATCATACTCAGCGCCGGGCTGCTCGTGACGCATCGCGTCCCAGATAAATTTAGCGGAGCTCGCCCAGGCAAAATCACGCACGTTTTCGGCGCGGAAGATCCAGGTTTTGGTCCCTGTAGCGCTGGTTTGTTCGTTGGCCAGGGCCTCCTCAGGGGTAACGACAAAAACGGGGGTATCCGTGCCGGCCGATGCCAGTCGGTTGCGTTGGGTCGAGGTCATGACGTCTTGCGGATTGGCCAGCATTCCCGTCGCTGACACGATATGGTGATTGGGGACCGTCAAGGCCACTTCGTAGTCTCCAAACTCAAGGGTAAATTCACCCCGGCCCAGAAACGCCTTATTTTCCCAGCCACCGTAATCGGTATAGGCCGCGAGCCGCGGAAACCACTGGGCAAGGAAAAACAGCTGGGTGTCAGTTTCCTCGAAGTACTCATAACCGCCTCGGCTACCCACGGCCACCTCTTCCAGCACATTAAAGGCCCAGTCGACAGTGAAGACGATCTGCTCACCCGACTTTAGTGGCGACTGGAGATCAAGGCGCGCCATGGTATCCACGATCGTCGCTTTGATCGGCTCACCACCCTGGTCCCGAAACAGGAGCCCCTGGTACCCGTACTCGGTATCGGCATAGGATTGCTGCTCACGCAGCGCACCGTAGCTCACCCGGTCCTCAGTCGTCGTCCTCGATCGCTGATCCAGGGAATCTTTGCGAAAGCGATTCTGATCCAGCTGTAACCACAGGTAAGGCAGAGGGTCTGGGCTCCTGTTGGTGTAGGTGATCTGAGCGCTGGCCTCGACCCGTCGCCCCGGAGCGTCAAGGTGGGCATTGATCTTGTAATCCGCGCGCTGCTGCCAATAGTGGGTGCCCGGCGCACCTGAGGCGGTGCGATAGACGTTGGGATCTGGCAGCTCCTGACCCAATTGGGCAAAGGCTTCACGGCCACTACCGATCCGCCCCTCATCCTCCACTGCGAACGCCGGCAGGGCACAACACAGCAGGCTCATAAACAGCGCAACGGGTAATTTATGTCGATTGATCAAGTGTGACGCTCCGAAAAGTTGTTGTGGCGGCCGTAACCTGACAAAACACGCTGGCTACACTTCGAGCCGTGGGCTTGAGCACGCTGCCCAATGGCTACCCGGAGTTGTCAGAGCTCGTTTTCGAACGGCAGGACCCGCATTATGCTCCAGAGAAATCGATCCCACCAACTGCTGCCGGGATCTCGGCTCAGGTGCACTGTCTCTCCGCTGAATTCACCAGTCCAAACCAGTTGCCCGCCCTCATCCAGCGACAGCTGCCACGCAGCGTCGGGAGAAAAATCCCGCGCCATTTCCTCCAGTACCTCTGCAGCGAAGTCCCGATCCTCCACGACCAGGGCAATCTCTGAATTCCATACCCGCGACCGTGGATCCATGTTGTAAGAACCAATAACACTGATGCGTTCATCAATCACCATCGCCTTGGTGTGCAGTCCGGCGCGCGCATCTTCTTCTGTCCGGTCCAAATAGCTTGCGAGGGCGCCATCGCCCTGGACTTCAAAGAGGTCTACGCCCGCACGCAGCAGGGCTTTTCGATACGGCGCATAGTAGGCATGCACCGAGTTGTGATTCGTTGACTGCGCGGAGTTGGTCAGGATTCGAACCTGGACGCCCTGGGCGACAAATGCCTGAAGGTTGCCAAGGGTTGGGCCGTTGGGAATGAGGTATGCGGTTTGGATAACAACCGAGTCACTGGGGGTAGAATCGGGGTCACTGGAAAAGGACGTGAAGGCGGAGTCCGGATACTCCCGACCTCGGTCGGGGCGATCCACGATCACCCTGGCGCGGGTCCAGAGCAGGCCTTCCGATAGTGCTTCGAGCCAGCGCTCGGACGTCACACGGTGATCCCGGCTCTGTCCCTCCGGACGCAGGCGCTCGCGAGCCGCGGCGAGTAAGCTCAGTTGGACCTCGGTCGCAGCCACTGACTCACCCGGCCCCATTGCAGATACAGGAATTGCCAGCTCAGCATTCCAGAACAGGTCAAAGGCGGCCCCGGCCTCCCTGGCCACCTCGCCGACCGCTATCGCATCCATGTCCTGAAAATTGAACCGGGTATTGTGACCAAAATATTCATCCCCTATGTTCCGACCACCCATGATGGCGGCCTGACCGTCCACGAGAAAAATCTTGTTGTGCATCCGATAATTCAGCGTGGACTTGTTGAACGCGTAGTTGGTGGTTTTTGCCGAGCCACGATTGCCCATGGGGTTGAACAGGCGCACCTCGACGTTGGGGTGGACATCGAGGGTTTTGTAGGCAGAATCCCGGCCCGAGTGATAGATGTCATCGAGGAGGATACGCACCCGAACACCTCGATCCGCCGCCCGGAGCACCTCATGGGTCAAGGCCATACCGCTGTCATCGCCCTGCCAGAGGTAGTACTGAAGATCCAGTGAACTTTGCGCCAGCGCCGCCAACTGTAGGCGGCTCTCCAATGCATCTGCGGGGTCCGCCAGCAAGCTGACCCCAGACCCCTCATTACCTGACACCAAAGCGCTGAGTGGTGACGCCGTCTCAGGCGCGTCGTCAAAGAATGTTTTATTTTTCTCAGCCACTCGGGGTGCCGCTGCGCAGCCAGCCAGCGAGATGATCAGAACAAGACATGGTATTGACCGAATAATACGACTGGCTTGGGACGGCTTGCTCGATAGGTGAGCGGCGCTGTACACGGCTATACCTCCCTATTGAGATAATGATCCAGAGTCTGGTGAAAGTGCCTGATTCTACATTCCTGATACTGCGCGGTCATGACGGTGCCCCGCTGCGAGGCGATCAAGCCCCGCTGGACCTCTGGCAAATTGTTTGCGTCCTGATCAAAAATTGCCGCCGAGCCACCCAGCTCGGGAATCTCCGTATACGCCTGTCGATATGCCAACCGCGACAAACCGTCTACGTGACCGGTTGGGCGCCACAAACCCAGGAGACTCTGGAGAAACCGCCCCATCGAACAAATCGGGAACTCAAGGTTGGCACTACAAAAACTCATCATTTCTCCGCTGGACAGTCATTCTGTGGCCCTCGCGAGTGCTTGTAACGCTGTGCCGTCGAGTCGGTAGCCCACCCACTCGGATTGGGCGCTCGCACCAAAGGATTCGTAAAAATCGATAGCAGGCTGATTCCAATCCAGAACATTCCACTCAAAACGTCCACAATTATGCGCCAGCGCAACCCGAGCGAGATGTCGGAATAATGCCTTTCCCGCGCCACTTCCCCGGTGCTTGGGCGTCACGTAAAGATCTTCCAGAAACAACCCATGTCGGCCTACCCACGTAGAGAAGTTAAAAAAGTAGAGCGCGAAACCAATCGGCTCGCCCCCAGACCAGCAGATATCTGCCCAAACCTTGGGGGACGCACCGAATAATGCCTGGCTAAGGTCATGCTCTGTCGCGGCAACAGCATCAAGTGCGTGCTCATATTCAGCCAGCTCTCTAATAAAACGCATAATATGTGGTGCGTCCTTTGACACGGCCGGTAAAATTTCGAATGCCGTTTTCATGTAACAATATCTCCAGTAAGGCGGGCCCATATTTGCCAGATAACGTCATTGCGCTCACCTGAGTTTCAGCACCTGACAGATCGATATAGCTCCGCGGTGACATGCTGCAATATATGATGCATCAGGTATAGACCCCAGGGTAAAAACACGCAGCCAGCGCCGCTGTGTCGCGCAAAACTGAAACCGGACTTGGGCACGTTGCTTTGAGCCGCAAGACCGTCCACCACGCCACTGCTTAGATGTCAGGGAATTTAACCGATGCCGTCCGCACAAAACTGCAACACGCTATTGATCGGCTTGATGCCGCAGCTATGCAATGACAGCTGGACTTTCGAGAAAGTATTGGAAACCAACAAACCCCTTACCCTGGATGACACGCTGTTTGCATTAGTTCGCGAGGATGAAGGGGTAACCGCCATCAGGCGAAGCCATCAGCAGGCCAGGGAAGCGCAACCGGGGCCGCTTTTTGCGCGCATCACCCTCCAAGTCTACTCAGACCTGGAGGCCGTCGGATTGACTGCAGCCGTGAGTCAGGCACTGACTGAAATAAACGTTTGCGCCAACGTCGTCGCCGGCTTTCATCACGATTACATCTTTGTTCCCTACCACCTCAGGGAGGAGGCACTGCGTTGCCTGGAGGCCCTATCCCGCAACGCTGCAAGGGATAGCAACCAACCCTCATAAGCCCTTACATGGCCAGATGATCTGGCGGTATATTCTGTGACTGGCCGCCAGCAGTGAGCTCAGAGTGCTGCCTCGCTCTAATTATTATCGATCCGCAGGCTCTGTTCTTCACGCAGTTTTGCGTAATGCTGCTTGATGTCTTCGAGACTGCGGTGTTGTGTCTCACGTACCGAGGGCGTGAGAAAGGACTCTAATTTCGTCTGTAATTTTAGGGTGTTGTACTCTTGGGCAATCAGCGAAATGCCCTCGACGACCAGCCGTTTGATCAGTAGCTCATCCTGGGTCTTCGCGTAAATATTCTCTGCTAACGGCGTCAGGAAAAAGTTTGCCAGAACGATGCCGTACAGAGTCGACGTCAATGCTACCGGGATGGTCTGAATAATAACTCCCGTGTCGCCTATGCCCGCCAACATGCCGATCAAGCCAATGACACTGCCGGTGACACCAAATGCCGGGGCCAAGCGAGCGAGATGACGAAATACGCGCTCCTGCTTATTGCGGCGCTGCTGAAAAAAATAGGTTTCTGTGTACAGGGAGTCGCGTACGTCCTCAACCTTAAAGCCATCAACCATCATAGTCAGCGCGCGCCTCAGAAACAGCACACTGGTTTCTTCCTCTGCCTCCTCAAGGGCAAGCAGACCGTCGAGCCTTGATCTCAATGACAAGTCAAGCAGGGCATCGACAATCTCCTTCTCACCCACCGGGGCTGTCCTATAGCTGTTCACGGCGACTTTGTAGGCTGCCACCAACTCACCGCCCGGATAACTCATCAGAGCAGCGCCAAGGGTGCCCGCCATCACCACCACAAGGCCAATAACATTGACCATCATGTGGGCGCCATCGCTGATGGCGAAGCTGCCAAAAAACAGCAGTGAAAAGAAGATGATCCCCGGCCAGAAATGGGTGCTTTTTTTCATGGTCGATACTCGTTGCGCGTGATGATGATCTCGACCCGCCGGTTTTTTCTTTTATTGACAGGCGAACTGTTGGGAACAACGGGTCGATGTAAGGAGTGGCCTATCACAGTAAATCGGCCGGGCTCCAGATTACCCTCCTGAATCAGATAACGTGCCACCCGAGCTGCTCGCGCAGCCGACAGCTCCCAATTGGTAGGAAACTCAGGTGTGCTGATCGGGAAATTGTCCGTGTGGCCCACCACCTGAATCTCATAAGAGTTCCGCGAGATGATCACCGCGAGCTCGGACAAGAAGTTCTGCACCTCTCCCCGCAAATCCGCCTTACCAAGATCGAACAGCATCGGACCGCGAACACTGACTTTAATAGCCTGCTTGTCTGTCAGTGCCACATCAATGTTGTCGAGATTGGTCTCGGCAATGAGCCTCTCGCTCTGCCGGAGAATTTCCTCGGGGGATAGTGGACCAACATCTGTCAGCAACGAGTCATCCGCATCGCTCCATTCCGGGGCAGCTGGCATGATCGCATCCGCCGCCTGCTCGCGCTGAAACAGCTCGCTGATATCACGTTCGGTAAGCTGCATCGAGAAGAGAACAGCAAACAGAACAAACATGACCATCATCAGATCTGACCAGGGCACCGCCCACTGCGCACTCAGGTCCTGGCCAAGACCGTCCTCCCCCACACCGCCGTGAACATTAAGGGATGAGCGCCCATAGACATACTCGTTAGAAAGTCTGAAGAACCCATCGGCAGGTGACCCACCAGCGTCCAGTTTGCGATCGGCAGGACCTTCTTGTGCAGCCCACGGCTGAGCCGACCCGTCAGTATCGGGTCTTGCCTCACTCGGCGGGGAATTGTTGTCTGACCCGTCCCTTGTCATTTGGACCGTCCCGATTTTCTCAGGCCATTGTCGCAACTTACGCGCTGCCGTCTCTATTTAACATCGACCGCTGGACTAAAAACTTGAGCTAATTTGCCATTATTTATCCATTTGCTGCCCAGCTTTCTCACTTTTCAGGCTGAGACCCATCGTCAGGACTTACCGGACTGTAGTGCCTGAGGGACCGGCGCTGGCGTCATTAAAACCCGGACAATCCGCCAAAGATTGGCCTGGGCTCCGCTACTTCGTCACATTCCGCCTCCCGGTAGCACCTCGTAGCCCCGCTCCTCCGGCTCATCGTCACACATTTCAGCGGGAAACCCAGGGGCAAGCACTTTTGTATCGCAGGCTTCTTCGAGGCGACGAATGATATTGGGCGACCATTCCCGCTCACCAAACCTTGACTGGCCGTCTTCGAATATTTCGATCAATCGCGGAGAGATCTCCAGGGGCACACCCGCCTGCTCTGCCATGCTTTGAAACAGACCAATATCCTTGAGCACCAGGTCCATCGTGAAGTTAATATCGCGACTGCCGTTGAGAATGACCTGACTCTCTGTTTCGTGAACAAATGAATTACCCGACGATATGCGAATAGCTTCATAGACGGTGGCCAAATCAAGGTCTGACTTGGCGGCCGTCACCAGAGCCTCACATAAGGTCACCAAATTGGCGGTTGCAAGATAGTTGGTCATGACTTTTATTTTTGATGCGCTGCCCAAGGGTCCGCTGTGCAACACCCGTCGTCCCAGGACTGTCAGCAGCGGTAGAATGGCGTCGAACACGGATCGCTCGCAGCCGGCAATGATCGAAATATTACCCGTAGCAGCTCGATGACAGCCCCCGGAAACAGGGCAGTCAGCCGGGCTCGCGCCCCGCTCCAAAACCTTCTCGCCCAACCGCTGCACCTCGAGGTGGTCGGTCGTACTCATTTCCATCCAAATTTTGCCGGGCTCCAGACCCGCAATGACCCCGTCATCGGCTTCCATGACATGGGCACATGCCTTGGGGCTGGGCAGGCAGGTAATGACCGCGTCGGCAGCTCGGGCCAGGTCCGCTGGCGAATCAGCCCACCGTGCGCCGCTGTCTAAAAAGGGTTGTGCCAGACTCCGGTCCAGATCACGCACGATTAACGGAACCTGATTGCGAAGCAGGCTACCTGCCAATTTGGACCCCACGTTACCCAGTCCAATAAACCCCACGGTCATCATGCCTCTTCTCCTTTTGATATATTGTCGGGCTGCAGCCCATAAAACGCCTGCAGACTTAAATTACTGGATCGCAGGCCAGAGGAAAACGAAAATTGAAAGCAGCCGTCTGCAGAGCATTTGGCCAGCCCCTCACTATTGAAGAATTATCCATCGCTGATCCGGGGGTCGGTGAGGTGAAAGTGCGGCTCGCAGCCTGTGCAATCTGTCACAGCGATGTAACCCTTGCCGAGGGGGGCTGGGGGGGCGATCTGCCCGCTGTGTATGGACACGAGGCCTCAGGCATTGTTGAGTCAGTAGGCCCCGGCGTGTCGAACCTGCAGCAAGGCGATCATGTCGTCGTTACCCTGATACGCTCCTGTGGCCACTGCCATTACTGCAGTCAGTCTGTAGAGACCCAATGCGAGGCCGATTTCCAGCTGGATCGGCAGAGCCCGCTGGCTGATGAAACAGGTCAAAACGTGGCCCAGGGATTGAACAGTGGTGCATTTGCCCAGCAGGTGGTGGTGGAGCAAAGTCAGGTCTGCGTCATTCCAAGCGACATTCCCTTGGATGTTGCCTCGATACTCGCCTGCGGGGTCCTGACCGGGTTTGGTGCGGTCGCCAATACCGCCAATATAAAGCCCGGCTGTACTATCGCCGTCGTGGGCTGCGGTGGTGTAGGAATCAACAGCATACAGGGTGCGGTTCACTGTGGAGCCTCACGCATCATCGCCCTTGATTTGCTGGATGAAAAACTGGAACTGGCACGGCTATTCGGAGCGACCCATACGGTCAACAGCGCTCAGTCGACCTGCACTGCGCAAGTGATCGAACTCAGTGGAGGTCGAGGCGTCGATTATGTGTTCGTAACTGTCGGGGTAAAAGCGGCGATCGAGCAGTCGCTGGATATTCTCGCCAAAGCTGGCACTGCGGTTATCGTTGGCATGCCCGCATCGGGAGTGTTGGCGGAGTACGATCCCGGCGAATTCGCAGCCAAAGGTCAGTCGCTGGTAGGCTCCAAAATGGGCTCGGCGTCGGTGAGACGTGACATCCCAAAGCTAGCCGCCCTCTATCAGGCGGGAACCCTGAAACTTGATGAATTGGTCAGTGGCCGATACGCGCTGGAAGATATCAACGACGCCATTGCATCAGTCAAGCGTGGTGAGGCACTTCGCAACGTGGTCATTTTTTAAATGCTGATAACAGACTTTGAAACCTTTGTCGTTGCCAACCCGCCCCCCCGGTTTGGTGGGCGCTACTTCATATTCGTCAAACTTGTCACCGATTCCGGGATCGTTGGCTACGGTGAAGTCTACTGCGCCACCTTCAGTGCACAGACTGTTGAAGGCATGCTGAGAGATACCGCGGAACGTTTTGCCGTAGGCCACGACCCCTTTCATATTGAGAAGCTCTGGCGCAGGGTCTACGGGGCTGGCTATAACCTGCGGCCAGACGTGTCCCTGGTGAGTATCCTGTCGGCATTGGAGATGGCTTGCTGGGATATTATTGGCAAGGCCTGTGACAAACCTGTATTCGAACTACTGGGCGGCCAAGTTCATTCCCGTTTGCGCAGCTACACCTATATTTATCCGTCAGAAGGTGACGTCTACCCTGAAGACGGAGATTTAGACCATGTTTACGTCAATCCCGACAAGGCAGCACAGAGGGCACTGGATTACGTCAAACAAGGCTTTACGGCCGTTAAGTTTGACCCCGCTGGCCCCTACACCGTTTTTGACGGGGGGATGCCCACCGGAGAGGAGCTGGATCGCTCCGAAGCCTTCACTCGAAAGATCAGGGAAGCTGTCGGCGGTGATGTAGACCTCTTGTTTGGCACCCACGGGCAGTTTTCCCCGGCCGGCGCAATACGGCTGGCAAAACGCCTCGAGCCTTACGATCCACTGTGGTTCGAAGAGCCCGTGCCGCCTGGAAATACCGCCGCAATGGCCCAGGTCGCCCGTGCCACCTCGATACCCGTTGCCACCGGCGAGCGCCTTTGCACCAAGTATGAGTTTGCCGAAGTGCTGCAGGATGCCGCTGCATCCATACTCCAGCTCAACCTTGGCCGGGTAGGTGGTCTGTTGGAAGCCAAAAAAATAGCGGCGCTCGCAGAGGTCCACTTCGCCCAGCTCGCGCCGCACATGTATTGCGGACCGATTGTGGGCGCCGCCAATATCCAGCTCGCCACCTGCTCTCCAAACTTTTTGATTCTAGAGGGAATTGAAACCTGGACCGGCTTTCAGGCCGAACTGCTGGACGTACCGGTGCAGTGGCAGGACGGCTACGTCATCCCCTCCTCCGAGCCGGGGCTGGGCGTTTCACTCAATGAAGCTGTAGCCCTCGCGAATCCCTGGCACGGAGAGGCGCTGCACCTCGAAATGGGACAGGAGCCGGTGCGATAAGGCGAGCCAGCAACCTCCCGTCCGGGCAATGCTAGTGATATTGGGTCAACGCGGGACCCAGCGCCTGCTCCAGCGGCCCCAGAAATTCGGCAAAGTGTTGCCACTGCTCTGTGCCGGTCTGGTAAATCGGCTGACGGACCTGCTCCGAGCTTGGCGTGCGCACCGCCCTCTGGGTCTCGTGAAAGTCGATACACGCCTGCTCGAAAGGCAAGCCGCAGTAGTCAAGAATCCGTCTGACTTCGCCTTCAAGATCGGCAACCACATCTTCATGTTGCACCCGGAGGATGCGCCCAGGAAGGACCGTATCCCAATGCGACATGACGTCTACGTAGGCTTTGTAGTAGCGACCTATTTCCTCCAGCCCATAGGTGAACTCCTGACCCTCGGCAAATAATTGCTTAAAGCCACTGAAGCAGCAGGCCATGGGATGGCGTCGGGCATCAACAATTCGAGCATTTGGCAACATCAGGTGAATCAACGGGATGTGGCGAAAGTTATTGGGCATCTTGTCGACAAAGAACAGGCCCTGCTGCCGGTGCTGACGCGTATCTTCAATATAATTTTCGCCAAGCTGGCTTAACTGTCGCTGGTCGAGCTGTGCCAATACACCCGGATAGGGAGACTCGATGCGGCTTCGCTGGCGACCGTTCAAGCGGTTGGCCGTGCCGATGATATTGGCCAGCTCCATGGTGCCGTCCACGCTGGAGTGGGACGCCAGAATCTGCTCGAGCAGCGTAGATCCAGCCCGTGGCAGGCCGAGCACAAAAATAGGCGCAGCTGCATCACAGCCCATGCCCTGCCGCTGCGCAAAAAACTCAGCATCAAAGCGTCGTTTTTGGTTCTCCAGTTCTGCTTCAAGCTGCTCAGATTGATACCCAGTCTGAGTGCGCTTAAGCGTATTACCTTTGTCGTAGTAGGCAAATGCCTCCCCATAAGCCTCCCTGTCTTCCAGTGCTTTACCCAGGGCGAAGCACAGATGGATCCTATCCATCGGGTCAATACCGCGCTTTTCCTCTTGAGAGGACATTTGGCTAATTTCTTCGTCAGAAAAACGATAGGTTTTTAGATTGGCGAGGCTCCAGTAAGCATCGCCATAATCGGGCCGGCTGCGATACGCGCTCTGGTAGGAGGCAATAGCGTCATCGGTGCGTCCGATTGTTTTCAGGGCATGACCACGGGCAGAAAAAACCTTGGGCAGGTCTCCGTGTTTTGACAGCACGTCATCATAGATATACAGCGCTTCATCAAAGTTACCCACCGCCTGTTGCTCTGCGGCTAACGTCACCTCGTAGAGTAAATTCAGCGGCTCACTGTGATGGAGGTGACGAGCCTGATCGAGCGCCTTGACGAACTTTTGGCGCTTGTGCAGCACCTGCACGTAGTCCAGTCGTGCCCGATGATAATCGGGATGAAATTCGACACAACTGTCCAGCAGGAACTCCGCCTCATCAAGAATTTGCAGCTTATTCGCAATGTCGGCCAGTAAACGCATCGCTTCTTTATGATGCGGCTGGCGGCTCAGAAACTGGCGGCAAATCTGCTCAGCGACGTACAGTTTTTCCTCATGAAGCAGGCTGGTAACCGTTTGCAGCTCCGGTGGCATCGCGGTTAGCCAGCGAACGTGATTGCCAGCCTCCTCAGCTTTGTCTTCTGCACCCAGGTATTGGTAACGACCTTGCAGGGCCTGCCAGCTCGCCAACAGGGCGGGATTCAGGGCAACGGCTTTCTCAAATGCGGCGGTTGCCGCCTCTGCTTCCTGCATGGCGGCGAAGTTATGTCCTCGTTCCTGATAGGCACGGCCATAACGTGGATGTGCATTAATCAGAATGCTCAGAAGATCCGCCGCCATCGTGTTATTACCGCTCTGCCGCATACATACGGCGAGGTAATACAGGCCCTCTCGATGGGCTGGCTGAGCCGACAGAATATCTTGCAATGTTGCAGTTGCAGATTGTAAATCGCCTTCCCGCAGCTGCAGCTTGGCCTTTTTTAAGAGGGCCTCTTCTGCGCTGTTTTGGGCGGTTGGATCTTGGTCAGCTACAGCCACCTGCCAACTCCTTTACCGTGAACAAAAAAAAGGCGCTCCCTACGGAACGCCTTCTATCGTATTCGGCCGCGTCAGCCGAATTCAAGGCCCTAAATCAATACTTATAACTCAGCCTCAAACCAAAGGTGCGAGGACGGTTAGGTGTAGTCTTGACGATGTCATCTTCGTTGCTGATGAACAAATCGGCCAATTCATTGCTGAGGTTCTCACCAAACAACGTGACCACCCAGTTGTTGCGGCGATAGCCCACCGTGGCATCCCAGGTGCTGTAGCTATCCATCTTAAAGTTAGCGCCCGTTACAATGGAGCTGATCTGGTCGTCCGTGTACTGGTAGACCAACTGGGCGAAAGCTCCGCTATCCGCACTCAGGTCCCAGTCGTAGCGACCGCGCAGCACATACTGCAGCTCAGGGGCCAGGGCAAGAGGACTACCCTCTGACTCCAGACCAACAATGTTTGCGGGTACATCGGTTAACTCAGTATCGTTAAACGATATATTGGCATACAGGCTCAGGTTATCCGTGGGTAACCAGACACTGTCTATCTCCACACCGGTGATTTCGGCATCCGACACATTGTCAATAAAGGTGAGGTTGGAGATGTCGAAATCCAGTACCCCAATCTGCATCGCTTCCCATTCAACACGGTAAACGGCGCCGTTGAAGCGCAGTGATTGATCGAGAAGCGACATTTTCCAGCCGAACTCCATGTTGGTCACTTCATCCGACTGATAGAAGTCAGGTACGAAGGGAGGCTCACCTGGGACGAGGCTGGCACCACCATTGCGGTTAAATCCACCGGGTCGATAGCCCTCCGACCAGGTGCCGTAGACCATGATGTCGTCGTTAACAGTCCACTGCAGATTGAACTTGAAGATGGTATCGCTCAGATCGGCAGGGCTGGAATCCTTCAGGATTTCATCGACATTTCGCCCGAAATCTCCATCACCACTCCCGTAATCACGATTGGCAAAGTTGGAGCTACCCTTGAGACCTATCTCAATATCGTAACGACGCGCACCCACGGTTGCCGTCAGGGAGTCGGTAATATCAAAGTAAAGCTCACCAAAGAATGAGAGCTCCTCTTTAGAGCGGGTAAAGTCATTAAAGAACGCAACACCCGGATTACGGGCATTCGGGTTACTCGCTGTAGCTCCTGTGATTGGCGCATTAGGTGCGAAACCCTGGTCGATCGTTGCCGGATAATTCCAGTCACCACGTTCCACGTTCTCGGTGTCGTCATAGAAAACACCCACAAGAGCGCGAATCCGCCGATCCATGTCGGTGTTCAGGCGAAATTCCTGGGTAGTGCGCTCGGTGTTGTAGTACTGCTCCAGAAAGAAAGCGGGCTCGCCACAGTTGGCGTAACCGGGATAGTCACAAATATAGTAGGGGATAAACGGCCCTACATTGGCATAGCCCGAGTAATCGGAGATACCCTCAACCGTTCGATCGAGGTAGGAGCCGGTATAAATAACATCCAGGCTCGCAATGCGACCCATGACAGTCCAGGTTGTCAGGTCAAAATCATCTTCCGCCGTATCGGGCTGAAATGACGCTGAATTCAGGTCACCCAAGGTGGGATCAAAGTCCCATACCCCATCGGTTTCTATGGTTTGGCTAGTGTGCTGCAGCTGCACATCCCAGTCTTCTGAAGGCGCCCAGCGCAGACCAACACGGAATCCCTGATAGGTGGCGTCGTTGAAGTTGTCTTCTACCAGGCGATCATTGGTCGCGGTAGCTCGGGTATCTGGCACAGTGCCTCGAAAGCCGGGATTATCAAGGCTGATCTGCTGGCTGCTTTGGATGTTATTGATGTAGCCGCCTTCCTTGATGCTGTAGATCGCGACGCGAGCTGCCAGGGTGTCATCGGCCAGCGGAATATTGGCATAAGCCTCAAACCCATTGCTGGCGTCGCCATCGACCGTATCGGACACCGAGGCGTCAAAGCCAGCTCTGAACTCGTTGAATTCGGGCTTGTTGGTAATAAGACGAACCGTGCCCGCCTGTGAACTGGCACCGTACAAAGTACCCTGAGGTCCAGGCAGCACTTCCACCCGGTTCATATCGGTCATATAGGGATCGATGTTACGTCCACCCATAGAAATGGGCGCTTCATCGAGGTAGAGCGCTACATTAGGCTCGAGGCCGACTGCACCGGCAATCTTGAGGCCGCCCTTACCCGCGGAGACTCCGCGGATGAAAATCTCATTTCGACCGGGGCCTCGGCCACCAGAGGTAACGCCGGCAAGATAACGGATGTAATCCTTGAAGTTGCCGATCCCAAGATCTTCGAGTGTTTCCTCGCCCAATGCCTGAATAGTAATGGGGATATCCTGCGCACTTTCCACACGCTTGGTTGCGGTTACGATAACCTCCTCCAGCACGGCTGCTTGGGCGGTGGTGATGCCAACGGCACTCACCCCTAGCGCTGTAATCGAGCGACTCAAAACAGTCTTTCTAAACATGAGGTTCTCTCCAATGTGTGGCTCACAGATGCGCTCTCTGGGGTAAAGCAAAAAGTGCCTCGACCCGCTCTCTGGACACCAAAAAGTATCCACCGAGATCAACTCCCAGGACGCGTATTTTTTTGGTTGCGCAACAGTACCTGTGCCGAAAAAAATTTCAAGGTCAATATTAAATGCATTGGCGGGTTTACCCCCACGCCGCAGACCTGTGCTTTTAGGAATCTGCGCAGAGCAGAGGCAGCGCCAGGACAGCAAGCAGCCATGGCAGCACTGCATTCCCCAGTCAAGTCCGAAAGGCATCGTGCCTAAAAAAAACCGCAGGATGCGACGGACACCCCGTTGGTTTGTTACTGTTTCAGCCTGTTTACCGAGGAGGCACCGAATGCGCATAGGAAAGGCTCTGGCCATCATTATCGCAGCTGCAACACTCAACGCCCCCGCCTTGGGCGCGGTGACCACTGACGCAGAATTGTTTGGTTTTATGGACGTTTTCGATCTCGAGTGGTCGGAGACCCCGGCGATTAGTCCAGACGGAGACCGGGTGGTCTATCGCAGAATGGGCTTCGATATCATGACCGATAGCCGTCGCGGCAACCTATGGATTGTCAGCAGCGACGGTGGAGATCACCGCAAATTGACCGCCTACCCGGGAAATGAGTCGAGCCCTCGGTGGGCACCAGACGGTGACCGGTTGGCCTACGTAAAAGAAGCGCCGGGACAAGGTAAGGAGATTTATGTGTACTGGGCAAAAGAAGGCGTCAGTGCACGGGTGACCGGCGTTGACGGCGCGCCCTCCCACTTTCGCTGGTCACCCGACGGCTCCCAGATCGCTTTCGCAATGACCGTCGAGACGGATCCACCCGCGCTGGTGGTGAGACCCAAGGCACCCAACGGCGCAGAATGGTCGGAAAAACCGCGGATTACTGACCGGCTTTACCATGAGCGGGATGGCAGCGGGTACGTTGAGCCGGGTTTCAGCCATGTATTTATTGTCCCTGCAGAGGGCGGCGTTGCCCGACAGGTCAGCCACGGGGACTTCCATCACCGCAAACCCGAGTGGCGCAGTGACGGCCGTAGCCTCTATGTCACCGGCAACCGAAGTGATAACTGGCAGTACGACTATCGCAACAGCGAGGTGTACCTCATTGATCTCGACACTGGCACCACGGAGGCAATCACTCAGACCAGTGGACCCGATGACAACCCCAAGCCCTCTCCCGATGGGCAATGGTTGGCGTGGCTGGGCTTTGCTGACCAACGACAAGCCTATCAAGTGACCCGTCTGCGACTGGCGCTGCCTGATGGCAGCGAAGTCAGGGAGCTACTGGTTGGCCTCGATAGAAGTGTCGATGACATTCAATGGGCCGCAGATAGCAAAGGGCTTTATTTCCAATACGACGACCGCGGACGCACACGTATAGGCTATGTCGATCTTGCCGATAACTATGAAGTCGTCGCCGAGGATCTTGGTGGAACCAGCATAGGTCGGCCCTACGGGGGGGGCTCCTTCAGTGTGGCCAATACCCATACCCTCGCCTATACCTTCACGCGTCCAGAATTTCCTGCTGAAGTTGCCATTGCAGTGAAAGGTGAAACCCGGCAGTTGACCGCCCTCAACCGCGACTTACTGGCCCACAGGGCACTGGGGGAAACCCGGGAGCTGTGGTGGCAGAGCCGGATCGATGGGCGGGATATTCAGGGTTGGCTGGTCTTGCCACCGGATTTTGATGAAGGCAAAACCTACCCCCTGTTGGTGGAAAATCATGGGGGTCCTATCAGCAATTACGGAGAACGCTTCTCCCCGGAAATGCAGCTGTATGCCGCGGCCGGCTACGTTGTTTTTTTTCCCAACGCCCGGGGGAGCACGGGTTACGGTGAGGAATTTGCCAACCTGCTCTACCACAACTACCCAGGAGAGGATTACAACGACGTTATGGACGGCGTCGATGCCGTCATAGCATTGGGCTTTATTGACACCGAGCACCTTTATGTCACCGGGGGTAGCGCTGGGGGCATTATGACCGCCTGGATGATTGGTAAGAACGACCGCTTTAGGGCGGCAGCGGTGATTAAGCCAGTGATGAACTGGTACAGCAAAACCCTCAATGCCGATAATTGGTTTTACTACTTTGACGTTCGCATTCCCGGCACGCCGTGGACCCATCCCGACGACTACCTGCGTTTTTCTCCGATTAGCCTGGTAGGCAACGTAAACACCCCCACGCTGGTGATGGTGGGGCTAAATGACCTAAGAACACCTCCATCCCAGGCCAAGCAGCTCTATCACGCACTTAAATACAGAAAGGTTCCTACGGTACTGGTAGAACTGCCGGGGGCCTCGCACTTCATCGCCCGTAAGCCCAGCCAGCTTATCGATAAAATAAGCAATATTCTGAGCTGGTTTGAACGCTATGGGCGTGCTGAAGCATTGCTGATCGAGGAATGACCTCCCACAAGACGGTCATGGGTTTGTTGCCATGTCACGTGCGGGGTGGTGGGTCGCAGCTCCCGGGCTTCGGGAGTTTTGAACGCTACTTTTAAAGGGCGTGTTTCAAGGCCACTGTTCAGTGCTACTTTTTAGCACTAACTCCTCAGCGACACCGTTTATTCCCGGCAGAGCCCACTATCGAGAGGAGGACAACCCGAAATAACGTCGTACGTCGTCTGCAAAACTGCGCCAGCTATCACGGCGAGGTCGTTTGACTTTCACGAACACACCACCCATGACAACCAGGCCCTCAATCACAATCCGGACCCCCCCCTGACTGGAAGTTCCGGCACATTTATTTTCGACACCGCCCATGATCGACACCACCTTCGAGTAAACATTCACACCCTCGGGGACCTCGATATCAAAGTTACCCATCAAGCAAAAAACCCTGATGCGCAGTTCCTGTTTCGAGAATCGCGCATCACTAAAATCCACCTCACCACCCCCCATAATGGTAATGGCCCGCAACTCTTCGGGGACTTTCCATCCGCCCCCGCGCCGGCTGCTGCCCATAATATCCACCATCCAATCCATTTTTTCCGAGGCGTTATCGCTGTACTGAATACCAAACTGCTCCCTTTTCTTTAGGGTGTACGCCTTGTCAACTTCCAGTCGAAGATCCTGTCTCAGCGCGTGCAGGGCGAGGTGGTCAGTGGCTTCATAGGCCTCATCCAGACGTCGCTCAAAGGCCTCGAGTGAGATTTCACCGTGCCCGTAGTTCATGATCAACTGATCAATGACCTCCTCACGCAACAGCTCAATGGGTTTATCTCGATAGGTCACGGGCATGTTCAGACTACTTCATCCACTGCGGGTGTGAGGTATTGTGAGGTGCGGGCCCGGATGCTATCAACCACGCAGCCTGCGCATTGCATGATCACTACCACCGCCCTAAACGAAATAACAGGGCGCACATCCAGCCTCCGGAACAATATTGGCTCCACGGGTACAGCAATGGAACGTCAAAAGTGGTCAGCGGCGCCACAGCCATTCTAAGAACGTCACGACCGATTCAGCGCCGTGCAGTCCGGCTGGTGCCCGGATTGGGCGCTGGTCGGGTCCGGGAGGGCGTATCCCCAATAGCGCGTGGCACTGGGACGCAGCAAGGCAAGCCACATGATGACTGGAACACTGGATCCGGAGCCGATAGCTCAAAAACCCCGTGGAATGGGCTCGGTCGTGGGTGAGTTCGGTGACCGCGTCACCCTCGGGCGCGCAGCAGCCGAGCACTTTGGTCCGGGCCTGGCTGCAGGCTAGCAGGGTATTACCCAGGCGTGAGCCGACCCCGCGATGACGATTAAGGTCGCCTCAGGCAAGCTCATCCTTACCTGCCTCAATCGGCGCGGTGGCGGTCGCCACCGCGTCGTCCTGCTGCGCCGCCACTTCCCCGCATCGATTGCAAAATAACGTATCACCACTACACTGGCCGGAGAGCAGGGTTAACGTCATTTTTCCCGGGGGACGGCACATCAACTTACTGGATCTGGGTTTCTGGCAGCAACACCAACGGTCATTGGGCGTCATTGCCATCGTCATTGGGCTTGGCGCCTGGGGCATGGAGTTCGCGGGCACGGTTTATATCTGCCCCTATTGCCGAGTGCAGCGCACGGTGATTTTACTGCTTGGCGTCATTATGGTTCTGCCCATCGCCGGACACTGGGTAGTACGCTACGTTGCTTCAGTGATTGGTTTTCTTGGCGCCGTTGTTGCCGTCAACCAGAATTTCATGGGCTGGGTGAAAATATCGAAGGGCGAGTTTGTCTTTGCTGAACAGCTGTATATCGATCCCTTTCTCCTCTCCAGCGGATCGCTTTTTATCATTATCGGCCAACTGTGGCTTATTCTTGGCAAGCGAAGCGCCGCGAGACATTGATTTTGCTCGACAACCGCCCCACTGGCGCGGCCATCACAGGGGACCGGACCAGCGCATAGACTGCATGTAACAAGCGGGCTCAGGCCAGGGGCACGGTGCCCTATCAGGCAAAATTGATCATGGCGCTGTTGTCGCTGCAATACTTGGCAGACCGCCAGACGGCTGGCGCGTCGCTGCTGATGTGGTGAACATATCTTGGAAGGACCCGGAATGAGCAAGATCACGCGTAGAGACTTCGTCAACGGCTCAGCGACCCTAATCGCGACATCGGTATTGTCGTCTGCCCAGACCCCTGCATTCGGATCAGAGGAAAAACCGACATATCCGCCCTCTCTGACTGGACTCCGCGGCAGTCATCCGGGTGCCAACACCTATGCCCACCGGAGAGCATGGAATGCCGATTTCGATGCGGGGGCCATTCACGATACGGGTGAAGACTATGATCTGGTCGTTGTGGGTGCGGGCTTGAGCGGTCTCGCCGCAGCCTATTCCTATAGGCGGCAGTTCGGGCCCAGGGCAAAAATCCTGATCCTCGACAACCATGATGACTTCGGTGGTCACGCCAAGCGCAATGAACACCTGATCAACGGGAAAAAAATCATCTCCTATGGCGGCTCCCAGACGCTGGTCGAGCCCCGGCTCGCCGCACCGGCTATCAGAACGCTGTTTGAAGATGTAGGCGTTGACCTCTGTCGCTTTGATACGGCGTTTGACAAGGGCTTTTATAAGAAACACGGCCTGGGCGCCACCACCTACTTCAATGCCGAGCATTTTGGCCAGGACCGTGTCGTGCAGCACCCTTTCTGCAATTATTACAACTACATCGTAGGTCTTCAGGGCGCTGCCATCTCCAATGAAGAAGCCGTGGCCCAAACCCCACTCGGCGAACGTGGTCAGGCGCAATTGCTCAAGGTGCTGCAGGGCGGACTACATTCCCTCAACGTGCCGCCCGAGACACGTTCAGACTACATAAAGAGCCATAACTATTTTGACTACCTCACCGGAACTCTGGGGGTAGACGACCCCCAGGTTCTTCGCATGGCACGGAACTCCGCCATCGACTGGTCCAGTGCAAGCGCCGAGCTGCTCACGATTGAACAGGCAATGAAGTCCGGCGCCCTGGGCTTTGCACCGGTAACTTCCTACAACGATGAGCAACCCTACGTTCACCACTTTCCTGACGGCAATGCGGGTGTCGCGCGCGCCCTGGTCAAGTATCTTATCCCCGACATCGCGGAGGGGAACACCGCAGAGTCACTGGTAACCGCACATTTCGATTATCGCGAGCTGGATCAAGCTGATCGCCCCACACGCGTCCGGCTAAACAGTACGGTGGTCGATGTTCACCACAACGGCGATGTTGATAGCGCAGACACGGTATCAATCCGTTATGTGCGCGATGGGACAGCACACGAGGTAACGGCAGCACATGTAGTGATGGCCTGCTACAACATGATGATTCCACATATCGTGGCAGATCTACCCGAACGCCAGGCAACCGCGCTGGGCCAGCAACTGAAGAGCCCCTTGGTTTACACAACGCTGGGCCTGAAAAACTGGAAGGCCTTCAAGGAGGCGGGTATCGGGCTCGCAATGAGCCCGGGAAATATGCATCAGACCTTATTCATGGACTTCCCGGTAAGCCTGGGTGGCTATCGTTACACCAGCGCTCCTGATCAGCCTTGTATTATTCAAATGATCAGCTGTCCCTACAGTGAGGAGTGGGGTAAGCCCCGGAACGAGCAATACCGGGAAGCCCGCTACCAGATGCTTGGCAGGCAATTCGCCGACTATGAGAGCGAAGTTCGCCAGCACCTTAGCGGTATGCTGCCCCCAAAGTACTTCGATTTTGATCGCGATGTCGCGAGTATTACGGTCAACCGCTGGGCCCACGGCTATACCGTTGCAGGCCCCGGTAGCTCAGTGCGCCTGGGACGGGTTCCCCACGGCAGGATTACCATCGCCAACAGTGATTCTGCGCCGGCTGCAGACGCCATCGCCGCAATGGAAATGGGCCTGCGGGCTGTGGAAGAACTATCGGCCTGACGCCGGGCACGGGTAATAGCCTGCACATGTACTCCTTGTCGCCAGCAACAGACCGGTCGCCGGTGGGAGGTTCATTGCACAGC
>CALKDK010000020.1 GCA_938084055.1 uncultured Luminiphilus sp.
ATCGAGTGGCGAAGGCATGAACTCAACGACTGCATCGAGCATGGCCTGAACGCCTTTGTTCTTAAATGCCGAGCCGCACATCACCACGATGATTTCACCCGACAATGTCCGCGCCCGAAGTCCTCTACGAACCTCATCTTCTGTAAGTTCGTCATCACCTAGGAACTTATCCAGCAGTTCCTCGTCAGCTTCGGCAGCCGACTCAATCATTTTTTCGCGCCAAGCCAATGCTTCAGCCTGTAGCTCTTCGGGAATATCCTGAGCCTCATAGGTTGTGCCCATGTCACTCTCGTCCCAGTAAAGCGCCTTCATCTTTATGAGATCGATGACGCCTTGAAAATTCTCTTCTACACCAATCGGCAGTTGAATTAGCACCGGATTCGCTCCGAGCCGTTCTACCAGCTGATCCACTACGCGCAAGTAATCTGCGCCGGCCCTATCCATCTTGTTGACAAACACCAAACGCGGCACACCGTATTTATTTGCTTGTCGCCAAACTGTTTCAGTTTGTGGCTCTACGCCACCCACTGCGCACAGAACCGTTACTGCACCATCAAGCACTCGCAAGGAACGCTCGACTTCGATCGTGAAATCGACATGCCCCGGAGTATCGATAATGTTGATCCGATGCTCATCGTACTGCTTATCCATTCCGGACCAGAAGCAAGTCGTCGCAGCAGACGTAATCGTAATGCCGCGCTCCTGCTCCTGCTCCATAAAGTCAGTGGTCGCCGCACCGTCATGTACTTCACCGGTCTTGTGGATTTTACCGGTCAGCTTGAGGATACGTTCAGTCGTCGTCGTCTTACCGGCATCTACGTGCGCAAAAATTCCTATGTTCCGGTATAGGGATAGGTCTGCCATTGTCTCTGTCACCCTGTCGCAAGTTGAGTTCTGCAGTTGCTCATCTGAATCGCCTATGGGTCGCCAGCACCACACCTCACGTCTGGTGGGCATCCTAACCGCACAACATCTTGAAAAGGCGAAACAAACGTCTAGAGAGCTCCCGCAATATACGGACTCGCGGGGCCACAGAATTTGGTGTGCGCTATTTACCACATCCGGGAGGTGAACTGAAGGGGGACCCCACACAAAACCGGTGAAACTGGCAAAATCCCGGGGTTTTAATGCAGCGGCTGGCCCGGCTGGGCCGGTTATTACTCTTGTCTGTCAAGCGAGGGTGCTATACGGTTTCCCCAAGTCCACACCCGAATATAACCATGAGTGACATTGCCTTTCTCAGCGGTTTGCAACTGGCCGCCGGGCTGCAACGGGGCGATTTCAGCGCCACGGAATTGCTCGACCACTATCTGGGCCGCATTGCGCGTTACAACCCGGTACTCAATGCCGTCATCGAACTCGATGCAGAGCGGGCCCGGGATCGGGCCGGAGCCGCTGATGACGCTTTGGCCCGGGGAGAGCTCTGGGGACCGCTCCATGGTGTACCCATGACCATCAAAGAGAGCTTCGACGTGGCGGGACTGCACACCACCCGTGGCAATCCGAGCTTTAAAGACCATGTAGCCCAAACGGATGCGCTCTCGGTCACACGGCTGAAAAACGCAGGCGTCACCATCATTGGCAAGACCAATGTGCCTCTTGACCTGGCTGATTTCCAGTCCTACAACGACCTCTACGGCACTACCAACAACCCCTGGGACCTCGCCGCAACGCCCGGAGGCTCGTCCGGTGGCTCAGCCGTCGCCATGGCCGCCGGGCTTTCAGGCGTGGAAAACGGCTCCGATATTGGCGGGTCTATCCGCAATCCAGCGCACTTTTGTGGCGTCTTTGGCCACAAACCAACCTGGGGACTTTTACCGCCCCGAGGCCATGCCGCACCGGGGGTACTGGCCCAATCAGATCTCGCAGTCATCGGACCACTTGCCCGCAGTGCGGCGGATTTGGAGACCCTTTTGCTCGCCCAGGCGGGGCCCGACGAGATCCTGGCCGCCGGGTACAGCCTGAATCTGCCACAGCCGACGTTTAAAACACTGGGTGACCTCCGTATCGCCGCCATGATCAACAGCGAGTTTGCCCCTGTTTCCCAGGCCTGCGAGTCCCGCGTGGAGCGGGTTCTGGAAATTATCCGCAGCGCAGGAGGTCAGATTAACTATGATGCGCGGCCTGACTACGACCTTCACGGAGCCCACGAGGTCTATGAAACCCTGCTCTGGTCGGTGATGGCATCGCGGTCATCTCAGGAGGCCTATCAGGAATTAGCTGCTGAAGTGAGTCGCCTGGCACCCGATGATCAAACCCCCCGCGCACGAAACTTGCGGGCGCGGGGGGCCAGTTTCAGGGATTACAGTGCTGCCAACGAGGCGCGAACCCATATGCGCTGGGCTTGGCACCGATTTTTTGCCGAATATGATGTTCTGGTGACGCCGCTGATGGCGACACCCGCATTTCCCCACGACCATCGCCCCTTCGGTCAACGAACGATTGCGGTTGATGGTTTCGAGCGACCTTACTTCGAACAGTTGTTCTGGGCCGGATTGGCTATTACCAGCTATTTACCCGCCACCGTTATTCCAACGGGAGCCGTCGGCGAAGGCCTACCGATTGGCGTGCAGCTTATTGGCCCTGAGTTCGGCGACCTGGGGATTCTCAAAATCGCCCAGCTACTCGAAGCCGAGGGTCTCTGCTTTACACCTCCGCCCGGGTACGCCGACTAGCATACAGCGCCCTGCTAACTGAGCTTGTCGCACCGTGCCAAGAAGGTCACTTCAGTCGTCGCAGAGCAGCGTCATTTTTGACCGGGCAAACTCAAACTCCTCCGCGGTTGCCGCATTAACGACCATTTGCTTCGCCTGGTAACACTCATCCGCGTCCTCTGCGTCGTCCTCGGCGACCGCGGCAACTGCCGCTGCGTTACTCGGCTCGCAGTAAGCAGACGAGATCCTCCGCACATTGGCCGTATCACCCGCCTTTTCCAGGGCCACGCAATCACCACGGACAATTTCAGTCTGGTCAGTCACCACCTGCGCCATGCCATTACTACCCAAGTCAATGGTGTACAGCATGCCACGAGTACTACCCTGGGAACTCGCTGCAATAGCACCTCCTGCCGCTGCGCCGACCAGCGCGTTCCGCGCTTTTTTCTTTTTGCTTTTTCCACTCGCACTGGCGAGACCCAGTGCGCCACCCACCACTGCGCCCTTGGGAACCGCGCCACTGTTGAGATCAACCTGCTCTTTTTGGGTGACGGTCCCATACTGGACAGTCACACTCTGACCCTTGCGCTGGGCCTCAGCTTGGAAGGGGTGCAGGACCAGCACAAGCGCAAGAACCGCATAGACCATCGAATTGCCGTACATTGTTGTTCCTCATCGGACCGGGGGCTAGGGCCCACTGGGGGCCTGAGGCACTAGTGTAACGCTCTGTGGCGGGTGAGGAAAAATTTCATTTGTGTAATTCACGACGGCCTCACCGACAACCCGCTAGTTACCCTGAGCAGACACTGGACGCCTCGTCCTGCGACAACTGGGGGCGCAGGACCAGAGCGCTGCCGTCTGACAGACCGACCGTCCGGTTGCCTACTCAGCGGCTGCGGGGATCAGCGCAAAAGTATTTTGATATTTGAGGCCCATTTCCCTAACGTAGTGGGAAAGCAACCGACGGGCGAGGAAAGAACATCTCTCCCGCGCGATTTCAGGACTGCGACGCCGGCGGATGGACCTACCCCACCACGCCTTGTGAGGCGACATCAGCACCCAGACCAGTCAGGGACGGAATAATGCAAAGGATCAACAGACTTCTTACGTCGCGTAGCTACTGGCTGGCGCTCGCTCTGACCAGCGCCGCCCTGCTCGGCGTTGCCCTTTATTACCAATACGCACTGGGCGAGGAGCCCTGCCAGGTTTGTATTCAGGCTCGCCTCTGGGTCGCGGGTCTGCTGCTGCTGAGCACCGCTCTTTACTGGCTGCCGGGCAATCGCCTCGCTTTGACAACCGGCAATACGCTCGCTCTGATCTGTACGGTTGGGCTCGCAGAGCGCTCATGGTTTCTGTACCAACTCGAAAATGGCAAGGGTGACGGCAGCTGCGAGTTCCAGCTGGGCATGCCGGACTGGTTTGCTGTTGACCGCTGGTTCCCCACGCTTTTCGAGGTGCGCAATCTGTGCTCCTTTACCCCCGACATGGCGTTCGGGCTCAGTATGGCCGAAGGCCTGCTATTGGTCGCCGTAGGCCTGACCACCTGTGTAACTTGGTCCCTCGCAGCCAGCATGTTGGCCGAGAGTGTCGGCAAACCTGACTGAAAAAAAGAGGTCAAGCTGGTGCACAGACCCAAGTGTGGCTGCCTGTTGGCACAGCAGACCGCGCCCCCGGCTGTAACACCCCCTGACACGGGGGAGTCCGGCTAGCTGACTACCCCATTAATGCTTGCCGCGCTCCCAGCCTGAGGCTGCCAGTGACTGTGTGGCGAAGCTGTTGGGCACTTCCTCAAGGGAGGTCGCCAAACTGTCATTCCAACGATTCAAAAAGCCAAACAGGGCGACAACTGCCATAATTTCAACAACCTCACGCTCCGTAAAATGACATCTGGCGGCGCCGACATCTGCCCGGGACACCGCATTGGGCTGCAGGGCACCGTGCCACCCGAGACGCAGCGCCGCCCGCTCCCGGTCATTGAAAAGCGGCGAGGACTCAAATTCGAAAACTGCGGCAATCTTGTCGTCACTCGCTCCCGCGCGATGCGCGGCGTGGGCCGTATGGGCCTGGCAGTAGTGGCAGCCCTGGGCTTGGCTCGCAACCAGGGCGATGAGCTGTTTGAGCTCCAGCTCCAATTCACCTGTTTGCAGAACCGTACCGCCAAGCCCGGCGAATGCGGTCAGCAGCTCAGGCCACTGTGCCATCGTCAGCATGCTATTGGGCACAAAGCCCATCACTGACGCAACGCTCTCAAGGAGCGGCTGCAGGGCCTCCAATTTGGCCGGGTTCGGTCCCTCAAGCAAGCTCATGGTTTCTCCTCAATAATCCAGTGGGATACTTTGCTACCAGTTCAAAGTCGGCACTGCCCTGGCATTAGAAGCGCACCCATTAAGGTCATGCTTGTCTCCGACAGGTCGGGCCGGAAACGTTGACCCAATCCCTGGCCAGGAACACGGACAATGAGTCCAGCGTAAGGCTATAACCAATCTTGCCAACTGCCAGATTGTCTATTACCCAGTGACTGTGCACATGGACCCGCGCCGGAAAAACAGACCTGCCTTAATCAGCTGACATCAATCGTGCATAGATTTCCTCTATCACGGTGTGGGCCAACATCACATCTTCCCAAGTCGAATCAAACTGCCCTACCTGAAATCGAATGACCTTTGAATCCTGCCAGGTCCCCTGGGTCAGGTAGATCCGTCCATCATCGTTTATGGCGTCAACCAACGCCTGTTGCTTTTGGTCGTCGCCATCACACCGAAATGAAAATAGGCTCAGTACCGGTTCTGTGACAATCTGTAATCCCGGCGTGGCGCGAATCCGTTCGCAGAGCTCATGGGCCCATTGAACATGATTACGAAGGCGCGTGCGAAGACCCTCCAGTCCGTAAGCTCGCAGCAAAAACCAGAGTTTCAGAGCCCTGAAGCGTCTGCCAAGAGGAATAGTCCACTCAGAAAAGTTCGTGATGTTATCGTGACTGGTCGTCAAGTAAGCCGGCTGTATGCGCAGCGTATCGAGTTGCGCCCGGGCGTCTTTCAGAAATTGTACCGAGCAATCGAACTGCGCACCCAGCCATTTATGGGGGTTGAAAACAATGCTGTCGAATCCGCTGACTCCCTCCCAAAGATGAACCCTCAGTTCGGGACAGATCATGGCTGCGCCAGCCCATGCCGCATCCAGATGGGTATAGAGGCCCTCCTCCTCCGCGATGTTCACAATTTCGTCGAGGTTGTCAGAAGCGCCGACGCTGGTGCCGCCCGTGACCCCAATGATCCCCGCCGGCAAGAAGCCCGCTGCTCGATCAGCGGCAATTGCCGCTCTGAGCGCCTCGCCGTCAAGGCCATGAAATCGCCCGGAGCTGGGAAGTTTGACCAAATTATCCTGGCCAATGCCAGCAATCCAGCAGGCCCGATCGATTGAGGAGTGCACCTGATCAGAACAATAAATTCGCACCTTGCCCTGACCGGACAGGCCCACTTTATTTCCCGTAAACCCAGTGGCGCGCTCCCGCATAGTCAGTACTGCCGACAGTGTCGCCGAGGATGCGCTGTCCTGGATGACACCCGTAAATCCGGCCTCAATACCAAGGGCATGTCGCAACCATTCCACCATGGCCTGCTCCATTTCAGTGGCCGCAGGTGATGTTTGCCACAACATGCACTGGGCGGCCATGGTAGAAACCAACATCTCGGCGAGTATCGAGGGTGGCGCGGCGTTGGCCGGGAAATAGGCAAAAAAGCGGGGATGCTGCCAGTGCGTCATGCCCGGCATCACAACACGCTCGAAGTCAGCCATAATCGCTTCCATGCTTTCGGGCTCTTCGGGGGGCAACGGCGGTAACTGCGCCCTGATCTCGCCGGGTGCAGACTGGGCGCGCACCGGACGCTGTCGCAGGGTTGCGTGGTAGTCAGCGGCCCACGCGACGATCTTTTCCCCCCAGTGTGCGAATTCATTCCATTTCACGATGCGCGCTCCCTAGATTGCGTTACCCACTGCCCGACCTGCGCATCCTTGGTAACGTGGTTATTAGGCGCAGGGGGGTGTCGAAACAGTAGCAAAGCCTGACCCCGCACAGGGCGCAACGCAAGTCGCGCCAACTGGACATTCCTGAGTAATGACGGGAGCCGGGGTGCTGGTAGGACACTTGATGGGCCTGCTGGGCGAGATACTAATTCGGAAGGTCATCCTGAGCAGTGCCCGGCCCGCTAAAATCTCGAGACATGTCCTGAGCTGGTGTCGGTACGACTGACGGCGACATAGTTTTACATAGTGAAAAAATTGCGAAGTGGGGAGCAGGTTCAGGTGGTGGACCGTGTGTCTTACCACCCATTACGAGGCGTCGCCGCGACTTATGGATGGACCGTATTCCCGGTCCCCGAATGCTCTCTTTTTCCCTCACTTCGCAGGTCCTACGCTACGCCTTTATCAGCCATTGATCAAAGACCAATATCGAATGAAAGCCACTTGCTTATGGCCACCGGCTACTAAAACACGTGACCAATCCCACCTCGGTCACGGAAAAGGGGGGGTGAGTCCGATTACTCTGCCATGGCGCGCCGCGCCTTGACGGAGCGAGGGTTCGATCCGGGCGCCTGCGGCTCTTTTCATGCACCGGGCACAGCGACCGACATGCTCATTTAGGGATTGAAACGTACGAACATCAGTTGTCGAGGGTTTCAAACCGATTGCCTTCAAGATTTTTGAATACGTTATCAGGTTGGAACACCTGCCCATTCATGACGATGTAGCATCCCGGCGGCAAGGCCTGCACCGCTGTAACCGAACCACCAATGTTGAAGACCGCATCGTTGTGGGCAAAGGCAGCAGGCTGGAGTGCACCCGTAAGAACAATGGTTTTGCCATTGATGACCGACAGTTCCTGTGCAGTTTCAATCATGCCATCGGTTCCGTGGGTTATCAGGACGTGGCTGGTGGGTGCGGCTCTGACCCGCTCAACAATATGGGCCCTGTGTTCAGGGGTCATGTCGAGGCTGTCGATCTTCATGAGTTCTTCTACCGTAAAATCGAAACCAACAGCCATGCTTTCCAGCAACGGACCCACAACGGCGTCACCGACTTGATAGTCGCTCTTTTTGTCAAAATAAACCTTGTCGATTGTGCCGCCTGTGGTGAAGACCGTGAGATGCATAAATCCAAATTCCGCAAAAGTTATCAGTTAACCAAGTATGGCTATGGGCTTCTGGCGATACCAGTCGCACCGCGCACAGGCAAGCGAATTAGCCCTGGGCGAGTTCCTGGCTGTCAGCCAACCCCCCGACTCATGACAACACCTGGTGGTTCCACCAGACGACCAGGGGCGTCATGGTCAGGGTGGGCAAAACCCACCCCAGCCAAGCCGGCGAAAAGCTGGCATTAACCACCAGAACGGCTGTGACAACCGCAATCGTGCCCCCCAACATATTGGACAGATGCCGGCTGATTCTGATGTTTCCCGTCGCGGTACCGGCACGATAGGTTTTCGCATCGGCAAACCCCAAGCTGATTGCCACCGTGCCAAATACCAGCAGCGTGACGTACTGGCTATCGCCCTGATTGAATAGGTGTAGGGCAAATAACAACATGGCACCACCAGATGCCAACATTATGCCGATCGCCAGCCAATCCACCCACAGTGCTTGACCGCTACGATTACGTGCGAAACGCCAGCCCGCAAAAGCCAGATAAAACGAGAACAATGCAACAAGGAACAGAAATACATTACCCGTGGTTGCGGACATCAGAACAGCCGTCACGAAAATCAACACCATCGAAGCAAAATAAATGCGGCCAGCCGCTATGTGGCCCTTCTTTCCTTTGGCGGTAAGCAACGCCGTGGCGGCAGAAATCAATGCCAGAGCACCAAAAACTATATGAATCTTCAGCAGCATCGCCAGCTTCCTACATAATCAGCAAAATCACTCCAAAACAGTCCCATCACCCAAACTTGTCTCTCCAGCCCGGCCCCCAAAGCGTGAAACCAGTGACCCCGGTCGTCAATAAGCACGTCCACTTGAATCAAGCGGTGCAGTCAGTTGAGCACAAGGTCGCGGATCTGTAATGCGCATACAAAGCAGGCCAGCAAATGAACCAGGTTAATCCCTACTCGGATTATGAAAGGGTATTTTCCATAATCCAGCCTGACAGCCTGCGAAACAACCAGAAACAGGCCCATGCAGAAAAACCATAGGCTGATAAAGCCCTGCCAACCCTGCCCAAGCAGGCCAATAGCGAGGTCATGGAGTACCCCGCTCGCGCAAAAAGTCACTAACGTAGCCAAAGGTTGGGGGAGATAACGCCTCAAGGGCAGATACACATAACCGGCCAGGTAATATCCCCAAATCGGATTCCAATGCTTCCAGAAATGGCTGGGGCTGCAGGCACCGAATGCATTGCTGAGATTTCGCCGCAGAGAATCGTTGGCGCCCAGGGGAACGCCATTACGCTTCACTACATACTCGTTAAGCGTCAAAATTAGTCACCCCGCGGTCAGCGAACAGGAATAACACCCACCCATCATTAGCTCCCTACCCGGCTGGCGCCGAACAGATCATGTGACGCTGGATGGATCACCGTGGCCAGTGTGCGGCCATCGCATTCAGCTTGCGATTCCGCACGCCGGCCTTACTGTGAGGAACGTCGTTCAATATCTGCGTCCAGTAATCCCGGTCGTCAAATTCGATCCACTTCGGGAGCCCGGGGCTGTTGGGATTACCCGATCTTGCAAACTCAGCCCAGTAGGTGACCATTGAGCGGGAAAGTGCCCTGTCAGCGGCGTTCCAACCCAGACCAACTTTGTCGGTGCTACCGAATACCAACGCCAAATCTCCCGAGTGATAGGCACCCCAAGCGCGAGGACCACCGGGCAGACTCAGTTCAGGTTGGTCCGGCATGTAAAGGTGAAAGGCTGGCGGTACAAGGTCCATAAAGTACAGGAAAGTCGGCTGATCGATGGCAGCTTGATATTCGGCCCACCTGCGCATGCCGAAAGCCATGAAAAAGTCGGTGGCCACCGCGTGCTGCAACTCACCCGGGGCTGGAAAAGCCTCCACATACTCAGCCTTCAGGTCTGCTGCGCGGGCACCAGCGATTCGTTGCAGGAAAACGTCCAGCTCGTTCTCGGTCAACGCCTTGTTTTTCGGAAAAAGTTCGACGCCCTCGTCGGCAAGAAATCCCAGCATCAAGGGAACAGGGGCCTGCCGCCCTGAGCGAAATATCGCCAGGGGTGTGTCAGGTAAGATCCATCCATCAACCGTAAGACGACTCTCGGATTCCCAGCCCGTCTCCTGAACCGCAGATAACAGGTCCTCGGGGTCCAACTCGCGCATGCCCTGTAACGACGCGGGATTCAGGGACCCGATGAGTTTTTCGCCACGGGCGAGCCCGCTGGCATCCGATCCATAATTTGTATTTACACAGGCTGCAGACTGTCCAATCGCCCGGTGAAACAGCCCCCGCGCCAATGGGGACGCCATCAGAGCACAAACACTTTGCGACCCCGCAGACTGCCCAAATATCGTCACATTATTGGCATCGCCACCAAAGGCCTCGGCATTGGCTTGTACCCAGTTCAGCGCCGCGATCTTGTCAAGCAGGCCATAGTTACCTGAGCTGCCATGGGGCGATTCATCCACCAGCCAGGGGTGTGCCAGGAAGCCAAAGGGCCCCAGTCGATAATTGATCGTAATAAGGACAATGCCCTGGGAAGCCAGCTCAGTGCCATCGAAAATAAGTGAGTGGCCCTGACCACTGGTATGCGCTCCACCATGGAACCAAACCATAATCGGCAACTGGTCTGCAGCTTTAGGTGTCCAGACGTTGAGATAGAGGCAGTCTTCTGACACTGGAAAATCCTCTCGGCGCCAGACAAAGGTCGAGGTGTGTCGTGGCTGGTAACAGCTATCGCTGAAGGTTTGAGCCACTCGAACCCCGTCCCAATGCAGCGCAGGGGCCGGTGGCCGCCAACGATTATCCCCCACCGGCGGCGCTGCATAAGGCACACCACGGTAGACCAAGACCGGTTGGTTTCCAGCTGCGCGAAAAGGAGACTCAACACCCTGAACATGACCCTGCACCAGGGTGAGAACAGGCGCTATCGCCGTCGATTCCGATGATGCTTCGCCAGAGGTTTGGTCAGCGGCGTCGCAGCCCACCATCAAAAGCATGGAGAGGAACAGGCATTGCCATTTCATAGCGTCGTCCATTTGAGCGCGTTTTTACGGGGTGTACATGCCGGCTCTGCAGTGGGTTTTCAGTCACCAGCCCCTGCCTGCTGCCAGGAAAACCATCAAACATCTTTGGGGTGATTGTGTCTACCATCCAGATAACCAATATGCTGGAAGTTCTCAACATGAATACCCTCCACACAGGCGATATTAAACCCGTACTCGCTGGGTACCGAGCGCCTTTGGTGGTGGGTGTAAATGCCACAGACTGAGCAAAAGTAGTGTTTGGCGGTATGGGTGTTGAACGTATAGCTTTGCAACACGTCACTACCCTTGGTAATACGCAGATCATCGAGTGCCACCGAGGCAACTACGGCATTGCGTCTACTGCAAATGGAACAGTTGCAGCGGCGGAGGTCGGCGAGGCCCGCTGGCAGGTAAAGTTCCAACTCAACCGCTTTGCAGTGACAGGTAGCGACCACCCTTTGCCCCACCAGATCCATCAACTCGTTTTCCTGAATGAATAACACAGACGGAAACCTTAGCATGGGTCGGCGGAGAAAGACCTGCCCGATCCGGTATCGCTGGCGAACCCCGCCCTACCTGCTCCACTGGAAATTACCCCGAGCTGGGTAACGGTCGGCAATCAGCACTGGATCGGGGGCAGAGAGGAGCCCAAAGTTGAGCCGCTTCTCCAGACCCCGACAGCACGGGCTGGGAAGCGCTCTGTATAACGCAAAACCCCAGAAATTCTGCTCCCCGGGCCGATGCCAAATCCCCCGCAAGGGGTGCAAACTGCCGCTTGGGACAAATCGAGGGTCGCTGCGTTGGCACAGGATCACGTATAACACTTATACTTTTGGCAAGGCCGACTGTAGGCACGACCAAAACCAGACCAATAAGATCCGGGAGAAATCCGTGAACCAAGCGATCAATAAATGTGTCCAGGCGGGATACGAATACGCCTACAACACGCCACTGGAAGATCTGGACGTATCACACCCCAGATTCTGGCCGGATGAAGAGATGTGGCCAATCTTCAAACGCCTGCGGGATGAAGATCCGCTGCACTACTGCCGTGAAGGCTGGACATCGGAATTCCGCGAGGCCGATGATGAACCGGTGGGCCCCTATTGGTCGGTGACCCGCTACGAGGACATCATGGCTGTCGATACCGACCACCATCGGTTTTCGTCAGAGCCTGCCATCGTCTTACCCAATCCGGGCCAGGACTTTCCCTTACCCATGTTTATTGCCATGGATCAACCCAAGCACGATATCCAGCGACGTACGGTCGGGCCTATCGTGTCGTCTCCCAGTCTATCAAGAATGTCGACCCTGATTCGGGAGCGCACTCAGTCCGTGCTCGACGGGTTGCCCACCGGTGAACCCTTCGACTGGGTCGACACGGTATCGATTGAGCTCACCACCATGATGCTCGCCACATTATTTGACTTTCCCTTCGACGATCGACGGAAGCTCACCCGGTGGTCTGATGTCGCCACGGCGGGCCCGGAAACCGGCCTCGTGGAGAGCGAGGAGCAGCGCCGTGCTGAGTTGATGGAGTGTGTGCAGTACTTCATGGCGCTCTGGCAGCAACGGATTGGTGGCAATGGGCATGACCTGATCACCCTACTGGCCAATGGGCAGGACACCCGTGATATGGACACCATGGAGTACCTTGGCAACCTCGTCCTGTTGATCGTTGGGGGTAACGATACCACCCGCAATTCCATGTCAGGGTCGGTTTATGGCTCGCACCTCTTCCCTGCAGAATGGGAAAAGGTTCGGGCGGACCGCACGCTGATTCCCAATACCGTAGCAGAAATTATTCGCTGGCAAACACCCCTGGCATACATGCGACGGACCGCTTTGGAAGACGTAGAAATGCACGGCAAGACGATCAAGAAGGGTGACAAGGTTGCCATGTGGTACGCATCTGGAAACCGGGATGAGCGCAAATTTGAAAATGCCGATAGCCTGATTTTTGACAGACCCAATGCCCGCAACCATATTTCATTTGGTTTCGGCATCCATCGCTGCTTCGGCAACCGCCT
>CALKDK010000021.1 GCA_938084055.1 uncultured Luminiphilus sp.
TAAGCCAGCGCACGATGGATCTCGAGGAAGCAAAATTAGCCGCAGAGGCTGCCAACGTGGCGAAATCGGAGTTTCTTGCGGTCATGAGCCATGAGATTCGTACGCCCCTGCACGGCATCATCGGGATGAACGAGCTGCTGATCAAAACCGACACCACACCGCAACAAAAGCGTTTCGCAAGAGCAGCACTCAATTCAGGAAAGACGTTATTACACCTCATAAGTGAAATCCTCGATCTCGCCAAGATTGAAGCGGACCGCATTGAAGTTGAATCCGTTGAGTTTGATCTGATCGGTCTGGTCGATGAAATCTGTTACCTGCAGGGCGAGGCAGCGCAGCGCAAGGGCCTCAAAATCGACTTCATACCCGATACAGGGTTAGCCGGTGGCTACAGGGGTGATCCACAGAAAATCAGGCAAATAGTAACCAACCTCGTCGGTAATGCGATTAAGTTTACCGAAGTGGGCCGCATAATCATCACTGCTACTCAGGACAGGAGCGGTGAGGTCAGTATCCGGGTTGAGGATACTGGCGTTGGCATTCCCAAAGAGGCGCGCGACCGGGTGTTTGACAAGTTTACCCAGGCAGACGCCAGCACAACGCGACAATTTGGTGGGACGGGGCTGGGCCTCACCATCTGCAGGAATTTCGCAGAAGTGCTGGGAGGCAGCCTATCCATCGACACGCCGGAGTCTGGCAAGGGCACGCATTTGGTAGTTACCTTACCCCTGGAAATATCAGAGGCCGCGCAAACCCTGCAACGCAGCACCATTGTGTTGCTGACCGAGGATGAGGTGCTGGCAAGCAGCGTAACTTCGCATGCTGCCCTGATCGGCTACAAGACCGTCGTACTAAATTCTATTCGTAATATCGACGATGCAACCTTTGACGCGCTGATCGTCGATGAGGCTTTCAGCCACGAGGCCTTGAATAACCTGGAGGACAGCAGGCTTGGCGCCAGAAAGGTACTGGCCACCTCTATCCAGAGTCTGAACCCCCGACTGCAATCCAAAGAGTGGCTGGGGCTGCACAGGCCAGTCACAACAAGCAATCTCGCCGAAGTGCTGTCGGGTAGCACCCTCGACTCTCCAGCGACCACAACCAGCGTACAGCTCAATGCTGATGTCTTGGTCGTTGAAGACAACAAGGTCAACCAGATTCTCGTTCAGGAAATTTTGAAGGGCATGGGATTACGCTCCGTAGTTGCGGAGAACGGTCTTGAGGCCGTTGACAAGTTCAAAGAGCAGGCATTCGATCTCGTGTTGATGGATTGTCAGATGCCCGTTATGGACGGGTTTGAAGCAACCGAACGCATTCGAAGATTGGAGAGCCAGCAGGGGTTGGGTCGAACGCCCATTCTGGCATTAACTGCAGCAGCTCGCGCAGAGGAATATGATCAGGCGCTGACCTCGGGCATGGATGAATTCATGACCAAACCCTTTGATGTCGAACAGTTGGAAAAGCGCTTGGTCGCCATTCTCGCTGACAAGATACAGGCGACTCCCACAGGAGAACCCGGTGCTTCAGCCCACGCCAGCCCCTCCCCAATCGATGAGGCGGTGATCCAGTCAATACTGGCAATTAGCCCTGATACGGGGCGGGCCGTTCTGAAGAAGGTGATTGCATCATTCAAGGAGCAGCTCCCGACACGACTCGCTGATATCCGTGCCTGCATCGACAGCAGCGAAGCGGATTTGCTTCGGCAGCGAGCGCATGCCCTCAAGTCAATGAGCGGTAACGTCGGGGCCGCCAAGCTTACAAAAGCTCTGGGTGAAATCGAGCTCGCCGCCGCCGCGGGTACGTTTGTTCTCTCAGAGGACGATTTCGACGATATTGAGGAACTAGCCCATCACGCCGCCACGGCGCTTGATCGATGGCAGTGATTCAATCCAGTCTGTGCTGAGGGGCGATCACCTCAACGTCCGCTGAAGACGGGAGACCTTCGTTCCTGCTGGGCAGCCAAGCCCTCTTGGAGGTCCTCCGACTGCATGCAAAGCGCAGCCAGCCGGCGCGCTTCCGCTTTGTCCACAGCTCCGCGCTCTGCCTCCCCTATAATATGCAGCATGGCCGTGACCGCGAGCGGCGCCCGCTGTGCCAGGGCTTCAGCAAAAATCGCGGCCTCCTCGAGGAGCCTGTGCCGGGGTGCCAGTCTGCTAACGATGCCGTGCTCGAGCATCTCACCGGCCGAGAATTCCTCTGCACCAACCAAAATCCGCTTGGCCAAAGTGACCCCCAAACGACTCACAAAGCGCTCGATACCCTCAACCGGGTAGCACAAACCTATAACCGAGGCAGGAACCCGCATAAGAATGTCATCTGACGCCATTCTAAAGTCACAGGACAGCGCAAGTTCACAGCCACCGCCATAAACGTTGCCATTGATCGCACAAAGCGTGGGTATTGGGAGGTCGGCCAACCGATTCGTGACATTTTGGAATTGATCGCCGTCGAGCTCGCCGGCACGAATTTGCTGTAAATCAGCGCCCGCACAAAATGTAGCGCCCTCGTGAGCGCTGATGACCAGTACCCGCGATTGCTCTTCCAGACTGTCCAGTGCCGCCGAGATGAGAGCCAGCTCCTCTTGACCCAGTGCGTTCCTCCGCTCGGGCCGATTGAAGCGCAGATGTGCTATGCCGGCGTTTTGCTCAAAAAGTATGGTCGATGTCATGGCGGTAAGCCCTCCCCTGACTTCAAACAACCGGTGACCAGCGGTGATCCTGTGGTCCTCGAAATGGTTAATAACGCAGTCTTACATGGACACAGACAAAAAAAATACTTAAAGTTCAAAAAATCGAATTTTGCGAATAATCTCACTTTGAGCACAGTCACCGAAAACGGTTCTCCCTTCAATCGCGGTATCCAGCACGAAGCGAAACACTCTGCCATATTGTCTCGGGCGGCCAAGCTTTTTAATACCAAGGGCGCGCGCTCTACTACCCTCAGTGACGTCGCCCACAAGCTGGGACTGACAAAAACCAGCCTTTATTACTATGTGAAAACCAAGGAAGACCTGATTTACCAGTGTTACGACGCAGCCATGCGCCACGCACATGCAACCCTTGATCAGGTTGAGGCAGCAACAGATAACCCCCTTGAGCGTGTTCTCATGTTCATGGAATCCCAGATCTCCACAATCTTGAAGGCGTTGACTGGGCAGGGTGACTTTTATGCGGCGCCCCTCGAGCTCGCTTCCCTGAAGGACAAGCACCGTGAGGAACTGATAGCTGAATACCTGCGGATGTTCATTCGGTTTCGCTCCTATATCCGCGATGGTATCGAACAGTCCATCATTCGGCCCTGCCATTCCACATCGACGACGCGGGCCCTGATTGGCGCCCTGGACTGGTCGTTTTACTGGCTGTACGAAATGCCAGAGGAGGAGGCCATGCTCGCCGGCGCCGCCCTGCGAAATATAGTGACCCATGGTCTTTTCAGCCAGGACGCCGATTATCGCCCCGGCGATCACCTGCTGAATGCAGAGCTAGCCTCCCCCGCCAAAGGCTTTGACCGGGAGGCCCAGAATCGCTTGAAGCAGGAGGCTTTTTTTAAGGCCGGAACTCGGTTTTTCAATCGAAAAGGCTTCAGTGGGACATCGCTCGATGAAATTGCAGAACACCTGCAGGTGTCAAAAGGGGCTTTTTATTACCATTTCACCAACAAGGAAGCTCTGCTTAGCCAATGTTATGACTACTCCCTGGACCAGACAGAGGCGATTTACAGGGAGATCAATGCCAGTGACATTTCGGCAGCAGAGAAACTCGATACCGTTTGCCGGCAGGTCTTCCACATACAGAACTCTGATTTGGGACCGTTAATCCGCTACAACACCATTACAGCATTGCCCCCCCCTATCCGACGCCGGGTACTCGCTCGGACCCAGGCAGCCAGCAACAACCTTGGGCAGTTTGTGCGTGAAGGTCAGGCAAGCGGCATGTTTCGCGATGTCGATGCCGGCATCATGCAAAATATGCTCGAAGGCGCTGTGAACGCAGCGATGGATATCAGCGAGTGGCGACGCTTGGAGGATATCGATGAAGCAGCTATCGATTACTTCGACGTGTTTTATTTTGGTCTGACGAAAAACACCGACTAAATCGCAACCAGGAGGTTTTGTTGCCAAGCTTTCAAGACGTTATGGACCTGATCAAGCCAGAGCAGGTGGGTCGCTACTGGTTCCGGGGTAGAAGTCCCACGCCCCAACCAAGAATTTTCGGTGGGCAGGTACTGGCACAGTGCCTCCTTGCGGCCAACGAAACTGTCGATGACGCCCTCACAGCTCACTCAATGCATGCCTACTTCCTGCGCGCAGGCGACCCCAACACCCCCATCGAGTTCGACGTGGACCCAATTCGCGACGGACGCTCCTTCGCCACTAGAAGGGTAGTGGCCAGACAACGGGGTGATGCCATATTCAACACCTCAATCAGTTACCAAATTACTGAAGCTGGATTTACCCACAGTGAGGCGATGCCCGACGTCCCCTCGCCCCGAGAGGCTGCAGAACTCGATCTGGGCCCCAAGTACCGCACTTTCAGTGATATGTACCAAATCGAGAGGATACGGATTACGGCCCGGAGCGACCAACCTCAAACAAAGCAACAAAACTGGTTCAGGGCAAAAGGGGGACTGGAATCCGATCCGCGCCTCCATCAGGCCGCACTGGCCTTGATCTCTGATTGCGCACTGCTCGGCACCAGTTTCTACCCTCAGGGTTTGAACGACTGGGATATCAATCATGTTGTGGCAAGCCTGGATCATGCTATCTGGTTTCACGAGCCGGTGGATGTTACCGACCACCTACTCTATGAGTGCGAGAGCCCCTGGGCAGGTAACGCGCGGGGTTTTAATAGAGGACAGTTATGGAGTAGCGATGGAACCCTGCTGGCTTCAACCACGCAGGAGGCACTGGTCAGGCCCAAAACCCATTGAGGCACGGCCGCGTCAGTTGACTACCGTGCGCATCTCCTGGCCCACCGTTACGAGCGACACGCCCTCGGTGCCAACCTCGAACCGATGAATGGAGCCGTTGTCAGGCCAGCATTGCAGTGTCTCACCAGCTCCTCGACAGTGCGCTACCACCGCGTTAATGACAAGAAAATGCGTGAACACCACGGTGGGTACCTGAACAGATTGCAGGGCAGCCACAATGCCGTCCCGCCACTGCCATAGCGGATCCCCCTGCTCATCCCAGGTCTGTCGCATGAAACTGCGCAGCCATGCCTGTCGCTCGGCCAGCGGGACCGGCGCGTTGATCTCCCGATAGGCATCATCAATATCAACACCACATGCCAGACGACGGGCCAGTGGCATCGCGGTCTCCTGTGCACGCGCCTTCGGGCTGCTAACCAGTTTTACCACTGCCGGCAACATTGCCTGCAGCTGCTCCGCCGCCGCCTCTGCCTGTGCGACACCCTGCGCGCTCAGACCGGGATCGCTGTGCTCACCCCAACTTGCTGCGGCCTCGCCATGGCGAACCAGCCAAACTGCGGTCACCGGTAAGTAACCAACGCTTCATCCAGCTGTGCAGACAGCAGTTCCAAATGGGCTGCATCATTGAAATTAGACAACGAGACCCGGTTACGGCTGTAGATCAAACGGGTAATTGAGCAATTCATTACGGGCTCGTAGAACTGGTAGAAGCCCGAATGGTCGACACCAACAACCAGGCCGACAGCGGTTGCAATAGTCCCCCCGGAAGTGAAGACAGCGGTATTTTTCCCCGCGCCAACTGACTCCATTATCTGTTTCAGCGCCGCAGTTACGCCGTCACGATAGTCCGCCCAGGGTGTAATACCACAGTCGGGACAGTCAGGACTGACCCAGGCGTTGAAGACGGCATCTATAACCTTCTGGTAATCCTTGCTGCTGCTCATTCCCCGCCCTACGATCTCCGCTAAGGTCGAGCTTTTTTCCACCAGTGCCGGGAGCAGAAGCCTGACCTGCTCATCATTGTTAATTTCATTGAACCTGGCATCTGTCTGTAACTCGCAGGGGTTTCCCAGGCCAGCAAGAACCCGGGTACCCGTTTCCTGCTGGCGTGACAGGGTACCTGCCACGGCAGCGTCAATGGCAAGTCCAATCCTGGCCAGATAGTCACCGGTAACATCAGCCTGTCGCTGACCCAGCGGCGACAACTGGTCATAGTTGTCGGCACCAAAGGATGCCTGGCCATGACGAATAAGATAAATCGATGCCATCAGGCGGTACTCCTCTGTTCCCTGGGAAACCGCATGGCGCGCGGATAGGGATAAAAATCATCGACATGCCCGTCACGGATTCGCTGCTGCAGGCCCGTCCAAAAATCAGCATCATATATCTCACTATGACGCGCATCGAATGCTTTACGAGCGCGCTGGTTACCCGAAAAAAACAGCCGAAACTCCTCGGGAAACACGTCATTGGGCCCCACCGAATACCAGGGCCTGCTCGACATCTCTTCATAGTCATCCCGAGGGATGGGAATGCGTCGGAAATTGCATTCCAGCAGGGGCTGGATTTCGTCGTAGTCATAAAACACCACCCGCCCATGGCGGGTAACACCAAAGTTCTTTAGCAGCATGTCTCCCGGGAAAATATTGGCTGCTGCCAGCTCTTTGATTGACTTGCCGTAATCGTTCATGACCTCATCGACCTCCTGGTCGCTGGCCTCCTGAAGATAGAGATTGAGTGGCGTCATGCGCCGCTCAACGTAACAGTGCTTGATAATCAGAGCGGTACCACTGATCACGAATTGGGATGGACAGGTGGCGCTCAGCTCCTCGATCGCCTCCTCAGAAAAACGCGACCGATCGAAGACGAGATTGTTGAACTCCTGGGTATCTGCCATGCGACCCGCTCGGTCCCAGCGCTTTACCAGATTGTATTTGTCCTTTACCAACTGGTGCGTAACATCTTTGGGCGGCGTGAAGCGATCCTTGATGATCTTGAAGACAAACTCGTAGGACGGCAGGGTAAACACCGTCATTACCATGCCTTTGATTCCCGGTGCGACGATGAATTTATCCGTAGTCGAGCGCATGTGTCGGTAGGCGGTGCGATAATAGTAAGTCTTGCCGTGTCGGTGGTGACCAATTGCGCTGTATATCTCCGAGATATCTTTCTTCGGCATGAGTTGATGCAGGAACAGCACGTACTGGGACGGTATCGAAGCGTCGACCATGAAGTAACTGCGGGTGAAACTGAACAGCAGACTGACCCGATCGGAGCCAAACAGCACCGTATCGACGTACACAGCTGGCTTGTCCGAGCAAGCGTTATGCAGCATGGGCAAGACAAAGGGAAGCTGTATCCCAGAACTGACGATCCGTCCGACAATATAGACCGCTTTGTTGCGATAAAAATGGTGTTCCAGGGTCTGAAACTCAAACACGCCGTCGCCCAGCGACGCCTGATTACCGAGTTCCCGCTCAATTGCAGCTACGATATAGGAGCAATCGCGTTCAGGATCCTCATAGGGCAAATGAAGTGCATAGTTATCCAACATGGCGGCTACGCTGTCGCGCAACCCGCCGCTGAACCTTACAACCACCCGGCGCACGTCCACGGGTGGCATATCGCCCTGTGGTGAAAACACAAACGCGTGCTCATCCCGGATTCGGCGGTGTGCAAACACCGCGTTATATATTGAGTTGTAGAACGTCTCGGCGATCTCAAAATTAGTCATCCCCCGAACCAACTCTGCGTAGACCCCACGGGTCTCGGTCCAGAATTCAAAATCTGAGAGCCGATCGTCGGCAATGTGAGTAACGTAGCTCAGGGTTTCCAGGACTTTCTCTTTGTAGAGGTCAATGCGCCGGGTGGAGATGGCATGCATCACACCCCACTCGGCTTTTTCAAACCGCGTACGGGCCGCTAGCGTAATATTCTCAAATTCTGCGAAATAGGCTGTAAAACCATTCAGGATGGTTCTCGCCAGGCGCGTCTGCTTATCCACGATCAGATCCCTGCAGGAAGGCGGTCAGTGTAGGGTTCCCGTGGTGGCCTTGCAATTTGGCAGGGGAAAAAAAACCCGCCGGGCTGGCGGGTTCCGATATCAAAATCTATCGCTCAGGCGGCGAAGGCCTTGTCCATGTACTTCGCCCGATGATACCGGGCATCACCGAAGGTCGTATTGATCATCATCAGGCGCTTGGCATAGTGACCAATATCGAGCTCGTCTGTAATCCCCATACCACCGTGCATCTGTGTGGCTTCGCTGTAGACCAGTTTGGCATTGCGCTCCACCAGAACTTTCAGTGCGTTGATGCTCGCATCGGCACTGTCAGGATCCTGTTTGTATTCACACACTACCTTATACAACAGTGACTTAGCCTGCTCATAGGCCATCATCGTATCGACCATGCGATGTTGAAGCGACTGAAAGGAACCGATGGCAACACCAAACTGTTCGCGGGTTTTGGTGTACTCCAGAGTCTTGGCATTGAGTGTTCCCATGCAGCCAACTGCCTCAGCCATCAGGGCAATGGTCGCCTCGCGAACAACCGCCTCAACAGTCGCCATGGCCGACCCCGCCTCACCCAACAGCGCGTCAGCCCCAAGAGCCACATTGTCAAAGGTAATGTTGGCGACGCGCTGACCATCCATCATGGGATAGTCAATCCGCTTGAGGCCGTCAGCGTCCGCTGGAACAATGAACAGTGACAGACCATCGTGATCCCATTGCTCGCCAGACGTACGGGCGAGAACAACCATCTGGTTGCAGTTGGCACCGTTGAAAACGATAACTTTCTCACCACTCAAAACCCAACCGTCTCCCGAGGCTTCTGCCTTGGTGAGGCAGTCGGTCATTTCAAAACGACTCTGGCGCTCAAGGTAGGCAAAAGCACCCGATGTACTGCCATCAATCAGAGAGGGGATCCACGCACTGCGCTGACCCTCGCTGCCTGCGCCTGCTACCAAGCCGCCGAAAAGCAACACACTGGGCAGGTAGGGTTCAACGATCAGTCCCTTGCCGATCTCCTCCATGATCACCATGGTGTCGACAATAGTGCCACCAAAGCCGCCATCCTCCTCGGCAAAGGGAATCGACAACCATCCCAATTCGGCGAAGGTTTGCCAGGCTTTATCACTGATACCGGTATCCGATGCCACAATGGCGCGGCGCGTATCCCAGTCGTAGTCGTCCTGGACAAAGCGCGCGATAGAATCACGCACCATTTGCTGCTCTTCTGAAAATTCGAAATTCACAATTCTGTCCTCCCTGACCGGTTACTCAAGACCCAGCACATACTTGGCGATAATGTTTTTCTGGACCTCATTGGAGCCACCGTAAATCGTGGCCGCCCGCCCATACATGTAGTTTCTGAACGCTTCATGGGTCCAGCTGTGACCCAGAACTTCAGGGTCCATACCGTTGGGTAGCACACCCTGATAGTAGGCCGCTGTTTCCATCCTGAGCTCCTGGGTGGCCTGCTGCAGCTCGGTCCCCTTGATCTTTAGCAGGGATGACTCGGGCCCCGGGAAGCCACCTGCCGACATCGCGGCAAGCGTACGCAGCTCAGTGAACTCCAACGCCATCAGTTCAATTTCAAGATCGGCCAGGCGTGCCTGGAAGCCCGGATCATCCAGAAGGCGCTTGCCACCGTTGATTTCCTCGGCGGCGGCTTGCTTGACGAGGCGGATATTGCGTTTGGACTGGGCTACATCAGCAATCCCGGTACGCTCATGGGCCAGAAGCGCTTTGGCGACCGTCCAGCCTTTATTGATCTCGCCAACAACATTTGTAACGGGAACACGGACGTCGCTGAACTCAACCTCGTTGAGGCTGTGTTCATTGTCGATGGAAATGATGGGATTGACCTTGATGCCCTCCGACTTCATGTCCACCAAAATAAAGGTAATACCCTCCTGCTTCTTACCTTCGTTGCTGGTCCGCACAAGTACAAAAATCCAATCGGCATACTGGGCATAGCTGGTCCATATCTTGGCGCCGTTGATCACGTAGTGATCGCCGTCGAGTTCAGCTTTGGTCTTCAGCGAGGCCAGGTCTGAACCTGAGCCGGGTTCGGAATAACCCTGGCACCACCAGGTTTCGCTATTGAGGATGCCGGGAAGGAATCTCTCCTTCTGCTCCTGAGTTCCGAATTGGTAGATCATTGGGCCTACCATGCCCACACCGAAAGGAATAACACCGGGTATACCCCGCTCGGAACGCTCCGTCTCGTAGATGTACTTTTGGGTCGGTGACCACCCGGTACCGCCGTATTCAACCGGCCAGTTCGCAGCAATCCAGCCCTTTTTGTACAAACGCTGCTGCCACTCTACGACCGCTTCCTTGAAGTCACCCGAGCGCAACCGACCCACCAGTTCGTCATCGAACTGCTCATCAAAAAAAGCGCGAACTTCCTCTCGAAACGCCAATTCATCAGCTGAAAACGCAATATCCATCTCTGCCTCTCAATGTTTGCGAGCGCATGGAGCTGGTAGCCCCATCCGCAGTTTGAACTTGGAGTATGTTTTTCTACGCTCTGGAATGTAGGCAAGTTAACGCGGGATTGCAAGTGCTGGTAGGTCAAACCGTGCTTGCGCACAAGACAGGGGGACCTCTCGGGCTCACACGGGGAAGTGCACAGCGTCCCCAAGGGCGTGGGTCACTGGGCCTCGGACACCGGGAGACGCGGCGGGAAGTAGCCGCCGCTGTACAGCTCGGGGGTTACAACCTAGTAAAGTATGGAAAATAACTTGCGTTGATATTCTGCCGCCAGAGGATCCCCTTTACCAATGGTTGCCAGGGTATCCAGATAAAGGCGCTTGGCCTCGCCATTGTTCCAATCCCGATCTATCCTCAGCACCGTCAAAAGGTGCTCCAGGGCCTCTTTGTGGTGGTCTGACGCTGACAGCTGGACTGCAAGCTGAACACGAACCGCGTGATTGTCCTCGTCGGCTGCCAGCTCCGCCTCCAGTGCCTCGATTTCTGGTGACTTACCGGCCTGACGCTTCAACTCAATCTGGGCCATCAGCTGCTCATGCAGCGCATCACGATCAACCAGTCGCACGCCATCGAGGACACCCGCCGCTTCATCAAGCCTGTTCGCCTCTATCAGGGCTCCTGCATAGGCGAGCGTCACGTCCTTGAGTCCGTTTGAGTCCTCCCAGGCAGCGCGCAGCAATGCCAGAGCCGCCGCCGTATCACCAGCATCAAGAAGCTCAGTCGCCTCGGCGATTTTCGCATTCCAGGGTGAGGGTAAATGCTTCTCCAGCATCTCACGCACGGCAGATTCAGGCTGGGCACCTGCAAAGCCATCAACCGGCTGTCCGTCTTTGATCACCATGACCGTCGGCAAACTCCGTACGCCCAACTGGCTGGCCAACATTTGCTGCTCATCAGCATTGACCTTGGCCAGCAAAAATGCGCCGGCATACTCCTGGGCAAGTTTTTCCAAAAGTGGCATAAGTTGTTTACAGGGTTCACACCAGTCGGCCCAGAAATCCACCACAATGGGCCGCGTATGGGATTCTTCGATAAGCAGCTGCTGGGCGTTGGACTCGTCAACATCAACTATGTAGGCGGGGGTATTCACAACTCAATTCTCCTTTAAACCCAGGACATCCTGCATGTCATATCGGCCCGGCGCTCTATCAGCAAGCCATTGGGCGGCACGCACTGCACCCCGGGCGAAAGCCATTCGCGAACCGGCTTTGTGGCAGATCTCCAGCCGCTCGCCCTCAGTGGCAAAAGTGACGGTGTGCTCACCCACAATATCGCCCGCCCGCAGGACTGAAAAGCCAATCGTCCCGGGTGTCCGGGAGGACGCCTTGCCGGCGCGATCAAAAACTGCAACATCGGTCAGCTTGCGCCCCCGGGCACCTGCGAGCACGTCACCCATGGCCAGCGCCGTTCCGCTTGGAGCGTCGAGCTTGTGGCGATGATGACTCTCTGCTATCTCAATATCAGCGTCTTCGCCCAGCACTGCCGCTGCCTGCGCCAGTAATGTATAGGCCAGATTGACGCCCGGAGAAAAATTGGCCGACTGACAGACGGCTATCGTCCTTGTCGCGACATCGAATTCCAAAGCTTGCTCCGGTGAAAAACCGGTGGTGCCACTGACCAGCGCCCTGCCCTGCTCCGCACAGAGCCTGGCATTCGCCAGGGCTGCCTCAGGTGGCGTGAAGTCAATAAGTACGTCCATAGCCCGCAGCCAGCCCGCCAGATCGTCACTCAATTTAATTCCTGTGGGCTTGATACCCACCAGATCACCGCTGTCCACGCCGCATAATTCTGAACCCGGTCGCACGATAGCTGCCGCCAATGTAGCGTCTATATCAGACCCCGCCGCGACCTGCAGAAGCATGCGCCCCATGCGGCCGGCAGCTCCTGCCACACCGACCCGTACGGTCATTTGCTTTTTCCGTCGAAAAACGACTTCACGCCCTCAAACCAGCTCGACTGCCGGGGTGATTGCCGATTACCCCCCTCGTCGAGGGTGGAGCGCAACTCCTCCAGCAGCTGCTTTTGTCGAGAGCTCAGATTGACCGGCGTTTCCACCACGGCCCGGCACATTAAATCCCCAATAGGCCCTCCGCGGACCGGTTGGACGCCCTTTCCCCGCAGGCGGAACATTTTTCCAGTCTGGGTCTCTGACGGAATCTTCAGTTTTACCTTGCCATCAAGCGTAGGCACTTCCAGTTCGCCACCGAGTGCCGCATCCACAAAGTTAATGGGCACCTCGCAGTACAGGTGCCGCCCATCCCGTTCAAACAGATTGTGCTGGCGCACGGCGATCTGCACAAACAAATCACCGTTGGGACCGCCTGAAGGTCCGGCCTCTCCCTCACCACTCAGGCGAATACGATCTCCAGTGTCCACACCCGGGGGAACTTTGACCGACAGCGTCTTGGTTTTTTCCAGCAGGCCCTGGCCGCGACAGTCAGTACAGGGATCCGAAATGGTCTTGCCCCGGCCCCTGCATTTGGGACAGGTCTGCTGCACCTGGAAAAATCCCTGTTGCATGCGCACCTGCCCTGAACCGCCGCAACTGCCGCATGTCACTGGAGTGGTCCCGGGCTTGGCACCACTGCCGTCACAGGTGTCGCAGTGCTGCAGGGTTGGCACTTTGATCTCACGGGTAGCTCCCCGTACCGCCTCCTCAAGGGAGACCTCCATGGTGTAGCGCAAATCGGAACCACGCTGGGGTCCCTGGCGAGCGCCACCACCACCGCCAAAGATATCGCCGAAAACATCCCCAAAAATATCGCTGAAGCTGGAGCCACCCTGAAAACCACCGCCCATGCTCTGGTCTACCCCAGCGTGGCCAAACTGATCATAGGCCGAACGCTTCTCGGCATTCATCAGAACATCGTAGGCTTCAGTCGCTTCCTTGAACTTGGCATCGGCATCCTGGTCATCTGGATTCCGATCGGGGTGGTACTTCATGGCGATACGGCGGTAGGCTTTTTTGATTTCCTGATCCGCCACCGACCGATCGACACCGAGAACCTCGTAATAGTCACGCTTGGACATTGCTGCTCAGCCTGTAATTACCCAAAGGGAAGCACTTTCCCAAAAAAAGCGCGGGCCCTGGGAGCCCGCGCAGAACTTACCACGTTACCCCGGACCCGGGGCAGGGGTTGAGTCGACCGACAAAACCGACGCCCCCTGCTTACTTACTGCTTGCCATCGTCCTTAACTTCCTCGAACTCAGCGTCTACAACGTCAGCGTCGTCAGCTGCCGCGTCGGCAGAGGCACCCGCATCGGCGGCGCCAGCGCCGGCTGCGGCCCCTTGCGCCTCCTGGGCTGCGTACATTTTCTGCGCCACTGGCCCCGTGGCCTCGGTGATCTTGTTGGTCGCGGCCTCGATGGCGTCCTTGTCATCGCCCTTCATGGCTTCCTCGGCTTCATTGATCGCCGCTTCGATCGCCGCACGCTCGTCCACCGTGGAATGCTCACCCGCTTCCTCAAGAGTCTTGCGTGCTGCGTGGATCATGCCATCGCAGCTGTTACGGGCAGCAATAACTTCCTCAAACTTCTTGTCCGCCTCGGCGTTGGCCTCGGCATCCTGCACCATTTTCTCGATGTCCTCTTCAGACAGGCCACCCGACGCCGTGATACGGATCGACTGCTCCTTTCCGGTGGCCTTGTCCTTGGCCGAGACATTGAGAATGCCGTTGGCATCGAGGTCAAAGGTAACCTCCACCTGCGGCACACCGCGTGGCGCGGGAGGGATATCTGCGAGATCAAAGCGACCCAGCGACTTATTGCCTGTGGCTTGCTTGCGCTCACCCTGCACCACGTGAATGGTGACCGCCGTCTGGTTGTCTTCCGCGGTCGAAAACACCTGGGATTTCTTGGTGGGAATCGTGGTGTTCTTTTCGATCAGCGGTGTTGCCACGCCACCCATGGTCTCAATACCCAGTGTCAGCGGCGTAACGTCCAGCAGGAGGACATCCTTCACTTCGCCGGCCAGCACCGCACCCTGAATTGACGCGCCCATGGCCACGGCCTCATCGGGGTTGACGTCCTTGCGCGGCTCCTTACCAAAGAAGTCCGCAACGGTGCTCTGGACCAGTGGCATACGCGTCTGCCCGCCCACCAAAATCACGTCCTGGATTTCAGACGGTGACAAACCGGCATCCTTGAGAGCTACCTTAACTGGCTCCAGAGAGCGACTGACCAAATCTTCCACCAGCGACTCCAGCTTGGAGCGCGACAGTTTCACAACCAGGTGTTTTGGCCCGGTTGCATCTGCCGTTATGTACGGCAGATTGACCTCTGTTTGCTGGGAGCTGGACAGCTCAATTTTTGCCTTCTCGGCAGCCTCTTTCAGACGCTGCAGCGCCAACGGGTCGTTATGCAGGTCGATACCGTTCTCTTTCTTGAACTCGTCCGCCAGATACTCGATCAATTTCAGGTCAAAATCCTCACCACCGAGGAAGGTATCCCCGTTGGTTGCCAGAACTTCAAACTGATGCTCGCCATCCACCTCAGCGATTTCGATCACCGATATGTCAAAGGTGCCTCCACCCAGGTCATAGACGGCAATCGTTCGATCGCCCTGCGCCTTATCCATCCCATAGGCCAGTGCTGCCGCAGTGGGCTCGTTGATAATTCGCTTGACGTCCAGGCCGGCGATTCTCCCTGCGTCTTTCGTTGCCTGACGCTGGGAATCATTAAAGTATGCGGGAACTGTAATGACAGCCTCGGATACGGTCTCACCAAGAAACTCCTCGGCGGTTTTCTTCATCTTGCGCAGCACTTCGGCAGAGACCTGTGGCGGCGCCATGCTGTTGCCCTTGGCGGATACCCAAGCATCGCCGTTATCGGCTTTCACAATGGTGTAAGGCACCATTTTTATGTCTTTTTGAACAACCTTATCCTCGAAGCGCCGACCGATCAGGCGCTTGACGGCGAACAGGGTATTGGTGGGGTTAGTCACCGCCTGCCGCTTGGCAGATTGCCCCACCAGAACCTCACCGTCATCGGTGTAGGCCACGACCGAAGGCGTCGTCCGCCCCCCTTCTGAATTTTCGATAACACGCGCCTTGCCACCTTCCAGAACGGAAACACACGAATTGGTGGTACCAAGATCAATTCCAATAATTTTGCCCATTGCTCTCTCCTATCAACGGGGCTTCTGCCCGTCATCCTTGCCTTTCTGTGTAAATGGGTCCGATTTGACCGATTTCAAGCGTTCGTGCGGGGTAATTAATCTGCCGCTTTGCTGACCATGACCATGGCGGGTCGAACCAACCGCCCGTTCAGACGGTAACCTTTCTGCATAACCGCAATCACGGTATTGGGCTCGACGTCAGGGTTCTCGACCATACTCATGGCCTGGGCAACCTCTGGATCAAAAGGTTCCCCCATGGGGTCCACCGTCTCAACCCCGTGTTTTTGCAGCACATCAAGCAGGGCTTTGAGTGTCAATTCAACGCCCTCTGTTATCGGCTTGACGGCCTCGTCACCCCCCGCCGCTTCGAGGGCTCGCTCCATGTTGTCCACCACGGGCAGCAATCCGTTGACAAACCGTTCCAGGGCAAACTTTCGTGCTTTTTCAACATCCTGCTCAGCCCTTCGCTGCACGTTGATCGCATCTGCCTGTGCGCGCAATGCGGCATCCCGAGCCTCAACAAGGTCCGCTTCGAGGCTGGCCACCACTTGATCAAGACTCAGTTCAGCGGTCTCGACTTCATCGTCGGTTACGTCGATCGTGCCACCCACTGTGGGCTCTGTGGTCTCGTCAGTATATTCGGGCTTTTCATCTGCCATTGCCTACTCCTCGGGGGTCATTCAGGTGCGCGGCGCAGTCATACCGCGGGCCAATGGAGGCGACATGGGGATGGCACTGGAGAATTTCAAGGAGCACCGGAGGTTTTGTGGGGAATTACAGGGTCCAAGCGGCGCGATCGAACGCCCACCGCATGGCCGAGCTATCGAAGCTGCAACAGTTTACGCGCACGTCGCCGGGGCGATCGGGGTGCAGTAATCCCTGAGCGACGCAGGGGCGGCTCACGGCCCAAATCGCCGGGCCCGTTCGACACTCAGGATCGGGACAGCGCCGCGCTCAGCATTTTGGCCGTGACGTCCACCATGGGAATGACGCGCTCATAGGCCATTCTTGTGGGGCCAATGACACCCAAAACGCCCAGCGTGCGGCTGCCCTGCGCATAGGGAGCCGTTACCACAGAGTAGTCACCAAAAACATCGTACCCTGCCTCCTCACCGATGAAAATTTGCACACCCTGGGCGCGGTACGACCGTTCGAGCAACTCCAACAGATCGCGTTTATGCTGAAACGCGTCGAACAGCTCTCGTAACTTTTCCATGTCGTCAGGCCGCGTCTGATCAAGCAGGTAGTTTTCCCCCGCAACAACATAATCATCTGTGGGCTCATCATCGTCGAGCGCCCGGTTGGCAAGCTCGAGTGCCGATGCCATGTAATCATCGATACGACTGCGCGCCTCCGCCATTTCCTGAATCAACCGCGCCTTAACCTCAACAAGATCAACACCCGCATACCGCTGGTTAATGAGGTCTGCAGCTGCCTTTAGCTGTAATTCCGACAATGGCTTGGGGAGTTCAATGACGCGGTTTTGCACTTCGCGTTCATTCACCACCAGAATAACCAGCACACGGTTCTCCGCAAGGGGAAGAAACTCGACCTGTCTAAGCTGACTCACCTCGGCGCGCGGCACCGTGACAATCCCGGCCTGGGAGGTGACCTGAGCCAGCAGGGAAGATGCCGTCTGAACCAGGTCTTTGGGTGTTCTGTTGGGGTTGAGTTCCTCACGGAGCGCCAGCACGGCATTCTCCTCGATGGGCTGGACCTCCAGTAATGAGTCGACAAAAAACCGGTAGCCAAGTGCTGTGGGAATCCTGCCCGCGGAGGTGTGGGGTGAGGCCAGGAAGCCCCGGTCCTCCAGATCTGACATGATATTACGCACCGTCGCAGAGCTGACCGATAGTGCGCTATGGACCTGCAGGCTCTTGGATCCCACCGGCTGCCCGTCGCGGATATGCATCTCCACCAACGTCCGCAGAAGGTCGGTCGCTCGCCCCGAGAGATTATTGGCTGTCATGTCTGGCGCTGAAAGGCTGCATAGCTAATTATTAACACAGCCGCTCGTCAGGACAAAGAACAGCTTTTGACCGTTCCAGCGGCGCGCCGGGTGCGCTATAAGGTAACAAAGGACCGGAAGCTCCCTATGCTCAAACAAATCACCATTCAGGATTATGCCATTGTCGCGTCGCTGGATATTGATCTCGACAGCGGCATGACCGTAATCACAGGAGAAACCGGCGCGGGAAAATCAATCATGCTCGATGCACTCGGGCTGTGTGTCGGTGACCGGGCAGATGCGCGAACCGTTCGACCGGGGGCACGTCGAGCCGATATCACCGCCATCTTTGATATCAAGGATCATAAAGAAGTGCAGGGGTGGCTGGCGCAACGCGCCCTGGACCTGCCTGGCGACGAATGCGTTTTGCGACGTGTCATCGGCGCGGATGGACGCGCCAAGGCATTTATCAACGGAACCCCAGCAACACTGGCAGATTGCGCGGCGGTCGGCTCCCTTCTGGTGGATATCCACAGTCAGCATGCCCATCAGTCCCTACTGCGCAGGGGCAACCAGCGGGCGCTCCTTGACGCGAGCGCGAATGCCGAAGACCTCGCATCGGAGGTGGGGGAAATCGCCCGCAAGTGGCATGGGCTCTCAGATCAACTGGAACGGATGACGGGTCAAAGCCAGACCGACACGGCACGTTTAGATCTGCTCAGATACCAGGTTTCAGAACTGGATGAACTCGATCTCAGCTCCGGGGAACTCCAGCAGCTGGAGGTGGAGCAAAAACAACTGCTAAACGCCGACTTTATCATTGATAGCGCGAGCGAGGCCCTGTCCATCTGCGCCGAGCAGGCTGGCCAGCTGGGTCGCGTACAACAGCTGATGGCAGATGAGCGTCACCAGGGTTCAGCGGTGTCAAATATCAAGGAGATGTTGGAAACGGCGGCCATCCAGTTTCAGGAAGCACAACAAGAACTGCTGGGCTACACCGACAAACTCGAGCGGGATCCCGCTCGTCTGCAATCGATCTCAAGTCGTCTTGAACACATTTACGACCTGGCCCGGAAACATCGGGTAATGCCCGAGCAGTTGATGGAGCACCACGCTCGCCTGAGCGCCGAACTCACAGCCATCGAAGGGGGTGACCAGGACCTTGAACTGCTGCAGGCTGAACTGCAGGAATGCCACGCCGATTATAAAACACTCGCTGGCAAGCTCAGCAGCAAGCGGGTAAAGGCAGCCAAAAAGCTCACCGTGCAGGTCTCCGCCACGCTCGCTCGTCTGGCAATGGAGCACTGTAACTTTCAGATAGTGTTAACCCAACATGCCGATACCCGCCCCGATGCAACGGGGGCAGAATCAGTAGAATTCATGATCAGCACCAACCCGGGCAGTCCCCCGGGCGCTCTGGCCAAAATCGCCTCTGGCGGCGAGCTTTCGAGGATCAGCCTGGCATTGCAGGTGGCAGCGGCCGAAAGCGCCACGGCACCGACCATGATCTTCGATGAGGTCGATGTGGGGATCGGCGGGGGCATCGCAGAAATTGTGGGCGACCTGCTAAGCCAGCTTGGCGAGCGAGTCCAGGTCCTGTGTGTTACGCACCTTGCCCAAGTGGCCTGCAAGGGTGCAAACCACCTGCGTGTCACGAAGTCGGGAGACGCTGCGGCGGTGTTTACCCATGTCAATCACCTCCATGAAGCGGAGCGGATCGAGGAAATTGCCCGAATGCAGGGCGGCCTGACGATTACCGAAAGTACCCGCGCCCACGCGCGGGAAATGCTCAACGCGGGGTGATGGCGCTCTGCAATCTAGCGCTGTCGCCGGACGTATAACACCAGCGAGTGGTCGATGATTTCATAGCCATTGGCTTTGGCAATCTCGTGCTGGCGAGCCTCAATAATCTCATCGAAGAATTCGATGACGTCGTTGCTCTCCACATCGACCATGTGATCGTGGTGATCGTCTGATGCCAACTCAAAAACCGAATGTCCGGCCTCAAAGTTAAGTCGCGTCACGAGTCCGGCCGTCTCAAATTGCGTCAGAACCCGGTAGACGGTAGCCAAGCCCACATCCTCACCCGAATCGCGAAGGCGCTGATACACATCCTCGGCACTCAGGTGTTCTGCACTCTCGGAGGTTGATTCGAGCATCTGCAGGATTTTTATCCGGGGCAGCGTGACTTTGAGTCCCGCTTTTCGAAGCTCCACATTTTCACTGGGCATGATCTATTTCCCTGACCTTTGGGACTGATTAAAGGGTATCATGCCCCACCAGATCGAAGCTTGGAACTAAAATCCGATGGGATCGCACACCCACCGTCGCCTTCTCCCTGCGTTAGCCATCATGACACTGGTTATGGGCTGTGGCAGTAATTTCGGTTTCCCCGGCGCCTACCGCATAGATGTGGAGCAGGGCAACATCGTCACCGAGGAGATGGTCGAGCAACTCAAGCCAGGCATGTCGCGGCGCCAGGTGCGTTTTGTCATGGGCACCCCCCTGGTCGAGGACACCTTCAACCCCGATCGCTGGGATTACCACTACGTGAAGCGCAACGGCACAAAAACCCTCGATGAGAACCAGCTGACGGTTTTTTTTGAAGGTGATGCCCTCGTCAATGTCACCGGCAGCGATCTTCCCGGGTGGGAAGAGGACACCACCGATGTGGCTGACGACGAAGCCTGATTGCTAGTCACCCGCCCGGCGTTCCCTGGCCTCCGCTGCGCGGCGTTTGCGCACTTCTTTTGGATCAATAAGGAGAGGACGGTAGATTTCCACGCGCTCCCCTGCTTGCAGCACATAGTCAGGCTTTACTGCCTTGCCAAATACCCCTAACTTGGGCTCGTCTTCAAGGGACAGCTCCTCAAACTTTGCCTCAATCCCAGAGAGACCCACGGCCTGGAAGGCGGTTGTTCCCAGCGGCACAGAAAGGGCACAGATCAGCTGCTTCTCGGGCAGCGCGTAGGCTACTTCTATATCGATCGAGTCGCTCATAGCGCCTTGCTTCCGCAAATATTATGGGCACGCTTTACCACCGCATCAACGAGATCGTGGGCCACGCGGTCAAATAACTTCCCAGCAGCCACATTAATCAAACCACTTTTAAGATTAAAATCTAACGTAAGGGCCACTTTGCAGGCATCTGGAGCCAACGACTTGAAGGCCCACTGGCCCGCGAAATGATTGAATGGCCCATCCACCAGCTGCAAGGCAATCCACTCGGGTCGCAAAGACGTGTTGCGAGTCACGAAACTATGGGTAATACCCCCCCGGGACAGCGCCAACCGGGCGGTCACCAAATCGCCGTCGCTGTCCAGAATTTCTGCACCCACACACCCCTTTAGAAACTCTGGATACCGCTCGATGTCAGCCACCAGGGAAAACAGGCTCTCAGCGGAAAAGGGAAGCAGCGCGCTGCGGTCAATGGATGTCATGGCTGAATACTAACTCAGCCGCCCGAGGCCGAAACCCCCAAACGCCAAAAAAGGGTGAGCAGGAGTACGGTTGGAGCAACGAAACGCAGGCATACCCACCAGACATGAAACAACCAACGGGGCTCGCGATACAGCTCACCCCGGGGCAGGGGTCGGGGCATACGCCAGGCCACAAATACCGACGTTACCAGCAGCGACACCAAAATTGAGAGATCAAGGCTGCTGGGCAGCAGTGTCAGATGGGTCTGGAACAGGTGGAGCGTTAATGTCCCAATTCCGACCAGCAGGCCCACAGCAAGGGCCGCCCAGTTGCGATTCCATGCCATGTCGTGGTGAAGAAACATAACGGCAGGCTCCAGAAGGGCTAACAGTGCCGCAAGTGATGCCAGCGCTGTAAAGCCAAAAAAGACCGCACCGTAAACCTCCCCCAGAGGTAAGTTGGCAAACGCGTAAGGTACAGCCACAAAAAGAAACGCGAGGCCCTCCGCAGGCAATGTATTGACCTCTCCGAGTAACGGAATCAGGGCGAGGGCTGTGGTGAGCATAAAGGCCACATCCAATATCCCGGCGGCGATGACAGCGCGAAACAATGGCAGGTTTTTGGGCGACCGGGCGCCAAATACGCTGCCGACACCCAGGCCTGCCGCCAGTGTGAGGACCCCACTGACCAGCCCTGCCATGGCGCCCTCCCAGCCGAAATCGTTGTAGTCCACTGCAAACAGCCAATCCGCCGCCGTATCCAGATCACCAAAGCCGATGGAAAACCGCAATACGCTGCCCAGGGCTACTGCCATGGCGGGCAATGCGACCCAGGCAATGAGCGCCATCGCCACACGGGGTCCCAGTGCAGCGAGCACGGTCGTAACGCCCAGAATGGCAATCGGCAGGGAATACGACGGTGTGGTGAGCAACATCTCGAAACTGGCGGCCACTTCAGTGGCGCTAGCGGCCGCGAGGGAGTCCTGGTTTAAAACAATGGCTCGATCCAGCATCCAGTTGGCCATGGAGAGACTGTAAATGGCCAGCAGCAGAGCCAGCAGACACTGGATCAGGCCCAATAGACTCCAGTGTACTGATCGACCCGACTGGTCAGTCGCCCAGCGCAGGGCGCCAACCGGAGAACCTCGGCCCTGGCTACCGACCATGACCTCCGCGGTCAAAACAGGCACCGCCACCGCAAATACCGCAAACGTGTAGCCCATAAAAAACGGCGCGCCGCCATATTCACCAATGAGATAGGGCAGGCGCAGCACATTGCCGAGCCCTATCGAGCAAGCCGCAAGGGCAAATACCAGGGTGGTTTGGCCCTGCCAGGGTTGGGGAACGTTATCATCCAGCACGCAAAGTGATTTCCAGAGCCTTCGAACCCGTATAATGCCTGCTATGGGCAAATCGAAAAAGAAAATACCGGACAATACGATCGCGCAAAACAAGCGCGCCCGCTTCGACTACCACCTGCTGGAGTCCTATGAAGCCGGGTTGTCGCTGGCCGGTTGGGAAGTCAAGGCCATGCGGGCGGGGCGGGTTCAGCTGACAGACTCCTATGTACTCATGAAAAACGGGGAGGCCTTTTTATTTGGCGCTCAAATCACCCCCATGGAGACCGTCTCCACCCACTACGTGACAGACCCAACCCGAACAAGGAAGTTGTTGCTCAACAAGCGCGAGTTGGCACAAATCAACGCAGCTCTGTCCCAGAAAGGTCAGACCTGCGTCTGCACCGCCTTGTATTGGAAGGGCCACCTGGCCAAAGCCAAAATAGCCCTGGCTGCTGGCAAAAAACAGCACGACAAACGCAACGCAGAGAAAGTCCGTGATTGGGAGCGTCAGAAAGCTAAAATCGTTCGCGATAACGTCAAGCAGTAGCCCAGAGTGTGTACAGAGCCCTGAGGGTAATGGCCACTCCAACCAACAATGAAATCGCCAGAGCCACCGGCCTGTAAGCGTACCCACCGATGCGGTGAAATAACCAGGTGCCGGCCTGATCACCAACCAACATAGCGGGCATAACGGCGACCAGAAGGTAAAACGGCACCGGCGTTACCAGCCCAACCGTGGTGAACATAACCAGCGAAATCGCGTTGGATGCCAGGAAGAACACCATCAGGAAAGCGCGACTCCGGACTGGCTCGGGGATGCAGGCCATGGCGTAAATGATCGCGGGTGGCCCGGGAATCGCGAAGGCTCCATTCATCAGTCCTGACAGCACACCTGCGCCCGACGACAGCGCGGGGCTGTCGAGGGTTTTTCGCGGTTGAAAGCCCGCCAGGGACAGACAGACCGCGACGACGGTCAAACCGATCCAAAGCTGGAACTGCTGAGGAGAAAATTGAGCCAACAGGCTGACACCCACTGCCGTGCCCACTATTGATCCGGCAATCATCGGCAGATAATGGCCCAGACTGACTTTTCCCCACCAGGCCTTGTAGCTCAGCAGGCTGACCGTAACGGTCAGTAATGCGGTGAGAACAACGGCGTCTCCCGGCAGAAGAAACAAAGAAAATACGGGCACGGCCATCAGTGCGAAGCCGAACCCCGAAAAAGCTCTCATCAGCGCGGCAAACAGTACACCCAGGACTACCCAGGCAAATTGATATGGCGTCAGCAGGGTCAGCAAGTCTCCCATGCCACAGTGTAACCCGACCACGGCAAAGCCCGGAAAACGCCTTCACCCAAAGTACTACCCCACCTGTTTATAGCCGGGATGGGATGCCGGAGGGGCAGACACGGCTCCGCCGATCGGCCCCAACCTTATATACCCCCCTCGTGGGTAGACTCGCGCTCTTTCTGCCCACTGCCATACCCCGGGATTGCCGGCGGAGCCACGGTCCCACTGGTGGGGTCGTTGGGGCGGGGTGGCCGGGGCGGTTTGTCACCCTGACGTGGTGGGCGTTCCATACCGGCATGCAGCAATCGGCGTAACACCCGGATTCGCTGTTCCCTACTGAGCTGGGGGAGCACTTCCAGTGCCGCCGTGTGGATCTCCAGCTGGTAACGTCCACTCACATCTCGCAGCTCTGCCAGTGCCACCGTCAGCGCCGCTTCATCAAGGGATTCTGCGGTAACCACACGCCTGATATCCGCAAATACCTTCCTGAGTTCACGGCGAATGGGTGCGACGACCGCCATTTTTTCCCGGAGCGCGGGGCGCACTTGACTGCGGATCGACTCGTCCATACCCTCCAGCGCCCACATCATGGTCGGGGGGGCGGGTCCCGTGAACCAGCGTACCGCCAACGCGCCGGCGCCCATCAGGTTAAGCCCAATTGACACCACCAATACCATCGCTATCCAATGTCGTTTAGCCATCGACTTCGCCCCCCTCAATGGGTGCAAAAACATATTGTTCAGAAATTTTCCAGTCTTCCTCCTGGGGTAGGAGAACACCAAAACCCATACCAAGAACGAGTACTAAACCGGCCGCCAGGCCCCCACGCCAGACCGTCCCACGCCCTCCAAAACACAGCCATTCCAGGAAGCTTTCAAGAACGCTCTCTGTCGGGTTAGGTTCACGCACTGGATGCTGCCCCGAATGTCGCTGGGTATAGGCCAAGACCTCAGCGACAGACAGGGAAGACGTTATCTGGTGTTCGGCCAGTACCCTGTCCAACTCGCGCTCTGACGCGACACGTTCTCTTAAATGAGGAGTCGCCTCAATGCATCGGCGCAACGACTCGCGCAACTCCGGTGGCCAGTGTTGCGGTTCAGCGCCATAGGCCCGTATCAGTGCCTCGGCGCGACGGGGTGTCAGTGTTTCGTCAGTCATGACGGAATCTCCAGTATTTTCTTCAGCGCCCCGCGGGCACGAACCAGCAGAGACTCAACGGCCCGGGTGCCAAGCCCCATGATTTGAGCGACCTCCCGATTGGATAGCTCCTGATAGTAGGTCAGCGTCAGTGCGCTACGCTGGCGCTCGGGGAGTTGCATCAGGGCGGAGGCGATCAAGGCGGCATCATTATCTTTATCGTCCGGAGGCGCTTTATCTGCCGCCACACCCTCCAGTGACGTTTCCCGACCGTATTTGCGCAAGTGATCGATGGCCAGGTTGTGTGCCATCCGATGCAGCCATGTGGTGAGGCGAGCCCGTGTAGCGTCAAAATCACCCGCCTTTAACCAGAGGCGCAGAAACACCTCCTGGGTGACGTCCTCAGCAGACGCAGGGCTGCCCGTCATGCGCTGCACAAACGCCGTGATGGGCGGCAGGTGATTGGCTACCAGCGTGGCGTAGGCCTGACGGTCACCGTCAGCTACCCGCCGCATTGTTTCCGCCTCAGTTAACATGCTGACTTGGGGTACGACTCGCCCTGTTAGCCCATTCGTTCAGGCCGCCTGCCTTTGCGCATGGCGGCCAGTTCCTGCGCGTCAATATAACCATCACCGTTGCTGTCGATTCGGTTGAATGTAGCGAGCTTGATCTCTTCCTCGGTCAACATGCCGTCGTTGTTGAGGTCGGAATTATCAAAGCGCTCCATTGCATCGGCAGCGCGTTCCTCGAGATGGGCTTCGAGTTCACCCCGGCTGACAATACCGTCCCCGTCGGTATCTGCCGCAGCCAGCGGTCCCCTCTCCCGACCCCGGTCAGGTAATTCAAATTCTTCAATCGACAGTAATTGGTCTCCATCCTGATCGAGATTGTCGATGATGCGTTGTGGGCTGGCATTGGGTTGTGCCCCTGCAGCCAGCGCTATGCAGGCCGTCACCACTGCAGGCCCCACCAGGACTGCCATACGAATCAGCTTCATTGTCGTCTCCTCTGTTGTCGATGCAATACGCTTCTGAACTGATACGAACCGGAAAGGAAAACCCGTCGCATGACCCGTCGCCCCGGACAACCCGCGGCACGAGGCATCTGTGTACCGGGCACAGTCGTATAGTGTACAGGCGGAAAAAGGCGAACGACTATGCAAGACAACAAGCCCCTCGAACTGCATCCTGCGCACCTGCTCCGGGAAGTCGCCACCCTGAAAAGTGTGGCGCGTTTGGCTGCCCGTCGTCAGCGGACACAGACTGTGATGGCATGTGGCGAGCCTGTCATGGCGCTCCCGGGATTTGGCTTCGGCGACACCGCCATGCTGCATATGCGACGCGGGCTGCGCCGGGCGGGATTCACGGATCTCAAGTGGGGCCTTGGTCTCAACAGCGGCAACGTGCCCCTCCTGCTGGAGCGGCTGCTCAACCGCCTCGAGTCCGCCGCTGCTCGGCACAACCAACCACTGCGCCTCGTGGGGTGGAGCCTTGGGGGATACCTTGCCCGGGAGGCCGCCCGGGAACGCCCCGATCTGGTCCACCACGTCATCACACTCGGCAGTCCCATTAAGGGCGGGCCCAAATACACGGCGATGGCGGCGCTGTACCGGCGCTGGGGATGGGATTTGGATGAGATTGAGGCAAAAGTGAAAGAGCGGGAGTCCGTCCCGTTACAGACACCCGTCACCTGCATTTGGAGTCGTCAGGATGGCGTCGTTGATTGGCGGGCTACCCAGGACCATGAAGACCCGATGACCACGCACATTGAAGTGGACTGCAGCCACATGGCGATGGGTTTCGACCCTGTGGTCAGTCACATTGTCCTGACCCAGCTCCGCCCTTCAGTGACCGCCCGGGTTTAGCGATCGCGCGGCCATATTTTGACCTGTTTGTAGGGGTCATCGGGAGCGTCAGAGAGCATCAGGTCTATCAACTCATGGTGCAAGCCATATTTGAGCCCCGAGAGCAGTTCACGGGGTTTGCCCACCATGGGTACCGACACCTGTAGCGCCAGTGCCTCCAGCTCGGATTCATCCCCCACCGCATCAACAATTCCCAGTGACCGTGCCTGCTCACCGGTGAGGCGACCACCCGTCAGCAGCGTTTCACGAATGGCGCGGGCGGACAATCGGGCCTTGACCAAAGCATTCATTCGTACCGTCAGCGTCATGCCAATATCAATCTCAGGAAGGCAAAAGAATCCTCGATCACCCCGCATCACGGCATAATCCGAGGCCAACACCAGCATGGCACCCAGACCAAAGGCATGGCCATTGATCAGGGAAACCACGGGCACGGGAAACGTCAACAGGCGCGCAGCCAGATGCATGGTATCGGTGACAAAAGAACTGAAGATGTCGGGATGGGCCATCAGGTACTCGAGATCCAGCCCCTGGGAGAAGTTCTTTCCCTCCCCGCGCATGAAAACGGCCTGGGTAGCGTTGTCGGCCTCCACGCCGTCCAGTTGCCGGTGGGTATCGGCCAGCACATCGGGATTGAAGACACCACTGCCATTGAACTGCAGGGTGTGGACTTTAATTGGTTCATTAGTCATCACTAAACTCCATTACGCTCACAGCATCGCCCAAGCGAATGACTCCGCTTACAATAATTTTTGCGCACAAACCACCATGGCCCAGCATGGCTGCAACCCCACCAGCGCCCAACGCCTCCTCCATACGCGCACAGGGGTGGCAGAGCTGAGTGGCCTCAAATACCGCCTCACCCACGCGAAACCGTTGGCGACGCAACGCATTGAGGTTAATCCCTGACACCACAATATTACGCCGCAGCGTGGTGGGCTCGATGGGCTCCAAGCCGGTGAAATGCTCTATCTGAGCAATGAATTCCCGGGAAATAAGCGTCACCTGACGACCCGATCCGGGCGTCTTTCCCGTTCGGTGGTCCCCCTCCAAACCCAACTCTGCCAGCGCCCTGGCTTCAGAAACTGACTGCAATGGCTCCCGTCGGCGCGGCCGCAGGCCTATCCACTCTACGCTCCCGGGGGCGAGGTTTGCGGCGTAACGATCCAATGGATTCGGCCTTTTGTTCAAAGTTTGCTCCTCATGGCATCGGATACTGCCATCAATACTGCCTCGAGGTGCTGGGCGTAGCGACTGCCAGTGGCGGTCTCTGCATTGCTGTGCACGGCAATGACAGTCTTTGTTTGGGGATCGATGAATATTTTTTGGCCGAAAATGCCGCTCGCGCTAAATCGCCCTTCGGGATAGCGCCACCACATATAACCATACTCAGGCGCAGCACTTGAGGGTGCCGCGCTGGCGGTGATCCAGCCCTCTGGCAAAACTCGACGGCCGTCTGCCAGGGCACCATCCGCAAGAACAAACAGACCCAGTCGTGCATAGTCGCGCAGAGTCGCACTGATACAGCAGCCGCCAGCCTCACCACCCTGGGGAGCATCCGTGGGCCAGATGGCGTCATGCTCCATGCCAAATGGGTCCCAGATTTTTTGAGTGAGGTAGCTGGAGGCATTATTGCCAACGGCGGCTCGGAGCAACTCCCCCGTGAGGTTGGCCTCACCCGTGTTGTAGTTAAAGTGACTGCCCGGTGGCTCGACCCTGGGCAGACTTTTTAGGTAGTCGGTGAGTGCTACCCCCCCGAGCACCCCGGCGCGGGACACATCTGATTCCGGATCGCGGTAATCTTCGTTCCAGGCCACCCCCGAGGCCATTTGCAACAGGTGCTCCACCGTCACTGTATCGTAGGCGCTGCCGCGAAGCCGGGGTAGATAATCGGTCACCGCATCATCAAGGCTCGAGATAAAACCATCGGCCAACGCCGCTCCAACGAGTAACGACGTGACCGACTTGGTGACGGAAAAAGAGATCCAACGGGTATCCTCGGCGTGATCCGGGGCATAATGTTCGAGCAGGCGTGCAGCGTCCCGGACAACCAGAAAACCCAGCAACGACTGCTGTGCGAGGAAATCCTCCAGAGTAAATTCTTCCCCATTGACCTCGTAGGCGATGCCACGCAGGTCCTGCGGGTCCTTTGCCATGGGGTAGGCGTTGCCTGAAGGCACAATACCCCGCACCGGGGCAAAATATTCGGTATTGGCGAACACCACCCGGCGCTCTGCCCCCGGAAGAAACAGGGGACTCTCCGAGAGCTCGCCCGACTTCATTCGCGCCGTGATTCCCTGTATGGAAAGGTCCGGTTTCCCGGCAGCAACAGCGAAGCCGGAGACCAGTAACACGCTCGTCACAACAGCGCGCAGAATCGATAGTCTGGGTAACCCCATGGGAACTCCTTTATTACTGAGGATAGCTTCCTGAGGGCGCCTACAGTAGGGCCCCTCGCGGGGAAGCGCAAATCCTGAAGTCCCCAGCCTCGGGTATACTTTCCTCTCTTTTATTGCGGAGCTTACCCATGGGCAACCGATCCGGCCTGATTTTCAGCCTCCTGATGAGCGCGGCTTTTTTACCACACGCCAATGCCGAAGAGGTATCCGATGCGACATTTCGCTGCCTCAATGATATGACCGCCGTCAGGCACTTTTATGTCGACAACCTGCTGGGCAATATTGAGGAAACCGTGGCCGTGGCCAACAACCCCAAGGGCGGTCGCTATCCGGAGGGAGCGGTTGTGCAACTCGTGCCTTCCGAAGCCATGGTCAAGCGTGAGCCGGGTTTTAACCCGGCCACCAACGACTGGGAATTCTTTGAGCTCGCGGTCTCCCCAGAGGGCACAGCCATCGACAAGCGCGGCTTTGCCGAAGTCGTCAACAAGTTCGGTGGTAACTGCTTCGCCTGTCATGTCCAGGCCGAACCCCAATGGGATCTGATCTGTGACAACAACCACGGCTGTGCCCCCATACCACTGACCCGCGGTATGATCACGGCCATACAGAAGACTGATCCCCGTTGCGAACCCGTAGAGCTCACCGATGAAGACAAGGCCAACCTCAAGGCACTGCAGGCCGCCCTCGCTGCCGGCTGACAGCGCCCGCAGGCCCACGTGGGCCGGATTGGCCCAGGGCGTCCTACTGCTGCTTGCCAGTGTCGGCGCCCAGGGCACAGAACTCCCTGCTGGTCAGGGTCGGGAACTGGTTGCTGCCATCTGCAGCGAATGCCACAGCCTCACCTACCTCGAGCGGGCCCAGGGATATGACACGCCGGCAGAATGGCGGCATGTCATGGCCTCCATGGTTGAGCTCCCAGAGGCCCAGGCGGGCACCATCAGTGCTTATCTGGCACAGCACTACCCTGCGAAGCCCGAAAAGGCACCGACCCTCGTGGCGGGGGACTTCGATATTGAGATAACCGAATGGCTTGTGCCAACACTGGGCCAGCGCTCCCGGGATCCGGTCGAGGCACCCGATGGCTCTATCTGGTGGACCGGCATGTGGGCTTCACTGGCAGGCCGACTTGATCCCGTGACCGGACAAATGGAGGAATTCCAACTCCCCCGGGCAGCGCGCCCCCACTCGATACTGCCGGACTCTGACGGCGATATCTGGTACATGGGCAATAGCAATGCCACGGTGGGCAGGCTGGATCCGGTCACTGGTGTGATCTCCGAATACCCCACAAAGTCCCGGGACCCCCACACCGGGGTCTTCCATCCCAACGGCAAGCTCTACTTTACTGCGCAGCACAGCGGTATGTTGGGACGGCTCGATCCAGCGACGGGCGCATTGACTGAAATCGAGGTTCGAACGCGACCCTACGGTATCAAAGTCGGCAGCAACGGTAGCTTGTATATCGCCTTCAACGGCACCAACGCCATTGGTGAGTTGAACCCGGACACCATGGCCATCCGGTACTTTGAAATCCCCGATGACCGCACCCGCATCCGGCGCCTGGATATAGCCAGCGATGGATCCGTCTGGTTCGTCAATTCCTCGCTGGGCAAGATAGGGCATCTTGACCCCCGTACCGGTGAAGTTCGCCAATGGGATTCGCCCAGCGGCCCCGCCTCTCATCCTTACGCTATTGCCGTCATTGATGATGTGGTCTGGTACAACGAATCGGGCATGCGCCCGGATACCCTGGTGCGCTTTGAGCCCGGGTCAGAAAGCTTTCAAAGCTGGGCGGTTCCCTCAGGGGTGGGCATCGTGCGTCATGTCTGGGTGACCAGGGACAAAAACCTGCTGATTCACCAGAGCAGTTCCAATCGAATAGGCCTGGTACGTATACCTCGCTGACCCTTGGGTCAGGCAACGCGGTGAGTGCAGGGTAAAACGCCTGAAAGGGCGCGAGCCATGACACCTTCGAGGCTGAGGGTAGCTAACGGCCATAATTACTGGGCGTCATGAATTCGAAGGGGGAGCTTTCTGAACCGCGCTCAACGGGAGTTTCTATAACCACGGGACCGCGCTCGAATTCATCAAGGGGCTGTCCCAGCAGCGATCTAAAATGGTCCGGCGACCTTTATTTGTAACCCCTGGCTTTGACGCTGTGGGCAAGGGCCATAAAGTCGGGAGTGCACAATTCCGAGCCATGTATTCGCCCTATGAAGCAATTAATCTGGCCACGGCGAACATTGCCAAAAGCGCCATTATTGAAGACCAGTAAAATCCTGCCGATGTTGTACTGAACAACCGTGGCGAGTTCCTCAGGCAGTGCCCCATGGGCAGTAAAGGGCGGTGGCATGACGACCAGGGCTGCACCTCCGTTCGCAGCACTGGGGTGGGTGGTGACTGTGCTGATCGCCACCTCCCGCTCGCCACGAAAATCCTTATTGATAAGGGACCCGGATGCCAACACGTCCTTAAGTGCGCGCCTGTCACGGCGCCAGAATCCTATAGAATGACCTTGCTCGGAGAGATCCACTGCGTCGGCATAACAGCCATGTCCGCCTCCAAAAACTGCGATCTCTATACTTCCTTCATCCTTAACCCTGCTTGGTTCTGAACCGCGATTGACGATCATGAGCTGGCGATCAACCCACCGTTGCGATAGATCAATTCACCAGAGGGCAGTACGCAGTTGCTTCGATTTCAACCAAGGCGCCGGGCACCATCAGGACCGAACCCACCGTCGCTCTCGCCGGAGGCGCGTTAACAAAGTGTTGTGCATAGGTCTCATTGAATTTTGCAAAATCTGCTGGGTCGGACAGCCAAACCGTTGTCTTGACGACGCTGTCCAGATCGGCGCCCACGCTGGCCAGAATCCTGGTCAGATGCTCGATCACCACCGTGGTTTGTTGGGCAATGTCACCGGGCACGATTTTCATATTGGCGTCAAACGGCAGCTGACCCGACACGAAAATAAAGTCGCCAGCACGCACGGCGGGTGAAAAGTGGGGTTTTGAGGTCATGACTCGACTCCTGCTGGCTTAGCTGACTACGGTGCGTTATTCGTTGGCGAAGTACCGGGCGATATCCATCAACACCTGGTCTGACAAGAATGAATCGACAACACCCGCCATGGGATCTGGGGCTTCGCCCGGGGGCGCCCCGCCGCGGTCCCCCTGCCGGTACGCGACCAGCTGCCGAAACAGGTAGTCACTGGACAGCCCCCACAATATGGGGGCAGTCGAAGTGACCCAGCCAGCGCGGTCTTTCGAATGACAGCCAAGGCAGGGTAGCGCCGCTTTGGGCGCTGGCTTTGCATTGGGTATGGCACCCGGCCACAGGGGTTGCTCTGCCAGGTGGTAAGCGAGCTGCGCGACATCATCATCGCTCAAGGGCTGCGCCATCAGGGCCATTTGAGCGCCCCATTTATCGCCCTTTTGGCTTCCCCGCACCCCCGACCGATAGTCAAGCAGCTGCTTTTTCACATAGCTCGAAGATTGTCCGGCTATCGCAGGCACCCGTGTTGCCGGGCTGCCCCATCCATCCAGACCGTGGCAACTCATGCAAGCCAAGTAGTGTGAAGGTGCACCACCCGCATCTGCCTCGGCGAGCTCCATCACCCCGCAGGTCAAGACTACCCAGGCAATAAATAGAGATACTTTAGTGCACGGCATCGTCATCTTCGACTGGGCTGATTACGGTGGGTTTGGCGCGCCGGTCCCAATACAGTTGAAAGACATCGGGACGGGTGTAGTGACCCGCCCCATCAAAAAACCATTTATTGACTGCGATGTTCGCCAGATCAATCTCAGCAGTAATGATCGTTTCTTCGTCAAGGACCGGCTCAACCAGGTAAGCTCCACCCGGTGCAACGATGGAACTGCCGCCTTGGGTCTGCCAATGCCCCCGGGACTGTTCGCTCAGCGGCAATTCCCCGGGGAGGCGATCTGGCGACATAATTTCTCGCGCAACCACAACGAAGCAGGCGTTCTCATGTGCGAGATGACGCATGGACGCATCGACAATAGGATTCAGAAATGCATGGCCAGGCCAAAGAGCCGCATGAACCTGAATATCCAGTGAACAGAGTGCCAGTCGCGCAGGCGCCATCTGGTGCTCAAAACAGTTCAGTCCGCCGAGCCTGCCTACCGGTGTCTCATAAACCGACATATCAGAACCATCGCCGCGCCCCCATATGAGCCTTTCCGCCTGAGTTGGAATCAATTTCCGTTGGCTGCCCAGGACTGTTCCGTCCGGACCGATGAACAAAATCGTACAAAACAGAGTGCCACCTACCCGCTCCTGAAACCCGATGACGACCGTGCATTGTTCACTGGCTGCCGCTGCTAAAACAGGCGCCAGTAGCGGCGAATCTCTCTCTATCGAAGCTTCAAAACTCAATTGGCGGAAGGCCTGGTATTCCGCACTGCTCGGCGCGAGGCCCGACCAGTAGGGGTAACCCTGAAGCCAGCACTCCGGAAACACCACAAGACGGGCACCCCGCGATGCTGCCTCTCTCACTGCAGCGGCAGCTTTTTCAGCGCCCGCGGTTGGGTTCAGTACCTCTGGCGCCCACTGAATGGCTGCAACAATTTTTGGTTCTGATGACATGTTGATACCCTGTCGTTACCCACTTCGATGCCCAAACCCTAATTCAAGCGACGAAGGATTATTTATTACGGAACCCCGATCGCTTATGTCATATCCACTATTTATTGACCACTGACATGATGTCCAGATAATCAGTGAAAGCCATGTTGGTTCCACAGCAAATAACGCCGACCCGCATGCCGGCCAGGGATTCACGCAGCGGACCCAACAAGGCGGCGATGGTCGCGGCAGCGGCGGGCTCCACCACAAGTTGGGTATCACTGAGAATCAAGTTCATTGCCGCCCGCAACGCCGCATCGTCTACAAGCACAATGCCATCCAGCACGGCGCGGCAGACCGAGAAGCTGAACGGCTCACTCTTGGGCGGACACAGGCTGTCGGCAATGGAACTGACCGACTCGCGCTGCACCGTAGCGCCGCGCTCAAAACTCATGGCCATGGTGTTGGCACCCTCAGGCTCGACGCCATAAATCCGGACCTCCGGCCACAGTTGCCTGAGCGCCGCTCCCACGCCCCCAGCCAATCCACCACCGCCTACGGGCAACAGCATGGCATCCAGCTTGGGCATCTGCTCACTGATCTCCAAACCCACGCCTGCGGTTCCCTGTAAAGTCCGGGGACCCTCGAAGGGATGTATGAATGTTCTACCTTCCTTTGCCTGCAACGCCTCTGCCCGTTCAAACATCTCCGACTGGGTTTCGCATAAGATCACACGGGCACCGAGGGCCTGAGCCTTGGCCACCCGGTGTGCCCTGGCAAACTTGGGCATGAAAACCTGAGCGTCCACTCCGAGCCGGGCCGCGCAGTAGGCGGTTGCTATCGCGTGATTCCCTGCACTCACCGCTGTAACCCCCCGCTGAAGTGATTCCGGCTCCAGGTTCATCATCACATTCATGGCCCCGCGCGGCTTGAAGGTCCCCGCCTGCTGGAAAAGCTCCAGTTTTGACCAGACCTCGGTGTCAGCGGGCAGGGAATCCAAAAGAGCGCCCTGCGGCCAACGAATGCTCGGTGTCGTAACGACGTGGGGGGCAACACGCTGCCGTGCCGCAATGAGCTCAGGTAATTGCAGGGCCGCAGGCAGTCCTTGGCATTCAGTCATGTGTCAAACCTCGCATCGCCTGCTGGATGACCTGCCAACCTCGGCACCAGTTGGCAACACGCCAGTCGGGGTCTACCGGAAAATGATACTCCTGAATCAACGCCCGAAGGGCGTCGAGCTTGCCTGTGGGCGCATTGTCTCCAGCGCAGTACAGGACGTGCTCCTCGAGCAACAAGGCAAGAGATGCCCCGGGGGGATAGGTTCCCATCTCCAGCGTAACAGGGGTGACCTCAGCGCCAGGGAAGAACCCAATAAACCCGTCCGTGCTATGTCCTGGCACTTCCCGATAACCGGCTTCCCCAGGTTGCTTATCGGCGCGAGGATTAAATACCCACTGGCCAAACCAGCGGCGCGTCCGTTCCAGAGTCGAGCCGAGTTGCAGCGAAATGAGTTGTCCATAGCCATAGGGGCCCAGGCCCGAATGTATTTCCAGGTAACACACTCGCTCGCGACCCGGTGAATAAGTCGCCATGAGCTGCGCCAATGAGCGATTCGACCATGCAGCCTCCTGTCCACCGTAACCAAAGCCACGGGGGAACTGGTGCTGACCAGCCATCAGCAGGTCTATCACGGAGTCGATGCCCTCCCCGGATACCAGTTCTCCAAGAAAATCACCACTACGTTCGCCGAAGTCACCCAACCTGGTTCCAGGTTTCAGCTGATCATGAATGGCGGGGTACCTATCATTTAGGGGCAGGGGTAAGGAGAAATCCAGAAAATTCCTGTTCAGATCGATATTGTCCTCATTGAAGCGGCGTCGATACGCACAGCCCCAGGGGTTGGCCTGATGTACCATCAATACGGCTGTATCCCGAGGCAGTAGCTCGGCACCACCCGACTCGATCCAACCCACCTGAATTGCGGCCCCCGGCAACGACTCGACACCGTGCATACCCGAGACAACCACCAACAACCGCGATGCGCTGGGCTCGCCAAAAAAACCGACATCCATGGAAATGGGGCGACCTTCAGAATCTGGGAGGGGATGAATGAGGGATGTACCGGTAACTCCCCAACGCTCACAGGCCCGTATAAATCGCCGGGTCGCTTGCGCAGCCGTTTCACAATGCCAGTCGGCATTGGGCTGAATTGCAACACGACTCACGACACCATTCTCACGAAGGCCGGCCGGGCTTCCCGCCGCGCCCAATACCCCGCGCCGTCAATTCGCTCTGGATCGCTTTGTGCCGCGCTTCATCAATGGGGTAATTCAGCAGCAAGAAGATAGCGGGAAACGCCAGTAGCGTGGGCAGCATGGTCGCCACAAACCGTATGCCGAAGGTATCGCCCGAGAGGTCACTCGCCTGGGGATCAAAGCCCATCGACGCGGCCAGTGGCAAAGCCACCCCCACACCCACAGCGGCGGCAAGCTTTTGAATAAAAAAGTAAATCGACATGTACAGCGCGGTATCGTCTCCCACATCCTCCAGAAGCCCATGCTCTACGGTGTCCGCGACCATGGCCGGGGGCATGACCCAAATGGCGGAGGTGACCAGGCCCTTCAGTGCATACACGATGACGACCTCAGCCACATTGCCAGGTTCAACAAAATTATACAGCCAGAGAACAGGGAAGAACGCGAGCCCAATGAATAACAGTGCCCGATGCTTACCCATTCGAGCGCCAAAACGCATTACTACCGGCATGAATGCCAGCGCCATCACATACTGTACAACCATGAACCACAAAAACAGGCTGGGCGAAAAACCGAGAGCATCTTTAACCAGGAATAGCGACGAGGCGTTGTAGATGTGCCCACCCACCCAGATAAACAGGGATGCCAACATCAAGCGCAGGAATGGGCGATTACGCCGCAATGCGTAGAGGGCCCTGTGCAGATTCAACCTCGGCGTGTCGATAAATGTGCCTTTGGGGGCGTACAACAGTGAGGGGATGACCGCCAGTGGTAACAGGATCAAAACAACCACCGTAAAGACCCCGATAATGTCGGCGACCGTCGGATCAGTGCCCCTGAGGAAAAATAAAGGAATGGACGCGACCAGCAAGATACCAACCATGGTCGCGGTCTCACGATAGCCATTGATTCGTATCCGTTCGAGATAGTCACGGGACAATTCTGCACCCCAAGACAGGTAGGGAATCTGTACGACGGTCATCGCGAGATAAAACCCCACTGCCACGATCATCAAATAGGGCATTCCCACATTTTCAGGTGGCTGTAAAAAAAGGTAGGTAGTCACCAACAAAAACGGGAGCCCGGCCGCAATCCAGGGCTTACGCCGCCCGAACCGGCTTCGGGTCTGGTCGGATAGATTACCCACCACTGGATCAATAACAGCATCCCAGATTCGTGCCATGGCAAATACGGCACCCACGGCAGCAAGCTCCATGCCCATCTCGGCGGCATAATAGGGTGCCAGATACACAATCAGCATCATCATCAACATGGATGTGGGTGCGGAAGGCAACGCGTAGGCTACCAGGTCAAAGCGACTGGGACGCTGCCCTATGGTGTCCTGGTCAGTCATAACTAAACGTATCCATAAGGCAACGCGTTCTCCCGCGACAGGTTGTAGGCGGTGGCAGATGCCGTCCTTCCACCCGGCAAATTCCTCTTGAATAGCCGCAAGACCAGTATCCTGCCAGAGGACAAGAAAGCAAAACGCAAACCGCCGCGAATAACGCGGCAGTCAGGGCGTGCCAGCTTCGGGGCACTTCGAACAACCCAGCGCCTAAAGCCTCAGAAACGGTAGGTACCCGTCACACCCCATATCCGCGGGGTATTAATGTGAGACCAGGAGGTCGCAGGGAAGAAGATGGCACCGTCAAAGGGAATCTGGAACCGACTCTGGATCGCCTGTTCATCACCGCAGTTCTTGCACCAGACAGCCACATCCCAGCCGTTATCCGCGCCACCAATGCCGGCTCGCGCACTGTATTGCGTGAAACCGTCAGCAACAAAGCCGAAGGCGGTATCCGCATTGGCCTCATAATCAGAGCGATAGAACAGGTTACCCGAGAGGAAGAGGCGAAGATTCTTTCCCACCGGCGCGTCATAACTGAAGCCGAGATTACCGGTCACGTCAGAAACGTAGGGTAGATCGGTACCGCCAACCGGAATGGGCGTTGTCAGCCCGCCCACATCATCGTCGTAGGTAGCATCAACATACTGCAGTGCGCCGGTGAACCGTAGCCGGTCAGTTACCGCAAATTCTCCTTCAAATTCAACGCCCGTGGATTCCGCACCCGCAACGTTGGTTACAATGAAGTTTCCGGCAGGGTTCAGCACCTGCACCTGCAGATCGTCGAAGCTGGTCATCCAAGCCGCTGCGTTGAAGCGTAGCGCTCCGTCCAGCAACATAGACTTGAAGCCCACCTCAAAACTGTCCGCAGTCTCTTTCCCGAAGGTGGGATCCGTCGGCGGAAACGGGCCGATTGGACCAAACGGTGTAAAGGCCAAAAACGGCCCCGCTGCATCGCGCGTCAGGCTGATGCCCCCAGACTTGAACCCGGTGCTGTAGGAGGCATAGGCCATCACATCGTCCGCAAAATCATACTGCAGGCTGAGCGTTCCCGTAGTGGCGCTATCACTGGTGCTGGCACTGAAATCGTGAACTACCGGCAACGGGAACACAGAGGGAATAGCAAACGGTGGGAACGGCACCTCCACCAGAGGATGATCATTTACCAGCGTGGCATCTTTCTCATCCTTGGTGTAGCGCAGTCCTCCTGTCAGTGACAGTTGCTCCGTAAGCCTCAGGGTACCGTGGGCAAACACCGCGCTGGTATCTCCGGAGTGATCAAATGAGGCGGAATAGGCTTTGACGTTGGATGAAATAACGCCCTGTGACCCCCAGATAAACTCATTAAGGAGTTTGATGTCCTCGCTCGCGTAGTACACCCCGACTGTCCAATCGAATCCATTCATAACGGCATCCGCAGAGCCGGCTAGCCGAAGTTCCTGGGAAACCATAGACACCTCGGGGAGGTCCTGATTGCTGTAGAGCACATCAACACCCGTAAAGTCGTTGTCCTTGTAGTTTTGGTCCTCGTATTCCCGCCATGCGGAAATGGATGTCAGGGTCACGCCGCCAAACGACCAGTTGATCTCTGCAGAGAGTCCCTGATCCGTTGCCGAGAGCATGGGATCTGTATTGAGCGCAACCCTGAGATCATCGATGTTGGCCGGGTCAATGATTGAAGAACCAATCGATGCGGCAATGGGAGCGTTAACCGCCGCAGTATTTGGATCGTTCTCGTAACGCAACGGCGTACAGCAGGTCTCATCCAGCTCGGCATAATCACCAATGATGCGCAGGCTGAAATCGTCGCTGGGTTCAAAAAGCAATTGCCCGCGGACGTACCAACGATCCCGATCATGAATATCATTGCCAGAAACCACGTTCTCCAGCCAACCGTCACCGTCGGCGTAAGAGCCGGCAATACGGATAGCGGTACTGTCCCCAAGAGGCAGGTTGATAAATCCACGCGCCCTGATGGTGTCGTATTCCTCGTAGCTCAGGCTGATTTCACCGCTGGTTTCATCCAGCTCCGGTCGATTGGTATGAAACGCAACAACGCCCCCCGTGGAGTTTTTACCAAACAGGGAACCCTGGGGGCCCTTCAGCACCTCTATCCGGGAGATATCCACGAGGTCTGATCCTGTGATAATTCCAGACCTGGCGCGATATACCCCGTCAATAAAGGTAGCCACAGTGGGCTCAAAGCCCATATTGAAAACGGATGTGCCCAGGCCCCTTATAGCGAATGAGGTGCCCTGAGAGGGCGGATCGACGGCCCGAATTTCAAGGGAGGGCACCACGCTTCTCAGATCAAAAACATCGATGACGACGCTGCTTGTCAATTGCTCACCCGAAATTGCAGTCACAGAAATAGGAACGTCCTGCATGGATTCGACCCGTTTCTGCGCCGTCACCATGACCTCTTCCAACTGCGCTGCCCCAGCAGATAGCGCCACTACTAACGCTGCAGCTGCCACCATGAGGAATTGAGAAATCTTATATTTCATATAGCCCCCGACCCATTAACAAACTGAACGAATACCATGGGTACGACTGATACCCAGAACAAAACCCAGCAACCCTGAGTACAAATTAGATGAGAGCGGGCCAAGAAGATTATCCAATCCCCTGCTTCTCTTATGCGAATGCAGCAAATGATCTATTCACTGCTGTTTCCCATATCCAAAGCAATCAGCCAATGTCCATTTTCCGCCTGCTCCCACAGCAGAACAAATTTGCCCCGCTGAAGACCGAAGGGCTCAGTACCATCCAGCTTGCTGACCAGTAAACTTGTGTAAGTACCGACCGTGTAGGCCCACCTGCCCCGCTGACGCACATCAGTCACCTGTACCTCATAGCGGTCAAGGAAAAATAACTCATGAACGACCTCACCAAATGCACGAATAGCGTCGCGACCCCGATCGGCATCACGAAAGTTGTGCAGGGCGACGGCATCCTCGGCAAAGGCGCTGCTCCAACGTTCGATGTCTCCCGCTTTAAACGGCTCGACATAACGTGTTTGAACCTGCTGGATGAAGAACTGATCATCCAGAGCCTCATCGGACAGGGCCACTGCCGCCGTCAGTAAAGCGGCCATCAACAGAGCGGCATAACCCGCTTGCCATTGCAGCCAAGCAACACTTCGGACTGGACTGACTCGCATAACACCTCACCGAGGGTCAGGGGACTGGTAAAAGTGTACTGATCCCCCCCAGTCCCACACTTATGCAAAAACAATCGAGTTCTTTGAATATCGGTATCTTTATCAGCATAAGCTTGGCCCGCCTCCAAAAAAGCGTTACATACAAGAGTGCTGCCGGGGCCGATCCCGGCGTGCACAGCGTAGTGCCTGAGGAAGCTGCCATGGACCATCTGGAAAACAACCGGCAAAGTCTCCAAATATGGAGCAGGCGTGGTTTTCTGTCTGCCGCAACGGTACTGCTGGGTGCGGGCGCGTCCGGGATCTTGGCCCCGCCGGTGCCCGCAGCGACACCCCCCAGCTACCCGGGTCGCTACGTCACTAAAGATGACCCGCACTATGAGCGCTGGCGAGTAGCAATGCCCTGGCAGCTTTACAAGGCTCCGCGTTACCCAGACGTCATCGTGCGCCCAAATCACGCCGGCGAGGTAGCTGAGATCGTCAGGTCGGCTCAGCGAGAGCGACGCAGGCTTGCCATTAAATCTGGTGGGCACAATGTCAGCGAAGCATTCCTGCGCGATGGCGGTCTCCTGCTCGACCTGGGCGAACTGCAGGCACTGGAGATCAGCAGAGACCATAGCAGCGCCTGGGTCGAACCTGCACTGTGGAGTCATGGTTTGCTCCGCGGCTTGGCGGCCCATGAAAAAGCGTTCCCCGTATCCCATTGCGCCACCGTGCCCATGGGTGGCTTTCTGATCGGAGGCGGTATTGGGTATAACCACGATAACTGGGGTGCACTGGGCTGCCATAGCATCCTTGCCGCCGAGGTCGTCACCCCCTCGGGCGAGCAGATCACCGTCTCACCTGAGGAACACGCAGAGCTGCTCTGGGCGCTAAAAGGCGGTGGTATGGGTTTTCCTGGAATCGCGACACGTCTCCAACTTGCGCTCTACCCTGCTCCGGGCTCAGTCATGGAATCCGCGATCATCTTCCCGATCGGGGAACTGCAGGCCGCTCTGAAAATGCTGTCTGACTGGATGGCAATGAAACCCGCAGATACCGAGCTTATGATGCTGGTAGCACACAACCCATCAGCGACCGACCAAACCCCCGCAGCGGCACGCAAGCTGGCTATTGTGCGAGCGGTGACCTATGCCGCCTCGGAGGAAAAGTCGCGACATACCCTTACTGCACTGACCAACCACCCCCTGGTCGATAAGGCCATCATGACCGCACCCCCCAAATCGACCAGCCTTGAACAGATGTCGGTGGAAAGCATCAATCCGGCACTGGGTTTGGGTTTTGGCCGCTTTGCCGTTGATACCGTCTGGACAGACCAGGTGGAAGCAATGGCAGAGACCCTACAGCAACAAATCTCACGGGCGCCCTCGACAAAAACCCATTTTGTTGTGTCACCAAAGATGAATCGAACACTGACCAAAGACGCCGCCTTCTCAGTCGTTGGCGACACCTTTGTGGGAGCCTACACAGTATGGGATGAAGCCACTGATGACGGGGTCAACTTCTCCTGGCTGGAGCAGACCAGCCATCGCCTCAGGGCCATGACCTGCGGCCAGTATATTAACGAGGTCGATGCATTTCGGGATCCCCTCGCCCCGGCACGCTGCTTCTCCCCCGAGGCCTGGCGGAAACTCGCCCGAATCCGGAAGCAGCATGATCCAACAGGCGTTCTGCATGGCTGGCCGACATAAAGCCACTTACCCGTAGATGTGCTCCACAGATTGACGCCGAAGATAGCTGCGCATCCCCTCCAAACCGCCCTCGACACCGAAGCCTGATTGTCCACAGGGTTCAGCTGAATGGTTGAATCCCGCCGGTTCGGCACCAGCGGCTGTACTGACCAGACGAATTTTTCCCGCATTGATATGGCGTGCCATCCGCTGGCTTTTGGCCAGGTCCCGGGTCCATACGGTTGCCGCCAGGCCGTAGTCCGTATCGTTGGCAAGTGCCAGCGCCTCAGCTTCATCGCTGAAAGGCATCAGAACAATGACGGGGCCAAAGATTTCGTCCTGGGCCAGGCAACCATGCGGATCCACACCACCAAATATTGTGGGCCCGATAAAATAACCCGCGTCAAAACCCTCGGGGGACCGACCATCCAACAGCAGCTCGGCGCCCTCTTCGACACCTCGATCGATGTACTCAATAACCCTCGCATACTGAGACGCACAGGCCATCGGGCCAAATGTGGTGTTCTTGTCTTGTGGGTGCCCGGGCTGGATTTTCTGTGCTTCGGCGACAATGGCCTCACGCAGCTGCAGATACAGGCTTTCCTGAACCAGAATTCGACTGCGGGCTACACAAACCTGCCCCTGGTTCCAGAACGCGCCCGCGACCAGGCCCGCTGCAATAGCGGGTATCCCAATATTCACAGCATCTTCAAAAATAATCTCGGGGGATTTACCCCCACACTCGAGGAGCAGGGGTTTTATGGTGGTCGCACCCAGTTGCGTGAGTACCTTCTTCCCGGTGGCGGTAGATCCAGTAAACGTGACCATATCCACCCCCGGGTGTCCCACCAACTCGCTGCCGGTGGTGGCATCGCCCGCCAGCACATTGAATGCGCCGGGAGGGAGTCCGGCTTCACAGGCTATTTTCGCCAGCAATAAAGCGGAGCGGGGAGATATCTCAGCAGGCTTCACAATACAGGTGTTCCCCGCGGCCAGTGCGGGGCCCAGCTTGAGGCAGGCATTGATCAAAGGAAAATTCCAGGGCACCACCGCAGCCACCACACCACGTGGTCGCAGGTGCTGAATCTCCGTCATACCCGCACCTGTTGCCGGTACTTCACCCATATTAATTTTGTCTATTGCCTCAGCGTAGTAACGGATGAAGCCCGCTGCGACAGAAACTTCCCCCAGCGCCATAGCGATCGGCTTCCCGGTATCGCAGGAATCAAATGCTGCCAACAGATCTCCATTATCGAGGATGGCACTGGCGAAATTGCCAAGCTGTCTTTTACGCAACCCCGGTGAAGTCTCCGACCAAGCTTCATCGAACGCCCGTCTCGCTGCGGAGACCGCCTTTTCCACGTCTTCAGCCGTAGCAGCGGGATAGGAGAACCCCTCACTGCCGTCGGCCGGATTACTGCCAGCGATAAGGTCACCCTCAGCAACGGCAAACGCCCCATCAATAAAGAGGGACCCCTCGGGATTCTCTGGCGCACCAGAAAAACCCAAACCAGTATCTGCAACGCTGTTCACAGTTGTTTTGTCTCCCTTCGAATCAGGTCGGCCGCCTTCTCTGCCACCGCGATGCAACTGGCGTTGATATTGCCCGCAGGGATGGTCGGGAAAATCGCGGCGTCAGCCACCCACAGGCGATCGACCCCCTTAACCCGCAAACTCGGATCGACCACTGCCTGGTCATCGACACCCATCTTGCAGGTGCCACAGGCGTGGTACATCAATCGCGAATTCGCCCTGATGTAGTCATCGATTTCTGCGTCCTGAATCAGCTCTGCGCCCGGACTGCGTTCATCCAGAAAATAGGGTGCCAGGGCCGGTGCGGCAAAAATGGCTCGTGTCATCGTCGCTGCCTCACGCAGCTGGATGACATCCTCCTCCTCGGACAGCAGCTCTAATTCAATAATTGGAGGGTCATCAGGGGACGCAGAGCGCAGACGAATCTGGCCTCTGGACTTAGTCCTGCACAATCCCACGCCAACGCCCACTGCCGGGCGTCGGTAGGGCTTTGGGCCCTGCTCCGTCAGCTCGTAAGACAGCGGCGCAAAAATAATTTGCGCATTGGGGGCCTCGATACCCTCTCGCGTGCGCACCAGGGCCTGGGCATGACCAATACAGGTCGCAAGCGCGCCTCGACCGGTGAACAGGTAATTGAGGCCATGCACAAGTGACCTGAAGGGATTATTGAGGTCGCTGGTCAGGGTCCTCGAGTTTTGCACATGAAAACTCATACCCAATACGGGGTGCTCCTGCAGATTTTTACCCACGCCCACCAAAGGATGCCGCAGTTCGATGCCCTGCGCAGCCAACTGCTCTGGGTCACCAACACCAGACAGCATCAATAACTTGGGACTGGCTATGGCGCCTGCGCATACCACTACACCCCGCCGCGCCCGCACCTCATATCGCTCACCTTTTACTGTGTACCGAGCACCTACCGCCCGGCCCTCCTCGATCAGTACCTGGCTGACCTGGGCACCCAGTTGAACCCTCAGGTTTTTTCGGCGAACTCCCTGAAGGTAGGCCACAGCTGTGCTGCATCGCCATCCCCAGCGCTGGCTCGCCTGACAGTAGCCAACGCCTTCCTGACTCGAGCCATTCAAGTCAGGATTGAAAGGAACACCCACCTCAGTAGCGGCTTTGATAAACGCATCGGTGAGTGGATGATCAATACGAACGCGGGATACAGACTGTGGCCCCTGTTTACCTCTGAATTCAGGGTCACCCACATCGCTGTTTTCGCTTTTTTTAAAATAGTGTAGAAGGTCCCGATAGGACCAGCCGTCATTGCCCAGGGCCGCCCAGCCGTCATAGTCTGAGGCATGCCCCCGCACAAACATCATGCCGTTGATCGCGCTACCACCGCCAATAACCTTTCCCGCGGGCCAAATATCAGACCTGTTATCGCGAGAGCTATCCGGTTCCGACATGTAAAGCCAATTCATGTCGCGACGAGGAAAGGCCTTCATCTGTCCCGCGGGGACGCGGGTAAAAAGATGCTTGTCGTCCCGTCCCGCATCCAGAAGCAGTACCCCATACCGGCCACATTCGGAAAGTCGACTTGCTATCACGCAGCCCGCAGTCCCGCCGCCGACAACAATGAAATCAGGATCTTCCGAAAATGACATTTATCAGTTCCAATGCCTACAGACCATAGACTCTAACCCCAATTACGTTGATCGCTTATGCAATGCGGGGAAAATAGCTTTGAGAACTGGTGCATACCGAGGCAGCTTGCGCGAGCCAATTTCAAGAATCGCTGGAACTCTATAGCTATTTATGCAAATACTCGGGAAGCACTGGCCAACACAGGATGAAAAAATATCCCATGGCTGAAACCGAACAGCCAAACTGGCACATCGACCCTCAGGCACTTAAAGCCTATTACGAACTCAGTGGCATTCAGCCGATATCTGAAGAGGGCGCGATTAGAGTTCAGCCTACGTTCGGTGAAGCCGAGGGGTACAGGGAGGTTTTTGAACTCTACAGGGGCTTCCAACTGGTCACCGGAGACCTAACCTGCCACAAAGAAGCGGTGCTGACCATGAAGTCGGATGGCTCCCTGAAATTCCATTACCGACTGGAGGGCTTCAGTGGCCTCGAACTCTCTGACCAGGCGGAAAACCACATTACCCGGTACTCCATGGGGGTTCTATTGTCCCCAGTGGGAGTCCGTAAGGCAGAGCATTATCTGGAGGGTGAACACGAACGCTCGGTTACTCTGATCTGTGAAGCGGGGTTCCTTCGAGATCGATTTGGCTGCCAACTATCGGACCTTCCCGCGGCACTCGAGAACTACATTATCACGGGCAAGGTTGCGCCCTACAACCACCGGGTTGCTATGAATACCGAAGCAATAAACGCCGCACGTATGATTCTCGATACGCCATTACGCGGGAGCCTGCGCAGGCAATATATTGAGGCACGAGCCCTTGAATTACTGGTACTGAGCCTGAACGCCTGCTCGGAGCACGAGCGTAATGCCGGTAATCCGTACTACGGCATAAATGCCAGGGACATCGAGAGAATGCAGAAGGCACGTCTTCTTCTCGAACAGCAATATGACTGCCCCCCTACGATCACTGCCCTGGCCCGGGAAATCGGCTTGAACGAAGCCAAGCTAATGCATGACTTCAAACAGCTGTTTGGCCAGACCATCTTTGATTTTACGCAGAACATAAGAATGGACGAGGCCAAACGATTACTCGAAAACACCAACAAAAGCATCACTGAAATAGCATTCGACGTAGGCTATGAGTATTCCAGCAACTTCACCACGGCCTTCAAAAGACGCTTTGGCGTTCCGCCCTCCGTGGCCAGGGAAGCATTTAAAAAATAAACCCTCCTGCAATCTCAACAGATTTACTCGTTATTCAATAAGCCCTTGTCTCGCCAGAGGTCTAATGTGGGTGGGGGATCAGGGAGACATTCGTCAGGGTTACCCATGCAAAACACCTTCAATGCCATCGTCGCGGAAGAATCCGAGGGCAAGACCCTCATCGGGCTCAAAGAGCTCGGGTTATCTGACCTACCGGACGAGCCCGTGCTTGTGGCCGTAAAGTACTCCACGCTGAACTACAAAGATGGGCTGGCGATTTCAGGGCGTGGTCGTATTTGTCGAGCCTTGCCCATGATTTGCGGCATTGATTTGGCCGGCGTGGTCGAATCTTCATCGGATTCGCGCTGGCAACCCGGTGATGAGATTGTGATAAACGGCTACGGCCTGTCGGAAACCTTCAATGGCGGTTATAGCCAATACCAGCGGGTCAAGGCTGACTGGCCCGTCAGGCTGCCCAAGGGACTGACCCTCAAACAGTCAATGGCAATAGGTACCGCTGGGTATACCGCAATGCTCTGTGTCCAGGCCCTTGAAGACCACGGACTCAAACCAGCCGATGGCCCCGTACTGGTAACGGGCGCCGCTGGAGGAGTGGGTAGCGTGGCGGTGTCACTGCTATCCGGCCTAGGTTACGAGGTTCATGCCAGCACCGGACGAATGGCATCTCAAGAACAGTTTCTAAAATCTCTGGGGGCCGCAAAACTGATCGCTCGTGAAGCGCTGGCGCGGAAAGCGAAACCCCTAGAAAAGGAATCCTGGGCCGGTGTTGTCGATACCGTTGGGTCCAACACGCTGGTCGCAGCTCTTGCGCAAACACGCCACGAGGGCGTCGTCGCGGCCTGTGGCTTGGCAGGGGGCATGGATTTGCCTGGCTCCGTCGCACCCTTCATTCTTCGCGGGGTAACGCTGCGCGGTATTGACTCGGTGATGGCGAGTCAGCCACGCCGCGAGGCCGCATGGCACCGACTCGCTGAGACGCTTGATCTCGATCATCTCGAGGCGATTTCGAACACGATAGCCATGACCGCACTGCTTGAAATGGGACATAAAATTGTGGATGGCGAGATACGCGGCCGCGTAGTCGTCGATGTCAACCGATGAGCCTGCACTCTGTCTCTGCGAAGGGTGACGACGCGCGTTTGTCCGGGATCGTCAGTGGCGACCGCTACCTGGGGCCACGCGCCCTCGAAGCCAATGCTGCCCGGGCCGCCAGCGCACTGCACGGCGTCGGTGTGTGGCAGGGAGATACCGTCGCGTTACTCATGAGGAATGACTTCGCATGCTTTGAGGCAACACGTGGTGCCGGACTTCTTGGCGCAGCGACCGTGCCATTAAATTGGCACATGACTGCCTCAGAAATCAGCTACGTGCTGGAAGACTGCGACGCAAAAGTGTTGATTGGACACGCAGACCTCTTAACCGAGTCCGTTCTGGCAGTGTGCAGCGGACGCGACGTAATTGCTGTGGAGACCCCGGAAGAAATAGCGGAGGCCTACGGTATAGCCAACGAAAGCTGTCAAATACCCGGTGCGATCCCCGAGTGGTACGGCTGGCTGGACGCCCATGAAAAATGGATCAAGCCGGCAGTGGCGCCATCAAACCCGATGTTTTACACCTCGGGCACGTCGGGGATGCCCAAGGGTGTACGCCGTCAACCGGTAGCGCCGGAAGTCGCTCAACGGGCCGCGGCGCGATCAGCAAAGGCATGGGGTCTGGATACCGAGGGGGTGATTTCTGTTATGACGGGGCCCCTGTACCACTCTGCACCCAACGCCTATGGAATGAGCGTGGTGCGCGGCGGAGGGCTGCTCATACTGCAGCCAAGGTTTGATGCCGAACACATGCTGAAGCTTGTCAGCAGATATTCTGTAACGCACCTGCATATGGTGCCAACCATGTTCGTGCGTCTACTCGCAGTGGATGCTGACGTCAGAGAGGCGGCTGACTTACGGAGCCTCGCGTTCGTCGCCCATGGGGCCGCCCCCTGCCCTCCGGACATCAAAAGGCAAATGATTGAATGGTGGGGACCCGTGATCCACGAATACTATGCCATGACCGAGACGGGCATCATTACGACCTGCGATAGCACCAGCTGGCTGGATCACCCGGGCACCGTGGGCTGCCCGGTAGACGGCATCGATATACAAATCCTAGGTGAAGATGGCCCCGTCGATAGGCCCGCCGATATTGGGCAAATTTGTGTACGTTCGGAAACGACTCCCTTTGTCTCCTATCACCGCGCTACGGACCAGACAGAGGCCCTGCGACGTGGCGATTACATTCTAACCGGTGACGTGGGATATCTCGATGCCGACGGGTTTCTGTTTATCAACGACCGGATGTCCGACATGGTCATTTCAGGAGGGGTCAACATCTACCCCGTGGAGATTGAAAAGGTATTGATCGCAATGAGTGGCGTCAGCGATTGCGCTGTATTTGGAGTGCCCGACGCAGAATTTGGCGAACGCCTCGTGGCCTGTATTGAATCTCGTGGCCCCGTAAATCTCGATGCTATCAGGGACCTTCTTGGTCAGCAGCTGGCCAGTTACAAGATACCCCGTGAATTTCATTTTGATGTGACCCTGCCTCGGGAAGACAGTGGAAAAATAAAGAAACGCTTACTACGCAATGCTTTTGTCGCTGCGGAGCACAGAGACGCCCATGCCGGCTGAAACCTCTCGTGTCGCGATCATTGGCGCCAGCGCGCTACCAATAGGGAAACTGACCGCAACATCTACTGGAACCAACGAAGGGCTGGAGCATGATTTTTTGGCAGAGGTGGCCGCCAGGGCCCTGTCAGACGCGGGCATCAGTGGCCAGGATGTGGATGCGGCGATCTTCACGCAGAATCCTCCCACGACAAAGCAACTGGGTTTCGCCACATTCATGATGGCCCAATTAGGCATTTCCTGTCGTGGCCTGGTTACCGAGGTCGGACAACTGGGACTGACCGGGGGAGTGGCGTTTGACATAGCAGCGACTCAGGTCAGTTCTGGGCAGGCCGACTTCGCACTCGCTCTAGGGGTAGTCCGACAGAGTTCCGGCGACCCCAACATAGCGCTGGATTTTGGTATTCGCGCCGTTGGCGATGTCAATTTTCAAGCACCCTTTGGTATTCCTCCCATAGGTTGGTATGCCCTGGATTGTGTCCGTTATATGGAGGATTACAGTGTGTCACGGGCTGAGATAGCTCAGGTCGCTGTAAAGAGCCGGGACAACGCCGCCTTGAATCCGCTGGCACAGTTTCGACATCCGATCACTCTCGATGAGGTCCTGGCCCAACGTCCCATTGTCGAACCGTTGGGCCTGCTCGAAGTGCCCTCCAGGGCAGACGGGGCGATCTGTCTGGTACTGAGCAGGGAGGAGACAGCGCGTGAGTTGGGTGGGGCCAGCGTGGTAGTTGAAGGTCGCGGTTTTTTCCATGAGGGTCACCATCAAATTGCTGACCATCCCCATGACATGACGGCGTTTCCATCGGCACAGATCGCGACCGGGACGGCGCTGGACATGGCGGGCCTGTCGCTTCAGCAAATTGATTTATTCGAGCTTTATGCCCCCTGCACCATAACCGAGATTCTGGTGACTGAGGCCATTGGCATGTTCCCCCGGGGCGAGGGTCACCGTGCCCTATCAGAAGGGACAACCACACTTCGGGGTCAGCACCCCGTCAATACCTCTGGGGGCTGCCTGTCCCGGGGGCATCCTCCCCAGCTCACAGGGCTTTACGGGCTATATGAAATCCGCGAGCAATTACTCGGTAAAGCGGGACCCAGACAGGTACAAACCGCTCGGTATGGGTTACACACCTGCGAGTTGGGGAACTACAATGCAACCCTCGCCCATGTTATCGGGGTCTGTGAATGACCTTGCCCGTGGTCACACTGGGTCTCAAACGGCCCCTTGATATCGAGGTAACCGGGGTCACCCAGACCTTTTGGAGCGGACTGGCTGAGGGCCAGTTTTTGTTACCTCGCTGCAGTCAGTGCTCGCGACTCAGCTTTCCACCGCGCAAAGTATGTCCGGGTTGCCACCATCGGGATTTCACATGGGTAAAGGCCTCGGGTCGAGCCACTCTGTACAGCCTGACCCGAATTCATAACAGCCCCCCCCGCTACAACCTGCTAAGTCCGACGTCTGTCGCTATCATCGACCTCGACGAAGGCATCAGGCTGTTGACGCGTCTTTTGCCCGACGACCGCCCCCCGGTGATTGGCGCGGCCTGTGAACTGGTCATTACCCGGCATCCCGATGGCATGCACTACGCGGCGAGGCCCGCTGCTCGTCTGTAGGCGAGGCCGCGCAGCAGCGGTTACTAGGCTAAGCCGCCAGGGACGAAGAGCGTGCCACCTGCAGTACACGTTCAATATCTTGGGGATCCGTTGCAAAACTTGTCACCAGGCGCACCATGCCCTCCATGACCGGCCACTCGTAATAATCAAAACCAGCCCCCTTGAGCGCGGCGTCAGTGGCTGCACTGAGTACAGGAAAGACTTCATTGGACTGGGTAGGCCACGGCAACTCGATTCCGGGTATAGCGGACAACCCCCTGGCTAGCCGCGTTGCCAATTCATTGGCATGCCGCGCATTTTTCAGCCAGAGGTCATCGCCCAGAAAGGCGTCAAACTGGGCAGCGAGGAAGCGATGCTTTGACCAAAGGTGCCCCGCGCGCTTGCGTCGAAAAGCAAACTCCTCGCTGAATTTCTTGTTGAAGAACACCACCGCCTCTGCGGCTATCGCACCATTCTTGGTGGCGCCAAAGGTGAGTGCATCGACGCCAGCCCGCCAGGTGAGATCGGCCGGTGACGCACCGGTGCTGACCACAGCGTTTGAAAACCTGGCTCCGTCGATATGCAGTGCAAGATCCAGTTCCGTCGCCGCTTGAGCGTACTGGGCAATTTCATCGGGATTCAGCACGGTGCCGCGCTCGGTAGAATTGGTAAGACTGATAACCGCAGGTTTGGCATTGTGGACCCCATTGGCCCGGGATGCTGCCACTCGGCCCCTGATTTCATCAATCGATGGTCGACCCAAATCACCCGGCAAACCAATCTGCCGCGCACCGCCGGTGAAAAATTCGGGGGCCGTATTTTCGTCGCAATGGATATGTGCTTCCTGATGACAAAGGATGGCACCCCAGGGTGGGCACATTGCGCTCAGTACCAGAGCGTTAGCTGCTGTACCTGTCGCAACCAAGAACACCTCACACTCTGTCTCAAATACCTCATTCAATCGGTGCTTCACGTTTGCAGTGAGGCTGTCCTCACCATAGGCAGAGTCTGATCCCGTTGAAGCCGATGCCAGCGCTTCAAGAATTTTAGGGTGTGCACCCGCCTGATTATCGGATCCCATAAACGTGACAGCCGGGGGGCCGCCCGCTTTCTGCTCGTCTGACACTCGTTACTCCAATCACTGACCAAGAGATACAGCCCAACACTCTATACCCATTTATTGTTTGGGGGACACCAGAGTCCTGACTCCGCAATCAGGCACGTCGAGTCCGCTTGGCATGAGGCCAGACAGGCCTCCAACGAGGAAGTCCCGATGGATCCAGCGTCGCTTCGGTATTGTTTGTGTTGGTGCCGGGTAAGGCTTATGAAGCCAGCAGCCGGCTGCAATGCGAAAGCATGGATCCCGCAATAAAGCTGGCTGCCAGCTTTTTTGGTGCTGGGGCTTCCTATTTACCATCAGCAACCATACAACCCAATCCGAACACCTCGCTGACACGACCCAACGCCGTCATCGTTGGCGCGACGATCATCGCGGTCGCGCTGGATACCGAGGTGCCACACTCAGGCAAACGCCGGTTTACGCAACGTATCTGGCTGGGGGTTTTGAGACTACCAGGGGGATAAATACTGCCTCAGCAATACAACACCGGAAGGCGCCAATGAATCCAGGAACGGCGCCTGGCAAAAAATCCATGTGATCCCATCCACCAAAAAACCATCAATCTGTTGTCGGCAAGCCCAGCGCCGCCAGGGCCTCAGGGGGTAACAGCTCGGCAAAGGGCTCTGTTGCCCAACCCTCGGCAGCATCACAACAAAAATGTACCCAAGCAGTCACGCGCTGGAACCGCCAAACTCCATTTTCCTTGACGTAATCCTCCTCGTAACCCCCAACCGCCAGGTGAGCTCGATCGCCTTCAGGATGTATCGTTGTCATGTATTGAATCAAGCGCCATCGGCCCGTGGCTTTATCACCGTCAACGTGGATCAATGGATTCATCACGAAATGCTGGTTAAGGCGCAGGTAAGGCCACAGATCTCGATACATTTTGGCAATCGCCACGCGACCCTCAAACACACCGTCCTCCCCTTCATCCAGAACGGCGTCTTCGGTAAAAAGATTGGCAAACTCGTCGGCGTTCTGGCCGCTGTCGGCATAAAGGCAGTAGTAAGCTTTCAATCGCTTGATGGCTTCAATATTTTGTAATTCCTGAAGGTCAGGCACGATCCCAGCTGCTGTCATGTAGAGGGCTCCGCAGTGATCACGTTGAGTGGGGGGAGTTGGGAAAAGTACTGGGGCATTTCTCGTTCCATGGTAGCTGCGATCCAGATCAAATCGGCTTCGCCACACCAGGGGGCATAGAACTGTATTCCCAGTGGGCAATCATTGCTATCAAGCCCCGCCGGCAAACTGATGGCGGGCAAGCCGGCATCATTGGCAGGCAATGTGTAACGACATAAATCCAGACTGTGATCGAAGAATTCGTCGAAGGGTGATTGGCTCGAGAGCGCATAGCGGCTTTCTACTTCAGGGCAGATATCCCCCAGCGCCGGTGTCAGCAACAAGTCAAATCCCTGCCCCCAGAAATTGCCCCACTGCAGTGTTGTAGCAGCGTTCGTCTCCATTGCCGCCAAAAAGTCATTTAGTGAAATGTTTTTGGCCGCCTCTATCAACTGTAACGTTTGATGGCTGGTATTTTCGGGCGTCAACGTCACGCCGCAAGCAGCCGCCATTTCGGGTATCCAGCGTCCAAGGGGTGCCACCCAGTTAGCGATTTTATAGGAGGAGAAAACCTGTTCAAAATCACAAATCTGCTGATCTTCGACCCAAACCACCTCATGACCTTTATCGGCCAGCCAGTCCGCAATGCCTAGCACGGCTTCGCGTCCATCGGCGGGCATGCTGTCGGCCCTCGACCAGTTGCCGGTGGATACCGCTATGCGAAGCCTGCGATGAGTCGTCAATAAACTTGGGGACAGCGATGGCGGTTTGGGATAGGGCATAAACCCAATGCCCCTATCGCGGTGACACAGTAATTCATGAACGCGCGCTGTATCCCTAACACTGCGTGTCACAATGCCCTCAGACGCAGAGGGTAGGGTCGCTTCGTTGGCTCCTGTAGGCAGCGGCAGCCGACCCCGCGTTGTTTTCAGACCAATCAAACCCGTCCACGCCGCAGGTAGGCGTATTGATCCCGCACCATCGGAAGCACTGCACACAGATAAAGCGCCTGCCGCAACCAGCGCAGCAGAGCCCCCCGAGGACCCACCCGGTGACCGGCGGAGATCCCAGGGATTGCGGGTGATACCAAAACCAAGGGTCTCCGTAACAGCCGCCATACCGTCTTCTGGCGTTGTGGTACGCCCTATTAAATTGAAGCCCGCGGATCGAAAATTGAGGGTTAGCGGATCATCTTCACCGGCAATCATTCCTTTTAGCCAACCGTAGCCCGCCTCCTGGGCCCTACCCTTCATTTTCGACCCCAAGTCCTTGAGCATCATGGGAACGCCACTGAACGGCCCATTCGTCACATCAGGCGCAGCAATGGCGTCCTCAAACAACTCAACCACGGCATTAACATGGGGGTCGATTTTTGCCACTGCCAAACCCGCCTGGTGGGCCAACTCCGCGGCCGACACATCGCCCGAGCTCACCAGTTCGGCAAGTCCCGTCGCGTCTCGTTGGGCGTATTCCTGCCAGGACAGTGCGGTACCCTGAGTCATTACTTTGCCTCCATTACAAAGGTAGGCACCTGATCACGGGCAAATACCTCATCGACTGATTCCGGCCGCTTGGCCCAATCTGCCTGATCACCACTGACCAACACCGTTCCCGGGCGAGGTAAGGAATTAAAATTCGCCGCCATGGGTTCGATATAGGCACCGGTGTTAAGGAGCGCAACAACGTCGCCCACCTCAACTTTCGGTGTCGCAACCTGTTGAAACAAAATTTCGGCGTTGCAGCTCATGCCCACCAGATCACCGCAGTCGGTCTTTGTCTCACTTGCCTTATTGGCGATTATAAAATCGAAGGGTGGCTCATCGTTGAGCCCACCCACACCCAAAAACACCTCGGACGTGTCCATTTCTGACCATTTTCTTGGGCGGTGAATGGTTTCTTCCTTAACATTTCTGATCGTTGCAAGGTGTATGCCAGTATCCGTGTGCAGTCCCCTACCCGGCTCCACCTCCAGGGTAACTCCCGTCGGATCAAAACCACTTTTCAGCAATTCACTGTGCAGCGTTGTGGCAATGACCTCAGCGAATACATCAAGCGATGCTCCCTCATAGCCCTGCACGGCAACATCGGTGTCTCTGTCTGATTCACTTGGAAAGCCGCCACCCAAATCAATCTCCCTCGGCGACCAATCAGGCAGCTGATCTCGAATCAGCGCAATAATCTCAACGCAATGACGAGTCCATGCCTGCCACACTTCAGAAAACTTACTGTGGCGCCCCATATGAGCGTGAACCCCCACCAAGTCGAGACAGGTTGATTTCGCAATAAATGACACCAACTCGTGCAGCTCTGCTGTAGGGACACCGTATTTAATAATTTGCGTCAGCTCTCTGATCTCAGCGCCAGGCAGAAAATCCGACTCCAGGGTGAGGTCTTTCAAAAAAGGTTTTACGCGAATCATGACTCTTGCGGAAAGCTTTAACTCGGTCGCAACCTCCTCGCAGAGTAAGAGCTCTCGCGTGCTGTCGACGACAACGCGAGCGCCATGAGCTACCGCACGCTGAATCATGGACCGGTCTTTGATAGATCCATTAACTGAAATCAGTTCTGGAGCCACACCGCCACGAATAGCCCCTTCGAGTTCGCCCGGACCAAAAATGTCACAGCCACTACCTTCATCACTGAGTATGCGGCGAAGAGCCAGGAGCGGCGCGGCTTTGAAGGCACACATAATCCGCACGGGTCCCCACGGCCAATGCTGGGCAAAGGCCTGTTTAAACCGGCGCAGGTTTGCCCTCACGTGACGCTCGGAGACCACAAAAATGGGCGTCCCGAAGGTTTCTGCCAGATACGCCGCATCGCACTCCTCAATCTGCAGCCGCCCGCCAACAATGCTGAGGCTACGATTAAGCACTGCTTCGGTCTGCCGCGCCAACGGAGCTTTTGTCATGGTGGTATCACCCCTTTTATCTCAAAAAGATTTGAAATAGCCAGTCCCTATTTTTCATTTTTTGCCGATATCTGACTAATCAAACCCTATTAACTCAAATTTTTTCGAGTTATAGTCCGGGGAGTTTGCCATAATTCGTCCCGTAAGAAACCCTCGGGTTGTACCACTTTAAGGGCATTCCACCCAGGGGCCGTACCAGCGCAATCTATGAATACAAAAATTACTTTAGGGAGCCACCCCATGAAGCTATACAGAAAACCGGTCGCAGTCGCTGTTGCACTCGCCAGCGCAGCTTGTATGGAATCGACACTTGCCCAGGAGTCATCTCTTGCCCTGGAAGAGGTTGTGGTCACGGCAACGCGCAGAAGCCAAAGCGTTGTTGAGGTTCCCTACAACATAACGGCTTTGAGTGCAGACGAGCTGGCAAGGGCGGGGATCACCAATCTTGCAGGGGTTATGAACAGCGTTGCCGGAGTCGTTTTCTCCGATCAGGGCCCCCGCGGCAATGCCATAAACAACGGCATCGTTATGCGTGGTCTAAATATTCGGGCCCAAGCCACCAATGGCATCTTCAGCAATCTGGCGGTTCCCACCGTATCGACGTACATTGACAACACCCCAGCCTTTTTTAATCTCCAGCTGGTGGACCTGAATCGAGTTGAAGTGCTGCGCGGCCCCCAGGGAACCCTCTATGGATCGGGCTCACTCGCCGGAACCGTCCGCTTTATCCATAACAAACCCAGCATGGAAGCTGTAGAAGGTTACTTATCCGGAGGAACCGAATGGCTTGGTGAGTCCTCGGATGCCACCTATCAGGCAGAAGGCGCGATTAATATCCCACTGAGCGAAAACGCTGCTCTGCGAATTGCTGGCGCCTATGAGGATCGAGGGGGCGTCATCGACTATACCGCGATCTACCAGCGCCAGAGCGGACAAACCGTACTGGAAAACCCCAACGACATTTTAGGAAGTCCCGCCGCAACACAGGTCATAGAAGATGGCGATACGGCCAAAAGCTACAGTCTGCGAGCCAGCTTGCTTTGGGAGCCCACCGACAACCTCAGTGCGCAATTGAATTTTCACCACCAAACCGTCGACGCCGACGGAGAGAACTATCGGGAGCTGGGATCTGATGCATACGAGTCTTTCGATGCCTCCCGCAGTACTTTCGAGCAAGATGTAGATTTGCTCAGTCTCGAAGTAGAGGCTGATTTGGGCTTTGCCACCTTGACCTCAAGCACCGCCTATACCAAAAACGAGATCGACACCGTACGCGACCTTGGCTACCTGCCCGTCTATCTAGACTCGGTACCACTGTACTATCTCTTTGGTGTGGGCTCCGCCACTCGACCAGGCTGCGCATTTTATGGCTGTTATCCTCGATCCAACCTCTTTCCGGCGATAGAGCCCCAGGATCGCGATGACTTTACGCAGGAATTCCGGCTGGGCTCCAATGGCGACGACAATAAAATTGACTGGTTGTTGGGTGCTTATTACAACGATCAGGAAACTGATCTTGTCTCTGATGAAGAAATTCCGGGTTACGCCGAGTGGGCATCGCTTGACGGATCTGCCGATGCCGCCGTTTCGGCATACTATAATGCAGACATCAATCTGCCCCCGGGCTATAACTTTGCCAATACCTGGTTAAATCCACTCCTGTATGCGCTAACCCCACAGCCGGGAATTCCCCAGCTGTACATAGCGAGGCAGTCCGAATTCAAAGATATGGCTGTCTACGGCGAGGTCACTTTTAACGTGACAGATAACTGGCAGATTACGGGCGGAGCCCGCTATTTTGACCAGGAATACGAAATCGCACTGCAGCAGATCTTTACCAACTGTGGCGCTGCCTGCACTACCGCTGACCAGGCGTTCATGGATCAGCTGGGAGCACAACTCGGCTACGAACTCAATGCGCTCTGGGGTGTCTCGGGCAGCACCAATAAGCAGGACGAGTCTGATGTCATCTTTAAGCTGAACACGTCTCTTGCTGTCGGCGAACACAATCTCTACTTCACATGGGCTGAGGGCTTCCGCCACGGTGGTGCCAATGCCCTGCCGATTGGTTTCGACATCATTACCCAGGAACTCATTGGCTATGACGCGGACGAGACCCAAAACTGGGAGGTGGGCGCAAAAGGCTATTTATTGGGCGGTCAGTTACAGTATTCAGCGACCGGTTTTTACACGCAGTGGGACAAATCACAAATAGAAGCCTTCGTAAGCATCGCCGCATTGCCAGCTGTAATTAATGCCAATGAAGCCGAGAGCAAGGGCTTAGAGGTGTCCATCACAGGCAATCTAACCGAGCGGCTTTCGTTTTTCGCCGGATATACTTATACCGACGCCGAGTTAACAAAGGGTTTTTCAGCAGCGGCCGGAACAGTTGTGGGCATCGCCGGCTCCCCACTACCCAATATCTCTGAGCATATGGCCAATGTGTCAGTTGACTATCAAATCCCGTCCCTCATAGGCGGGTTTGACCTAATACTTCATGCTGACGGGCGTTACCGAAGTGATGCCCAGAATGACCTTGCCGGTGGCTTTAATGACTACCTACTGAAGTCCTTCAGTATCTGGAATGCCAGTGTCAATCTTGTTGATGAAAAGTGGACCTTGACCGCTTTCGCCAACAATCTGACCGATGAAACGAATGCTGTAACCACCGTGGCTGTTCAAGCTGGAACCAACTACGAAGCGGCCGAACGACCTCGTAGCCTGGGGGTCAGGCTTCGCTACGATTTCTAATAGCTGCATTGACTCAAAAGGAGTGACCGACCACCGGCCACTCCGGATTATTTCGGAGCACCCGGCATTGTGATATAGGTGTCAGTACTCTCATGCCTGTACCGGACAGAACGTAATGAAGCATAAAAGTCTGTCGGCCGTTTTATCCCAGGGACGAACAGCACTGCGGCAGAAAAATTTACCTCTGGCCGAGCAATGTGCCCTGCAGCTCCTTAAAGCCAACAGTGATGAAACTCAATTCCTGTCATTTGCCGGCCAGGTTTTTCTCGCCGCCGAGAGCTGGGAAAAAGCCGAGCGCTGCTACCGAAGGGCCCATGAACTGGTTCCAGAGCATCTACCTTTCATGATCACCCTGGCGGAGACACTCTGTCGACTGCGGGGCCGTCAGGACGAGGCCGTTCGTCTGGCAGAGCAGGTATTGGACAGCCATCCAACCGATGCTCGCATCCTAATGTCCATGGGCTCTGTCTACAGTCAAGCGGAACGCTATGAGCGTGCTTATGCGCTGTTCACCAAGGGCCTTTCCTTCGAACCAGATAACCCGGAACTGTGCTACATGGCTGCCACTACGGCGCGATTTCTTGGCCACCTGGCCGACGCAGAGGCGCATGCAGACCGCTGCGTGAGGCTGGATCCTGATAACTACGAAGGATTATTCCTACGGTCAGATGTGCGCAAACAGACACCCGAGCACAATCACATTGCAGAATTGGAGGCACGAATTGCAGCCGGTTTTACAGACCGGAGGAACCAGTACCATCATTACTTTACCCTGGCCAAGGAGTATGAGGATCTGGGTCACTACGATGCCTCATTTGCCGCATTGAAGAGCGGGGCTGTAATACGGCGCGGTGGTATGGCCTATAAAGTCGAACACGATGTTGAGGTGATGACGGCACTCAAGGAAACTTTTAGCGAAAGCTTTTTCGCACAGGAACGCGCAGCCGGCTGCGGTGACGAAGGCCCAATTTTTATCGTTGGTATGCCTCGGACTGGCACTACGCTCCTGGAGAGGGTCATTGCGAGTCAGGGTGAAGCAACGGCCGCTGGGGAGCTCAATGAGCTCAGCCTCATGATAAGTCATATTGTTAGAAGCCTCTCCGGCAAAGAAAAACTGAGCAAACTGGAATTGGTGCGGGGCTCAAGCAAACTCGACTTTTTCAAACTTGGACAAACCTACCTGCATGCGACAAAAAAATATGCGCGGGGTAAATCACTCTGGATTGACAAGATGCATATCAATTTTCTGTACTGCGGGCTCATTCACTTGTCCATGCCCAATGCGAAAATGATCAATCTGGTTCGCCACCCCATGGACACCTGCTACTCCAACTTTAAAATGCTGTTCAACGCCGGCGCGCCCTATTCCTATGCACTGGAAGATCTCGGACACTATTACGTCAGCTACCATCAATTGATGGAGCATTGGCAGGCCGTTCTACCCAGCGGGATTCACCAGGTCGAATACGAATCCCTAACAACAAACTTCGAAGCGACCGCCAGGCGGGCGTTGGATTTCTGTGGCCTACCCTGGAACAACGATGTGCTTGATTTCCACAAAAATGCAGCAGCCTCAACGACCGCCAGCGCATCTCAGGTAAGACAACCCCTATATCAATCGTCGGTAGCCCGGTGGCGAAATTATGAAAAGCAGCTAGAGCCATTGCGCGCAATTCTGGAAGCGGGAGGTGTGCCCATTGGCTAACGTTCAGGTTGAGCGTCCAAAAAAGGAAAGGCATCTGCCATGACTAATTTTTATGAGCGAAATTCGACGCTCTCCACTGATCAGAACAACCCTATGAAAGAACCCCGATTCGTTGGCATACCTACGTTCATGCGTACCCCCTTGGTAACCGACTTGAATGAACTCGACATTGCCCTCGTGGGTGTGCCCTATGATGGGGCTGTCACCAACCGCCCTGGCGCACGCCACGGACCACAGGCCATACGAGCCGCATCGGCACTGATGCGCTCCATCCATCATGTTCACAAATTCAGCCCCTATGATCTTTGCCGAGTCGGCGATGTGGGCGACATAAAGCTCTCCCGAATGTATGAGCATGAGGAGGTGGTGAAAGAAATCGAGCAGCAATACCAATGCCTGATTCGGGCCAACATCACACCGCTGAGCGCCGGGGGAGATCATTCGGTCACCTATCCAATCCTCAAGGCGGTAGCCGCTGAGCGGCCCGTTGCGTTGATCCATATTGACGCACATACCGATACCTGGGATGAATTTTCAGGATCAAAATTCATGCATGGCTCACCTTTTCGACGCGCCTGCGAAGAGGGGTTAATCGATCCCAATCGAACCATACAGATAGGCATCAGAGGCGCCCAGGAAACGTCTGAAGGCTGGGACTATTCGCTGCAACAGGGCATGCGTGTTGTGTTCATGGAGGAATTCACCAAGCTGGGTGTTGCACACGTTATTGACGAAGCCAGACGGCTGGTGGGCGATCAACCGACCTACATCTCTTTCGATGTCGACGGCCTGGACCCCGTCTATGCGCCCGGGACAGGAACTCCGGAAATTGGAGGAATTACCACCATAGAAGCACTTGAACTACTGCGCGGCCTGCGGGGTTTGAATCTCATCGGTGGGGATGTCGTTGAGGTCGCACCGCCTTTTGATCCCAGCGGTAACACGGCACTCGTTGGCGCCACCCTCATGTATGAGATTCTTTGCTTACTGGCCGAGGCGAGAGTCGGCTTTAAAAACCAATAGCGCCAAGGCCCTGTATCCCCCGGACTATTTTATACTCAATCACTGAAGTCAGTTGCCGGCCCAACTCCCAATAGATTTGTTAACTGCTCATCGGATGCGTCAGGGGCCCTCCGCTGACGGTGACGTCGCTCGAGGTGTCAATATGCTCGGGAAATACGTCAGCAGGTACGCCTTTGATGCGCGTCCAGCCTCAACGGTCATGTGTGGTGTAATTTCATCGACACGCAGTACAGACAGGGTAAAAAACAAGTCAATAATTTCCACGACATGAAAAAATATTTCGTTTGCCCGGGGTACATCCGGCAAATAAAAGTGCTGGCTTATCGCCTCTATCAAAATACGGCCAATGACTTCATCATTTAGACGATCTGACATTTTGATGTCAGAAGGCACCCGTGCTCCCAAAATAAGCTGTCTGTAAGCCGCACTGGCATCATAAAAATCGCGAGCTCGTTCGATTGCATCATCGATAATCTTAAGCCAACTATCCTCCGGCAAAATTTGGTAAGGCTTCGCTAATTCTCGATCAAGCTCGTCAGAAAAAAGTTCACCCAGCGCTTGATAAACCGCCATCACGTTAGGAAAGAAATGGTAAGCCGATCCAGTAGGAATCCCTGCATGGGTCGCGATGTCAGCCAGTGACAATTCCTCCATGCTGCGTGACTCCAACAAATCGCGGGCAGACTCAATCAGCCGCTGCCGGCGTTCACGGCCGCGAGCCTGGGTCGCTGATTTTTCTTTTTCACCCGTCCTCATCACAAGCTTTCTTTCCAGAAGTTATAGATTACATCCCCCTTAAAAATCGAAGTTATTTGGAATTTTACCGCTAATGAGTGATAATATCCGCAAATATTCGCATAAAAACCCAAATTTATTCGAGTTGAGGCTGACATCCTGTCTGGATGGCTACAGTAACACAAAGGGTAAACCCGGCCTGCCTGAGCCTAGCAGCCCATCAAGCCGCCGAGACCGGAGAGCACTATCCACCATCATGACTCACGACGTTAATACCTTACCCAAGCACGAACCTGCATTTAATGCCTTCAGCGAGGCCTTTATCAGCGACCCCTTACCCTTTATGCACAAAGGGTTACGCCACCAGGGTGTCCTCAAGCACGAGACTACCCTCGATCCAATCTACAGCCTGTTCCGCTACGAGGATGTGAAACACGTGCTCCTTGATTGGGAAACATTTTCCAGCGCCCCCATAAATACAGACCTCGATGCCTTGAATCTGGGCAGGGCTACCGAAAATTTTATATTAATGGACCCTCCTCGCCACAATCGATTGAGAGCGCTGGCACAGCAGGGGTTCTTTCCAAAAGTTATCGAGCGGTTTCTACCGCGTGCCCAACGAATTGCCAATGAACGCTTCGACTACGCCCTTGAAGCGGATCGGTTTGACCTGGTCAACGACGTTTCAGCACAGCTCACCATTGGCATGATCACGGGAATTCTTGGCTTACCATCGGAGGACTGGCCCGTTATACGTGACTGGACCAACGTTATGCAGCGGAACACCATGGCATCTTTTTGGCTCACTGAATGGGATCATGAGCGGTCTGAAGGGGTTGAAAGAGTCACCGGAGAGATGGCCGATTACTTCCACGACCACCTACAGTTCCTGAAGAAGCACCCTACCGACGACAACATCCTATCCATATTGATGACAACCGAGCTTGATGGAGAGCGCTTCACTGATGAAGAAATAGAATCTACAGCGATGCTACTGTTACTGGCCGGGAACGAGACCACCACCAATTTGATTACCAATTTTGTGCGCTGCATGGCACGTTATCCCACACAATTTGATTTGCTGAAAAGAGATCACTCCCTACGTAACGCCGCTATTGAAGAGACGCTTCGTCTGGAGCCCTCTTTAAGAATGACCGTGCGTAGTGTCTGCCAAGATGTGGAATTTCACGGCGTATCGATTCCTGCCGGAAATTCAGTCGCACTGTGGTTAATGGCTGCCAACCGCGACCCCGATGTCTTTGATAATCCTGACCAATTTGATCTGACAAACAAACGACCACGACACCTCAGTTTTGCTGCAGGGCCGCACTTCTGCCTGGGAGCTCCCCTGGCGAGAATGGAGGCCGATGTTGCCGCCCATACCTTACTTCAACGCGTGCAGCACATTGAGCTATTGAGCCCTCCCCAGATGTCCGACAACGGGAATCTGAACAATATTCTATCCCTTGAAGCGCGCTTTGAAGGGTATTAAATGACACATGAACGAACGGTAATCGGGTACTGCGACCCACTGACGGCACGGCCCGGGGATACCGTAGCATTCAAGGTCAGTGCGACAACCACGACGCCTTACCAGGCCGACCTTGTACGACTCAGAAACGCCGACACCCTGACTCCTGCCAATCGCTTTTGTGAGCTACCCGTAGAGTCAGCCTTTGCGGGTGACTATATAGGCTCGAATCAACCCATTTACACGGGTTCATATGTCGAAGTAACCGACACGACCCTAGCAGAACTCCAGGGCAGCTTTTCTATTTCATTATTTTTTAAGCCGACCACAGCGCACAAGGGGCGACAATTCCTCATGTCTCGCTGGAATGAAGCCACGGGGCAAGGCTGGGCTATATGTCTCAATGAACGGGGGCATCCCGAACTCTTACTGGGTGACGATCGGGGACGTCGCTTTGAGCTATCGACCATGATGTTGGCGTTAGATGGTGTCTGGACGTATATCGCTGCAAGTTTCGATGCTGATAAAAGCGAGTTTCAAATTTTCACAACGCGCACCAGTAAAACAGGTAATACGTTGCTGGACTGGCCGCTGCGCAGATCGCGAAGCCTTCCGGAAGATTTTCAGCCGACGCAGAGCGGGCCGCTCCGAATGGGCGCCGCGCAAAACGGTCCGGGCAACAATCAGCGAGCCCGGCCAACGGGTTGCTTCAATGGCAAAATTGAACGCCCCCGCATGTTTCTTGGTGTACCCGATCCGCAGGGTTATAAAACCAGCGGTGAGGAGCTGCTCGCACTGGGTGTCCGCGCACTCTCGGTGACCCAACAAAGCCAGCTAATTGCAGATTGGGACTTTTCCGTCGGTATCGGTACGACCCGTATTGAGGACCGGGGGCCACATGGCTTACACGGTGAAACAGTTAACCTGCCACTGCGCGCCGTTACGGGCATGGAGTGGAACGGGGAGATTAGCAACTGGGTAGATGACCCCAATCAATACGCCGCCATCCAGTTTCACGACGATGATCTCTACGACGCAGAATGGCAGACAGCTTTCAGCTACAAGATACCGGATAACCTTCCCAGTGGGCTTTATGCCGCGCGTTTAGTCCATCAGCAATCTACCGACCATATTTGCTTTTTCGTGGCGCCAAAGCGCGGCGAAAGGAGCAGTAATGTGGCTTTATTGATGCCGACAACCAGCTACATTGCCTACGCCAACCATACCTTGAATATCAACTGGGGCGATCGATTCCCCATGGTTCACACCAACGCCCGGGACAGTGATTATCTGGAACGACATCCAGAATTGGGACGCAGCACCTACTGCTATCATTCTGACCAATCTGAGGTGAACTACGCTTCCCGACTGCGCCCTATGCTCCATCATCGTCCCGGTGGGCAGGCCTATAATTTTGTCGCTGACACCGACATCATCGACTGGCTGGAGCATGAAAACATCGCCTTCGACATCATTACCGACGATCTTCTCCATGCTGAGGGCATAGCTTTATTACGCGGTTATCAGGTTGTCCTAACGGGCAGTCATCCTGAGTATGTAACGAAAAACATGCTCGATGCCGTTGAGAGCTACACGAACAATGGTGGGCGCCTCATGTATATGGGCGCCAATGGTTTTTTTTGGGTCACCTCGCACCATGCAACTTTACCCGGTGCTATCGAGGTTAGAAGACTCATGGCTGACGGTGAGGCCATCCACGAATTCGACGGTGTACCGGGCTCACTGTGGGCGCTGAATGATCGTGCGCCACAAAAACTCCTGGGCGTTGGCTTCGTCGCAATGGCGTTTTTTGGGCCCAGCTATTACCGACGCGAAATGAATCTTGATGAAGATAAGGTCGGGTTTATTTTTGAGGGAGTCACTGACGAAATCATCGGGAACTTTGGCAACCACTTTGGCGGTGCCGTGGGAGAAGAGATCGATCGCACCGACAAGGAAATGGGCACACACCCAGACACCGTGGTGCTTGCGCGCTGCACCACCCTGCCGGGAATACTGGAGCCCGATGATTTTTATACCGTTGAGGATGTCTACGCCGAGATGACGTTTCGATCTATTGCCGGTGGAGGGGCGGTATTTTCGACCGGATCCATCGCCTGGTCATCTGCCCTTAACCACAATAATTTTGAGAACAATGTCTCTGCCATAACCGGCAACGTACTCAGGCGCTTCAGTAACCCGGAGCCGCTATAACCTAAAACTCAGGATAGTGCTTGATGACTGTAGTCAAAGAAGATGCAAGAGCAGAGAGTATCGCCCGGCGGGCGCTCGCGTCCTGGGGTCTTGGTCATGCTGAACTCAATTTACTGAAGTATCGCGAGAATGCCGTCTTCAAGGTCTCGGTGAACGGCGTGTGCAATTCAGTTTTACGAATTCACCGGCCCAGTTATCACGATAGGGAAGCACTACAATCAGAAGTCCTGTGGATGCAGGCGCTGAACAACGCGGGTATTTCTGCTCCGCGGGTACGACCCACCCTAAACGGTGACCCGGTCACTGAAATTACAGATACCGACTCAACTTATTTATGCGATCTCATTGACTGGATAGCAGGTGTACCGCTTGACTCAATAGACGAGGAAACGGATACCGATAGTGCGAAGCTGGTAGAAGCCTATCAGGTGCTTGGGGGCATCGCAGGCCGGGTACACAACCAGTCCTCCGCGTGGGTACCGCCCGCCAACTTCAAACGTCATAGCTGGAATGCTGAAGGGTTGATTGGAGATCATCCTGTCTGGGGAGACTTCAGGATGCTCACTGTCCTCACCAGCCAGCAACTCGATCTGCTGGCAAGCGCGCGACGCAAGCTTCGGGCAGAGCTCGATGAACTGGGAGAGAACCCGCTTTACTATGGCCTGATTCACGCAGACATGCTGACGGACAACATCTTGGTGGATGGCCACACTTTTAGTCTCATCGACTTTGATGACTGTGGCTATGGCTGGCATTTGTTCGAGTTTGCAACGCCCTTGTTTTTCTATTTGGGAGAGCCCATTTTCGATGATTTACGGTCCGCTTTTGTTGCGGGTTACCGTCAGCAACGTGACATGCCTGATGAGCACCTGAGTCATCTGGATGCCTTTTTTCTGGCCAGGGGATTTACCTATCTGGGATGGCTGCACACTCGAAAAGAAACTGGGACCGCCAAGGCTTTAACCGCAGATGTTGTAACCGCCGTGCTCGCGCTTGCTGAAGATTACCTTCAAGCATAGCCAGTGCAGACCCCTGCGTCTTGTTGCATTCAAGGCTACACGGATCGATCTAGGCGAATAGATATGCCCGCAAACAGCAACAACGCGACAGTAGTAAATAAGATGCCACTCACCAAAACTGCCATCAAACCATAATCGTGGACCAGGATGCCGCCCATAATCGCCCCCACCAACAGCGCCACCGCCTGTGCAGTGGGCAGGATCACTGCAAAACGACCCTGCCCATCGGCCGCAGCCATCAATTCAAAGATGGGCGGAATACTGATATTCCACATCACGTTGTATAAACAAATGACAAGAAGAAAGCCGGTATAGCCCCTGCCCTCAAACAGAAGGGCGATCGCAACAACCTGAAAGACCATACCAACGGTGAAGGGGAGCAGGCGACCAAAGCGTTCGATCAGGTAGCCAGAGGAAATCGCACCGGCGAGACCCACCGCCATGCCTATTGCCAATGCCCCACTGACATCGATTGCGGGAATACCCTGGCCAACGCCAATGCGCTCTATGAAAGTCCAGACACCGGCAATACCCAAATACCAAAACCCCTGTATCCACAGCACGCCAATGGCAGGCGCGGAATTTTCCCTGGCGTAGTCCGGGATGCTCTGCTCCAACCTAACCGCTGCCTGCTGCGGAATATATCTGGCGACACCACAGGCCAAAATCCCTATAACAGCCACGGGAACAAACAGGGCAGCGAGTCCGTAATCCGGTATAAATTGCGGCACAATGGCCATGCCGGCTATAGCCAGCGTCATTTGCCCAAAAACAACCAGAGAAAAGTTACGGCCAGTGCGCTCTGTAGCGCTAAGCATGGCAACAGCAACAATATAGATGGGCCCCATACCTAAAACGGCCGTCACCAGTCTGAGCATCAAAAGCTCCAAGTAACCGGTAACAAAACAGGAAGCCAGGTTACAGATCGCCTGAGCAGCCAAGCCAAATAAAACCACAGCTCGCCAGTTGAGGCGGCGAATGCAGAAGAAGGCCGAAACCGATGCAATCGCGGTCCCAGAAATTTCAGCGCCTATTAACCAACCAATTTCTTGCGCATTGAATCCGAGGGTATCAGCCAGCGCTCCAGCGTATATGGGCTGTAATAGGAAAAAGATCGGGCCTATCACGGCCAAAACAACGGCTGAGTAAATGGTTTTATTGTTGTTGGGATCTGGATCCCGGCTGTTTTCGAGAGCAGTCATGCCAGTCCGGCCACAAAGTTTGCGATTCTTGAGTACGCTTTTTGACTCTCGGGTAATGCGGGTAATGCCTGAAACATATGCCCCATACCGTCCCAAACATCGAGGCTAACCTCGACACCCGCGTCTCGACCATTGGACGCCAATCTGAGACTGTCACTCAGTAACATTTCTCGAGCACCCACTTGGATACATAGGGGAGGAAAACCCTCCAGCGAGGCATTCACAGGTGAGATGAGCGGCGATCCAAGATCATGGCCAACAGCATAAGCAGGCCCGCAATCGTAAAGCGCCGCCGGGGTCGCGAAGTCCAGATCTGCATCTATCAGCGTGGTGACACTATCACCAGTACCCTCAAGATCGGCCCAAACAGACAACAACACCAAGCCCCCAGGCAAGGGCAAATCCTTATCGCGCAACAGCAGGCATGATGAAACGGCGAGACCTGCACCAGCAGACTCACCCACCATGACAATCTGATCCGGAGCGTAGCCCGACTCCAGCAACGATAAAAAGCTGTCGGTAACGTCGTTGAGCGCAGCGGGAAACGGATGCTCTGGAGCCAAACGATAATCTACTGAGATAACGGGAATACCGGTAGCCTGAGCCAGCAGGATGGCCGATGAAGCGTTGACTTCAGGTGTTCCCAAAACGTAGGCACCACCATGAGCTAATAGAATGACCCGGTCAGTCTCCCGCGTGGTGTCCGTGCTAATTCGAACAGCGCGCACACCGTCCAACATGATTTCCTGAAAATAGAAGGGGAATTCGATGTCCGCTGTAACGGCCGCCCACTCACTGTGGACGGCTTTTCGAAACTGACTTACCGCCTCAGAATCACTGAAGTCGGTCGTCTGTGAAATTGGAATGACGCGCTCATAGAAGCGCTGGGCTTCTGTACTGATGTAGCCCGGTATCGCTTTGTTTTTGGCACTCAACATACGCCACACCACACCTTTTCGAAGCATCACATAATGAGCGATAAGCAAAAAACTTTCCATGAATTGCCCGCTTTTAAGCGGCTTAAAAACCGCAGAATTAGCCACTCATGTAATCGAGACGCGGGCGCGCCGAGGAGATGAAGTGTAAGGCGAGCTACTTATCGTATTCTTGAAGGGATTTTTCCCTCAGGGGCTCTGCGTTATCTCGAGATAGTGCGTAAGGGGGTCTATATCAGCATCGAAGGGAATCATTGAAATTGACTCCAGAAACAGCGAAAACAACTCGGCTTGGGAAGAAATTCCCAGCTTTAAATGAAATCGTTTGTTAAACACCTTTACCGTATCGACACTTATATCAAGCAGATGAGCAATCGATTTGTTTGAGTGACCTTTGAGTAAAAGCTGGATCACTTCGCGCTCGCGATTACTCAGGTGATCTTTCCCAAAGTTTCTGAAGGCTTTATCGAGGGGAGCAGAAAAGTTTATCTCTCCGTCCAAGGCTGACTGTTGCTTTCGACACAGGGTAGCCAGCATTGGTAGCGCCAGCACAATTTCATCGGTCGAAATCTGATCCATATTATCTGCCGAGCGCAGGCCCAGAGATACCAAAATAGCATGCTCGTCGCTCAACCTGATAAGCAGCCCACACTCGTCGACCAGACCCGTGCCCCGGTAATAATTTTTGGCATAGTCGGTCTCGAAGAAGTTATCGGGCATAACGTCCTGAAGCTTATAAACACCCGACGCAGAATCTGCGAGGAACAGTTGATAATAGGGGTCTAACAGATAGGCGCCGTTGATCCAGGGGAGTTCCGTGCGTTCAGAATAACGCTCTGGGATATTGTCGAACAGGCTTATGGGCTTATGTGCTCGCCCTAACCAGACTACAAGGGTACTGTCGTAGCCTGTGAGAAACTCGCAGCAGGCACAGAAACTTTTGTAGAAGCTGTCCTTGGATAAATCTTCTACTGCCTCAGTAATGAGTGCTTGCCAGGCCTTTCCGGCCAACTTTGACTCTGCCACCTATATGACCTTTGGCTTCATACGTTGTTACTGTACCCATTGAGGGGGATAGTCGGTAAACATACCCCTCTCTACGGTAAAGTCCCAGTTAAACTCGACGTTTTATTCTTCCCAAGTCGCCGTGAGGTAAACGTGACGGATCTCTACAAACTCCCGCAGCAAGGCCAACCCAGCGATGCCGTATTGACACAAATCCGCGACCTGCGCGCCATGATGACACCCGGCGATCTGGGCAAGTTGAGCAGCACCGCCTTTCAGGGGCGTGATGAGATGGGTGAACTGATTAAATCTGCATTCAATGAATTCCTTGGCTGGAACGGACTCTTTACCTTTCAGGAACCCGCAGCGGCGCGTCTTGAGAACGAAGTTCTAGACATGTGTATTGACCTTGTCAGCGGAGGCAATCAGGGGCGTGGCAATCTCACCTCGGGCGGGACAGAAAGCAATTTCTGTGGGTTACATGCCATGCGCGCATGGGCCAGGGAGCACAAGCCAGAAATTAAAACTCCCGAGATCGTTGCCCCATATTCGACCCATTCAACCATCCATAAAACCGCAAAATACCTGGATCTCAGGGTCGTCACGGTGCCACAAAATGAGGACTTGACCGCTGATATGGACGCCCTTGCAAAAGCCATTGGTCCCAACACCATCGGCATTGTAGCTTCGGCTCCAAACTGGCCCTATGGTCATGTTGACCCCATCACTGAGATGGGCGAGCTGGCCATTGAGCGCCAGTTGTGGCTGCACGTTGATGCCTGTGTTGGCGGCTATATCCTGCCCTTTATGCGCGAGCTGGGTGAGGAAATTCCCCCCTACGACTTCAGCGTTCGGGGGGTAAGATCAATCGCCGCGGACCTGCATAAATATGGCTATGCCCCAAAGCCCTGCTCAACCGTACTGTGGCGATCACAGGAAGAGCAGCGCTTTCACTATTTGCCGGTTACCGAATGGGCCTGTGGTCTCTACCTTTCCCAGAGCTTTGTCGGCAGTCGACCATTGGGGCCCGTAGCCGCTGTTTGGGCACTCATGCACCACTGGGGTCGTGAAGGCTACATCAATAACGCCAGAGGCCTGCTACACGTTAAACAGCAGATAACGGATGCCTGTGACAGTATCGAGGGCTTGCGTACCTGGCCCACACACGGTCCTTTGATGATGATCGCAGCGGAGGGCTTCAATATTCAGCTGGTTGTAGGGGGCATGGAGCAGAGGGGGTGGCGCCTGCTGGGTGTCACGCACCCACCGGCTATTCATCTCACTATCGACATCATGTCAGACGACGCCCTAACCGCCTTTATTGCAGATTTGAGAGCGGTCTGCTCCCAAATCAATAGTGGCGAGCTGCACAGCGAAGGTCTTCTGAGCTATGGAGGTGTGGGTGCCGAGGAAGAGGCCCCCAAGTGGCTGCTCAGTGCAGTGGAGATACTGGGAGATATCGACCATGGATAAACTACTGAACGGCAGGATCGCTTTGGTGACCGGTGCGGCTCATCCAAGGGGTATCGGCAGAGCGATAGTCAATGCGCTGCAAGCCGCTGGCGCAACCGTCGTAGGCGTCGATCTACCGGGCGCCGAGGGTCTGTCAGATATAGACGGGGCACCCTGCGATGTCACCAAGCCTGATTCGATCAAAACCTTGGTCGACAATATTATCGAAAGATTTGGCCAACTCGATATCGTGGTTAACAACGCGGGGGTGGGTCGAGGCGCAGCTGACTTCATGGCGATCAGTGATGAGGACTGGGATGTGACATTCGCCGTTAACGTGCGAGGCATCGTTAACGTCTGTCGAGAGACCATTCCCCACCTGATAAAAAGCCAGGGCAATGTCATCAACACCGCGTCGTTGGCGGGCTTAGGTGCCGTACCCGGCATCCCCGCCTGCTACTCGGCCAGCAAGTTCGCTGTTGTTGGACTCACCAAGCAGCTCGCGCTTCAGTACGCCGATCAGCATGTGCGATTCAATGCCATTTGCCCGGGCTCTGTAGAAACTCAAATGCTGGATGTGAGTCTGAAAATAATCGCAGAAGCAGAGAATATCAGTATTGCTGAAGCACGGGAGTTTGAGTCGACCATGATTCCTATGGGGCGCTCCGGCCAGCCCGAGGAAATAGCTCACGCTGCGGTCTACCTCGCGAGTGGTATGGCAACCTATGTGACGGGCGTAGCGCTTCCTGTAGCGGGAGGGTTCCCCGGGGGGCTATAAACGACTTTCTTTTTATAAAACAAAGACAGGAGTCAAAGCGCATGGCGAAAGTTACCCCTGATCAACTGAGCCACTATAAAAGCTTCGATCGACCCGCTTTTGATTTTGCCAACGAGAGCGTCACGGCTTTCTTTGAATCGGCAACGGCGCAGGGCTACAACCTGGATACGGCCGGCTTTTTGCAGCACCCGGGATTTTTCCAGGCACCCCATCGCCTCGACCTGACCCAGGTAGACATAGCCATGGTCGGTAGCCCACTCGATCTCGGCGCCATTGGCCTGTCAGGTGCACGGCATGGACCCAGGGCAGTGCGCGAATTCAGCCGAAATTATGGCCCTGTGCACGACGTAACCGGTCAGATTCCTTTCGAGCAGTGCTCGATTATCGACTACGGTGATGTCGAATGGTCGGCTACCGATCTTCAGGTACGCCTCAATGATATTTATGATGCCTTTCACAAACTGGCACAGGCAGGTTGTACAACGCTCAGCTGTGGTGGCGAGCACACCACGAGCTTTGGTGTACTCAAAGCGCTTTCTGAGGTGCATAACGACAGCTTTGGCGTGATTCATATAGATGCTCACTGCGACACCATGGCTGTCTGGGGCGGTGACACCGTTAATGATGGCTCTATCTTTCGGCAGGCTGTCCTTGAGGGATTCATTGATCCTCAGCGTACCGTGCAAATAGGCATTCGAGGCAGGGCGAATTTTCTGTGGGAGTTCTCCCACGATACGGGTATGACCGTGATCAGTGCCGATGAGGTTTTTGAACGCGGGACACAGTACGTTATTGATAAAGCGCACGAGATCGTTGGGCAAGATAAGACCTACCTATCACTCGATATCGACAGTCTGGACAGCAGCTATCTCATGGGCACCACTGGGCCAGAGCCCTTCGGCCTCAACCCCAGACAGGTTCGAGACATCATTCTGGGCGCTCGGGGTCTGAATATTATTGGGGCCGACATGGTTGAGCTAAATCCGGTTCGTGATACCGACGGCCAAAGTGCCCATGTCGCAGCCGCCCTATTTTTTGAGCTGTTGTGCCTTTTGTGTGACAGCAGGGCAAAGCGGCAGCCGTGCAGTGCAACACGCTGGACCTAGATAATTGGCCTAGGACTCTGCCACCAGCGTCGCCATGGCACGGGTGAAACCAAGCCCCATGCCACCATCAACATTAATGACCTGACCGTTAATATAGCTGGCGTCATCGCTGGCCAGAAAATGAAACACCGCAGACACTTCTTCTGGTTCAGCAATTCTCAGTGCATGAGTCGCTTTTTTGCCAAACTTCTCAAAGATGGCCATTTCCGAGTCGGTCATTGGGGTTCGAACAAAAGAGGGCGCGACGGCATTAACGCGAATCTGGCGATCAGCCAGCTCTGCTGCTGCCATGGTGGTGAAATTGACAACGGCGGCCTTGGAGGCCGAATAAGGGCCAGAATCGGGATAAACATACGATGCCGCCAAAGATGCTGTATTGATAATACTGCCACCGTCCCGCACTGCCCGGGGTCCAAATTTGAGTCCGTAGTAAACCCCCATAGCATTCACTGCAAATAATTGCTGCGTGAGGGCTTCGTCACTATCGACCAGGGAAACATTGTCTTTCCCGGACAGACCCGCATTGTTAATGAGAATATCGAGCCATTGACCATTGGCTACCAACTGATCAAAGAGGTCTCGTACCGCCGCGCTGTCAGCAACATCAAGCCGGACAAACTCAGCACCCACAGCCGCTGCCATGGCGCTTCCATCGCACTTATCAGCAATAATGACCCGGGCGCCTGCACTGATAAAACGCTTGGCGGTTGCCAGCCCAATACCACTGGCGCCACCGGTAATCAGGGCGTACTTGTTCTCTAGACAAAAATACATAGCAAACCTTTAAAAATAGCTCTCTACTTTGCATTCAGTGCCACCTATCAACGACGCAAGCTTATGCATGCTCACCTCGTTAATGACCGGCAGAATGACTGGCAGAATGCGCTGGAAGTGTTCACCCTCTATGACGTCGCTGTAAATTTTCCAGCGCATGACTCCTGAGGTTGGGCTGGTCTCTTCAAGCTCGATACAGGCGACATAGTCGCGCATCGGAAAATCGTCCCCCCGAGCTTCATAGACATAGCGGTGGGGGGGATCCCAGTGAAGTATCTCCTCAAATACGTCGCCAAAAAATGTAAACTCCACGTTGAAATTTTGTGCGTCACCCTCCATCGACTCGTGAACCTTGACCTGCTTTGCCAGCAAGTACCAGTCGGTGATCCGCGTCGGATCACCCATGATAGTAAAGACCTCATCTGCCGTTTTACCCTGATAGCTGATCCAGGACTCCATGCGCAGGCTGGCGCATGTGTATTGTGCGATTGAGAAATCACCCTCGACTGCAACCCGGTCAGTCATTGCCATATTCCTCTCGCAATAAAGACTCTGAGAGTTCGTATTTCGCAGCAATAGTATTGAAGAAGGCCTGCCAATGGCTTTCCATTACTTGCACTTGAGTTTCATCATTTTTAATCGACTCATAGGCCATTTCGCCGGGGATTCGAATTCGGTGATCTGGGCGAGGCCTGGTGTTTTTAACGGTGCGAATGAAGTGATCGGATCTTTCTTTTACCGCTGCGATGGGTCCAAAGCGACTGGGGTCTATCGCCATGTAGTAACTACCGCCAACGCTGGGTGCGGCAACCCCCTTCGCAAAATCGTCAATGGAGGGGAGCTCGACACTGGTCTTGCCCAGCGGATTGATGACGGCACACATCCCCTCATTCCAAAGGTTGAGCGCATACGTTCGGGGAGTTTCAATCTGTCCCGCGCAGCTTGCATCCCAAACCCGCCCGTAGCCCTCCAGAGGCTTTGCATAGGGCGTCGGATCGTCACTGAGCGCTCCCGTAACAGGGTCAATCAACCACTGGCCTTTCATGGGTTTTTGCTCCTGCACAGCCTCCGAAATGTCGGCGTCATACCATTCTGCGAATTTCAGGCTGGCCCAAATAGGCGGCTCATCACCACTGGGAATAATGGCATCGAAGGGTGGACAGGAAAGCTGGTTCTCCATCCCGCCGTAAGGGGCGGCCAGGGGCACCGTATTGTTTGAGGCGATCCCCACCATGTCTTGTTCGTAGGCCATGTGCACATAGTGTGCAAAGCTGCCCGCGTCGTTGTGGTTAGCGCCAAAGGCGATGGCAATACCGCTCGACCTCGCTTTTTCGATAGCGGCCGCCGCCATGAGGCTCAGCGTGTAGTAGCCGCTCGATTGGTGGCCATCAAACACTGCATAAGCGGGCCCCTCATCGACGCACTCGGGAACGGCTGCAGGGTCCAGCACGCCCGCCTCCAGGGCAATGTCGATAGCCTCATAAACGCCCAGCCCCTGATTGAGCTTGCCCTGTCTGTGGGCAAATACAATCGCGTCTGCAATATGCCCGGCATGGCAACTACTCATTCCTGCAGCGGTGGCAATCTTATGCAGACAGAAGTGCAGAAAATCAATGCTTTCCAAACGAACCGAGGTACTCATTCAGCCTGCTCCTGGCGCATTGTGTTGGACTGGATAACCCACAGGATCAGTATTGATCCGAGGCCCACACCTATGATCATAATGGCCAGCGAAGACAGCGCTGCATCGTTGAGCGCACCAAAAGCTGCGGGGCCGACGCCGGCTCCTATTGCGAGGGCAAAAGACATTAACCCTGAAATTTTTCCTGTTTTATCCACCCCCGCGATAACTGCCATCATGTAGGTGATCATGACGTAGTAGGCCAGGGGCAGGATGATGAGAACGAGTGCAAAACGCAGCTTGTCAATCTCAAAGCCCAATAGCGCCATAGCCATGACTGCAATTAAGGTTCCCCCGATGATCGGCTTCGCATAGCCAAATCGATTGGCATAAATCGCAGCAAATAATGGGCCTATACCTGACATGACCAATCCCACAGCTAACCATGTTTGTGTGAAGGTGTCCGAAAATTCATGCTGCGTCGCGATACGCTCAAAAAACACCCACAATCCCGCATAGCCGGCAAAACTCACGGCCAGGGCAATAAGCCCGAGCACACCCCAGCCAATATCGGTACCTGCCTCCGCAACTCGAGTAATGGTCAATCCTTTATCCGGCATGCCGAGGCTCGCCAGGGCACATAGCGTGAGCGTCCCCACCGCCAGCGGAATAACATAGTCGCCCGGTGTGGCCTGTAAGCCTGCGAGTATTAATAATATGGCCGCCGGAATGAGCTGCTCGGGCATAATTTTTAGCGCGTAAGTGCGCTCAGGTCTCCGTGTGTCAGCCGCTAAAGTCAGGCTGACCGGAAACAAAATACCGGCCCCGAGCCCTGCGACCGCCATACTCATAAGGATCTGTTCGTAACTGACCGCCAATGCCAGGCACTGAGTTCCCAGAATCAGGGCAATGTAGGCCAAGAAAATGGTCACCCGCCAATCAAAACGACGCACCCAGAGGGGGCAGGAAAGCGCCACCAACGCATAGCTGCTGAAATACGACGTGGCAATGAGTCCAGCTTGCGCATCGGACAACTGAAACTCTTCAGCGAAGCCCCCAATTAAAACTGGCATGACAGAAAATATCAGAACAGCCGCCGTGCCCGTTGCGGCGGCTGAGAGAAATACGGCGGGAGTATTGAGGTTGGGAGGGCTCATAGCACCCACTCTAGAGCCTTCACCGGCATTTATCGAATACCCCAAAGTGGGAACAGGTCAGGCGCTCCCCAAGGCCGTGCCAGCAGGCTACCGCCTGATGAACAGGCAGACCACAGCAGCCTGTGCGGGCAACAGTCGGGCATGTTGGTGAACCCATTCAATTGGGGCCCCAAAAAGGCTGGGGCAACAGGGAATCCTATCGAGGTTTATCACCCGCCTTGGTGACAAGGTAGTGGCAACCGGCCAGCAGCTGTGACGGCATATAAGGGTGAAAACGCAGCGTCGGCCAGTCCATGATTTTGTGTAGCTGCTTATTTTTACCAACTGAAGCATAACGTTGCGCCACCATGATGCGATATACTGCCCGTGCTTCTTGGGGGCGTTACGGATTCGACGACGGTAACGAAACCTGCGGTGCATGCCGTGATGGTAGCCAATCACGTAAATCCAAAGCTGCAAACAATTAGTTGCCAATGACGACAACTACGGTGCACAACTGGCTGCGTAAGTAGCCCTTTGTAACACCATCCAGGTGCTTCGGCCCTGGCGGTCTATAGTAAGGTGCCAGTACCGAGCTTGTGGCTGTCATATAGAACTGGACCGCAGTCGGTTATGTCCCGGGATCGACTGTCAAACTTTACGGGGCTCGCGGCCAACGTCCTGACCGTTGGGCTGTTTGCCGTTAAAGCAATTAACGGAAACTAAGCATGTAGAGCCAAAGGCAGAGTGCTGGCGGACGCGGGTTCAACTCCCGCCGCCTCCACCAAATAAAGATCCAGAAAGTTCCAGAAACATCTACAAAGCCCCGTTTTTAAGGGGCTTTTTCTTGCCTTTACGTCCAGGGGTGTCCAGCGCCGATCCGTGGCATCTGGGGGCATTTGGGGGCATAATTGGGGGCATTCTCAATTAAACTCCTGAAAATGCCCCCAACATGGCCCTGACACAGATTTCCATCCGGAACGCCAGACCGCAGCCCAAATCGTATCGACTGTACGACGAGAAAGGCCTGTACCTGGAGGTGACACCTTCAGGCAGCAAACTATGGCGTTTGAAGTATCGATTTGGCGGTAGGGAGAAGCGCCTTGCCATTGGGCGCTACCCCGAGGTCGGTTTAAAGTCTGCGCGGGAAGCCCGCGACGCAGCCCGCTCACTGTTGGCAACAGGCGTGGATCCCAGCGCCCGAAAAAAGGAGAAAAAGCGGACAGAAA
>CALKDK010000022.1 GCA_938084055.1 uncultured Luminiphilus sp.
CCCAGCTTGGCGGAGCAATTGCCATTGGCAGGCATATCTCCGTCGTCCAGGGCACATTTGGCGCCATTTTTGCCGAAAATACCGATTTCGCGCGGGATGGTAGCCAGTTCAATACGTTGTTTAACGATCAGGATGCCTTCAACCTGGGGCAGTTAAAAGGGACGGCCCTGCATGTTCCCGGTCATACCCCAGCCTGCATGGCCTACCTCATTGGCGATGCCCTGTTTTTGGGCGACACCCTGTTCATGCCTGATGCCGGTACCGCGCGCTGTGATTTCCCTGGGGGCGATGCGGGCACCCTCTTTCGATCCATACAGCGTCTTTTAACGCTCCCCGATGAGACGCGGGTATTTGTCTGTCACGACTACCAGCCCAACGGCCGGGATGTCGCCTTCGAAACCACAATAGCCAGCCAGCGTAGTAATAACATTCATATTTCAGCCGGTGTGAGTGAGCAGGCGTTTGTCACCATGCGTGAATCCAGAGACCGAACCCTGGACATGCCAACGCTCATCCTGCCCTCCCTGCAGGTCAATATGCGCGCCGGTTTTATGCCAGCAAAGAGCCCAGAAGGCAGACTGTTCTTTAAGGTGCCTATCAACGCCTTTGGTGGCTCGCGTATCGACTATTTGCCCTAACTGGACACCGCGTGGCGCGCGGCGCACAGTAAACGGCGCCAAAAGCACTGCAGACCGGGTGTGTTGCCGGGAACATGGCCCGTCAGTCTGCCCGCCCGGGAAACCCGTGGGGTCAACCGGTACGGCTCAACGGTTAACGCGTCAAACAGAGGGAGTACGTCATGGGAACGCCAAAACATTTCGATATCGTCATCGTCGGCGGCGGTGCTGCAGGTATCGCAACGGCATCGAGCCTGCTGTCCCGGGCAGCGCAGCTGTCTATTGCCGTCATCGAACCCGCCGATAAGCATTACTATCAACCGGGGTGGACCATGGTGGGTGGTGGTCTATTTTCAGCAGCCTCAACGGCCAGGGATACTGCCACGGTGATGCCCTCGGGCGTCACCTGGATAAAGCTGGCGGCCACTGAATTCAACCCCGACAACAATGAGCTTGGGCTATCCGACGGCAGCTCGATCGGCTACGAACGCCTGGTGGTGTGTCCCGGGCTCAAACTCAACTGGGCGGGCGTTGAGGGCCTCGAGGAGAATTTAGGGCGAAACGGTGTTACCTCTAATTACTCATATAAAACAGCGCCTTACACTTGGGAATTGGTTCAGAATCTAAAGTCTGGCAAGGCGCTTTTTACCCAGCCACCTATGCCGATCAAATGTGCCGGCGCACCTCAGAAGGCGATGTACCTCTCTGCGGACCACTGGCACCGAACCGGCACCCTGAACAACATCGATATCGAGTTTTATACATCAACACCGAGTCTATTTGGCGTCGCCCATTATGTTCCAGCGCTCATGAAATATGTCGAGAAGTATCGAGCCAGCTTAAATTTTGAGCATACCTTGAGCAAAATCGACGGCGACACCAAGGTGGCCGCCTTTACCGACTCAGAAGGCGCAGTGCATGAAACCGACTTTGATATGATTCACGTGTGCCCTCCCCAATGTGCCCCGGACTTTATTCGCCAATCACCCCTGGTTGACGCAGGTGGCTGGGTAGACGTTGATCCAGAGACCCTACAGAGCCGGAGATATGAAAATGTGTGGGCGCTGGGTGACGTGATGAACGCACCCAATGCCAAGACCGCAGCGGCAGCGCGGGCTCAGGCACCTGTCGTCGCCACCAACCTTTTGGAGCACGCGGGCCTCAATACGGGCCTCGGACACTACAACGGGTATGGCTCCTGCCCACTGACCGTGGAACGGGGCAAGATTGTTCTCGCCGAATTTGGCTATGGAGGCAAATTACTGCCCAGTTTTCCGAGTTGGCTGATCGATGGGCAGCATCCCTCGGTTCTCGCGTGGTTATTAAAATCAAAGGCGCTGCCCTGGATTTACTGGAATGCCATGCTGAAAGGCCGGGAGTGGCTGGTAAAGCCATCGCGGGAGGCATAGCAGACGGTTTAATGATCATGTTCCCAAAGAGCCCATCATGATCAGATTGCCCTGCCAGGACTGGCTGCGGGGTTACAACAAAAGCACTTTCAGCAGTGATTTTTTGGCGGCGATTATTGTAACGATCATGCTGATTCCCCAGTCGCTGGCCTATGCCCTGCTCGCCGGCCTGCCGCCGGAAATGGGTCTGTACGCCAGCATGCTGCCCCTCATGGCCTACGCGGCTCTTGGGACTAGCCGCACCCTGTCTGTGGGGCCGGTTGCGGTTGTCTCGTTGATGACCGCAACCGCCGTCGGGAAAGTCGCGCAGGCAGGGACTGCGGACTACGCTTCGGCGGCAGTCACTCTGGCGCTGATGAGCGGTGTTTTGCTGGTCTTACTGGGTCTGCTACGGTTTGGATTTGTAACCAACTTCCTCTCCCACCCGGTGGTATCTGGGTTTATAACCGCCTCCGGAATTTTGATAGCACTGAGTCAGTTACGGCATATCTTTGGCATTGAAGGTCAGGGGGAAACGCTACCAGCGCTATTGGGTGACCTGCTCTCTTCGTTGCCAGACATGAATGCAGCCACCTTGACGGTGGGGGTTTTCGCGCTGTTTTTCCTGTACGCCTGTCGATCGCATCTGCCCACTTTTCTGTCCGGCCTGGGACTCCAGAATGGCACCGCCAATATGCTGGCCAAGGCGGCGCCGGTCATGGCTGTGATGCTGACCACGCTGATCGCGATGCTGGCTGACCTGGAGGCACGCGGTGTTGCACTGGTGGGCGCTATTCCCAGGGGATTGCCCGCCTTTTCCCAACCAGCGCTATCCCCCCAACTGTTAGCGGAGCTACTATTACCGGCGCTGTTGATTGCCCTGATAGGCTTTGTGGAGTCGGTGTCTGTAGGTCGCACGCTGGGGGCCAAACGTCGTGAGCGGATCGATCCCAATCAAGAGCTGGTTGGACTGGGCGCAGCCAATATCGCCGCGGCTGTATCGGGAGGATTTCCTGTTACCGGTGGATTTTCCCGCTCGGTCGTAAATTTCGACGCGGGCGCCAAGACGCAGGCAGCATCTGTCATGACGGCCACGGGTATCGGCTTGACCGCATTGTTCCTAACGCCTGCGCTCTACTACCTGCCCAAGGCCACCCTGGCAGCGACAATTATCGTGGCGATAAGCAGCCTGCTCGATTGGAAAACCATCAAAGAGGCGTGGGGTTATGACTATGCCGATTTCGGCGCCATCGTCATAACGATTCTGATGACGCTGGGCTTTGGGGTTGAGGTTGGGGTTATATCTGGAGTAACCAGCAGCATCGCCCTGCACCTGTATCGCACCATGCGCCCCCATTTCGCCATCGTGGGCACCGTGCCGGGTACCGAACACTACCGCAATGTTAAACGGCACGACGTCGTAACACATGAGAACATTCTGTCTATCAGGATTGATGAAAGCCTTTATTTTGCAAATGCGGCGTTTTTGGAGGAATTGGTTTACACCGAGGTCGCAAAAACGGGCGCGGTGGAACACGTGATCCTGATGTGTCCAGCGGTCAACTCCATCGATCTGAGCGCTTTGGAAGCCTTGCAGGAGATCAACCAGCGACTTCTGGAGCGTAGGGTGTTATTGCATTTAAGTGAGGTAAAAGGACCTGTGATGGACGCTTTGAAACGCAGCCATTTTCTTGAAAACCTGGCCGGGAAAGTATTCCTGCACCACCATGCTGCGGTACAGGAACTCGCGCGGGTATGAGCGGCAATCAATTCCAGCGATTTGGCTGGCTGGTTGCTGCGACCACCGGCGTGCTGGTGGCTTACGTGTTGTACCAGCTTACGCTGCAGCCAGACCCAGATGCCTGTAACCAGTATCTACCCGCAGCGGCAATCGCGGATGAGGGTCAGGATCAGGAAAACCTGGTTGACCATGCACTGCTGCGCCAACCGGGCTGCGAAGCAGGTGCCACGCCCTGATCAGTGTAGTTTGCGGGTAGTACCCATCTGCCACAATCGCATCACCGTCCGCTCCATCGTGGCCTCTGCAGCCATGCCCAATTTCTCCTGCCAGCTCTTTTTGGGCACATAGCGAACTTCAAAGACGTCTTTTTCAGCGAGGCAGGACTGCAGGTAAGCGTCGGAGGTAGTCAGTTCGTCGATGAGCTGACGCTCGAGTGCTCGCTGGCCAAACCAGGTTTCCCCGGTAGCAACCGACTCTATGTCCACAACCGGCCTGTTAAGCACAATGAAGTCTTTGAAAAGGCCATAAGTATCCTCGAGGTCCTCGACAAATTTTGCGCGATCCTCATCTGTATTCTCGCCCAGGACGGTGAGGGTACGCTTGTATTTTCCCGCAGTAAGCAATTCAAAGTCGATGTCATTTTTTTTGAGCAACCTATGAAAATTGGGAATCTGTGCCAGCACCCCGATGGAACCGATAACCGCGAAGGGTGCCGATATGATCTTGTCGGCCACGCAGGCCATCATGTAGCCCCCGCTCGCAGCCACCTTGTCCACAGCAACGGTCAAAGTGGCCCCAGTGCCCTTGATGCGCTGCAACTGACTGGCGGCCAGACCATAGCTATGCACCATGCCTCCCGAACTCTCCAGACACAGCAGTACCTCATCGCCCTCTCCCAGTTCAGGGGCTATCGCGGAAATTTCCTCGCGCAGGCTTTCCGTCTCGCTGGCTCGTATATCACCGTTAAAGCGCAGTACGAAAAGCCGGGGCTCGGGAGCGGCGCCCTCCCCCTCCCGGGCCCGCTCTTTGGCTTTCTTTTCATCAGCTTTGCTGGTTTTTTTTGCCATCTTTTCACGGTGTTTCCGTGTTTCCGGATGCTCGGTAAGACTTCTGACGGCATCGTGAAATGCGGTGTACCGATCGTTGAGACGACGCACCTCAATATAGCCGTCCTCCCCGCCTTTTCGGCGTTGGCTTATAGCCGTCATAGCCACCACCACAACGATGATGGCCGTCACCAAAATGATGGCCTCGACGAGAAAAATACCGACTTCTTGAACAAATTCCATTGCGACTCCCTAATTGGTCACTGGGTCTACCATTGGTTCAAACCGACGCATAAAACTGCGTGATGAGCTGACCGGCTATCGAGGCCGGGGGGGGGACGCGGGGTGTCTCTCCTCGGCGATACCACGCTGCGTGGGCAATTTCTTCAGGATCGACGACAATTTCACCGCCGGCATAGTCCGCAAAAAACCCCAACATAAGTTGGCTGGGGAACGGCCAGGGTTGGGAATGGAAATAGCGCACATTGGTAACGGATAGACCCACCTCTTCGTACACCTCCCTGCGCACCGCTTCCTCTGCGGTTTCGCCGGGCTCGATGAAACCCGCCAGGGTCGAATGAAACCCGCTGGCTCGCCCCGCCGCCTCGGCCAGCAGCAACTCATCACCCCGGCCCACGGCGACAATAACGCAGGGATTCAGTCGGGGATAGGAACTGAGCCCACAGGCGGCACAGGCCAGCGCCTTACCTGCATCTGACGGCTGGGTAAAACCACCACAACGGCCACAGAATCGATGGTCACGGCGCCAGGACAGCATTTGTAATGCGCGACCATAGGTAGCAAAAACCGCGTCTGAGACACGCCCGAATAATGTCAGCAATCCCCCCGAGATATGTTCCAGCGCGTTCAGGTGGTCCAGGGAAATTTCGAGGGCGTAGCAGGGCTGCCCCAACCAGTAGCCCAATGGCTCCCCTGCCTCGAGCTCGCCAAAGGCTTCCTCGGCCTGATGGCGCAGCCAAATTTGCTCTGGCGGGCGTTGCATCGACACAACCACATCAGAGCCGATAAACACGAGCAGGTAGTCCTCCGGGGCCGGTGGCTCGGCAATAGGTTTGATTTCCAGCATTCAGTTCTCCAGCAAGCCGCGGCATGGTAGGAATACCAGCCCCAAGAAACAACCCGGTCACCTAGAAAGATGACGGTATCATTTTTCGGGGTTTGACATAGAATGCGAGGCGCACTCGACTCTAATTGCGGACGGCAATTGCTCACCCATAAAAAACGGGGAATACCCATGGAAGAATCAGCGCGTCAGGCGTTCTGGCACAATTTTTTGGGTTCTTCGCCCATTTGGTACAAGCAGGCCATTATCGGCTTTCTTGTCCTTAACCCCATTCTCCTGGCTGTCGCCGGTCCCTTTGTAACCGGATGGGTATTGATCGGTGAATTCATTTTCACCCTGGCCCTCGCACTACGTTGCTACCCCCTTCAGCCCGGCGGGTTACTGGCCATCGAGGCCATTGTCATTGGCCTGGCTGATCCGCAAACCGTCTACCACGAGGCCGAGGCCAATTTCGAGGTGATCCTGCTGCTGATGTTTATGGTGGCGGGTATCTACTTCATGAAAGACCTGCTGCTGTACGTCTTCACTAAAATCTTGCTCAACGTCAAGTCCAAAAAGATACTCGCGCTTCTGTTCTCTCTTGTGGCCGCGGTACTTTCAGCATTTCTCGATGCCCTGACGGTTACGGCAGTTCTGATCAGCATCAGTGTTGGCTTTTACTCGGTCTACCACAAGGTCGCCTCGGGAAAGCATCACGGTGCTGATGATCACGACCATGGCGATGACGGTGGAGTACACGACCATCATCACGAAGACCTGGAGAATTTCCGTGCCTTTTTGCGCAGTTTGATGATGCACGGAGCGGTAGGTACGGCTTTGGGGGGTGTCTGCACCCTGGTCGGAGAACCACAGAACCTGTTAATCGCTACTGTCGCCGGCTGGAATTTCATAGAATTTTTCATGCTCATGGCTCCGGTGACGATGCCCGTCTTGGCAATGGGACTGCTGACCTGCCTGCTGCTGGAAATGAGCGGCGCCTTTGGCTACGGCGCCGAATTGCCAGACAGGGTCCGAACCGTACTGGAGGACTTCCATGCGGGTGAGACTGCAAAGGCGAACCCCAGGAGCAACGCCAAGCTTATGATTCAAGCTGCTGTTGCAGTGATCCTCGTCATTGGCCTCGCCCTGCATCTGGCCGCGGTGGGATTGATCGGTTTGTTGGTCATCGTGCTTCTCACAGCCTTCAATGGAATCACCGAGGAGCATCAGATTGGACACGCCTTTGAAGAGGCCCTGCCCTTCACCGCACTGCTGGTGGTCTTTTTTGCCATTGTTGCGGTCATACATGAACAGCACCTGTTTACCCCGGTAATAGATTGGGTTCTGGGTTTGGATGCGGCAATCCGACCCGCCATGTTCTTCCTGGCAAACGGTGTTCTCTCGATGATTTCTGACAATGTCTTTGTGGCAACGGTTTACATCAACGAGGTCAAAGCTGCATTGGATGCCGGCGAGATCACCCGCGCGGAATTCGACAGCCTGGCTGTAGCCATCAATACGGGAACAAACCTGCCGAGCGTAGCGACACCCAATGGACAGGCGGCGTTCCTGTTCCTGCTCACCTCTGCCATTGCCCCCTTGATCCGGCTGTCCTACGGGCGCATGGTGATCATGGCTGTTCCGTATACGCTGGTGCTTGGCTCGGTGGGTTTGGCCGGGGTGTACCTGTTCATTTGAGGAGGACGGGAACCCCACAGGGGCCCCAATATCGGGCCCCTACTGGTCTCGCCAGACCACCTTCCCACCACTTTCTGCAGCAATCGCATCCAGGCGGGCTTCATGCCGCTGGGCTTCTTGCTCGGTAGCCAGAATGACAGGCACGCCCCTCCGCCCTGCCGGCAACCGGCGGATTTCAGGAACTGCCCCACCGCTTGTGCCCTGGTCGCCATCGCTTTCATGTAGCCCCAGCGATGTCTGACCGCCCGTCATGGCCAGGAAGACGTCAGCGAGAATTTCTGCGTCCAGCAGCGCACCGTGGAGCGTTCTGGAGGCATTGTCCACGTCATAGCGCTGGCAAAGCGCATCGAGGCTGTTGCGCTGCCCGGGATGGCGGGTTCTCGCCATCACCAGAGAGTCCGTTATCGTGCAAAGGGCGCCCGTGAGGGGATGTCCGGCATCCATCCGGCGCAGCTCGGAATCGATAAACCCAACGTCGAAGGGCGCATTGTGGATAATGAGTTCCGCGCCCTCTATAAACGCGATGAAATCCTCCGCGATTCGATCGAAGGTGGGCTTGTCTGCCAGGAATTCCGGAGTGATCCCATGAACCGCCAAGGCCCCGGCATCAATGTCGCGTTCGGGCTGGACGTACTTGTGAAAATGTCGACCTGTAAGGCGGCGATTGATGAGTTCCACACATCCAATCTCTATGATGCGGTGGCCCTGGCTTACTTCCAGCCCAGTCGTCTCTGTGTCCAGTACGACCTGGCGCATTACCGCGCCAGCTCCGAAATGCCCTTGTTCGCCAACGCGTCTGCAAGTTCATTTTCCCGGTGACCACTGTGTCCCTTGACCCAGTACCAGGTTACTTTATGGCGTGCCACCTGATCTCTGAGAGCTTGCCACAGGTCCTGGTTCTTGACCGGCTTGCCGGCAGCCGTCCGCCAACCATTGCGCTCCCAGTTGTCCATCCATCGCGTTACGCCATCACGGACATATGTCGAATCGGTTGTTAGCGCGACGACACAGGAGGACTTGAGGGCCCTCAGGGCCTCAATAGCGGCTGTCAGTTCCATGCGATTATTGGTTGTGGCAGGGTCACCCCCGTAAAGCTCAAGGGTGCGATCCCCGAAGCGCAGTAAGGCACCCCAGCCCCCGACGCCAGGATTGCCCTTACAGGCCCCATCTGTAAACGCCTCGACCTCTTTCACTCAACCGATCTTAGATGACTGCGAGATGCGGAACCCCGGGCCCCGACCACGGGTTTCGGTACATGCAAACCCGTCAGGCGCGCTCGGGTCTTCTCAATGGACTGGAGTCGGGTATGACCGCGAACGAGTTTGTCAGCAAAAATCACATAGCTGGATCCAAGCGGTATGTTGTGTTCTACCAGCCAATTGTCCATCCGGGCGAACCATTGTCCCAGGCGATTGTTGCCACTGAGGGGCAACACCAATTTGTGGCGCACCGGTGCAACCGCAAAGTCCAGCAGCGTTAGCCAGTCTTCCAATCGTCCCGCTCCGGGCTCCCTGGTTGGCGTCTGCCTGGCGCCAGGGATTATTCCCAATAACGAGCGCCAAATCCCTCGCAGGCTGCGCCGGTTATTGCCAATCACCAGCAAATGCCCGTGGGGAGTCAGGACTCGGTGAATTTCACGCAGTAGCTGGTGAGGGTTCTCGCTTATATCGAGGCCGTGCATTACCACCAGGACATCGATGGACTCAGTTGCGAGGGGGAGTTCATCGTCGGCGATGACTCCGAGTCGGCGTTGCTGCTGTGACTCCTGCCCATGCAGAAGTTGAACCACGCGGCGAACCCGCGTCATCTCTTCTACGGGTATGCCTACATCTGGGCCAATCATTACCAGGTTGTAGCCAAACCACTGATCGAGAATCACCTGCATATCTGCTGCCAACTGGACCCGCAGGCGCTGACCCAGTGGGGTGGATGCGTACCACGCCTGCAATTGGGTCCGCGAATCCACAGCAAGATGGTTTGTAAACGTGTTTTGCATCGTGGCACGATAGGCTACCGGGGTAGTATCGGCAAGCCCCCGGGACTCATTCAGAACTCCCTGAGAGGCAACCCATGTCAATGACGCTCACGGTCGAACCCATTCCGGCATTTTCCGATAACTACATATGGTTGCTCCATAATGGTCATGAGGCCGCCGTCGTTGACCCGGGTGATGCGGATCCTGTTTTACAGACCCTGGATCAACGGGGGCTTACCTTGACGGATATTCTGATCACCCATCATCATTTTGATCATACGGGTGGGCTTGAGAAATTGAAGTCAGCCACTGACTGTCACGTTGTGGGACCTAACAACCCTAAAATCACCCACCTCGACAGACACCTGGCTGATCAGGAAACCGCCACCGTGCTGGGCCTCACTTTCTCGATTATTGAGGTGCCCGGGCATACGCTGGATCACATCGCCTACGTAGGTGGAGGCATGGTATTTTGTGGTGATACGCTTTTTGCGGGTGGGTGTGGCCGTGTTTTTGAAGGCACATTCCCCATGATGCGAAATTCCCTGAGCAAGCTCCGTCAACTACCAGAAGATACCCGCGTATATTGTGCTCACGAATACACCATGGCCAATCTGTCCTTCGCGTCTGCCGCGGATCCTGAAAACGAAGTACTCAGGAATCGTATACTGCACTGCCAGTCGCTGCGAGGTGCAGGGCAACCTACAGTCCCCTCCCGGATTTCGGACGAGGTGGCAACCAATCCCTTCTTGCGCTGGGATGCCCCCGGGATAATCAAGAACCTGATAATGCAGGATAAACTGCCGGGCAATAGCGCCGATGAAGTATTTGCGGGACTGCGTCAGTGGAAAGACACCTTTTGATGCTCGTCGAGCGTGGTGAAGTTATCCTGAAAGCCGGCTGAAGAGTGCTATCATCCGGCGCGTCTTTGAAGAATATGAGGTTTTGCCCTCACCCACTCAACCTGAACACAAGGAAATGCAATGAAAATCTTAACGAGTTTATTTGCCGTAGTACTGGCGTTTTCTGCCCACACTCTGCAAGCCGCTCACCATGAAGGTGGTCATGAAATGGCGGGCGAGCATGGCATGATGAAGGCGGAGGGAACGCGAGCCGTCATCGCCACCATCGAAGCAGAAATCGTGGCAATTGACCCCGAGACGAAAGAGGTAACCCTGCTGGGACCCCAGGGCCGTCACGTGACTGTGATCGCCCAGGAAAAAATCGTGAAGCTCTCAGATCTGTCTGTGGGGGATCGAGTCGCTGCGGAATACCTCGCGTCGCTGCACGGAGAAGTTCGTGATCCGACCGAAGAAGAAATTGCCAACCCCTGGGTGGTCATGGCTGATGGTGTGGTCGACGACAACCCAGCGCACCCTGCCGTCGGTGCGGCAAGGCAAATCCGTGCTGTGTGTAGCATTGAAGCAATGGATCCCGCTGCAGGTTTTGTCATGATCAAGGACAGCCGAGGCAAGATGCATACCATTGGTGGCGTACCTGCAGAAAAGTTTGAGGGTGTCGAACTTGGTGAAATGATGGTCGTGGTCTATACCGAAGCGCTGGCAATTGCGCTTGAGAAATTAGCTGACAGCGGGATGTAAGCCACGTTCTTGCTTATTGGGCCCTGCGTCGCGGGGCAGCCACCTCAGGCTCGGGGCCCACATTCTTCTGACCACACTCACCGAAATGGGCGCGCAGGCCCATGGCAGGCTTGCAACCCTCTGCGCCAAGCGGCGATTGACAATGTGGTCGCCGCCCATCTCCGCTACAAACTAGGTCGCTAATGGCATCTGCAGGCCTTTCCTACCCGCCAGTATTTTTCGGCTACGCCTTCATTTTCGGGCTACTTACCGGGCTCTCCTCCGACACCCTCCATGCCGAGCAGGATACGGCACCACGGCCCGTTGACTCTGCCGTCATTCGCATTGAGGTGCCCCTGCTTCGCCAGAAGGGTGGGAGCCGGCTACATGTCATCGAAGACTGCTCCGGCACGCTTGTGAATAAAAACACAGGCCTGATCATCACCGCTTGGCATTGTTTTGACGGAGCTATGGACCTGACCCGTCCTGCCCGGGCCCGGATCGATGGTGAATGGCTGAGCCTCGATTTAAAAGCAACGGGTGGTAGCATGGAAGAGGACTGGGCGCTGG
>CALKDK010000023.1 GCA_938084055.1 uncultured Luminiphilus sp.
GGCCTGGATCGCGCCCGCAGGCGGGGTGATCTTGATCGCTTTGAAACAGAGGCCAATAAATTTTTCGAAGTCGTGCGCGAGGGCTACCAACAGCGCGTCAGGCAGTCGCCTGATCGTTGGCGGGTTATTGATGCAGGTAAATTGATGGGTGATGTCGAACTGCAAATCAAAACGGCGCTGGACCAGTGGTTGCGCGATGACTGTGGTTGATGTGGAAGCGAATTGGCCTCCCGGGCCGCTGCCCTGGCAGGTGCCGCTCTACGAGCGATTCTGTCGGATCGCGCGTGGCGGCACCGTGCCCCACGCAGTTCTTCTTCACGGCGCCGAGGGTCTTGGAAAGACGCGGCTGGCCGCCGCGTGGGCCACCGGCCTTTTGTGCAAGAGGACGCCTCCCAGTCCCTGTGGCGACTGCGACAGCTGTGTGCTCGTGAAGGGCGGAGCCCATGCGGATATGCGATGGCTGAGGCCAGAGGATGGTAAGCGTGCGATTGGTGTAGAGGCGATTCGAGCCGCCGTCGTTTTTATGCAGAAAACACCCAGTCATGGGGGTTATAAAGTTTTAATCATTGAACCCGCAGAAAGTATGACGCCCGCTGCGGCCAATGCACTGTTAAAAACATTGGAAGAGCCGCCCGGTCAGGCACTACTGATACTGGTGAGTAACCGTGTCGGTGCACTTCTTGCCACGGTGCGCTCCCGGTGCCAATCTAGTGTTGTGTCCAAACCGGGCCCTGTTGAAGCCGCACATTGGATTGCTGAGCAGGCGGCGTGCTCGGATGAGACCGCCGCGCAGGCTCTTGACATAGCGGCGGGTAGCCCCCTCGCAGCCCTGGAACTGATTATCCAGGACAGGCTGGCTGGGCGACTTGCGCTCTTCAAGCTGTTTGACCAGTTGACAGCTGGCGAACTGCGCGTTTCCGAGGCGGTTCCTGAGTTTGCACCGTTTGATGTTGATGTGCTGCTCGAGACGGCGTTGCAGAGCGCTGAGGGGCAGCTCCGTAGCTGTAGCGGGAGCGATCGGCATCACGAGGGGTTTTATCGCCGCGATAGACTGCTCTCGCTGGTGAGTGCACACCGCCAGGGCATTAACTTTGGCAGGGAGACCCTGGTGACCGAGTTGGCGCGAATTCTTGCTGGACGGGCTGAGGAAGGGATGTAAGTTTCTCGCACTATTGGTACTCTCGTGCAGAGGGGTGCAAACACTATGAATGATAGCGGTCGCCAGGGCATTTTGTCACTGACCATCAAAGACAAAGCGGTTCTCTACGCGGCCTACATGCCGTTTCTTGAGAACGGCGGGCTCTTCGTGCCCACCAACAAGCAGTACAGCATCGGCGACGAAGTTTTTATGCTCCTTACTTTGATGGATGAGCCCGAGAAGATTCCGATTGCAGGCCGTGTCGTTTGGATTACGCCGATCGGGGCCCAGGGAAGCAGGCAGGCAGGTGTGGGTGTTCAGTTTTCTGAACAGGATGCTACCGCTAACGCCAAGATAGAAGTTCATCTAGGCGGCGCACTGAATTCGGAGAAACAAACCCACACTATGTGATGGGATGGTCTGTCGCTGCGGCTTAAAAAAAGGCCCCTGAACGGGGCCTTTGCAATGACTTTAAGAGTAGTGGGCTTCGCTTGATTCTCTGACAGCTTATCCTCCGGCCAACCCATGGGCCGACCGTTGCGGCTTGGCAGCGCTAAATACCAGCCGACACGTCTAGTATGCATGACGATGCCGGGGGGCTGTCTACCCGGAGGCCGCCAAGAGTTAGAACATTATGCGATATACAGACTGCCATTCCGCAGTTGGGGGCTTAAGAGAGCTTTTGCAATAACTAACATTACATATTTATCGTAAGTAATTGTATATATTGATTTTCTAATTATTTTGCTTCAAGGGGAAGGTGACGTAATCTCCCGTGGGGTTTTCTAATGGCGGCTGAATATTGCAAGAACCCTGCCCCTGTGAGAGTATCCGCGCCCTTGGAATCGCCGCGCTGCGTCGACGCCCCTAGTAAAACCCCGCGGAAGTGGCGAAATTGGTAGACGCGCTGGATTTAGGTTCCAGTGCCGCAAGGCGTGAGAGTTCGAGTCTCTCCTTCCGCACCATTTCATGAACCTGGGTGCAATAGACGTCGTCACCAGCCTCGGCAAACATTACGATTTTCAGGAGCACTCCATGCGGGTATCGATTGAAACCATCTCAGGGCTCGAGCGGCGCCTCACCATCGGTGTGCCTGCCGAGAGGGTTGACGGCGCTGTGTCCAAGCGCCTGCAGGAAGCAGCGCGCAACGTCCGCCTCCCGGGATTCCGGCCCGGCAAGGTCCCTATGAAAGTCATGCAGCAGCGCTTCGGTGTCGGTGTGCGGCAGGAAGTCATTGGTGAGGTCATCAGCCAGACGTTCCAGGAAGCCGTGATATCGGAGAAGTTACGTCCTGCGGGCCAGCCGAGGATTGAGCCTCGGGCACTCGAGGCGGGCCATGATGTGGAGTACACGGCTACCTTTGAAGTGTTCCCCACGCTTGAAATTAATGATGTTGAGGGCCTCTCAATTACGCGACCCGTCGCCGATGTGACCGAAGCCGATGTCGATGAGATCATCGAGATTTTCCGCAAGCAGCGTGGTGAGCTCAAAGAGGTCGACCGAGCCGCGGAAGACGGCGACACGGTGGTAATAGACTTTCTGGGAACCCGGGATGGCGAGCCCTTTGACGGAGGTGCAGGTGAGGACCACACGCTTGAGTTGGGCAGTGGCAAGATGATCCCCGGCTTTGAAGACGGCATCGTTGGCATGGCTGCCGGTGAGGAACGGTCCATTAACGTCACTTTTCCTGATGATTACGCCAGTGAAGAACTGCAGGGCGCCCAAGCGGACTTTGCCATCACCTGCAAGGCAGTCAAGGCGCTTGAACTGGCCCCACTGGACGAAGAGCTGTTTGCCAGCTACGGAGTGGAAGAGGGCGGAGAGCCGGTTTTTCGTGACGAAGTTCGCAAGAATATGGATCGAGAACTCCGCAATGCAGTTCAGGCCCATATCAAGAACCAGGTCATGGATGCCATTGTCGCGGCGCACGCTGACGTAGAAGTCCCCTCCAGCCTGGTGGCACAGGAAATCGAAGGCATGCGTGGGCAAATGTTTCAGCAATTTGGGGGCCAGCCCAGCCCCGAGATGGACCTCAAGAGTATCCTCCCGGACGACATGTTCCGTGAACAGGCCGATCGGCGTGTGAAGCTGGGTCTGCTGCTTGGGGAGATGATCAACAAGTTTGAATTGCACGCGGATCCGGCTAAGGTGCGCGAGACGATCGAGGATATTGCCTCCACCTATCAGGAGCCTGAAGAGGTCATCAACTGGTATTACAGCGAGAATGAACAGCTCGCGCAGGTTGAGTCCCGTGTTTTGGAAGACCAGGTCGTCGAAAGGGTGTTAGCGGACGCCCAGATCGAGGATCAGCAGAGCACATATCAAGATGCGCTGGCGGCCGCGCGCCCAGCCCAGTCATGAACCCCCGAGCCCGGAGTTGCAAATGATCAATGACAAGCCCATGCAGGACGTAACCGGCCTCGGTTTGGTGCCCATGGTGATAGAGCAGACCTCCCGTGGGGAGCGGTCCTTTGACATCTACTCACGCCTGCTCAAGGAGCGGGTTATATTTGCTGTCGGTCCCGTTGAGGACCAGATGGCAAACCTTATTGTTGCGCAGCTGCTGTTTCTGGAGTCAGAAAATCCGGACAAGGACATACACCTTTACATCAACAGCCCGGGCGGATCGGTTACCGCAGGCCTGTCAATCTACGACACCATGCAGTTCATCAAGCCGGATGTCAGCACAATGTGTATCGGCCAGGCGGCATCGATGGGCGCTTTTCTACTTAGCGGCGGCGCAGCTGACAAGCGCTATATATTGCCGAACGCCCGCACCATGATTCACCAGCCTTCAGGTGGTGCACAAGGGCAGGCGACGGACATAGATATCCAAGCCCGGGAGATACTTATTATTCGTGAGCGCCTCAACCGCTTAATGGCGCAGCATACGGGCCAGGCACTTGAGGTGATCGAGCGTGATACGGAGCGGGATCGGTTTATGGATGCCGAGCAGAGCAGAACTTATGGGCTGGTGGATCATGTAGTCAACAGCCGTGAGAGCGCCCCGGAGGCCTGACAAGGCCCAATATTGCCTTGCAAACGACGCGTAAACCTATCATCGTTTGCAATGTTAGACGGTAATGTCCCCGTGAAAGGAAGGGTGTGATGGCAAAAGATGGCGCTGACAGTGACAAGCTTCTGTACTGTTCGTTCTGCGGCAAGAGCCAAAATGAAGTGCGCAAGCTCATAGCAGGACCTTCGGTCTTTATCTGCGATGAGTGTGTGGACCTCTGCAACGACATTATCCGGGAAGAAGTTCAGGAAGCCGCCAGTGAGTCGGGCTCTGAGCGGCTGCCTATTCCCCACGAGATCAACGAAATACTCGATCAGTATGTTATTGGACAGCAACGCGCCAAGCGCGTGTTGGCGGTCGCGGTCTACAACCATTACAAGCGGCTGCGGTACACGCCCGATAGCCGTAGCGGCGATGACGTGGAGTTGAGCAAGTCAAATATTCTCCTTGTTGGACCTACCGGGTCGGGCAAGACGCTGCTGGCAGAGACCCTTGCCAGACTCTTGGATGTGCCGTTTACCGTAGCCGACGCCACCACGTTGACCGAGGCGGGGTACGTGGGGGAAGACGTCGAGAATATCATCCAGAAGTTGCTGCAAAAGTGCGACTACGATGTAGAGCGTGCCCAAATGGGTATCGTTTACATCGATGAGATAGACAAGATCTCCCGGAAGTCGGATAACCCATCCATCACCCGGGATGTGTCCGGGGAAGGAGTGCAGCAAGCACTGCTGAAGTTGATCGAGGGCACAGTCGCGTCGGTGCCACCCCAGGGTGGTCGCAAACATCCCCAGCAAGAGTTTTTGCAGGTGGACACCAGTAACATTCTGTTCATCTGTGGTGGCGCCTTTGCGGGGCTGGACAAAATCATACGCAATCGCTCAGAGAAAGGCGGTATAGGCTTCAATGCGGAAGTGAAAAGCAAGGACGAGACCCGACGCTTCGGCGAGATGCTGTCAGACCTGGCGCCTGAAGACCTGGTTCAGTATGGCTTGATTCCCGAATTCGTCGGGCGTCTGCCGGTTATTGCGACCCTCGAGGAACTCGATGTCGAGGCATTGGTCAGGATTCTCACCGAGCCTCGCAACGCCCTGACCAAGCAGTACGCCAAGATGTTCGATATGGAGGGCGTGGAAATCGATTTCAGGGAAGACGGCCTGCGAGCCGTGGCCGAACGCGCCATGGAGCGCAAAACCGGTGCCAGGGGACTCCGCTCCATTCTCGAAAACGTCCTTCTTGAGTCCATGTACAATGTACCCTCGCAGCAAAATGTGGCGAAGATCGTCGTGGATGAAAGCGTGATCCAGGGGGAATCCGAGCCTCTGCTAGTCTACGAGAACAGCGAAACAGCACGGGCCGTCGCTGAGGACTGACCTGACCGGAGTTGCACTCCCATTCGGCACCTGTGCCGCAATACTCCGTGACCCTGGGTCATCCGCCCCTTGATAAGGCCGCGTACTAACCCCATGTATCAGGTTATAGAAACCGGAGTATTCCATGACCGACGCCGCCTCTACTGAATTGCCGCTGCTGCCGCTTAGGGATGTAGTTGTCTACCCCCATATGGTCCTGCCTCTGTTTGTGGGGCGCGAAAAGTCCATCCAGGCGCTTGAGCAGGCAATGGCCAGCGATAAACAGGTGCTCCTGGTGGCTCAGCGTAATGCCTCAGATGACAGTCCCGATGTCGACGATCTGTATCAGGTGGGTACGGTGTCAAATATTCTGCAACTCCTTAAATTGCCTGATGGCACGATAAAGGTTCTGGTGGAAGGGGAATTTCGTGCCGCCATAGAGGCGATGAATGACGAGGGAGACTACACGGTTGCCCACGTGAGGCAGATTGAGAGTGATGAACTGCCCGATGAAGAAGTCGAGGAGTGCGTTCGCTCAACCGTTGAGCACTTTGAAAAATATGTCGGGATGAGCAAAAAGGTCCCCTCAGAGGTGTTGGCGTCACTATCGGGGATAGACGACCCCGGGCGTCTCGCTGACACCATCGCTGCCCATATGAGTGTCGATCTCGAGGAAAAGCAGCGTATTTTGGAAATATCGAGTCTTCGGGAGCGGCTTGATCACCTGCTGGGACTTATGGATGCGGAGATCGATCTGTTTCAGGTCGAAAAGCGCATCCGGGGTCGCGTCAAGAAGCAAATGGAAAAGAGCCAGCGCGAGTATTACCTAAACGAGCAAATGAAGGCGATTCAGAAAGAGTTGGGGGAACTGGATGACGCCCCCAACGAGTTGGATGAACTCCAGACACGCATCGACGAGGCAAAGATGCCCGATGAGGCCCGGGACAAGGCCCTTACCGAACTCAACAAACTGAAAATGATGTCTCCCATGTCCGCGGAAGCCTCTGTGTTACGTGGCTACATTGACTGGATGGTCACGGTGCCGTGGTCCAAGCGCAGCAAGGTCAAGCATGACCTCCAGCGTGCCGGCACGATCCTCAATGCCGACCACTATGGACTTGAAGAGGTCAAGGATCGAATTCTCGAGTATCTGGCCGTGCAGAAGCGGGTGCGCAAAATAAAGGGGCCGGTACTCTGCCTCGTCGGACCACCGGGGGTGGGCAAGACATCGCTGGGTGAGTCCCTGGCCAGGGCTACAAATCGGAAGTTTGTGCGCATGGCTTTGGGAGGGGTCCGTGACGAAGCCGAGATTCGGGGCCACCGGCGCACCTACATTGGATCGATGCCGGGAAAATTACTACAGAAGATGGCAAAAGCTGGCGTAAGAAACCCTCTGTTTCTCCTTGATGAGATTGACAAAATGGGGATGGATCATCGGGGCGATCCGGCATCTGCGATGCTCGAGGTGCTCGATCCAGAGCAGAATCATGCGTTCAACGATCACTATCTGGAGGTGGATTACGACCTGTCAGATGTCATGTTTGTGTGCACCTCGAATACCATGAACATTCCGGGGCCGCTACTCGACAGAATGGAGGTTATCCGAATTCCCGGGTACACCGAAGATGAAAAACTTAACATCTGTGAGCGGTATCTGGCGCCCAAGCAGATGAAGCAGAATGGTCTCAAGAAAGATGAAATCAGTCTGGGACAGGAGGCCCTTCTGGATGTCATCCGTTATTACACCAAGGAAGCCGGTGTCAGGGGGCTCGAGCGCGAAGTCGCCAAAATTTGCCGAAAAATGGTTAAACGTTTTGCGGTAGGGGAGCTTGACGGTATAACCGAAGTGACCTGCGAAATGCTGCCTGACCTGCTTGGGGTCCGGAAATTCAACTACGGCATAGCCGAAGAGGAGAGCAAGGTGGGACAGGTAACCGGGCTGGCCTGGACCTCTGTGGGCGGCGAACTGCTGACTATCGAGGCGGTTGCAGTGGCCGGTAAAGGCCGCCATGTTAAAACGGGCTCCCTGGGAGATGTCATGCAGGAATCGATTCAAGCGGCCAGCACGGTATTCCGCTCCCGATCACAGGCCCTTGGTGTGCCGGCGGCCTACCATGATCGGCATGATACGCATGTTCACGTTCCCGAGGGCGCTACGCCCAAGGATGGGCCCAGTGCAGGTATTGCCATGTGCACCGCATTGGTCAGTGTCGCCACGGGTATTGCCGTACGGTCTGATGTTGCAATGACCGGTGAGATTACCCTGCGAGGGGAGGTGCTGCCTATCGGAGGCCTGAAGGAAAAGCTACTCGCAGCGCGGCGCGGAGGTATCAAAACGGTCATCATACCCAAGGAGAACGAGCGGGATCTGAAGGAAGTTCCGGACAATATCAAAGAGAATCTGGAGCTCCGGCCGGTCAAGTGGATCGATGAGGTGCTGGCCATTGCCCTTGAACGCGTCCCCGACCCAATTGGCGATGATGAATATCTCGCCGATACGGTTCTTGCGGGCGGTGCCGGCACCGGTTCAGAAAACATCCGTCCCTCTGCCCATTGAGGCCAACAGCGTCCCTGCCGCTATATTTTTGGAGATTGTTACGATCTAAGATTGACCCCTTTGGCTCCAGCGGTATAACCTTCGTCCTAGCCCAAAGGGTTTCTGCCCTGGCCCTGCATCAAATCGCCCAAGAGGATTCCAAGTGAACAAGAATGAATTAATAGACGCAATCGCCGAAGAGGCAGACCTCTCCAAAGCTTCCGCCGGTCGTGCTCTGGATGCCGCTATCAACGCCATTACAGGTGCCTTGAGAAATCAGGATACTGTCTCTCTGGTAGGTTTCGGTACTTTTTCGGTCAAGCACCGGGCGGCACGTGAAGGCAGGAATCCCCGCAGTGGTGAAACGATCCAGATTGCAGCTTCAAACGCGCCTGGATTCAAGGCTGGTAAAGCCCTGAAGGATGCCGTCAACTAATAGCACGGACACCCATGGGTAGCCTGCGTAGCGGTGGGCTCGGTTAGGAAATAAAAGCCCATCCCGGCGGTCAGTCTGGGCAGGGCAGAGAAGGCGCTTTATGGCGCCTTTTTTCGTATAATAAGGTCAGTCAGTCATCAATACGACCGACAGTTGCCATGTGGCCCCCCTTCGCTTGTTAACAACGCCGTGCGGGTGCTGGGGGTCGATGGGAGTTTTTTGGGGTAAATGATTTTGCTCCAACCCTTAATCAGCTAACGGGAAATTTCAAAACATGCTGCAGTCGATTCGATCGGGAGCCAAAAGCACCGGCTTTCGTGTCATTATTTTCCTGATTATTCTCTCCTTTGCAGGCTTCGGTTTGGAGCAGGTGCTATTCGGGAACGCGGGCACATCCGTGGCAGAGGTAAATGGCACTGAGATTTCCCCCCAGGAATTGCAGGCCGCAATCAATGCCCAGAAACGCCAGCTGATACAGATTTTTGGTGATGATATCGATCCAGCCCTGCTGGAGGATGATCGGATCAGGCCCGGCGCACTCGAGGAGTTGATCGAGCGCACCGTATTGCTGCAGGCAGCGACCGACAATGCGATGGTGGCGTCGGATCGCGCCGTTGGGCAGATCGTTGCCTCCGTAGAGGCTTTTAAAGTCGATGGCGTGTTCAGCCCAGATCAATACAAGGTGGTGCTGGCAAACGCTGGTTTCACTCCTGAGCGTTTCCGGAGGGAGCAGCTGCAGCAAATCATCCTGAGTCAACTCCAAGAGGGCGTGCTCGGCTCCGATTTTATCACCCAAACCGAGTTGGCAGCTGCGGCTAAGGCCACGGCAGAAGAGCGTGACGTCCGTTATCTAATTGTCCCCGATTCGGTACTGAGTGCGGGTCTTGAAGTGTCTGAAGAGGCGATGAGGCAGGTGTATGAGGCAGAGCCAGCCCGGTGGACGTCAGAGGCCGGCGTGATCGCCGAGTATATAGAACTGTCGCGCGATGATTTCCTCCAGCCCGTGGATGTCGACCTTCTGGAGGAACAGTTTGCCGCAGTTAGAGACGAGTACACAGTTGCCGAGCAAACCCTCATTGCCCATATTCTTTTGATACGGGGCGATGATGAAACTCAGGCCGCATACGGGAAACGCGTGAAAGATGTTGCTGCCCGACTTGCAGCGGGGGAAGATTTTGCGGCGTTGGCGGCCCAATGGTCTGATGACGTGGGTTCTGCCCCAATGGGGGGCGAGCTGGGCTTCACCGATGGCACCGTTTTCCCTGAGCCCATGGAGTTGGCGGTGGCAGAGCTGGATACCGGTGGCGTATCAGGTCCCGTTGTGACCGACGCCGGCACGCACTTCATCCGCGTCATCGAGCGCGTAGCGGGTGAGACGCCGGATTACGAAGGTCTCAAAGCGGAGCTTGCCCAATCCATGCAGGAGGCAGATGCCGAACAGACCCTTCTTGTGGTCGTCGATGAGCTTCGGGAGTTGAGTTTTAATGCTGGAGATCTTCAACAGCCGGCGGATGCGCTCGCTCTGTCAGTGCGTCGCTCTGAAACTGTTTTCCTGAGCGGCGGCGAGGGTGTGTTTGCAGAGGCTGCAGCGCGCGAGGCGCTTTTTTCGGGCGAGGTTTACGATGCGGGAAATAATAGCGACATTGTGGAATTGTCCCGCAACCGATTCGTCGTGGTTCGTGTGGCCGAAAAACAGCCTTCGAAACTTCTTCCCTTTGACAGCGTGGCCTCTACCATCCGAGATGAACTCGAGGCAAGAGCGCAGGTTGCCGCGCGGCTAGCGCTTCTGGAGTCCGTTAGATCCCGTCTTGCCGACGGTGAGCGGCTTGAGGAAGTGGCCAATGCAGAAGGCTACGAGTGGCGAGTGGAACTAGCAACCCGCAGGGCGGGTAGCCTGCTTCCCGCGGAAGTGTTGAACCTGGCCTTCAGCATGGAGCTTGGGACGGTTCCGGCACTCGACAAGGTCGACCTGGTTAACGGCGACTTGGCGCTGGTCGAGCTTGCCCGGATTGAGCCCGGAAAATTACAGAACTTGAGCTCCTCAGAACAGGCAGCCATGACCACTCAACTGGCAAGGCTACAGGGCCAGCTGTCCATGCTGGAGTACCGTTCTGCGCTGCGTGCGAGTGCTGCGATTGTCACCCGCTGACACGACACGGCAGCACTGTGGTTGAGGAGGAGGGCGACGCGACGCCGCGCGCCCCAGCCAGCAGCGATGCGCTTGGAAAGCTTGCTGCCTCGGTTGACCGCGGCGGCTCTGGGTCAGTCCAACATGACCTCCTGGCTGGCCCAGACTGGGTCACCGATCGACCCCCACCCCCGGTCCATCTCTGGCATCCTAAGCACTGCGGTGATATCGGCATGGAAATTCGCTCGGATGGCAGCTGGTGGCATGCCGGCTCGCCCATCCGGCGGGAGGAGTTGGTCCGGCTGTTTGCGAGCATTCTCAGGCTGGAGCCGGATGGCTATTTCCTGGTGACGCCCGTCGAGAAAGTGGTTGTCCACGTCGCCTTGCACCCATTACGCGTGATCGACGCGGAGCCACTCAGGGCGCACGACCCTGAAACACTTGTCCTCACCCTCAATACCGGGGGCACGGTGCCCCTGGACGAACGCCATGGCCTGACTGCTGAGCCTCGCGCTGGGGACGCCGCCTTCATCACTCTGGACAATGGACTGACGGCCCTATTTACCCGCGCAGCCTGGTATAGATTGGTGGAGCAAGCAGACGGTGATGGCTGCATCTTCAGTGCCGGCCGCCGGGTCTCGCTGCTGCCGACCTGAGGCGTTTACTTACATGTTGGGGTAATTGGGTCCGCCAAAACCCTCGGGTGTTACCCAGGTAATATTTTGCGCGGGATCCTTGATGTCACAGGTCTTACAGTGCACACAGTTTTGTGCGTTGATCTGGAAGCGTTGGCCACCAGCATCCTCGACAATTTCATATACCCCGGCTGGGCAGTAGCGTTGTGCGGGCTCGTCGTAACGGGGCAGATTTTCTGACAAAGGAATGTTTGGATCGGCCAGTGTCAGGTGGCAGGGCTGGTCCTCTTCATGGTTGGTATTTGACAGGAACACTGAGGACAGCCTGTCAAACGTGATAACGTTATTGGGTTTGGGGTAGGCAATTTTCTTCGCTTTGTCGGCTTCTTCGAGACAGGCATAGTCTGGCTTTTGATCCCGCAGGGTGAAGGGCAGGCGACCACCGAAAAGGGTCTGGTCAATCCACACCAGTCCCGCGCCCAGCAGGTACCCAAATTTGTGCATGAATCCAGCGAAATTGCGGGTCGTATAGAGTTCATCACCGAGCCAGGAGGCTTTGAGTTGCTCTGGAAAGTTAGCGAGGTCTGAAGGGGCGTCATCCCCTGAGGCCAGTGCCGCCATCAGGGTCTCGGCTGCAACCATGCCACTTTTCATCGCGGTGTGATTTCCCTTGATCTTGACGCTATTGAGCGTGCCAGCATCACATCCGATCAGGAGCCCGCCGGGAAAATGCATTTTGGGTAGAGAGTTCCAGCCGCCTTTGGCCAGCGCTCTTGCGCCGTAGGCAACACGCGTTGCTCCCTCGAGAACAGCCTGTGTTGTCGGGTGCGTCTTCCAGCGCTGGAATTCCTCAAAGGGGCTGACATGGGGATTGGAGTAATTTAGATCACATATCAGGCCCAGGTAGACCTGGTTGTTTTCAGCGTGGTAGAGAAACGCGCCACCCGAGGACTTGCTTTCAGATAGGGGCCAGCCGAGGCCGTGTACCACCTTTCCCGGTTCGTGCTTGTCGGGCGCGATCTCCCAGATTTCTTTTATCCCGATACCGTAATGCTGGGGGTCAGCGTCCCGGTCCAACTCAAAGCGACTGATCAGCTGCTTCCCCAGATGACCCCGGCAGCCCTCGGCAAACAGCGTGTAGCGCCCATGAAGCTCCATGCTGGGCACGTAGGTATCCTTGTGTGTGCCGTCCATGCCGACGCCCATTTCACCCGTGGCAATGCCTTTCACCGAGCCATCCTCGTTGTAAAGCACCTCGCCCGCAGTGAAGCCAGGGTAGATTTCAACCCCGAGCCCCTCAGCCTGTTCGGCGAGCCATCGGCAGACATTGCCCATGGAGACAATATAGTTACCCTCATTGTGGGTGGGTTTGGGAATCAGGAAATTCGGAAGCTTGGTAGCACCGGAGTCACTGGTATAAAAATAAAAGGTATCTTCAGTCACCGGGGTGTTCAGTGGCGCTCCGCGGTCCTGCCAGTCAGGCAGGAGTTCGTTGAGCGCGCGGGGTTCCAGTACAGCACCCGATAAAATGTGGGCACCAACCTCTGAACCTTTCTCAACGACGCAGACGGTGGTTTCCCGTTCCTGCTCCTGAGCCAGCTGCATGACCCTGATGGCGGCGGAGAGACCCGCAGGTCCAGCCCCAACAACAACAACGTCAAACTCCATTGATTCGCGTTCCATGGCGATTTACCCCCAAGACCTAATGATTCACCCAGTTGTGTAGTGCGTTTCGACGCGGTGCTGGTATAGTCGCGCCCTGACCAGAAATGTGTCTTTAATCGGCTCCCGGTGCAGACCCAGAACTGAACCTTGAGTCACCTTTTTGAACCTCGGGTATGTTACACTAGAAGGCCCGCACAGCACTATTCTAGCAAAGCAACGGAGACCCAATGAAAGCACTTGTCGCTGTTAAGCGCGTGGTTGACTACAACGTCAAGGTACGCGCGAAAGCCGATGGCAGTGATGTTGAATTGAACAATGTCAAAATGGCCATCAACCCCTTTTGTGAAATTGCAGTTGAAGAAGCTGTCCGCCTGAAGGAGGCCGGAACGGTCTCTGAAGTCGTTGTGGTTTCCATTGGGGAGAAACCCTGCCAGGAACAGATTCGTACGGCCCTCGCCCTTGGCGCCGATCGCGGCATTCATGTTGAAGTTGACGGCCGTCCAGAACCTCTCGAAGTGGCCAAGCTGCTTAAAGGAGTCGTGGACAAGGAGGAGCCACAGCTGGTCATCCTTGGGAAGCAATCGATTGATGGCGACAACAACCAGACCGGCCAAATGCTCGGCGCACTGGCAAATATGGCTCAGGGAACCTTTGCGTCAGAAATCAAGGTCGATGGTGACAGCCTTAAGGTCACCCGTGAGGTTGACGGTGGTTTGCAGACCTTGAACCTCAAAATGCCGGCTATCGTCACCACGGACCTGCGGCTCAATGAGCCCCGCTATGCCTCGCTGCCCAATATCATGAAGGCGAAGAAAAAACCGCTGGATGTGATTGCGCCGGCTGACCTTGGTGTCGAGTTGAACAGCCATATTACGCAGCTAGGCGTTGCACCACCTCCCGAGAGAGCAGCTGGCATCAAGGTTGAGGACGTTGCCCAGCTTGTCGATAAACTCAAAAATGAAGCGAAGGTGATCTCATGACTACACTGGTTATTGCCGAACATGACAACACAAGCCTCAAGCCGGCGACACTCAACGCAGTGGCCGCGGCCCAGGCTATCGGCGGCGATATTGATATATTGGTCGTTGGCGGAGACTGCGGCGCGGTAGCTCAGGCAGCCGCATCTATACCGGGCATCGGCAAGGTGCTGTGTGCCGATAACCCGGCCTATGCCCATCAACTGGCTGAAAATGTTTCCCTGCTGATCGCCGATGTCGCAGCGGCTTACGATAACGTGGTGGCGCCGGCTACGACAGGCGGCAAGAATGTTATGCCGCGGGTTGCTGCTCTGATGGATGTCGCGCAAATATCAGACATTATTGCTGTGGATGCACCGGATACCTTCAAGCGACCGATCTATGCTGGAAACGTGATTGCGACAGTACAGTCGTCAGATGCGAAAAAAGTGATTACGGTTCGTACAACGGCCTTCGACGGCGTTGCAGAGGAGGGCGGCTCTGCGTCAGTGGAGTCGGTTGATGCGGTACACGACGCGGGACTCTCGAGCTTTGTTTCGGAGGAGGTGGCGGTGTCTGATCGACCCGAGCTAACCGCTGCCTCGGTGGTCATATCTGGTGGTCGCGGAATGCAAAATGGCGACAACTTCCAGCTACTTGAAGGTATTGCTGACAAGCTCGGCGCAGCGATAGGTGCTTCACGGGCGGCAGTGGATGCTGGTTTTGTGCCCAACGACTATCAGGTTGGCCAGACGGGTAAGATTGTCGCCCCTGACCTGTATATAGCGGTGGGTATTTCCGGAGCCATTCAGCACCTGGCGGGCATGAAGGATAGCAAGGTTATCGTTGCCATCAACAAGGACGAGGACGCGCCTATTTTCCAGGTGGCAGACTACGGACTGGTGGCTGACCTGTTTACGGCATTGCCCGAATTCGAAGCTGCTATCTGAGTGAGAGGGCGTTGCGCTGTCAGTGGCATCTCGCTGTGCAGCGCCTTATTCCAGCCGCCTAAAACGCGCACCGCGTTGGGGCTGTGTTAGGGGGCAGATTGCTTTGACATCGTCAGGGCGAGGTCCTCTATCATATCTTCCTGACCCCCTACAGTACCCCGCCGGCCCAGCTCGACTAGTAGATCTCGGGCCGGGATACCGTATTTTTCTTCGGCGCGCTTGGCAAACAATAAAAACGAACTGTAGACGCCGGCATAGCCCAGAGTGAGCGCATCCCTGTCTATCCGTATCGGATCGTCCATTATGGGCACGACGTGGTCCTCTGCGGCATCCATGATCTTGTACAGGTCGATACCGTCCTCTACACCCATCCGGTGTAAGACCGCGACAAAGACCTCGAGCGGCGTATTGCCCGCCCCAGCGCCAAGTCCCGCTACAGACCCGTCGATCCGGTGGGCCCCGGCCTCGATTGCCGCGAGAGAATTGGCAATACCCATACCAAGGTTGTGATGCCCGTGAAAACCGATTTCAGTCGCTGGCTGGAGTGCGGTGCGCAATGCCCCAATTTTTTCAGTGACCTCGTCGGGCAGCATATAGCCCGCGGAGTCCGTGCAGTAGATGCAGTTAGCCCCGTAGCCCTCCATTAGCAGTGCCTGTTGCACCAAATGCTCTGCTGGAATCATGTGCGCCATCATGAGAAACCCGACCGTATCAAGTCCAAGTGCTGCGGCCATGCCGATGTGCTGTTCTGATACGTCGGCCTCAGTGCAATGTGTGGCCACCCTTAAGGTGCTAACGCCGAGATCAAAGGCCATTTTTAGGTGGTCGATGGTGCCAATTCCAGGAAGCAGTAGCGCCGAAATCCTTGCCTGACGCATCTTGGGAATGACGGCGCTCAGGTAATCCCGATCGCTGTGTGCCGGAAATCCGTAATTCACGGAGGCGCCACCCAAGCCGTCGCCATGGGTAACTTCGATCAACGGCATCCCAGCATCATCGAGGGCCTGGGCAATATCGACCATTTGCTCAAGGGAGATCTGGTGTCGTTTTGCATGCATACCGTCCCGGAGGCTCATGTCGTGCAAAATAACGCGCTTTCCTGAGAGATCCATGTGGCGGACTCCTTAAGACGATCGGGGGGGAAGGACGAAGTTGCCCGCAGCGACTTCCTCGGCAAAGATTTCTGCGGTTCGCAATCCCGCGGCCGTCATGATATCGAGGTTGCCCGCATAGGTCGGTAGAAAATCGCCGAGACCCGCCACCTCCAGAAAAATTGACACGCGACTGCCATCAAAAATGGGACCATTAATCAGGCGATAACCGGGTACGTAGCGCTGCACTTCTGCGATCATGTCATGTACCGATGACGTAATTTCCGACCTTTTGGGCTCTCCCACAACGAGGCAGTGCACGGTATCACGCATGATCAGTGGTGGCTCAGCGGGATTGATAACAATGATGGCTTTGCCTTCCTCAGCTCCACCCACCTCAGCGATTGCCGATGCCGTTGTGCGCGTGAATTCATCAATATTTTTGCGCGTGCCGGGTCCGACTGATCGCGAACTTACCGTAGCTACAATCTCCGCATAGGCCACGCCCTGAACCCTTGAAACGGCTGCCACCATAGGTATCGTGGCCTGCCCCCCGCAGGTCACCATGTTGACGTTCATTGAGAGGGATTTGGTGTGGTCCGCCAGATTAACGGGAGGAATACAGAAGGGCCCAATGGCGGCCGGCGTCAGGTCGATCGCAATGATGCCATGTTCTTCGAGCACCCTGGCATGCTCCTTGTGGGCGCCTGCAGAGGTTGCATCAAATGCAATCCTTACCTCATCTTCCAGAAGGCCAGATAGAGCACCTGCCAATCCCGCGGAGGAGGTTTTTAATCCACGCTCCCTCGCCCTGGTGATACCCTCTGACGCCTCGACGCCTACCATCCACACAGGATTGATCCATTCGGAGCGCAGGGCTTTATACAATAGATCGGTTCCAATGTTTCCGGGACCAATGATCAAGGCGTTTAATTTTTGCATCAGGAATTTCTCAAATCTATGTGAAGTTAACGGTGCATTCGCCTACACCCAACACACGCACTGTCATAACGTCTCCTGGCACGACTGGTTCAAGTGGCACAAGGCTCCCGGACAGTATGATGTCTCCCGCATCGAGGCTAATGCCAAATTCTCCCAAGGTATTTGCCAGCCACGCGACACAGGTAATTGGATTTCCCATGGCGGCGCTTCCTTTTCCTGTGGAAATCACGGTTCCATTTTTCTCCACTTCCATGCTCAGTGCAGCCAAGTCTGTTGCCGATGGATTTATACCGGCACTGTCGTTGTATGCAAACAGTCCGCATGACGCGTTGTCAGCCACGGTATCCTGAATTTTTATACGCCAGCTTTCTATTCTTGAATCGACAACTTCAAAGCAGGGAAAAACGGCCTCCGTTGCGGCGATGACATCCGCCTCAGTAATGCCCGGTCCTTGCAGTGTGCCCCCCAGGCGAAAGGCGAGCTCGCCTTCTGCCCGGGGCTGTATCAGTAGCTGGGAAATAGGCATTTCAGAACCAAATTGCATCGCATCGGTCAGAAAACCAAAGTCCGGCTGATGGACATTGAGCATATCCATGACTGCAGCGCTTGTAACGCCAATTTTTTTGCCAATGATGCGTTCACCGGCAGCAAGTCTTTGCTCCAGGAATTTCAGTGAGATTCGGTAGGCGTCAGGAATAGAAACGTCGGCGTGGGTGTCAGTGATGGGGTCTATGACCCTGCGATTGATCAGCGCGTCGTGCAACTGCCCTGCAATAGTGTTGACGGTCTGTTGATCCATACCCGAACCCGTGCTTTCCGCGAAAGGGCACCATGGTCTACCGGGGATTGGGTGTGGTCAACGGCAATACGGATTAAAAACTAGTCCAGTTGCAGTGTGACGCCCAACTTGCCGATACTCGGGATCGCTGCCCGAAGTTCTGAAGTGGTCAGGGGGTGGCTGTCATACCAGTCGTGGGGGAAGCTAAGTTGGAGTTTGTTGCTCTTGGCGGTCACGGTACAGCTGGCTAAATCCTCAAATCGTTCTACCCATTTGAAAACAACTGCCAGCCGCAGCAGCACCAGCATTTTGGTTACCCTTGCGCGCCTCTGCTCGGGAATAACATCCATTAGATCCTCGCTCAGTTTGCCGCGCTGGCCCCTGACCAGGGTGCCGAGTAATTCCTGTTCACCCTGCGAGAAGCCGGGTAGATCACAGTTCTCCAGCAGATAGCCCGAGTGCCTGTTGTAGTGCTTTGCTGAGATACCAGTGCCAATCGCGTGGCAGCGCCCCGCCCAGCAAAGCAGTTCAGTGTCCGTGGACGTCAGCTCCCAAACGTCCGCTACGCAGCCTGTTAACCAAGCGGTACTTTGGGCAACCATTTCCGCCTCCGCTGAATCACTGGAGTAACGGCCAACAAGCGCATTGATCGAACGTTCCCGCACATCCTCGTGTTGTAAGCGGCCCACCAGATCGTAGATTAGTCCCTCGCGCAGTGCCCCGGTGGAGGTGCGCATGCTGCTGATATTGAGTTCTTCGAAAATGGCCATCGCAATTGCTATCCCTGCCATGAGCACCCGGCGGCGCTTGTCGCTTAATCCCTCGTAGCTAATTTGATCTGCATGTCCATATTTCAGAAGTCGCTTGCGCAACTTGTCCAGGGACTTACCATCGATACCTGTCTCCCGCCAGCCCTCTAATGCAATGAGCGCCTCTATCGCCTGAAACGTGCCTGACGAACCCACGGCTTCCTGCCAGTGTCTTGTGTTGTAGCCTTTGCGTATGTGGGATACCTCCACCCTTGCCCTCTCAAAGGCGGCATTGAAACCCTTTTTGCTAATCTCCCCGTCGGGAAAAAACTCTCCGGCATAACTCACGCAACCCAGCTGGAGGCTCTCCATGCGCGTAGGTTCAAAGCGCTGACCAACAATGAATTCGGTACTGCCGCCACCGATATCGACCACCAGCCGACTGGCCTCGTCATCTGCCAGTGAGTGCGCTACACCGAGATAAACGAGTCGTGCTTCCTCTCGACCATAAACGACATCGATGGGAACCCCGAGAATTTGTTCTGCAGGATCGGTGAATAATCGTCGATTCTTGGCCCTGCGCAGTGCGTGTGTGCCGACAACACGGATCTTTGACGGCTCCACACTTTGTAGCAACTGATCAAACCGCTCGAGGCATGCCAGTCCTCTCTCGATAGCAGCCTCCGACAGCTGTCGGCCACTGAGTCCAGCTGCCAGCTGGACTTTTTCCGCCAGCGTGTGGATGGGCCTGATTTCACCGTGCTCCAGGCGAGCCACGATCAGGTGAAATGAATTGCTACCAAGGTCCAGGGCAGCAAGAATGCTGCCGTCTGGTAATGGGGTGGGGATTGAGGGCACAGCAGTCCTTGTTCTGAGTGATGATTGGAGCTTAAAACAAACCTTGGACGAGGTCATCTGCCACCGATACGTGCCGTTGCGCGGATTAAGAGCGCCAGTTTCGCGGGGTTCTGCCGGTGAGGCGGGTGAGCAGCTCGTAGCCTATCGTGTCTGCGTATTGCGCTACCTCATTGACCAGCAGGTGTTGGCCCCAGAGCTCTACCGGCGTGCCAATCTCACAGTCTGGATGATCGGTTACATCGACTGTGATCATGTCCATGGAGACCCTGCCTGCAACCGGACAGATTCGGTTGCCGACCCGCACCGGTGTGCCATCCGTTGCTGACCTCGGATAGCCATCCCCATAGCCCACGGGAATAGTAGCAATACGACTGGCCCGCGTTGTCATCCATCGCCCCCCATACCCTACTGATTCTCCTGCGGGTACCGCCCTCAGCGCCATGACCTGTGAAGTGAGGCTCATGACCGGCCTTAGCGTTTCAGCATCTGCGGGCTTGGCGTGGGCTGCACCGTACAGCATGATTCCGGGCCGTACCCATTCGCTGTTGGGAGCCAAGCGGTTAATGAGGCCTGCTGAATTGGCCAGGCTCCCGGTTGCCGAAGCCGTTGGTTGGTGCACCGATTGCCAGCGCGCCTGCTGCCGCACCGTGAGGGCCGAGTCTGGATTTTCACCATCTGCGAAATGACTTGTAATGACTACTGGACGAGCACCCTGGCGCTGCAGTTCAGCGACGATTTTAGGAAGTTCCCCAGGATCAAAACCCAGCCGGTGCATTCCCGTATCCACTTTGATCCAGAGGCTGGGCAGGTTTTGGGTGCCGGATTTTTCCAGTAGATCCAACTGGTGGGGGGCATGCACAACAGACATCAGGTCATATTGGCCAAGGGCCAGCACATCCTCACCGTCGAAGGGGCCTTCAAGGACCAGAATGGGTAAGTTGATCCCGGCCTCGCGTAGCACCACGGCCTCCTCGCATACGGCCACCGCAAAGCCATCCACTATAGAGCTCAGGGCTTCACTACAGGGCAATAGTCCATGGCCGTAAGCATCGGCTTTAACTGCTGCCATGAGCTTGGCTGAGCCCGCCATCGTGGCCGTGCATCGGGCATTGTGGCGCAATGCCGTCAAATCAATTGTTATTTTCGTTGGACGTGGCATGCCGCTCTCAGAGGGTAAAGCGGTGACGGGCGAAGAGGGTCTGTGCCTGAGCCCAGACGGCGCCCGGCCGGCCATCACCGACCGGCTCGTCATCGATGGCGATCACGGGAGCAATTTCCTTGGTCGAGCTGGTGAGCCAGACCTCATCAGCAGCCAGGAGTTTGGCACGGGACACGGTTTCTTCGTAAATGGGCATCCGCTCGTTCCGAAGAATGTCCACCAGCATGTTCCGAGTGACGCCGGGTAATTTGGCCTGGTCGAGTGGTGGCGTGACAATACGGGACCCCTCCACAACGAACACGTTGCAGGCAGCGGCTTCTGTGAGCTCATCCTGTTCATTGAAGAGGAGCACTTCATCGGCACCGGCATTGACTCCCTCCATCATATGCAGGACGTTACCAAGCAGTGCGACTGACTTGATATCACAGCGCCGCCAGCGCCTGTCGTGGGCTGTAGCCACCCGGTAGCATGCAGCTTCTGCAGGATTGCCGTTGCAGGGGGCATTCACCTCAAACGGGTAGGCAAATACGGTTTGTCGGCATTCGCTGGGAAATTTGTGGTTGCGGATCAGGGATGTGCCCCGTGTAACCTGAAGATATAAACCCAGATGCTCGCCTTGATCTTTCTCAATCAGGCTAGCAAGCAAACTCTGCCAGGCTTCTGTGGATAGGGGATTGTCTAGCTGGATAGCGCTTAAACCCTGGTCGAGGCGCTGCATATGCCGCGCAAAGCCGACCATATTGCCTCCGTAGCTGGGGATGACTTCGTAGATCCCATCCCCGAATAGAAAGCCACGGTCCATGGGTGAGATTCTGGCGTCTTCCAGGGGAACAAATTCGCCGTTCAAGTAAGCCGTTGTCATCGCATACCCCCTCCAATAATAAGCTGTTTGATTTCTTCTATTACGGCTTCACCCACGCCTGACTCGAAGCCATCTTCGGTCTGGGTCGGTTGATGAGTCACGCCGTCTACTGCACCGAGTTCGATGCAGCGCGCCAATAGCGCACTGCTATCCAGCCAATCAAGTATAGGACGCTTGCAGAGCGCCTCTGCAACGCCAATGACGGCATAGGCACCCCAGTTGGAGACGTCGGCGACAATCAGTTCGTCGCAACCAATTCGGGCAGGTTTGATATTCAGTGACTCAAGGATCGGACCTGCGCGTCCCATGCCCGCTTCATTCCCGCCATCACCGATCGCAATCACTGGACATGTGGCCAATTCCAGCAGGGGTTCGACGGGGCGACATTCTGTGCTTATATCCTCTCCGGCAATATTGTAAAAACGTCCATCTTCTGCCGCGCCGGGTCGCTCGATGACGACGATAACTGACGGCGCGAGATCCAGAAGGAGTGCCTCCGATTCAGCTCGCGCCCCTTCATAGTCGAAGCTTTGCAGCGCCCAGGTTCGAACGGAGGTGCCCAGGGCTCCCGTCACGGTTTCGCCAGCGAGTATCCAGGGTCTTGCTCCCATGGATTCAAGAAAATGATACAGCGCGAATGCGCCGGGAGGTCCATCGGTCTCGAACGTCCCGCCAACCGGAAAACCCGTGCATATCATGACGTTACCCGATGCCGCTACCAGGGTCTGGGCTGCACGGAGGCAGTAGCCCGGCTCAAGATGACGACGGACACGTGCCATGCCACGCGGGTTTCTTGACACCAACACCGCCTCGATAGCCGTACTGATCGCTGACGCGTTCAAGACCGTCTCCAGAGGGTATCCAGTGCTTGCAGGTGTGTTTCCTCGTAATGTTCAGACAGCCACACCAGTTGATCTGCTTCGGTGACACTTACGCTGCGAAAATTGATTGCTACGCCGGGGCGGCTCTGCCCAAGTCGAGCACAGTCCTGCGGTATAACGGCTCCCATCTGGGGATAGCCACCCATGGTTTGCCGGTCGTTGAGTAAGACGATCGGCTTGCCGTTGGGGGGGATCTGTATGGAGCCAAGACATGTGGCTTCGGACCAGAGCTGGGATAGTCCGGTGTCCAGCGCGTCACCCTCCAGTGGAATGGCCATGCGGTTGGCGGCACCCGTGACGGTGAAGGTGGCGGTGGCGAGTTTCTCCCTGCAGGATTCCGTCACGTCGTCGTATTGAAATCCTGGTACGAAGCGCAGCGTAAGGGGCTCTGGCATTTCCCGGGGGCCCTCTACGGGCGGTGGAACAAAAGCTCGAAATGCACTGTGCGCGGCTGGGGATGTGCCATCGCAGGAACCAATCGGGAGCTGATCACCTGTGCTCAGGGCCTGGCCGTCGAGACCACCCAACCCTTCGCGGATCACGGTACTGCGACTCCCAAGCGTTGGTACTACGTTGATTCCACCCGCTACGGCCATGTACGTGTAAGTGCCGGCACTGCTGGGGCGAACTTCAATCTGCGCGCCGGCAGGCACGGGCAGGGGGCGCCCCATAAGCTGAGCGTCGCCATTGATAATGACCGGCGCTGTGGCACCACAAAAGGCGACCAGGGTATCGCAATGCACCCTCAGGTCCATTCCTGCCAGCACAATCTCCAGCCCCGCCGAGTTGTCTGGATTTCCCAGCAGACGATTGGCGCATCGAAGTGCGAAACCATCCACGGCTCCTCCGTTGGTAATGCCCTGGCCAAGGAGGCCGGGCCGACCCGCATCCTGGAGGGTAGCGAGGAGGCCCACCTTTGCCACCTCAATGGTTGTCACAGAATGCCTCCCAGTTCCAGAAACCGATCCCTGCTAATGGGTCTGAAGCTGATCTGATCACCCACTGCAATAAGGCCCGGGGGAGACTGTCCCAGGTCAAAAAGTTTTAGCGGGCACAGCCCGATGAGACGCCAACCGCCGGGCGAGACGCTCGGGTAGACGGCTGTTTGTCGATCAGCAAGTGCGACACTCCCTGCTGGAACCTCCCGTCGCGGTGCATCGAGGCGGGGTATTGTGAGGGGTTCGGGCGTATCTCCCAGGTAGCAGAACCCAGGTGCAAAACCGGTCGCGTAGGCGTTGTATACCTCCGAACTGTGCATTTCGACAACGTCATCTGCAGAGACCCGGCAATACTCAGCAACCGCAGCAAGGTCTATCCCCGACTCTTCGGAATACCAGACCGGCACTTCGATGCGCCGGCCCGAAAGGGGAACATCGGATCGGTCGGCACCCAATGACTCAACGGTATCCGCCAGCCGATCTCGGGTAATCACTGCGGGGTCGAAGAAGACTGTGAGCGTTTGGTAGCCCAGCACGCTATCGACAATTCCCCCGGGATGTTTCTCGACGAGCAGTTGCCGCAGGCGCAACAAACTGGCCGTTACGCCAGGGCTGGGCGCGTCATCATGACTCAGCCTAAGGCCCGTAACACCTGCAGGACTCCATCGCATCATTCAGGCCGGTGGCGTTCGCAATGCGGTCCGGATGGCCTTCAGCATCTCCACAGCGGCCGGGGTGTCTCCATGCACGCACAGGGTATCAGGGACGATACTGAGTTTATGGCCCTTGACGCTGCGAAGGCTCCCTGAAGCAATATTGGCAGCCTGCGCGACCGCGGCTTCAAGATCGAGTAGGGCGTCAGGGCTGCTTCTTGGGACGAGGTAGCCGGCCCGCGTATAGCCGCGGTCTGCGAAGGCTTCAAAGCGCAGGCCGAGGCCATATTCAAAGCCGAGTTCAACCGCTTTTTTGTCCCTCGGCGTGGCAAGCATTACCAGATCAAGTGAGCGATACCATGACGCTACGGCATACATAACCGATTTCAGCAGCGCCTCGTCACCGAGCATGTCGTTATATAGCGCACCGTGGGGTTTCACATAGCTCACCCGGGTACCGTGGGATCTCGCCATTCCGTCCAAAGCTGAGATTTGGTAATGAATGGTATCGATGAGTTGCTGGCCGGTGAGGGCCATGGAGCGTCGTCCGAATCCCTGCAAATCGGGATAGGCCACGTGGGCTCCAATTTCAACCTTGTGCTTCTTGGCGAGGATCAGGGTCTCGCGCATGACTGAGGGGTCACCACCGTGAAAGCCGCAGGCTATGTTGGCGCTATCGATAAGCGGCATGACGGCCTCGTCGCAGCCCATTTTCCATGCGCCGAAGCTCTCACCCAAATCGCAATTGATTTTGATGAGTTTTCGGACTGGTGTCTTTCGGCTTCTGCGCCGGACAATTCGTTTAACGGCTTTCACAGTAGTGCGAGTCCTGCATTTGTTTTGTCGGTGACCAGCATATGCCCGGGCGCATGAGTGAAGGCAAGCGGAAGTCGCGCATTCTCCAGCGCCACCTGCGGCGTTACGCCGCAGGCCCAGAACACGGGTATTTCGCCCTCCGCGATCGTAACTGAATCACCAAAGTCAGGGTTGGATACATCCTCGATACCTATCTGGGAGGGATCTCCGAAATGTACGGGTGCTCCGTGCACCGAGGGGAAACGCGTGCAAATCTGTATGGCTCGGATGGCATCTTTCGGTTTCATGGGGCGCATGCTGACGACTAGATTACCCCAGAATGGACCCGCCGGATGGCAAGCTTGGTTGGTGCGGTACATGGGTACATTGACCTTTTCGGTGATGTTGCGTATTTCCAGTCCATCCGCCAGGAGAGCCTCTTCAAAGGAAAATGAGCAACCCAACGCAAAAGCGACATGGTCTTCCTGCCAGTCTGCGCAGAGATCCACGGGCTCTGCCGTGAGTTTTCCCGATTCCCATCGCCTGTAGCGCGGCAAATCTGTTCGCACATCGATATCTTTTCCGAGCTCAGGAAGGGATGTGTCCCCGCTGCTGGGACTGGTGGCGAGTAGTGGGCAGGGCTTGGGATTGCGGCGGCAGAAGTCAGCAAAATCATGGGCGAATTCCGCGGGGACTATGACCAGATTGCACTGCACGAACCCTGCCGCCATGCCACTGGTCGTGCCGCTGAAGTCCCCACTGCGTGCGGCAGCACGAAGCTCCCCCGGCGTTTTTTGGGTGTCACTGCTGTCCGCTGCCACGCATTCCTCCCGTACTTTTCCACAGAGCCCTTCTGTATAGTAAGCGCAACATACCATCGGGAGAGGGTTCATGCCCCACATATCCATAACCGCCGCCGAAACACCGCATAAGCCTGCAATCATCATGGCCAATTCGGGGGAGATGGTCACGTACAAAGAGCTCGATGAACGCAGCAATCAGGTGGCCCATCTCTTGAGGATTTGCGGACTGAAGGCCGGCGATCACATGGCTATGATGCTGGAGAATTGTCGTCAGTTTCTGGAGATTACAGCCGGCGCCATGCGGGCAGGCATTATTTTTACCCCCATCAGCACGCACCTGAAAGAGGACGAGACGGCCTATATCCTCGACAATTGCGGCGCAGATTTGTTTGTTGCGTCCCATACATTGGCAGGCGTTGCGGAGCGGATGGTCACCCAGAACACGGGGGTGAAACATTTCTACATGGTTGGTGGTGTGGAGCCGGGCTTTCATTCCTGGGAGGAAACGGTAGACGCTCTTCCCAACACGCCTATTGATGACCAGGCCATGGGTACCGCCATGTTGTATTCATCGGGAACCACGGGTAAACCCAAAGGGGTGTTTAATCGTCCTTACACCGAGATCTTTGATGAGCCCTTGCCTTTGACGCTCTCCCTGGGCGCGGCCTTTGGATTTGGCAGTGAAACGACCTACCTTTCACCCGCGCCTCTCTACCACGCGGCGCCGCTCCATTATAATTTGGTGGTTCTGGACACTGGCGGCACGTCGATCATTATGGAAAAGTTCGACGCAGTGCGAGCCCTCGAACTTATCGAAGAACATCGGGTGACACACAGCCAGTGGGTTCCGATCATGTTTGTCAGGATGCTCAAACTGCCTGCAGAGGAGCGCGAGCGATTCGATACCAGTTCAATGCAGGTCGCCATTCACGCCGCCGCACCCTGTCCAATCGATGTCAAGGAACAGATGATTGAATGGTGGGGCCCCGTCATTATTGAATACTACTCATCCAGCGAGGCGGCGGGATTTACGATCATTGATTCCAATGATTGGCTCAATCACAAAGGTTCTGTTGGACGGTCATTGTTTGGTGTTCCCCATGTCCTGAACGAGGAGGGGGAGGAGTTGCCCACTGGCCAAGTTGGGACGATCTGGTTCTCCGACATTGCGAATAAATTCGAGTACCACAACGAACCCGCAAAGACCGCTGAGGCCTACAATGACCAAGGCTGGACGTCGGTGGGCGATATGGGCTACCTGGACGAGGAGGGCTACCTTTACCTTACCGACCGCAAAAACTTCACCATCATCTCGGGTGGAGTGAACATATACCCCGCGGAAATCGAGAATTTACTTATCAACCACGAGAAGGTCGCGGATGTTGCGGTCTTCGGGATACCCTGTGAGGAGTTTGGTGAAGCTGTTCAGGCCGTGGTGCAACCTGCCAACTGGGCCGATGCGACCGATGAAACCGCACTGGAACTCATGGCCTGGCTGAAAGAAAGACTGTCCCATATCAAGATCCCCCGCAGCCTGGATTTTCTGGAGGAACTGCCGCGGATGGATAACGGAAAGCTCTACAAGCGGCACCTGATGGAGGCCTATCGAAACCGGGACGCCTGATCCGGTGTCGCCAGGAGCACTAAAGGCGACCCCGACGGATAGACCGGTAGATACATTCAGGTTTTGTCCCCCGTTCATGGGGTGGGTCGCGACCCCATCAAAATAGCGATAATAAGGGTAATAAAGTTCCGGCAAATAATTGATTTAATTAGCTTATTAATATTTCGCCTACTGGCTGCCCCGCAATTAGTCGTTTCTTGAGTGTACCCGGGGCACCAACAGTAATAAGCTGGGATCTGATTCCCGTCGCGGTGTGAGGTAAGGGTGCGGAAAAAGAGAAAGTTGGTCGAATTAGAACGCGAGATGGCTACTGCAGCTGCTTATCCCGGCTGGCTGGCGGCTGCAAAGCGTCACGATGACCTCTCTGGCATGTCGGAGTGGCGGCAGGTTGAGCACACCGAACTCTATGACTATGCGCAAATCAGGCTGCGTCTTGACCGGCTGCGCAATCTCCGGAGTCGATCTGACCACCAGGGCCTTCTGTACGCGCTCAATGAGGGCATACACGGCAATATGGGAGGGATGGGCAAGGGCGTTTTGTATCGCATGGCCAAGGCGGGTACCAAGCAGCTCATCGAGGACTATATCGACGAGATAGACGCCTCTCTGAAATTACTTGCTGAACTCGACGAGAGTGAAATTCCTGCGCAACAAAAAATGGACTTTTTTTACAGGGCCAACATCTGCTTCGGGCGTTCAGCGCTGATGTTGAGCGGTGGGGGCGTACTGGGATTTCTGCATCTGGGGGTTGTCAATGTGCTTCTGGAGCAAGGCCTGCTCCCACGGGTGATCTCGGGATCGAGTGCCGGCGCGCTCGTTGCGGGGGTATTGGCATGCCATACCGACGAAGAGATGGTGGCGCTGAGGGACCCTGCGATTCTCCGCAATGAGGCGAGTCAGGACGTAGGATTTTTCCGTCGCTTGCTGACGGGTGGCGGCCCAAGCATTTCCCTTGAGGACCTAGAGCAGCTTATCGAGCGTCTCGTGCCTGACATGACCTTTGAGGAGGCCTATGCCAAGACGGGTCGCCAGGTGAGTATCACCATCGCTCCGGCTGAACCCCACCAGCGATCACGGCTGCTCAATGCCATTACATCGCCCAATGTTTACCTTCGTTCGGCGGTAATGGCCTCCTGCGCCGTTCCCGGGGTTTTCCCCGCGGTCATGCTGATGGCCCGTAACGTTAATGGAGATCCACAGCCTTATTTGCCTGGACGCCGCTGGATAGATGGGTCGGTCGCTGATGATTTGCCGGCCAAACGTCTATCGAGACTGTTTGGGACCAACCATCACATCGTCAGCATGGTGAATCCTGTTGCCACGGCTTTCATCCCCAAGGACGAAGACCGTGGTGCCCTGACCAAGGCCGCAGGTAGCCTTGGCGTGGGACTGGGTCGGGAGTTTCTAAATTTTTACCGCGGCCTGGCGCAGAAACGGGGCGACAGCTGGCCCCGATTCAACATGATGATGCACGGCCTGCACGCCCTGATGGACCAGGAGTACACTGGCGACATCAATATCATGCCAAGTTTTCGACTCGCCAATCCGCTGCGGCTACTGTCCCATATCGACGAGCAGGAGTTGGTCGATATCATTGAGCACGGTGAGCGGGCCTGCTATGAAAAAGTCGAGTCAATACGCCGCTGCACGCAAATTTCCCGCACCCTGGAGACCATTCTCTACCGCTTTGAATATGGCGATTTGCGCCCGGATCCGGCCCTCGCTCGACGGCCCCGCTCATCACGGCGCAGGCCTGCTCCAACCCGAGCCCAGAGGAATGCACTGATGGCACGGTCCGATGACAAAACCGGTCAAAATGGCACGGCAAAACGCCCTCCGCGGGCCGGGAAAAAGAGTCAAGGGCAGCAGAGGGCGGCGCGCGGCGCACACTGAGTCGGAACGACGCTTCAGGCCTGGGTAAAGGTAAGACCCAACTCGGCAAGTGGATTAACGAGATCGCCACGACTCTCGGCTTCAGGGCTTGATGCGGTGCCATCGAGTGCCCGTTTCTTGACGCCCTGTACGATGGCGGCCAGGCGGAAGAAGCAAAATGCCATGTAGAAATTCCAGTTCTGGATCTCATCCCTACCCGTGCGTTCACAATATCGGGTGATATAGGCGCCGTCAGATGGAATCCCGAGAGCCTTGCGGTCTACGCCTCCCATACCATTAATGCCCGCATCCCGGGGTAGCTGCCAGGCCATGATCTGGTAAGCCAGGTCAGCAATCGGGTTGCCCAGGGTGGACAGTTCCCAGTCCAGTACTGCAATAATTCTGGGCTCTGTGGGGTGGAACATCACGTTGTCGAGACGATAGTCGCCGTGCACCAAACTTACCCGACCGTCGTCCTCGGGCATGCTCTCAACCAGCCATTCCATCAGGCTTTCCATTGCTGGAACGTGCTCGGTCTCGGAGGCTCGATACTGTTTGCTCCAGCGCTTGACCTGTCGTTCAAAATAGTTTCCTGGTCGGCCATAGTCGGCAAGCCCAACGGCCTCCAAATTGACGCTATGCAAGGCAGCGAGCACTCGATTCATATCGTCATAGACGGCTGCGCGCTCGCCATTGTTGAGTTCGGGTAGCGCAGGATCCCAGAATACACGCCCTTCCAGGCATTCCATCAGGTAGAACATGGACCCGATGACGCTCTCGTCCTCACACAGTGCTACTGCTCCGGGAACCGGCACGTCGGTACTTCGCAATGCAGAAATTACCCGGTACTCGCGATCTACTGCATGAGCCGAGGCCAGCAGAACCCCCGGTGGCTTCCGTCTGAGCACAAACTGGTTATCACCCGCGGTCAATTTGAAGGTCGGATTGGATTGGCCGCCAGCGAATTTTTCAGCGCTCAGATCTCCCGCGAAATCAATGACGTGCTCCCGTAGCCAAATAGCGAGGCTAGAAACATCCAGCGTTTGTGTATTCACCCAAAAGTTCCTCGAGGTACAACAAATAAGCCAGCCCGGGAGTTCACCGGGACGCTGTTAATAATTTGCTCGCTCAGTATGCTGTGGTTATGCTGGCCCGCGCAAGCGTATAGCGGTCAGGAAAGGCCTGTGCGCAAAGTATGACGAGGAGAGTTCATGAGTAGTATCGCAAATTTTGAATCTGCCCAAAGGCTGGTCACCCAACCGGGGTCCCTACTGCAGGTTGGCCCAGTCGAGGTGGCTGGCCAGTCACTGCTTGGTTATGTCAACGCGCCGGGAAGCATGCGTGATTTGTGGCAGTTGGCAACAGGCCACGGCGATGCCGAGTACATGGTCTACCTGGATGAGCGCCTGTCCTACAGTGACGCTGCCCAGCAGGTTGCAGGATTTGCCAACTGGTTACGTAGCCAGGGGATTGGCGAGGGTGATCGCGTAGCTATTGCCATGCGCAACTATCCCGAGTGGATGCTGGCCCATTGGGCAATCAATGCGCTTGGTGCGGTTGTTGTCGGCTTGAATGCCTGGTGGGTGGCCGATGAGATGGCCTACGCCCTCGACGACTCACAGCCGAAAATCCTGGTGGCAGATGAGCGTCGCCTGGCAATTTTCAGTGAGATCTGTGAGCGATTCGATACTCTGCAGCTGGTCTCCGTTCGTGCTGACAACGTGTCGCTACCCGCTACGAGCTGGACCGATGCGATAGCCGTTGGCGGGGAGTTACCCGCTGCCGAAATCGACCCCGATAGTGAGGCCTGTATCTTCTACACCTCGGGTACGACGGGGCGGCCCAAGGGAGCACAGCTTACGCACCGGGGTTGCGTTGCCAATGTCATGAATGTGGCCGCAATGGGTACGATATACGCCACGCATAGAGCGCTGGAAGCGGGTGAGGCGCTTGATGCGCCTATCGCTGCGCCGCCACCGACGGCACTCGTGGCGACACCTCTTTTTCATGTGACTGCCAATAATTGCATTATGCAGGCTGGCACCGTGGCGGGGGGGCGTTTTGTCCTGATGTACAAATGGGATCCCGTTGAGGCTATGAAGCTGATTGAGCGCGAGAAAGTGACCACTATGAGCGCGGTGCCCATGATGAGTCGAGAAATTCTGACGCACCCCGAGCGCGGCGACTATGATCTGAGCAGCCTGAGCGCCATGGGCGGTGGTGGCGCAGCCATGCAGCCGGACCTGGTCGGCAAAGTGGCGGCGGAGACCGAGCGCGCCATGCCCGCCCAGGGCTACGGCATGACGGAGGTGTGTGGAATTATCAGTTATATTGCCGGGGCTATTTTCCTCGCCAGACCCAGCAGTGTGGGACCCATGGTGCCAACGCTTGAGGGACGCTGCGTTGATGACGCGGGTCGGCCTATCCCGGCAGGCGAGGTTGGGGAGGTCTGCGTGCGTGGCACGCCGGTCATCAAGGGGTATTTGAATCGACCGGAGGCGACCCAGGAGACCATCGTCGAGGGCTGGCTTCATACCGGTGATATCGGGTATTTCGATGAGGACGGCTTTCTTTACCTTGTCGATCGAGCCAAGGACATGATCCTGAGGGGTGGGGAAAATATATACGGCGCCGAAGTCGAAAATGCCATTTTTGATCACCCAGCGGTTCTGGAGTGTGTCGCCTTCGCGGTGCCTGATGATCGCCTGGGTGAGGAGGTCGGGGCCGCGGTGCACCTGAAGGATGGGGCGCTGTTGGATGCGCCGGGCCTCCGGGAACACCTTGCCAGTCGCGTCGCTGCTTTTAAAATACCGCGTTACCTCTGGTTTCTCGCCGAGCCGCTGCCCCGCAATGCGAATGGCAAATTTCTGAAGCGTGAACTGCGGGAGGTGCTGGATCCTGGGAGTGCGGACTGATCAACAAAAACCCCCTGAACAGCAGCGCTATGGCATTGGTTCGTCAACGGGTCATTTTGGAGACCCAGCGGGCCGGCGGTCTACTTGATATTGAACTGGCTGCCATTGATGTGCGTTTTGACCTGGCCGGAAGTGCTGCCGGTATGTATTGCCACAAAGCGGCCTCACGCTGGCTAAGATTCAACCCCTGGGTCTTTGCCAAGGATATGCGGTTGCATCTTGCCGACACCGTGCCCCACGAGGTGGCTCACTACGCGATTCACCAGCGCTTTGGTAACCGGCGGGTCAAGCCCCATGGCCCGGAGTGGCGTGACCTGATGGTGGCTTTGGGAGCCAACCCCAAGGCTACCTACAGCAGTGACCTGAGCGGCGTGCCGATTAGAAAGCAGCGCCGGCACCCATATGAATGCGCCTGCAGAGAGCACAGCGTGTCGACCACACGCCACAACCGGATCCAGGCCCGACGTGCTACCTACTGCTGCAATTACTGCAGGGGCGTATTGCGACCACTGAACGCCTGATGGTTTTTGACGTGTGCCAGCGCGTTCGCCTGGGATGGCGTATTTGGCCATGGGGCTTGAGTGCGGGCGGGGGGAGTGTCACGATCCGTTGCCAACGTGTGTTGCAGTATCAGTTACTCGTGGGCCTCATTACTTAATTATCCTTTGCGAGAAAAAACCATGTCTGAATATGAGACTTTGAATGTGACTTGTAGCGGCGCCATTGCCCGTGTCGCCTTCAATCGCCCCGGCAGCCTCAATGCCATGAATGGACCAATGCGCAGGGAGCTGTTCGCTGCCGCACGCGAGCTTAACCTTGATGATTCCATACGGGTGGTGGTCCTGACTGGCGAGGGGCGGGCCTTTGGGGCTGGCGCTGATCTTGCTGAAGACGCCGGATCAGGCGGCTTGATGGTGGGTGCCCAGACCCGCGATGACTTGATTCATGAATTCAAGCCCGGGGTTCTGGCCATAGCTGAGGCACCAAAGGTATGGGTAGCCGCTATTAATGGGCCCTGTGCGGGTATCAGTTACAGTTATGCTATGGCCTGTGATCTCGTACTGATGTCAGAGGATGCTTATCTCTATCAGCCGTTTTCCGCTATTGGCCTGATTCCTGACGGCGGGTCAACCTGGCTGCTGCAAAAACTGCTGGGCAGTCGCCGTGCCTACGAACTGATGGTATTGGGTGAAAAAGTTGCTGCGGGAAAGGCGCTTGACTGGGGGCTTGCCAATCGAGTCTTTGCCAAGGAGGATTTCGCCGAACAGGTACAGGCATTCGCGGAGGACCTCGCGGGACGATCCCCGCTGGCGCTTCGCTATACCAAAGAAGCGCTGCGCTTTGCTGCTACCGCTTCCCTGGGTGATACCATTACGCGTGAGGCGCAATTGCAGGAAGTGTGTATTTCCAGTGAGGATTGCCCCAATGCAGTGGCCGCGTTTTTTAACAAAAAGCCCTATCAGTGGCAGGGCAAGTGAGGTCGATTGCAGCCTGCACAGAATGGATTGGGTGTTGGACATCATGACTAAAAAGATACTGCTAGCACTTGCATTCAATCTCTTCGCGATTGGTGCTCATGCTGAAGAAAAGCGGTTGCTCTGGGGTGATACCCATCTTCATACCACCTACTCGTCAGACGCGTTTGCGAATAACAACCTGACCGCCACGCCCGATATGGCCTACCGTTTTGCCAAGGGAGCACCCGTGGTGCACGCCTGGGATAATCGACGGGTACAGTTGGAGACGCCGCTTGATTTTTTGGTGGTCTCCGACCACGCAGAGCTCATGGGGGTGATTCGTAGCGTTTATTTCAATGGTGTGACCGGTGATGACTTGTCTCTGCTCGCCAGGGTAAAGGGTTGGATTGCTACCGCTATTTTACGAGACGCAGTAGACCAGGGCACTGCCCGAAGCCTGTTTCTGGATGTTCTTCCGGAGCCGTCCGACAACATTGCTGAAGCTGCCAGCAGCTGGAGCGCTGATGTGGGCTGGATCCCGGATATGCCCAGTGTCGAGGCGGACGCCTGGCGAGCCATCACCGAGGCCGCCGATGCCCACAATGCCCCGGGGGAGTTCTCGGCCCTGATCGGATGGGAATACAGCTCCATTCCGGGTGGCGCCAATTTGCACCGTATAGTCGTGAGTGATATTGACGCCGAGACCGCCCAGGAATTCGCGCCTTTCGGGCTTGATGACAGCCCTTTTCCAGAAGATCTTTGGCGCTGGCTGGAGACCACTTCGGTATCTACCGGAGGCTCATTTCTGGCCATCCCCCATAATTCGAATATTTCCAAGGGTGCCATGTTCGACATGACACCCCTGCGCGGCAGGCCCATGGACCCACGCTATGCAGAAACCCGTCGTTACTGGGAGCCTATTGTTGAGATTACCCAGATCAAGGGGGATTCCGAGACCCATCCGCAGCTGTCGCCAGCCGATGCCTTTGCAGATTTTGAAACCTACCCCTATTACATACAGAAAAAGTGGACCGGATACCAACCCAGGGAGGGTGATTACATTCGCTCGGCACTGCGGCGCGGTTTGGCGCTGGAAACAAGCCTGGGTATCAACCCGTATCAGTTTGGGGTGATTGGTTCCACGGATGGCCACACCGCGCTTGCCAGTGCCGAGGAGAACAACTTTCAAGGTAAATTCCCTACGGATTCAATCCCGGAAAACAAAGCGGGAGGATGGGCAGATCAGGCACAAAGGCCCTTTGGCTGGGCAATGTCGGCATCGGGACTTGCAGCTGTTTGGGCGGAAGATAATACGCGGGAAAGTATTGTTGCCGCGATGCGTCGCAGGGAGGTTTACGCCACCAGCGGGCCGCGTATTGGCGTACGGGTTTATGCCGGCTGGGACCTGCCTGCCGAGGCGCTGGAGTCTGCCGGTTTTCCAGGCAATATCATGTCGAGCGCTGTGCCTATGGGTGGTGAACTGATGCAGGCGGAGGAGGGTGCCCGTCCTTCTTTCCTGATTGAGGCCACAGCAGATCCCAAGTCAGGCTTCCTGGATCGAATCCAAATGGTCAAAGGCTGGATCAATGCAGATGGCTCAACATCGGAGGCCATTTATGATGTCGCCTGGGCCGGTTCTGAGCGCCTCCTGGGAGATGGTTCCCTGCGGCCCGTTGCGAATACCGTGGACCTGACCACAGGCCGCGTCGACAACTCAGTGGGAGCGAGTCGCCTCACCTCGGCTTGGGTCGATCCTGACTTTAATCCGACCCAGGCCGCGTTTTATTACGTCCGGGTGTTGCAGATACCAACAGCCAGGCACTCGCTACTGGATAAACTTGCACTGGGCGGAGGTGTTGATACCCGGCGCCCCGACACCCTCCAGGAGAGGGCGTACACCTCAGCGATCTGGTACAGGCCCTGAGGTGTTACCGTCCCGGATGGCCGGACCTGCCCCGCGCTTCAGGTGGCAACGATCACCCTGAGGGCCTGACTGAATGCCTGGGTGTCTTCGACGCTTTTCTGGGTCTCAGCCATGCGCGCCTGAAGCTCTTCAACCTCGGCAGGGCGAACGCCGGGATTAACGGTACTCAGGTAAGTGAGGCGGCCGTATTCCTCTCCGAGCTGTTCGTTTACCGCTTTGAGGCCCTCCTGCTTTCGCGCCAGTAACACCTGCTCGGCCAGTTTGTCTGCCGCCTGAAGCTGCCGTTCGAGTAGTGGCCGAATCCTTCGCATCACATTGGCTGCGGTTGCCGGTGGAATCGCGGTCATCATTCGGTTCAGGGCTTCATGTCCAATGACATTCCCACGATCCGTGCACTGGGGATCGAGCACCATACGTATGGGCGTCTGCTCTATGTACCTGCCCATCTCCAAATGGGCCGGAGCCAGGCACTCGACGCTGTAAACACATTCAAGCAGCACGGTGCCCCCTGGTATCTTTGGGTGTTTGAAGGTGCCCATGGCTGAGTTTCCCAACTCGCTACTTAAGACCACCGACATCGCCTCTCGCAGTAAGGGGTGCTCCCGGGTCAAGAACAGCACATCATCCCGCGCCAGTGCAGTCTCACGATCAAAGCTCACCACCGTACCTTCTTCCTCGAGCCCGGGTAATTGTCCGGTAATCAGCATTTCTGTCGGCTTCAGGATATGGGTCGTTTCGGTATGGTAGTCCTGGCTGATGCCAATGCGATCAAATAGCAGCTCAGAAAAAGCCATTATTTGTTCTGGCGTTTCTTCGCTTTGGATCGCAGCAATGATGTCCTGGCCCCGCTGGGGGTCGTGGGAGTTCAGCTCGAGTAATCGATCACGCCCTGCACGCATTTGGCTCTCAAGGGACCGGCGGAGCGAGGCGGAGTCACGGAGTAGCTCGTCACAGGCATTCTTTGGGTGGGCCAAAGCAGCGTCGAGTTGTTCCTGGCAGTGCTGCATCACGGCGTAGCCAACAGCGCAGCTGTTTTCGAACGCTGCCAAGCCGTCATGATGCCAGTTGAAGAGGACTTCCTGTGCCGTCGCTGACAGGTAAGGCACATGTATTACCACGTCATCGGTTTGACCAATCCGATCCAGTCGTCCAATCCGCTGCTCAAGCAGATCGGGATTCTTGGGAAGGTCAAAGCAAATTAAATGATGCGCAAACTGGAAGTTACGGCCTTCACTGCCGATTTCTGAGCAAATCAGGGCCTGGGCCCCGCCAATATCATCGGCAAAATAAGCAGCTGCCCGGTCTCTTTCAACCAGGGTCAAACCCTCATGGAAAGCCGCGCAGCGTATCCCCGCACGCAGATGTAAGTGGTGCTCCAGTGCTAGCGCCGTCTCTGCATGAGCCGCAATCACCAGTACCTTCGCCGGCCTCAGCGTCCGAAGTTGGGCTTCAAGCCAGGTGACCCTGGGATCGGATTCCAGCCAGGCGTTTTCCGGATGCTGCGTTTCAGGGAATATCTCTGCATCACTGTCTGTGTAAAGCGCCGGCACTTCCAGGGGGTAGGCACGCAACACCCTGTTGGGAAACCCGGGGATGGATGCCCGGGTATTGCGGAATAACACCCGCCCCGTTCCATAGCGATCCAGGAGCTGGCGAATTTGCTGATTTTCCCCGGCGGCCCGGTCGATACCTGCCGGCAATCCTTCCGGTTGCTCTCCGGCCTGAAGCGCCCCAATCAGGTCGCTCCATTCGGCGAAGCGTTTTTGCTCTTCCCTGAATGTAGGAAAGTCAGAAAAACGGTCGGGGTCCAGTAGACGCAACCGCTCAAAGTGGCTGGCCACACCGGCTTGTTCCGGTGTGGCGGTCAGCAGAAGCAGCCCGCTTGACCGCCCAGATACGGCCGCAACGAAGCGCGTCAGCTCCGCCTCTCCGGGCGTATCGCTATTAAGGTGATGGGCTTCATCCACCACAACCATATCCCACCCTGCGGACAGCGCGTCTTCCCGCGCCGAAGCATGGTCTGCAAAAAGGGAAAATGGACAGAGGATGAGTTGTTCTGTCTCGAAAGGTGACTCATCGTCGATGTCGCCCAGGCGATCTTTGTCAAAGAGCGAAAAGATCAGGTTGAAGCGGCGCAACATCTCGATAAGCCATTGGTGGACCAGGGTGTCGGGAACCAGTACCAGCACTCGGTTTACGCGACCGGACGCCAATTGCTGAGAGAGAATCAATCCGGCTTCAATGGTTTTTCCCAGGCCCACCTCATCGGCAAGCAATACCCGCGGTGCGATACGCGCCCCGACCTCACTGGCGATATAAACCTGATGGGATAAAAGCGATGTTCTGGCACCCAGCAACCCCCTCACATTGCTGCCGCAGAAGCGCGCCCGCTGAATCAAGGTTGCGTACCTGAGCTGGAAATCCATCAGCTTGTCGAGTTGGTTGTTTAGCAGCCGGTCCCTGGGCGAGCGCAGCTGAATGTGCGGGTCTATGTCGAGCTCCGAAACAAGTTGTCTCTCGGCGTCACTGTCCTCAATGAGGTAGGCGAGAATACCCTCGGTCTCGTGTCGCTCTACCACGGTGTAGTCATCGCCATTGGCATGCTGAAAGCGATCACCGATCTCCAGGATAAGTCGGGTTAATGGCGCCCTGTCGATGGCATACGTCCGATCTTCCCCTACCGCAGGAAAGTGGAGGTTAATCCGCCTGCCATCAAGTTCTACGACAATACCCAGTCCCAGCTCGACATCAGCATGACTAACCCAGCGTTGGCCCAGTGCAAATTCGGTCATGGAGCCTCGAAAAACAATGACTGACTGTTGTGCCGCACAATGTGCAACAGATCTTCCACGGGCATCGCCTTAACTTCAGCTACCTTTTCGGCCACCAGCGGAAGGTAGCGTGGCGAGTTGGCGCGACCCCGATAAGGCGCTGGGGTAAGGTAGGGTGAATCGGTCTCGAGGAGAATTTTTTCTACCGGCGTGGCGGCAATGATGGCCCGCACGTTGTCGGCATTGTTAAAGGTGCAAATACCGTTGAAGCCCAGATGAAAGCCCTCCTGGAGACAATACTCTGCAAGTTCGAGAGAGCTCGTAAAGCTATGGATAACGCCTTTTCTCTTCAGCCCGCCCAGGTGATTGGCGAGGACCGCTCGTGTATCGTCATCAGCATCCCGAGTATGGATGACGACCGGCAGATCAAGCTCCCCCGCAAGCGCCAGCTGTTCATCAAAGGCGCTTATCTGTACTTCTCGCCGGGCGTGTTGGTAGTAGTAATCAAGCCCAATCTCGCCAACCGCAACAATCTTCGGATGGGCCGTACCCCGCACTACGGCTTCGGCTACTGAACTATTCCAGTGTTCGGCTTCATGGGGGTGGATGCCCTGGGTGCCCCAGACCGATGCGAAGCGCTCCACAAGGTCGAGTACAACGGCAAGATTATCCGGGGATACGGCAATGGTGATCAGTCGCTCTACGCCGGCCGACTCAATCTCAGCCAAGGCTGCACCCATATCATCAGACGCGAGATAGTCGAGGTGACAGTGTGTCTCGATGATCGGTGTTGCGAACTGGGGGACGGGTCTGCGTGTGCGTTTCGACATGAATTACAACGATGAGGCTCGGCCTGATTATGACACTTCCCACAGCGCATAGAAACTTTGATGTTGCATCAGCCCCTGTGGACTGTGCGCAGACGCATGCCGCGCACCGTGTCGATAATTTCATTCCATAGCCAGTGGTGCACCAGGGAACTCTGCGTGCGCCGGTGGGCGACAAGAGCATAATCTACATACTGCGCATTTTCGCTGGGCAGGGGTAGGGCGACGACGTCCCGGGTTGCTCCGTGATTCCGTGCCAGATAAGCAGGGCAAATCAGCGTAAAATCTGTTTCCCGGAGTACCTCCAGCGCGGTCAGGAGGTGGGAGGTCTCGAGCATTCCTGTGTTGCCGGTATCGGCCCGGATCTGTGGCAGCGGCGGTAATTCCAGGTCGTTTCGATCGGATACATAGAGACTAATGGCTGGGAATCGACCGAGGACTTCCAGGGAGAGCGCTTGTCCCACCAATGGGTGGCCCTGGCGAACAAATACAGCCAGTGGAGAGCCTCCCAGTGACTGGTAGCGAAATTCCTCCGGATAATCCTGTCGGGTAAGTTGTACGGCGAAGTCCAATCCGCCGGCCGCCAACTCGTCGAGTTGTCCCTCAACTCGAGTAATAGTGCGTAAACGCAGACCGGGCGCCGCTTTCTGCAGTCGGGCTATCAGTGGTGGTAGCAGTGAGAGCCCAACATATTCCGAGATCGCGATGGACATTTCGCCCCGGAAGCTGCGCGGGGTGAAATCCCCGGTGTCCAGTAGCGCCTCTACTTCAGCCAGCATGCGGGGTAGCTCGGCGGCAATGGCTAGGGCCCTTGGCGTGGGCTGGATACCCCGCTTTGAACGTACGAATAGCGGGTCATCGAACGTCTCACGCAGTCTGCCCAGGGTTTTCGACATTGCAGGTTGGGTGATTGACATACGCCGGGCAGCAGCGGACACACTTCGCTCCTCAACCAAAACCTGCAGAGAAACCAATAGGTTAAGGTCAATTTTTGATAATCTTTTTATATTCATTGATCAAAGTATGCCACAAAAGAATGTTTATAATAATATAAATACATTTGATTTATGTGAGGGTGGGTGGATACTGCAGGCATCGGAAGACGTGGTGGTTGTTTGCAGTTGCCAGAGGCCGAAGCGGCGCCACTACTCAGGTCCAACGTGTTTTTTGCCCGCCACTGTGCGGGCTTTTTTTTGCCCAGCCGGTTTACACTGGGCCGCATCGAATTATGCGGAGAGGATAGCCATTACTAGCTGGTCGTATCTGTTGGTCGCGGGGTTGATTCTCGCATGTCAGAAGGTGCCTGCTGGTGAGCCGCAGCCCTGGGGTATTCATCTGGCCTGGCAGGATGATGGGTTAATGATTGAGCGAGCCAAAGGCGCCTCGCCGTTGGAGGTAACGCGAGCCCTTTCAGCGACTGCTGCCCGGATACAGGACATGGAAGCAAAATGGGGTCCTTATGCTCCAGAGCTTACTCCGGCCCTGGCCGCCGCGGGGCGAGAAGCGGAGGAGTACGGGCAGCCTGAAACCGCACTGGAGCTCTACCGCTGGGCGCTGCACAGCACTCGCATCAATCAAGGGCTTAGCAGCGTGGATCAACTGCCGCTTCTTGAGCGCATAACAGACCTATTGCGCGACAAAGGCGACACGCTCCAGCTGGCCAACCAGATCGATTATTTCTACCGCCTGCTAGGCAGGGGGGCTAAGCCCTGGAGCGACCAGCGCCTTAGGGCCTCTGTCCGATGGCTGTCGGTGCACAGCGAATTACTGGCCAGCGAAACCTGGGCTGGTCGTGAATCTGACGTTCTGTTCATCATTAATCATGGTTCCGAACTCTCTGAGGCTGTGTGTGCCGACGAAAACTGGGCCGTGCCCTGGTGCAAGCCGGTCATTTTGGAATTGCTCAAGCTCTACTACCTCCTTGATTATCGCGTCGACCCATTGGTTGTGGATGAATTTGGGGTGTCACAGGATCGGTACGTCGGCCCCTATCAGCAGAATGCCAACCAATCTCCGGGGGAGTATCGCCTCAGAGGTCTGGAGAGGTCATTGGCTACGAAGGCGAGGGGACTCATTGACCGTGCTCTTGTAGTGCACCCCGATGATCATGACCTGCTTTTGGCCAAAGCTGATTGGTTACTGAGCCAGGGGCGTCGCAGCCAGGCGCTATCGATTTATCGGGAGTTGAATAGCAGGGGTGATGTTGATTTTTCCAAGCCCCATCCCGTACCACAAGTTCCCGTTCTGCATCGGGATAAACGCTTGAGTAGCGGTACCTCCATCCTCGATATCACCGCTACGGTGACGACGCGGGGGAAACTCCAGGACCTGGAGCTCGAGGAGGTCGCTGGGGAGGAAGAATCGATGGAGGGGTTTGCGCGCCGGCAGCTCAGGGAGGTGCTCTTCAGGCCCGCGCTGGATGCTTCAGGTCAGCCGGCCGCCGCCATGGTTGACTGGCAGGTAAGGGTGCTGCGTTAACACGCTACTGGTTGTTGATGACCAGCAGTGCACCACTGGCTTTGGTTTGTCCTGAAATTTTCCACTGAATCAGCTCGCCACCGTGCCGCGCGATCATTTTTTCCGCCATATCGTGGAATGTAGGTCGCTCTGGGTCGGCAATGATGATTTGGGAAACGCCCGCACTCAGCGCACGGTCTATCATTTTGCAGACCGGTTTCACCAGTTCGTCCCAAAAACATACATCAGCCGCTACCAGTAGATCGAAGGCCGCAAGATCCTTTTTCTTCAGTTGCTCGAAGCGTTCGACACGGGGCTCGGTGCCCACGCCATTTAGCGCAGCTACCGCGTCCAGGTACGGAAAGACCGCCGGATCGGCATCGAGGGATACAACCGATGAGTGCAGCTTTTTGGCACACCAAATGCCTGTGATACCCCATCCACATCCGGCGTCCAGCACGCTGTGGGCTGCCGTGGGTGGATTCTTGTGCAGGTAATCGATAATGAGAAGACTCGATCGCCAAAGTTTTGTGCCATGGATCGCAGGGTCGTGACCCGCACGCTTAACCTTACGGATTGCCTTGTGGCTCGCCGTTGGGAGGATGACGCCCCGAAATTTCCTTTCCTTGACCGCTACTGAGCTTTTTTTTGCCCGGCGTTCAGTCATAGGGGTTTGACTTCCTCAGCTTGAGGGCCCCGATCGCTCTGTTTGACAACATAGCTTACCTGCTGCCCTTCTTTAATGCTGCGCTTGGACAGGCCTTCCACGTTGCGGTAATGAACAAAAACCTCCGCGCCATCATCGCCCACAATGAAGCCAAAGCCTTTAGTTGCATTAAACCACTTGATCTTGCCGGTTGAGCCTGTGACGCGCTTGGCCTTGACCCCACCGCCAACTGTCGGGCTGGCGACGCTTATGCTTGCGATCAGCGCACTACCAAGGGCGAGCACCATGAGTGCAATGGCGAATGTGATAGAGGTTAATGGCAGCAGGTGTGCAGCTGCATAAACAAGCGCCGCTAAGACAAAGTTGGCGAGCAGCCGACCGAGCAGGCTGAGTTGTTGTTGGTTGGGTGACATGGGACATCCGGATTACTTGGGCCGGGGGAGTCTAGCAAATACTGACTCCGTTGGGGGATCAGCGTTTGGTAACTTCTTCCGCTTGCAGCCCCTTCGGTCCCTCGATAAGGGTGAATTCAACTTCTTCTCCCTCATTGAGGGAGCGGTAGCCTTCGCCCTGTATCGCGCGAAAGTGCACGAAAATATCTTCCGCTTTGTCTGGGATAGTTATAAACCCAAAACCCTTGGCGTTGTTGAACCACTTCACAACACCGCTTTGACGCTCAGACATACGCCACTCCTATTTTTCTTATACAGCGTTATTAACAGTATCCCAGCCTCAGTGCAATCCCTCCAATCGGGACAACTGCGAGGAAATCTTGTCAAAAGCGTCCTGGGCGGCGCGCTCTTTCGTACGTTCTTTTTCAACGACATCTACCGGCGCCCGGTCGATGAAATTTGAGTTGGCGAGCTTTTTTTGGAGTCGATCCAGCTCTTTGCGGTATTTTTCGAGTTCTTTAGCGAGGCGACCCTGTTCGGCGGCGATGTCAATAACGCCCGCCATGGGTACCAGTATTTCAAGATGCCCAAACAGCGCTGACAGGGCCGCCGGTACATTTTCCTCCTGTTCCAGGAGCGTTATCTTCTCGAGCTTTGCCAGTTTCTGCAGCAGCGGTGCATTTTGTTCAAGTCTCGAAACGTCTACTGCACTGGCGTTTCTTATCAAAACATCCAGTGCCTTTCCGGGCCCCAATTGCGCTTCACCGCGTATCGTCCGGACGGCAATGATGACGCCCTGCAGCCACTCGACCTCAGCTTCTGCTTCCGGATCATTTCGATTTGGGTCGTGCAGCGGCCACGGTTGCAGCATGATCGTGGGCCCAGACACGCCTGCCAGAGGTGCTACGACCTGCCATATCTCCTCGGTAATAAACGGCATAAAGGGGTGCAGCAGGCGCAGTATGCTCTCCAGGACCTGCAGCAGGGTATGCCGGGTTCCCGAAGCTCTCTCAGGACTGAGATCCTCGTCCCAAAGCACAGGCTTGGACAGCTCGAGATACCAGTCACAAAATTCGTTCCAGACAAAGTCGTAAAGCGCCTGGGAGGCAAGGTCGAATCGGTAGTTGCCAATCGCCTGCTCCGCACTTTGTGCGGCAAATTGCAGTCGACTCAAGATCCACCTATCCGCCAGGGACAACTGCATTGCTGCCACATCAATTTTCTGGTTCTCACAGTTGGCAAGAACGTATCGAGCCGCGTTCCATAGTTTGTTACAAAAATTCCGGTAACCCTCCATACGCCCAATATCAAATTTAATATCCCGACCCGTCGAGGCCAGCGAATAGAATGTGAAGCGCAATGCATCGGTACCGTAACCCGGTATGCCCTCGGGAAAATGCTGGCGGGTCTGCCGGGCAATGCGCTCGGCCATTTTTGGTTGCATCATGCCAGCGGTGCGTTTTGTAACAAGACTCTCCAGATCAATACCGTCGATGAGGTCGATGGGGTCGATCACATTGCCCTTGGATTTGGACATTTTCTGCCCTTCCCCATCACGCACAAGACCGTGGACGTAGACCGTATGGAAGGGCACTTCGCCGCAGAAATGCAGGGTCATCATGATCATTCGAGCGACCCAGAAAAAGATGATGTCGAAACCCGTTACCAGAACCGAAGCCGGGTGGAAGATCGCCATTTCGTCGGTTTCTTCCGGCCATCCCAGCGTTGAGAAGGTCCAGAGCGCCGATGAAAACCAGGTGTCCAGAACATCCTCATCCTGAGTCAAAGCCAGGTCGTCGCTCAGTCCCTGCGCGCTCCTGATAGCAGCTTCATCACTTCCCACATACACATTGCCCTCGGAGTCATACCACGCAGGAATTCTATGCCCCCACCACAATTGCCGGCTGATACACCAATCCTGAATGTCGTGCATCCAAGCGAAATAGGTATTCTCCCACTGGCGCGGGACAAATTTTATGGCACCCGTCTCGACAGCACGAATGGCGGGCTGTGCGAGTTTCTTGGCATCCACATACCATTGCGGGGTCAGCCAGGGCTCTACCACTACGCCAGACCGGTCGCCACGAGGGACTTTGAGACGATGCTCTTCAACGCTGTCCAGTAGTCCCAGCGCTTCCAAATCGGTGATCACTTTTTCCCGGGCAGCGTATCGGTCCAGTTGACGATAGGGCGCCGGCGCTCTGTCGTTGATCGCTGCATGTTGGGTAAGGATATTGATGACGGGTAGCTTGTGGCGTTTACCCACTTCATAGTCATTGAAGTCGTGGGCAGGCGTTATTTTTACACAGCCTGTGCCGAATTCAGGATCAACGTATTCATCAGCGATAATGGGGATTTCACGGTTACAAAGGGGTAGGGTAATCGTCTTTCCCACCAGGTCGCGGTATCGATCATCATCGGGATGCACCGCGACCGCGGAGTCACCGAGCATGGTTTCTGGGCGGGTCGTGGCTACCACAAGGTGGCCAGAACCGTCGCTCATTGGGTATTTGAGGTTCCAGAGGTGCCCCATCTCCTCCTCGGACACCACTTCGAGATCAGAAATGGCCGTTAGCAGTTTTGGATCCCAGTTTACGAGCCGCTGTCCCCGGTATATCAGGCCCTCCTGAAACAATTTTATGAATACAGTCTGGACTGCGTTGGATAGCCCGGGATCCATGGTGAACCGTTCGCGCGTCCAATCGGCCGAGGCACCCAATCGACGCAGCTGACGCGTGATGGTACCCCCTGACTGGTTTTTCCAGTCCCAGACCTTGTCGATAAAAGCGTCTCGCCCCAACGCCTCTCGCTGTATGCCCTCAGCTTCCAGTTGCCGCTCGACCAGCATCTGTGTGGCGATTCCCGCATGGTCGGTACCCACTTGCCAGAGCGTGTTGTTACCTTTCATTCGGTGGTAGCGAATGAGCGCGTCCATGATGGCCTGCTGAAAGCCATG
>CALKDK010000024.1 GCA_938084055.1 uncultured Luminiphilus sp.
TGGTGGGCCCAGTAGGACTTGAACCTACGACCAATCGATTATGAGGATCCCGGAGAGATCGCCAGAGCACGACTAACCGGAAGATTGGTAAGGGTTTTCTCGACTAAATCGTGGGCAAAATCGGTTGACCGAGCCTATACCGAACCTTCGCTGAAGCTCAGAAGATATCTCGCCGAGTAAGTAGAAGATTCATAAGCGCTTTCCCCAATCGGCGACCGAAGTTTTACCGATTTTCCGACTAGGGACGGGTTGGCTAGCTAGGCCAAGTAACACTAATTTATAAACGAATGATCAATTAATTTGCGACCAGGGGCCTACAGGCGCTCCGGTCCTTGAGGTACCTCCAGCACTCCTCTTGGAGGTACATGGGGATATAAAACCGGGGGTGGCTGGATTTTGACGGGCACCTGTGGGTGTCTATGGGTATTCCTCCACTAGCTGAGTGTATTTCAGCGCGCCTTGCTTTCTCGGGGAACTAATTTTACTGATTAAGTGGAATGTTGCTTAGTTTGGCTTGCATACTAATCTGCCTCTACGCACCCCTCCTCCGTACATATTACTTTTATTGTTCTGCCCTGCGGGCAAAGAAGCATGTATGACTCGCTATTTTCGTCAACCTCCATCAGAGAAACGCCTTCTTGGCACTGCTGTTCTCCAGCAAATTCACCGACAAAGCCAGTGTACTTTGCTCCTTCCTCAGTAGCCTCAGTTTTGGCTTGGCCCGCCTTGTTAGTTTCTTCTTGTTTTAGGATTTCCTCGGGGGATTTTTTGTCCTCAAGCCCGCACTTCTTCTCTATCGAGGTCTTTCGAAGGGCCTCGAATTCCCCTTTAAGCTGCGAGTACTCAGCTGCTTCTGGGCCATCTCCTCCTTCAAGGAAAAAAAGCGCTGGCCAGAACAGGACTAATCCAACGCCCATCTGCCAATTATCAGCCTCTCGTTCAGCTTCAAGTCTCTGATATAGCTTAGTAGTTCGTTGTCCAACATAGTCCATTTCGGCAGCAATTTGATCGCAATCGTAATTAGAGTACTTCAACGGCGAAACGTAGGCAGAGTCAATGTCATCGGGGTGTGACGCGCAAGCCGCTAGCGTAGAAACTATGACTGACACACCTGCGGCTTTGAAATACGTTTTCATTTTTAGAATTTCCTACTCTTCTTTTCCTAAGTCGATTAATTCGCTTAAAAATTGGCTGATATTCTTCTCTGCAGCGCCCTCATTGGCCAATCTCAAACGCTCAACACCCATAAATGCATCACCAAACTCCGCGGTATAAGCGGCAGTTATTTGTTTATCAAATATTCTCTCGCGTGTATTGAAGTCAATAACCTGATAAGTAACTTGTGTAGTTACTGTCATGTCTAGTCCAGCTATGGGTTGCTCAACCTCATCTAGAAAGACTTGAATTTCATAGGTGCTTGATGAGCGCAACTCGCTTAATATTTCCGCGTTTTGTAACGCTATTTCAAGCGCTTTTCTAAAGTCGTCGGCGCTGATTTCAGATGTCCACAGTGGATTAGTTTCGTCACCCCCGCTGGCTGAGCTAACAAATATATTTTTATAAAATTTAGAGTTTGAGTCAGCAACTACTGAAGTAGTGGGCACCATTTCGTCGATTTTCGCTGCGGTCGCACATCCCTGCAGAACTGCTAGAAGTGGAATGATTACTAAAAACTGGTTGAGCAACGCTGGGCGCATAGTAGACTCTTAAAAAACCCCGACCCAGCCCTGTCCGTTCTCTGTTTCGGTTTTCGTATTTGTCAGCGTCCCTGCTCTTACCAGCCTATCTTAATTAATCCATGCCGAACAGCGGCACTGTCCAAAATTTTGTTTGGATCGTATTTGATAAAATTTAATCATCACGAACTTATAATTAATTTAAGTCAAGCTAGATGAAATACTTAATTAAACCCGAGCGGCCAAGCACCAAGGATCTAGCATAATGCATCAGTAGCATATGCATTCACTCGGTTATAGGGTCGACTCCTGTCTCCCTTTCCAAAGCTCGGATAGATCAGGAATCTTAGGTTCTCAATCAATCTGAATTGCATCCTCATCTTTAGGAGCCTCCAGATCCAGCGCCACATACAGTTCCTGAAGGTCGTTCATGCTCTGACAAGCCTCATAGGGCTCGTAGGTCGTAGCGGCCAAAACAGCAGCCAAACCAAAAAAAAGAACTGCTTCAGCGGGGATAGATGCAATTGATAGGATGTCCTAGTGCCGCGGAGCACATGTTTTAGCGAGAGTGACTTTTTGGTCACAAAGAAAATGGTGGGCCCGGTATAGGGTGAGGTGGGGTTTCGAGAAATACCGCTTCGAGCCAGCGAACGCCCAAGCGTAGCGCGCGGGCTGGAATGGCCCTACCGGTTCAGCACGAACGTAGTGAAGTGGTGGGCCCAGTAGGACTTGAACCTACGACCAATCGATTATGAGTCGACTGCTCTAACCAACTGAGCTATGGGCCCGGGGATGCGGAGTTTAACAGAACTTTGCTAATTCGAATGCCAGTGCCCTCACGGCATTAATCCCTCGGATCCGGTATGGCGCGCACGTTGACGACACCCTCAATCTCCCGGAGTTGCTCGAGCAGACCGGCGGTGGGCGCGGCGTTAAGGTCGATCAAATTATAAGCAATGTCACCCCGGCTTTTGTTGAGCAGGTCGACCACGTTGATCTGGCTGTCGCCAATTAGCGTCAGGATATGGCTCAGTGTTCCCGGCAGGTTGGTGTTGGTTACTGCAATGCGGTAGCCAATGGTCCGCTCCAGCTCGAGTCGGGGGAAATTTACCGAGTTACGAATATTTCCGTGTTCCAGAAAGGCCCGTGTCTGATCGGCTGCCATGACGGCACAGTTTTCTTCGGCCTCGGCAGTACTGGCACCGATATGTGGCATCAGGATGCAGTCAGGCCGACCGCGGAGGTCCGGGTGAGGGAAGTCTGTTATGTAGCGCCGCAGCCCGTTGCTGTCCAGTGCCTCAACGACAGCATGGGTATCTACAATCTGCTCCCGGGCAAAGTTGAGCAGGCAGGTATCGGGGCGGAAGTAAGCCAGGGTCTCCCGGTTAATAAGATGGTGGGTGCTTTCGATTGCCGGTACGTGAAGGGAAATATAGTCGGCTCGGGAAAATAGTGCCTGCATATTTTCCATGCGCTTGACGGCGCTGGGCAGTTGCCAGGCGGCTTCGATTGAAATGGCAGGGTCGAAGCCCACCACATCCATACCCAGCTCGAAGCCAAGACGCGCCACCAGGCTGCCAATGGCCCCCAGCCCAAGCACCCCGAGGGTCTTACCCTTCAACTCGGCACCTGCAAAGCGCTTTTTTTCCGCCTCAAGAATGGGGCCCATGGCTTTTTCATCAAGGTCAGCAGACAGGCTGTTAATGAATTCGATGCCGCCGATAATGTCCCTGGACGCCAGTAGCAACCCCGCTGCGACCAGTTCTTTGACCGCGTTGGCATTGGCCCCAGGCGTGTTAAACACGGGAATTCCCAAGGCGGTGCAGTGTTCAATGGGGATGTTGTTCACCCCGGCACCGGCACGAGCTATCGCCGTGACCGATTCAGCGATCTCATCGGGCTGCAGTTTGTGGCTGCGCAGCACAAGTGCGTCGGCGCTACCCATTTCACTGCCCACCTCGTAGCTGTCACGGGGGAAGCGTTCCAGCCCTTTTACAGAGATGGCATTAAATGTACGAATTTTAAACATGGCTTTTTCGCTATATCGCTCGCGATAACAGGGTTTAAAGGTCGGGACGTTTGGGCGGTTAGCGCCAAATCGGGGTGCAGATTACCAGAAAAGGCAGCTTTTTACCGACTCAGTGCCTGATGGCGCATAATTTTCGCTACTGTAGCTGCACGCTAGAGGATATCGCCATGGCTGACGCCGCCCGACACATTGTTAAGACACCCGCCGATGCTGCCAATGCCGGTCAGCACGATCTGCCGGGTTGGTTGGTGGCAGACCTGCGCTCGGATCACGCCGGTGAAATCGGCGCTGTGATGATCTACCGCGGTATTCTCGCGGTCAGCCGTAATCCGGCGGTCGCCCACTTCGCCCGACACCACATGGCCACCGAGCAGGTGCACCTGCAGCGCATTTCCGAACTGCTGGATCGAAGGCAGCAGACGCGGTTGTTGCCGGTATGGCGCATGATGGGCTGGATGACGGGCGCACTGCCCGCCTTGTTCGGTACCAACAGCGTTTATGCCACCATTGACGCCGTCGAAACTTTCGTCGACAAGCACTATCAGGAACAGCTCGACAGGCTGGACCCCGTTGGGCGCTTTGCCGATATTCGTGCCGTACTTGCCGAATGCCAGGCCGATGAAGTTGCCCATCGCGATGAGGCGCGCGCGTTGTCTACGCGACGCAGCGGCCCTGTCTTATGGCTATGGGGAATATTTGTGGGTGTGGGATCGGCGGCCGCCGTGTGGGCGGCACGCCGCATTTAGTAACCCGCCCAGGACCGGGTTAGGCCGGCTCCCATGCGGCGGGCAGCGATGCGTTAACTACGCCGCCGTCGACGGCAATGGTCTCCCCGACGACATAGTCACCCGAGCGCGCTGCGAGGTAGATGGCGACGGCGGCCATATCTTCATCATGACCAATACGGCCACTGGGAATGCCCGGCGCGATGGCGTCTCCGAAATCCCTGGCAGCGCGGTTCATATCCGAGGCGAAGGCGCCGGGAGCGATGGCGGTGACGTTGATGAAGTCGGTAATCATGCGCGCTGACAAACGACGGGTCAGATTAATGACAGCGGCCTTGGAGGCCTGATAACTATAGGTCTCCCAGGGGTTGAGCCGCAGGCCATCGATGGAGGCAATATTAATGACCTTGCCCGGGCGCGTGGCTGTGGCTGCCGCTTTCAGGATCGGGAACATAGCCTGTGTCAGGAAAAACAGCGACTTAACATTCAAGTCCATTACCTTATCCCAGCCTTTTTCGGGGAAGGCTTCAAAGTCTTCGCCCCAGGCGGCCCCGGCGTTGTTGACCAGAATGTCGAGCTTGGGTTCTTTGGCTGTCATAGCCTCAGCAAGAGCGCGACAGCCGTCGACGGTTGAGATATCGGCGGGCAGTGAATGACACCTATCACCGAGTTCAGCGGCAACGCTGTCGCAAACATCAGCCTTGCGCGACGAAATATAAACCTTGGCCCCCTGGGCGATAAAACCCCTGGCAATCATGAGGCCAATACCCCGTGACCCACCGGTAACGAGAGCCGTTTTACCCTCGAGAGAAAATAGCGCGTTGGTGTCCATAATGCCTTCCTTCCTTCCTTCCTGTCTGTTTGTCACTACTGAGCAGGGCAAACCCTACCGATTCCCCGCAAGGTATGCCAGTCCATCTTCATCTGGCATGATCAACATTGACCACACCAATACGAGGAGTGTTGTTTTTGCCTGCAGATCAAGATTGTCCGTCCACAGAAGAGCTGGCGCGGCGTCTGGAACACAGTGCCCGGCTTGCCTCCGTGGGCAAGTTGGCGTCGAGTGCCGCCCACGAGATGAACCAGCCATTAAATGTGATTCGTATGGCAGCCTTCAATTTACGCCGGGCCATCGAGAAAGGCACTCTCGACAGCGAGTCGGCGCTGGCCAAGCTGGAGCGTATTGACACACAAATAAGCCGGGCTGCCCGGCTGGTGGGCGGTATGAAGTCGTTTGCACCGACCAGCGCAGATTTGCCCGAAACGATTAACCCTTCCCAGTGTATTGCCACGGCCCTTGAGCTTATGGCCAAACGGTTCACCGCAGCTGATATTCAACTGGAACACAGTGCCAGCGAAGACGACGTGGCATTAAGTGCGTCTTCAAGTGCCCTGCAGGAGGCGGTCGTTCACCTCGTTGACAATGCCATTGAAGCCTACGATGAAGCGCCCCAGCCCGACGCTTTTGCCGATGGTGAAGAGCCCTCACCGCGTTGGATCAAGGTAGCGGAAGCTGCCGTCGACGGAAAATTTGTGCTCAAGGTCGAAGATGCCGCCGGTGGACTGGTCCCCGGGATGGCCGACTGCGCGTTTGCGCCATTCACCACCTCAGCAGGAGACGCCAGTCACGCCGGCCTCGGCCTCACCATATGCGCTGCGTTCGCCGAGTCCATGGGCGGTACGGTGACCCTCGACCAGACAGAGCTTGGGTCCCTTGCAACGCTCACAGTGCCTATTGACCAGAGCGAGTCCTGAAGCGAGTTGGACTAACGCTATCTGTTGAGGCTCAGCATATATTTTGCAACCTCCAGTCGCATGGCATCAGATAGGTGATCCTGCGGCGGCATGGTTGGAAAATCGGGCCGTTTCCTTTCGGGCGCAGCGATGTACTGGGCGATCGCCGAGGCATCTTCGCCGTACTGTGCCTTGATCGCCATCACCGGGGGACCGATCATGCGGATGTTGTAGGTGTGGCAGCCTGCACAGATGCCCTGGTAGACCAGTTTGGCGCCATCGGCATCCACGGTGATGACCCGGGGTGTGGCCGGTTCGGGGAGCATTTTGGTGGTGACAGCCCGCGTGGTGCCTGCAAGGGCGGGCGCCGAGCCAACGGCATCGGCAGCACGGACCGTGGGACTGGTGCAGTCCCCCCATTCCTCCAGGCCGAAGGTCCTGTAAGCCGATTTACGGCTTATGCAGCTCTCCCGCTCGGCGTCAGCGGCACCTTTATAGGCCAGAATATCAGGACCGGTGGTTGAAAACTGGGTCAGCATCAGGGCCTTGACCTCTGTGGCGGGGTCGCTGCCATTGTTGAACATGACGTTATCAAGTATCTGCACCCGGTCAGGATTGGGGTCAGATGCAGGGTCTCCGGCAACGCCAGTGGCAAAATCCTGACTGGTTACAATGATACCGGCGGTGTTGTTGCCGGTGATGATGTTGTCTTCAATCACTACGTCGTCGCCCGAGTTGACAATGATGCCCGTGCCCGCGGGAATCGTGGATACCAGCGAGCCCGGTATGGCGAAATTGGGCGTGTTGTTATTGATAACTGTATTGCGGCGCACGATGGCGTCGTAGGAGGTTTTAATGGGGAGGCCGGGGGTGATGAACACCAAAATCCCACCGGTATTGTCGTGGGCTATATTGCCTTCCACCAGGGCATGGCGGCTGTTCTCAATCTCGATGCCGGCCACGTTTTCGAACACGTGGTTGTTGCGTACATCAATATAGTCACACATGCCCACGTAAATGGCGGCGTCCTCAATGCCGCTCAGAACGTTATTTTCAATAAGCCCGTTCTCGCCGAACTCAGGGAAAATGCCGTAGACGCCGGTATCGATGATCCAGTTATTGCGGATGGAAAAATTGTTACCCGCCTGGCCCATGATCGCATTGCCTTTGTAATGCGTGATCTTGAACCATTCGACGGTGAAGCCATTGCCTGAATAAAGGATGGCGTCGTTCAATTGCTTGTCGCCCTCGAGCGTCGGCCATTCGCCATCCTGCACCACACCCCGCAGGGTAATGTCGTCTTTATCAACGTAGACCGTCTCCCGATAAACCCCGGGATGCACAAGAATCGTGTCCCCGGGCTGGGCCGCCTCAACGGCGGACTGAATCGAATCGCCTTCATGCACATCATGTAGGGCGGCGAAAGCGATGTTGCCCAACAGCAGTGAGGTGGTGAGGGCGAGTGTCGACAAAGAGCGGAGAGCGGTCATGGTCTGGCCTTCTAAAAGTTATTGGTGGTGGACTCAATATGTAACGCATGGGTGCCCGCGGGAGCAACTCCCGGTGCGCGTCCCACGGGCAGTCCGGAGGGTACGGCGACGGGTATCTCGGGTAAAAATGACTGGTCGGTCAGTGTCATCAGGAAATCCACCAAACGATCCAGTTCATTATCGGTGAGTTCTGGGTCCCAGATATGCCAGTGCAGATTGAGGTCTTCACCCTCGGGTACCGCGTGGCCGCGCCCCCCCGTATAGAACGCAGCGGTTTCACGCAGTGATTCAAAATTGCCGGCATGCATGTAGGGTGCGGTCAGCGCAATATTGCGCAGGCTCGGCACGCGAAATCCGCCGCGTTGGCTGGCATCCCCCGACGTGGCGGCTGCGCCCGGGTCAAGCGGGCGTCCATCGGTCTCCGGTACCCCCAGGACAGCGATCTGCTGGTTGGTGAAAAGCGGCGGGGTATGACACTCGGCACAGCGCGCCACGAAGGAGCGGAACACGTTGAGGCCCTCTTTTTCCCTAGCATTCAGGGCGCTGTGAACCCCATGGGCATACAGGTCATAGCGGCTGTTGAGGGAAATCAGTGAACTTTCGAAGGCGGTCAGTGCGGTATACACCTGCGCCAGCACCAGCGGCTGGTTATCGAATGCAGTGGCAAAAAGCCCGCGGTAGCTTTCGTTATCTTGCAGTGCGGCCAGTAAGCTCTGGGGATCGCCCCCCATCTCATCCGGGGCATACAGCGGCCCCTGCAACTGCTCTTCTAGCGAGTGCTTACTGCCGTCCCAGAGCAGGCGCTGCATAAAGCCCACATTCCAGAGTGACGGGGCCGAGCGTTGCACGGGAATACCCTGCACACCCACACTGCGTGCCTGTCCATCGCCAAAACCCAGCGCCGGGTCGTGGCAGCTGGAACAGGCCAGCGAACCATTTCCCGATAAAAGAGGGTCAAAGAACAGGAAGCGCCCCAGGTCTATTTGCTGTGGTGTGAAACCATCACGCACCGGGGGCAGGCCGGTCCTGAGCCCTCCAACCCCTTTGTCGTACAGGGATCCATACGCCTGATACTGACCGCGCAGGACGCACTGGCCAGCCTCATCAAGCCGCAGTGCCGGAGGGCAAAAGGGTGACAGCCGGAATGCGTCGGCGGCGGTAACGCCGCCCTGCATCAGCAACAGCAGGCAGAGGGTCAGTAGTCGCATTCAGTTAGCCGGTGGGAGCGTCGCCAGATAGGTGGCTATGGATTCAAGAACATCCGTGTCGGATAGCGCAGGCGCGAGACGCACCATCTGTATGCCCCAGCGATCATCGGGGTGCGCGCCGCGGGTTCCCGACTGGAATTTCTGATACTGCGCCAACAGGTACCAGTCGTTAAGTCCCACAAGGGCAGGCGCTTCCAAAGCCGTATTGCCCAGTCCGTTGGAGCCGTGGCAGGCCGAGCACAAATTCAAGTGATAGTCCTTGCCCTGCGCTACATCGCCATCCAGTGTGCTGGCCGGTAGGGCATTGGCCAGACTTTCCACATAGCTGGCCAGGTCTGCAATCGCCTGATCGTCCAGGTTTATGCTGGTTGCCGCCATGATCGCGCCGGTGCTGTCATCGGGGTGAGCACCCCGGACGCCATCGCGGAAATGCCGCAGTTGCCGCGCCACGTACGTGGCATCGAGGGTTGTCAAAGCCGGCGCATTGAGCACCTCCTGGCCCAGGCCGTCGCTGCCGTGGCAGCTGACACACTCCGCCGCGTATTGGCCGGCGGCGGGATGGCTGGGATTCTGGAGGGTGGCCTGACGATTGGGGTCGCTGGCTGGGCCATTGGCGTCGCCACAACTCCACAGTGTGATCAGTACCATCATCAGGCACGACCATTGAATGGGTCGAGTGTGCATGAGACCTCCCCCGGGGCCCTTATCAGTTATCCCAGTGTAAGCCACTGGGGCGTCCGGGGCATCTCTGCGCTAAAAACGGTAGATGGCGTCGATACCAAAGGTGCGGGGATCTCGAATGCGCATGATGGGTGTGCCAAATACGGCTACGGTTGTTTGACTGATGCCGCCAATACGCTCCTGGTCGGTGAGGTTGCGGCCCCAGAGTGCTACTTCCCAGGTGTCCCCGGTGTTGCTCCAGGCAATGCGGCCGTTAACCAGCCGGGTATCATCGGTATAGCCGCCAATGCCCTCAAAGTCCGGATTGTAGTTGGCATCATCGGGATCCCTCCTGTTTTCGGCGTATATGTATTCGCCGCGGACCAGGAGGTTGCCGGCGGCGAGGTTGGGTCGCCAGTCCAGGGTAAGCGTGTAGTTGCCGGCCGTATCAGAGCTGCTGTCGAAGCGGGTCAGCTCGCCCCGGGCGTTATAAAACTCCTTCGATTTGTTTTCTTCCTCGCGGTAGGTGGTGAGGGCGGTGAAAAGAAGATCCTCTGTGATCAGCCAGCTCAGGTTCACTTCCACGCCCTGTACTTCCGAGTCGACATTGATCACGGTGGGGATGGCGTTGTCCTGGCCCGGCGGGCGGGTTTCAACCGAGCGTTGGCGGCCGTCTACAGTCAGATCGAAGAGCGAAAGTTGTACCTGTAGCCGGCTGTTAAAAAGGTCGCCTTTGAGGCCAAGCTCGTATTGTTCGGAGCTTTCAGGCTCCAGCGGCTCCTGGGAGGTTTTGATCGCCAGGGAATCGAAGCCACCGGCCTTGTAGCCAGTTGACGCGGAACCGTAAGCAAGCAGTTGTTCGTTGATCCGGTAGGTGGCAACCAGGCGCCCCGTTGTTTTGCTCCAGCTGTCGTCTGCAACTGTCGCTGTGCTGGCTGCAGAGGCATAGTCACCCTGTGCATCTGTGAAAATTTGGTTGGTCACGCCCTCGCGCAGGGCGGCAAAGGTGGTGGGCGGGATGAGCCAGCTGAACTCCTTGTTGTCCTCGCTATAGCGCAGTCCGGCTGTGATTGCCACACGCTCCGTCAGGGCGTACTCGACATCGGCGTAGACCCCATAATTTTCAAATTCGCCCTCGTTGATGATGTATTCGCCCCAAACCTCACCCTCAAAGGAAGGGCCAAAGACCATGGGCTCACCCAGGGCACCGGCAATGAATTCATACCAGAAGTCGCCGGTGTCGCGGATGTCCTGTGCAGTGACCGGTATACCCACCGCGCTGAGCGCGCCGGCGTAGTCTTCAGGGATCCAGATATGATCCATGCTAAAGCCGAAGCTCGCATTGAAGTCCTGTGTCACAAGGCGTGCGATGGAGTCGGCCAATGCATTGGCTTCGGTGCGTTGGTAGGTGTTTTCCAGGCTGTAAGTTGCACCCATGACTGCATTGATCCGATCGGTGTTGTAATTGAACTGCAACTCGCCGTAGGCAATGTCGGAGTCCTCGACATTGTTGGTGTCGAAGTAGCGGGTTGCGTCAGAGGTGCCATCCTCATCCTGGCGGTTGGTCGTTTCAAAATCGCGATAGCTGGCAATTGCGGTCATAGACCACTGGTCGTTGATGTCCTGCAACCATTTACCCGTGACACCCCACATATCCCGCGTTTCCTCCCCGTCGATTACATCGTTGGCATAACGTCCACTGAAGGGATCGGTATTGAGTGAGTAAGGGCTGACGCCGATTGCCATACTGGGGGCTTGGTCAAAATGATCCACATCGACCGCCAATTGCAAGGTGGTTGCGTCAGAGGGAAGCCAGCGCAGGGCAACCCGCCCCGCCCAGTTGCCCTTCTCTGCGGCATCAAATTTGGCGGGTTCAACATTTTCTGATACGCCATCGCGCTGGTTAACAAGGGCATTGGCACGGACAGCAAAATTCTCGCCCAGGGGGAGGTTTATCATGCCTTCAAGGCGCATCAGGTTGTAGTTACCCGCCCTGATTCTTGCTGACCCCTCCACTTTTTCAGTCGTGGGCGCATTGGGTATGAGGCTGACTACCCCGGCCGCCGCATTGCGACCAAACAGCGTACCCTGCGGCCCTCGCAATACCTCGACACGCTCCATATCGGCGAAGGCGACAGTCGTGGCAGCGCGTGGCAAATACGCACCGTCGTAAAACGTTGCCACCGACGGGTCACCCCCTGTGGAGATATTGGGACTGGAGATCCCGCGGATTTGGTAGCCTTGCTGGGTGAATGTTTCACCTCCCGCATCAAAGCCCACGATATAGGCATCGATGTCCTGAAGTGTCAGCGCGCCCGTATTGATGATGTCGCGAGAACTAAAGGTACCAATCGCTATAGGTACCTCAATCGCCTGCTGCTGGCGTTTCTGCGCCGTCACGAGGATTTCTTCGAGCAGATTTTCCTGTGACTCGGCCACAGTGGCTACCGACGCGGCCATGAAAACACCCAGTGCCGCACTTTTTCGCGTCGCTTGCATCAAGCCCTTCCCCTTTTGTATCTAATTATTGCTTGTCCGATCAGCTTAGGGGGAGGGTCGTATCGACTCAACACTTTATAATAAGCAGTATGCCCACTCCTATTGGTTACAGAAATCGCTGTAAACTGTGCTGAAATGACGCTCTGGTTACAGGCGGGTGTCCTTTGGGGCCCTCCTAAAAAATAAGGAAAGTGGTTATTTTCGATTTCGAATGGTTTGGACAGCGGGTTTACGTGCCTTTGAAACGGCCTTTCCTGCCAGTAGCTAGCTGACATGCCTGCTGCTGCTTTAAATCCGCTCTTTTCAGTACAGGTCTGGAAGCTGGCACTGAGCCTCGGCGTACTGGCTATGTTGTTGGAATGGCTGCGGGTCGATCCCACCTTTGGTACCAGCGTCTCGGTGTGGCTGTTTTTTCCACTTCTGGCCGTCGCCTGGCGAGGGCTTTGGGCGGGTGCTCTTACGGCGGTGGTGGCGAGCGTTCCCATGCTGTTTTTTAGCAGGGCTCTTTTCCTCCCCTTTGACGCGCTGGTATTTGTTGGTACCACTGTGCTTGTCGGGTGGTGCTGTGCCCGGGGGCAGACAGCTCGGGTAATAGACGGGATTTTAATGTCCTGGGTGATCAGCATTCCTGCAAGCGTGGTGTTTCACCTGAGCACTTACCAGCAGGAAATGAGTGCAGGCATATTGATTACCACCACGATGATGTTGTCCCAGCTGGTCCCGGCGATGCTGGTGCAGTGGCTGGCCTTTACCCGAAGCCCGCTCTGGGCGCTGCAAAAGCTTTTTGGACCAAGACGTGTCGGCCGTCCGGTGCACCTTCTTGTCGTGGTGCGTGCGGCAGTAATTCCAATGATCCTGCTACCCCTGCTCGTGACGCAATATTTTTCCACCACACAGTGGTTGTTGGGTCGAGCCGAGCTTGAGGAGCGTCGAGCCGTGCTGTATGGCGAGGCCCTCGTGACTGCCCTGGAGGGGAGCCTGGGCTCTGTTACCGCCGATATTAAAGGATCTCCTGATGGCAACTTGCAGGTGCAGATCAGGGACCTACTGAACCAGTCCCGGGCGGAGGCTCCCTCGGGTGCCATGCGTTTTGACGTCGAATTGGTAGCGAGCACGGGGGAAACTGGCAGGGCTTTGCCCTATTTCGTTACCGACACGGCGTTTAAACCCCGCTCGCCTATCGATTGGCTGATGCATCGCGAGGTGGTTTTCGACGTACCACTGGCCGCTGCAGCGATCTCTGGTCAGCAGCTGCGTCTGGCCATACCGTTGAGCCGCCAATCCGTGGACAAAGAGCAGTTCAAAATATGGGGATTACTATCTGCCCTGATTTTCCTCGTGCTTTTGGAAGCCCTTTACCGGCTGGCCCTGCTGCGCCTTATCGGTAGCTTTGAAAACTTTGGTCAGCAGATTGCCGCCTGGGTGCCCGGTCAGCCCCTGGAGGTGGTCAGTGAGACGTCCCGCGGGCGGATACTTCAGGTTGATCAGTACGTGGATGGCGTCACCGGACTGGTATCCGATTTCAATGAAAACTACCGGGTGCTTTCCGAGGCCAATGCCGAACGGCGCAAGTTACTGGCCCGCGTCAGCGCTATACTCAGTTCGGTCGCCCAACCCATCATAGTGACAGACGCAAACCTGTTACCCCTGCCCAATTTTTGTAATGAGTCCGGTAGACGCTGGAGCCGTCATCTGGAAGGGTCACTGAAGTTGGCAGCTGCGCGACTGGTGGATAGGGGCAAGGCTGTGCAGTCGTCGTCAGATCCCTTTGCCGATATTTTTGTCGCCGCAATCCGAGGTGACCAGGGCGTAATGGATAGCAATCTGACCCTGAATGACTGGGAGGGTGTCCCCCATGAATTTGGCCTCTCCCTGGGTGTTATCGGTGCCCAGCCAGGGCGGCGCGTCGACGTTCATGGCAGTCACAATGTGGAAGGCTTTGTAATTCTCCTCACGGATATTTCTGTCTTGCTCAACCAGCAGTGGGAAACGGGTCGTCGCAGCCGACTGGAGTCTTTGGAAAACGTTGCCAGCGGCGTAGCCCATGAGATTAACCAACCCCTGAACATTATTCGCATGGCCAGCAGTAACCTTTTACAGAAGATTGAGGGTGGTACTTTGGATCCGGCCGCGCTGCGTAGCAAGCTGGAGCGTATTGACGAGCAGGTGGGGCGCATGGCCAGCCTCATTACAACGATGCGCAGCTTTTCATCATCAGAAAGTAAGGCGGTCCGCGAAACCGATCCGAATGAACTCATTCAGAATCTTGTCACCCTTTTGTCCGGCAGCTTGCGTTCGGCCAATGTGGAGCTGACCCTCGATTTGTCAAAGGGCGCTGGCGTGGTCATGGCCAACAGTAATTCCCTCGGGCATGTTTTTACCGAAATCATTCAAAATGCCATCGAGGTACTCGAGCAGTTGCCGGCCGGCCGGCCAAGGTGGATAGGCATATCCTCAGAAATCCGTGACGGGCGATGGCTGGCCGTGGTGGAGGACGATGGGGGCGGTATACCCGCCAACATAATGGATCGAATCTTTGAGCCATTCTTTACCACCAAGCAGCAGGCCGTCCACAGCGGCTTCGGTCTGCATGAGGCGTTCCGCATTGTTAAGGGGCTCGGCGGCACGCTGGAAGCCAGCAATGCTGAGGAGGGGGCTCGGTTCGTTATTGCGCTGCCGCTACTTCCGGGCAGCTGATCCGCTAAACGGGCAGGATAAAAGCAGTGCAGGGTGGCACAGCCTCATTGCTGCTACGTTTGGCCCCAGCAACCCTGAGCAGGGTTCGAACCGGGTATCAGTCGTCGAGGAAGCTGCGCAGATAATCAGACCGGGTGGGGTGGCGCAGTTTTCGGAGGGCCTTGGCCTCGATCTGGCGAATCCGCTCCCGGGTAACATCGAACTGCTTGCCCACTTCCTCAAGCGTGTGGTCGGTATTCATGCCTATACCGAACCGCATGCGGAGCACCTTGGCCTCCCGGGCTGTTAGTCCGGCGAGGACGTCCTGGGTTGCCTCGGTCAGACCCTCCTCTGTGGCCGAGTCAACCGGGCTGGAAATCGTGGTGTCCTCAATGAAATCGCCCAGATGGGAATCCTCGTCGTCTCCGATGGGTGTTTCCATGGAGATGGGCTCTTTGGCGATTTTCAGCACCTTCCGTACCTTGTCTTCCGGCATCTCCATGCGCTCGCCCAACTCCTCGGGCGTCGGTTCGCGGCCCATTTCCTGAAGCATCTGCCGGGAAATACGGTTGAGCTTGTTGATGGTTTCGATCATATGAACCGGAATTCGGATGGTGCGTGCCTGATCGGCGATGGACCGCGTGATGGCCTGGCGAATCCACCAAGTGGCATACGTCGAGAACTTGTAGCCGCGACGATACTCAAATTTGTCGACGGCCTTCATCAGCCCGATGTTGCCCTCCTGAATGAGGTCGAGGAACTGCAGCCCGCGGTTGGTGTATTTTTTCGCGATGGAGATCACGAGGCGCAGGTTGGCTTCGACCATCTCTTTTTTGGCGCGGCGGGCCCGGGCTTCGCCCATGCTCATGCGACGATTGATCTCTTTAACCTCAGCAACAGATAACCCCGTACCCTGCTCAACTTCGTTGATGCGACGCTGCAGGCGCTGAATTTCTTCTTTGTGCAGGTTGATGCGTGCGCCGATGTCCTTCTTCCTGGCGACGCGGGAAATCCAGCGGCTGTCGCTTTCCGAGCCGGAGAAGCTTTTGATAAATTCCTTGCGGTCCATGCGGCATTCGCGAACCGCTATGCGCATGATCTCGCGCTCCTGCCGTCGAATAATGTACAGCGCTTCGCGTGGCTCATCGATCAGGGGATCGAAGACCCGGGGCGTGAGCTTGAAGAATTTGAACAGTTCACCCAGCTTATCCATTTCCGCAATAGACGTCTTGTGGCTGCGGCCATGGGTGGTTATTGCCTTTTCTGTTTTGGTGCACTGGCGCTTCAACGCGGTGAACCGCTTCTTTGCCTCCACGGGATCGGGCCCGGTTTCGGTCTCTGTGTCGTCATCATTGGAGGACGCGGATGCCGCCTCGGCGGCCTCCGCCATCTCCTGCGCCGAGGGCACGTGCTCGGCAGGGTCGAGATAGCCAATGAGGATATCGGACAGCTTGCGCTCCTCCTTGGCGACGAGGTCGTAGTCATTGCAGAGCTTCCGCACGACGCCGGGGTAGTGGGCCATCGCGGCCATTAGCTCACGTATGCCCTCTTCAATGCGCTTGGCGATGACAATCTCGCCCTCCCGGGTCAGCAGCTCCACCGTACCCATTTCGCGCATGTACATGCGTACGGGGTCGGTGGTGCGCCCGGCTTCATTTTCTACCGCTGCGAGTGCCGCGGCAGCTTCCGCTGCGGCTATCTCATCTGCGGAACGATCGCCTTCGGTCAGGATCAGCTCGTCGGCATCCGGTGCCTGCTCGAAAACCTGGATACCCATGTCGTTGATCATTTGGATAATATCTTCGACCTGGTCGGGCTCAGAGATATCCTGTGGCAGGTGATCGTTAACTTCAGCGTAGGTGAGGTAGCCTTGCTCCTTTCCCTTGGCAATAAGTGCTTTGAGACGCGACTGCTGATGCACTTTTTCGGACATGCGTAAACCTGTGATTATCTGACGTAAATAAGTTCGAGATTGTAGCGCGTGATGCTGCAGACCACCACGTGAAAAATTCGTTTTCCGAGTTTTTTCCAACCCGAGAGCCGCGTCATGACGCCGATGCCGGCCATTTTACTGACGAAAGCGTTAACGGGCCGTTTTAATCACGACCGGAAAGGCTGCGAATCTCCTTGGTCAGCCGCTTCAGCGTCTGTTTTTCCTCGTCGTCCAGCGCCTCGTAGGGTTTGGCTTTCAACAGGGCGGCCTCCCGTCGCAGCGCGCTGAGTGGCCCCTCCCGGCTCAGTTGCAGCAACAGCGCGCTACCCAGTTCCAGTAACTCAGCGGGGTCTTCAATGGGTTCCCGTCCGGCGAGGTCATTGAGCAGTTGACCTTCCGCCGTCCCGTGCCAGTAGCCGAGCAGCGAGGCCGTGGAAATATCGGGTTGTGCCTTGATGCTCTCAACAACCTCGGTCAGGAGTGCCCTGTCACGTCGATCAGGGGGCGGCAGCAGGGTGATGTCGAGGGAGTTCGCCAGTTGTGGATTGAGGGCCAGCAGTCCGAGCAGTCGCTGGGTGGCACTGCTGCTGGTGGGCGTGAGGCTGCCGTCTGACCCCACCCCGTCCGGTCCATCGGGGCTGTCATGGGGGGGCAGGTCCGTCGCCGGTGGCTCTGCCGCTGCAGCTGCATAATCGTCCACATCGGGACCCGTGGCGTACTGGGGTACCGCGCCGTCCCCGCCACGCGCCTCGGTGGGTGGTGACTGCAGGCGTTTCAAACTGTCTATATCGATGCCGGTTCGATCAGCAAGCGCCTGGTACATGAGCACCTTAAAGACACTTTCGGGTAGTCGGTGGACGAAGGGTGCGGCCTGTTTGGAAAAGCGGGCCCGCCCGTCAAGAGTGGTGGTGTCGAGATCCTGTGCGACCCAATCGAACAGGAAGTTTTCCAGCGGCGTGGCGGTTCCAAAGAGGTGCTCTAAGTGGTCTGCGCCCCGGGCCCGTACCACCGTATCGGGATCTTCACCCTCGGGCAGAAACAGAAAGCGGGCCTGACGACCGTCCTGCATGACCGGCAGTGTGCTCTCCAGGGCACGGAATGCTGCTTTTCGTCCGGCCTCATCACCATCAAAACAGAACACAACCTCCGGTACGTGGCGAAACAGGCGCTCCATATGGGCTTCGCTGGTGGCTGTTCCCAGCGTAGCAACCGCGTAACCAATCCCATACTGGGCGAGGGCGATGACATCCATGTAGCCTTCGACGACGACAATACGGGTCAGGCTGCGCTCGGACTTGCGAGCCTGAAAAAGTCCGTAGAGCTCGCGGGACTTCTGGAAGACGGGTGTCTCTGGTGAGTTGAGGTACTTTGGCTTGTCATCACCCAGGACCCGACCGCCGAAGGCAATGACCCGCCCCCGGGCGTCAAGAATGGGAAACATGATGCGGTCCCTGAATCTGTCGTAGGTTCGACCCCGGTCGTTGGTGACCAGCATGCCCCCGTCACTGAGGCGGGCAACTTGCTGCGCATCCTGCCCGGCTGTTTGCAGCAGATTGTCCCAACCTGGGGGGGCGAACCCCAGGCGAAAGGTCTTGGCAATCTCGCCGCTGAGACCCCGGGCCTTTAGGTAGCTAACCGCGCGTTTTGCCTCGGGGTGGCTGCGGAGGCTGTGTTCATAAAAGCGCGTTGCCTGCTCAAGCTGCTCCAGAATGGGGCGATTACTGTCCTGTGGTGCCGATTGCCCCGACCCTGTTTCTTCCCGGGGGACTTCGAGACCCACGGTCTGGGCCAGTGACGCCACCGCTTCGGGAAACTCCAGGCGCTCATAGTCCATCAAAAAACCAAGGGCATTGCCCCCGGCACCGCAGCCAAAACAATAGTAGAACTGTTTGCCCGGGTTAACCGAAAACGAGGGGGTTTTTTCTTCGTGAAACGGGCAGCAGGCGGAAAAATTCTTACCCGTCTTCTTGAGCTTTACGCGCCGGTCCACGACCTCGACGATATCGACCCGATCCAGGAGGTCATCAATGAACTTTTGCGGGATGCGTGCCACAGTTGCTGGGGGCCGGGCGCGCTGGAATCAGCCGTTGAGCTTGGCCTTGACCAGCTTCGAGACCTCACCCATGTCTGCGCGTCCCTGCATTTGCGGCTTCAGGATGCCCATCAGTGGGCCCATGGCCGCCATGCCAGAGGCATCAATGCTGGCCAGTGCTTCATCAATGGCTGCGCCGATTTCTGCTGGGGTGAGTTGCTGGGGAAGAAATTCCTGAATCACGGCGATTTCGAAATCTTCCTGGGCAGCGAGTTCCTCGCGATTGGCATCGCGAAACTGACTGGCGGAGTCGCGGCGCTGTTTGACCATTTTATCGAGGACGGTCAGGGCGCGAGCGTCGTCAATATCGATGCGCTCGTCGACCTCGATGCGTTTGAATTCGGCTTGAATCAGCCGAATGGTGCCCAGGCGCTCTTTATCCCTGGCCTTCATGGCGGTTTTCATTTCCGCCTTGATGGTGGCGACAAGATCGCTCACGCCGGGTGACTGCGGCTCAGTAGAGACGCTGCCGCTTGCGGTTCTCGCGCGACATTTTCTTGGCGTGTCGCTTCACGGCTGCTGCAGCGGCGCGCTTGCGAATGGTTGTGGGCTTCTCGTAATGCTCGCGCTTGCGAACTTCGGCCAGCAGCCCCGCTTTTTCGCAGGAGCGCTTGAAGCGTCGCAGCGCCACATCAAAAGGCTCGTTTTCCTTTACCTTGACTGAAGGCATTAAACTCACTTCCTGTTTTTGCTTGACGGTGGTTGTCTGGTTTCCCGCCCCATACCCTGCAGGAATGGCAGCGGGCGCGCAGTATAGGCGCGTGCACCGTATTTTGCAAAGTCAATCAACGTGTTAGTTTGCCGCGTTTACAGCCTGGGGAGATGCTGCTTGAAGGTTCTGGGGATTGAAACCAGTTGCGATGAGACCGGAATCGCGGTGTATGACACCGACAGGGGACTTTTGGCTGATGCTTTGTACAGTCAGGTTGCTGTCCATGCCCAGTACGGTGGCGTCGTACCCGAACTCGCGTCCCGGGACCACATTCGCAAAACACTACCCCTCACCACCCAGGTGCTGTCTGAAGCTGGCCTGGTCAGGGCGGATATCGATGCCATTGCCTACACGGCGGGCCCCGGACTGATGGGGGCTTTGATGGTCGGTGCCACCGTGGCGCGCTCGATGGCCTTTGGGCTGGGTGTTCCCAGCCTCGGAGTCCATCACATGGAGGGTCATTTACTGGCCCCGATGCTGGCCGATGAGCCCCCGGCCTATCCTTTCGTAGCCCTGTTGGTGAGCGGTGGGCACAGCCAGTTAGTCCGGGTTGATGGCCTTGGCTGTTACAGCTTGCTCGGGGAGTCAGTGGATGATGCCGCCGGTGAGGCCTTCGACAAGACCGCTAAATTACTGGATTTACCCTATCCCGGGGGTCCCCACGTTGCGCGCCTGGCGGAGCAGGGCGACCCGGGGAGGTTTGATTTCCCCCGCCCCATGGTGCGACAGCCGGGCCTTGATATGAGCTTCAGCGGCCTGAAAACCCATACGCTGCTGACCGTGCGCGACTGCCGGGAGTCCACCGGTCTCACCGATCAGGACAGGGCGGATATTGCCTGTGCCTTCGAGCAGGCTGTGGTTGATACCCTGGTTATAAAATGTCGTCGGGCCCTTGAGCAGGAGGGTCTCTCCACGCTGGTGATGGCCGGTGGTGTGAGCGCCAACCGAAGCCTGCGTCAGGCCCTGGCCGACAAGTTGGGCCGCAGGGGAGTAGCGGTGTATTACCCGCCCTTGTCGCTCTGCACTGACAATGGGGCGATGATTGCCTACGCGGGCGCCCTCAGGCTCCTGGCTGGCCAGCGGGATTCCGAGGATAGCGAGGTGCGACCGCGCTGGCCGATGACCGAGCTGCGTCCCCCGGAGGCAGCATGACTGACAAGGTATTGATCTTTGGGCTGCGCGCGGAGGCTGTGATCGGTGTTTATGACTGGGAGCGAGACCTTCGCCAGCCCCTTGAGTTCGATATTGAGATGGCCACCGATGTTGCGGCGGCTGCAGAGAATGATGACCTTGGCATGGCCATTGACTACGCCGCTGTATCACGACGGGTTATTGAGGAAGTCGAGGGCTCGACCTACCAGTTGATTGAATCCCTCGCCGAGCACCTTGCGGCCATGATCCTGCGGGAGTTTGGGGTGGGCTGGCTGCAACTGCGTGTCAAGAAGCCCACCGCAGTGCCGGAAGCATGCGGTGTCGGCGTGCTCATTGAGCGTGGTGACAGCAACCTCAGTGGGCGCTAGCCCGGATTCCTCCATTTAAATGTGTGTGCGGGTTGGCTTTGTGGCCTGTTATGGCGCGGCCGGTTCGGGGCACATGTGTTTGACCTCAGGACCTCAGGACCTCAGGACCTTGGCGCAGGGTGCCGGGGTCGCTCCGCACGGGCCGAACCCGATCGCGAACCCATAATGGCTGTCAGGCGCGGGACGCCAGTACGTCCCTGAGGGCACTGATGCGCTGGGCGCGCAGCGCCTCACCAATGGCGGGCCCGGTGAGGCCTGCGGCAACAATGGGCTCGGCCCGAATTGCCAGCACGGTGGTTCTGGCCTCCGACAGCAGTCGGCAGGCCGGGTGGTTGTCGGCCGTGCTGGCTTCAAGTGCCGCTGCGGCCTCGCAGAAGCCCCCGAAGGGTTCGGGACGGCGCAGGGCATCAAGACCCTCCAACAGGTCCATGCAGCGCTCAGCGTCCTGGAGCGCACCCTTGGCCAGAGGTCGCCAGGTAACCAATCGCTCGGCAAGCACGCGGAACTGGGTGGGGGTTTTGCGCTGCTCCGACGCCTGCTCGGCCTGGTGTGGAGGGAGTTCAGACAGCAGGACGGCCCAGCGGCAATCAGCGCGCTGGGAAAAGGGCGCCGCCCGACGCAGCCGCTCGATGCCACTGGTGACCAGTACAGCTGGCAGCAAAACCTCCAGCGCACCGCAGGCCTTGAGTGCCTCAAAAAAGACCGCGGGATCAGTTTCCTGCAGGGCCCGCTGGGTCTCGGTCCAGACCCGCTCGGTGGCCAGGTGCTCCAATTCACCCTGGGCCACAATCTCGGTCATCAGGGACAGGGTTTCCTGTGCAATGGTAAAGCCCAGCCCGGCGTAGCGTGCCGCAAAGCGGGCGACTCGCAGAACCCGGAGCGGATCTTCCACGAAGTGGGGGGACACGTGGCGCAGGCGTTTCTCGGCAAGATCGGTCTCGCCACCGTAAGGGTCAATCAGCGTGCCGTCGTCGGCCAGGGCCATGGCATTGATGGTCAGGTCGCGACGGGCCAGGTCCTCCTCGAGGGTGACCGACGGGTGTGCGTGGACCTCAAAGCCGTGGTAGCCATGGCCACTCTTGCGCTCGGTGCGAGCCAGGGCATATTCCTCCTGGGTCTGGGGGTGCAGAAAAACCGGAAAGTCCCGCCCGACCTGTCGAAACCCCCGTGCCTCCATGTCCTGTGGCGTGGC
>CALKDK010000025.1 GCA_938084055.1 uncultured Luminiphilus sp.
GTTGGATAAAATGGGTAATGTCTGGCGTCTCTCTACCACACCAGCCACAAGGTTGAGGGGTTTGACCAGTGCATCTCGTGAAATACTGAATTTCATGGTGTGGCAGCTCCAAACAATATGCGCCAAAGACGCCCCTGAACCCTCATTCAGGTCGTCAGAAGGCGTAGCAAATTCTTGTAATCTTCGCGAATATCCGATGTGGTTTCACGAAGTTCCTTTATCTTACGACAAGCGTGAAGCACTGTCGTGTGGTCTCTTCCGCCAAAAGAATCACCAATCTCCGGTAAACTGTGGTTGGTGAGCTCCTTGGACAGCGCCATCGCAACCTGTCGTGGGCGCGCAATCGACCTGCTTCGACGCTTGGACATCAGGTCTGCAAGTTTTATTTTGTAGTATTCCGCAACAATACGCTTGATATTATCCAGGCTAACCTGCCTGTCCTGAAGCGCCAGAAGATCCTTGAGGCTCTCCTTGATCAGGTCGATATCAAAGGGCCTGCCGGTAAAGTTGGCGCTGGCGATGACACGCTTCAAGGCCCCCTCGAGCTCTCGCACGTTGGACCGAATGCGTTGTGCTATGAAAAACGCCGCCTCCGGCGCAAGGTCAATACCCGACTGCTCTGCCTTTTTCATCAGAATAGCAACGCGGGTCTCCAGCTCTGGAGGTTCAACTGCAACCGTCAGGCCCCAGCCAAAACGCGATTTCAGGCGCTCTTCAAGACCGTTAATTTCCTTGGGATAACGGTCACAGGTGAGAATCATCTGCTGACCGCCCTCCAACAGCGCATTGAATGTGTGAAAAAACTCCTCCTGGGACCGGTCTTTGTTCGCGAAAAACTGGATATCGTCTATTAGAAGCGCATCTACAGAGCGGTAGTAGCGCTTGAAGTCATTAATGGCGTTGAGCTGCAGCGCCTTAACCATGTCGGCTACGAATCGCTCTGAGTGCAGGTACACAATGCGGGCCTCTGGTTTCTGCCGGCGCAACGAGTTTCCCACTGCGTGCATCAAGTGCGTTTTACCCAGGCCCACACCACCGTATAGGAATAACGGGTTGTAGGAATCCCCCGGGTTGTCGGCAACCTGCTGGGCCGCCGCTAGCGCCAACTGGTTGCTTTTGCCTTCAACAAAGGAGCGGAACGTATAGCTATCAACCAGGTTGTGCTGGTGGGTAGGTACTGCTCGTACTGGTGTCCGGGGAGTCGCGCCCTGCCTGACGCCGCTGCGGGCGTGTGCGGTACTTAATGTGACACCCGTGACACCCTTGGACGGCTCCGAGCCTTTCAGCTGGGCAGCTGGATTTGCGACACCCTCCTCCCGGCACGCCCCTACTTTTTTACCGACGATCACCCTGACCTGGGCACCCTTGATACCGGCTTCTGCCAGTATTTCGGAAATCATCAGCGTGTAGCGCTCCTCCACAAAGTCGCGGATAAACCGGTTGGGAGCCGACAGGGTAACGCCGCCGCTAGTGGTGTCCACCAACAACGGCCTGATCCAGGTATTGAACTGCTGGGACGGTAACTCGTCTTCAAGCCGGCCAAGGCACCATTGCCAGGAATCGGTATTAACAGCTGTGAGTGACACGTGCTTCTCCGCTGGGTGATAACACACCGCAACTTTTCTGGGTGCCGCTCAAGACAGGTTGAGACCCTCTCCCACCGACACTCTTATGATTAAATCCAACCCTCACCCCGTGCGTTGGCTGCTTAGGATAAATTCCTGTTATCGACTATTCCCGAGAGACGCAACGCAGTGGGGACCCCCATAGTTATCCACAAACAAAACCCATTGGCAAACGGTTTTATTATTATAATTTTCAATGACTTATAGCAAATTAAACCCCTAACGCGGATCGTCTTTCAAATCAAGTATCAACAGAAGAGTGTCTGTGGATAAACTGTTATTATCTTGGTGGCTCCTGTGGCAACCGCGGTCATTTATCGAAAAAAAAAACACCAACCAGTCAGCTTACTCAGCACAACCGGGTTAGTGGGCGCACACTTCAAAAAAATAAATCTTTTTTATGCTCCCCACCACGCCGCCGCGGGACTTGCTACGCGTGATTACCAGTCGTATACTCCGCGCCCTTTCCTTTTGGCACAGGCACCCAGCCATGAAGCGTACATTTCAGCCCAGCGTGTTAAAGCGTAAGCGCACGCACGGTTTTCGAGCCCGCATGGCGACGAAAAGCGGCCGTCAGGTCATTGCCCGCAGACGGGCCCGTGGACGTAAAAGACTCGCCTGCTAATTCCTGGAGCCCTGACTGCATCCGGTTTCGGGCGGCCCGCTCACATGGGCAGTAACAGCTTCCAGTTTCCACGGCAACGGCGCCTCCTCCTGGCCAGCGATTACAGCCATGTTTTTAAGCACTGCCAACAGCGCGCAGCATCACGACACATGCTGCTTCTGGCAGCGGCGAACGACCAGCAATCGCGCCTAGGCCTGATTATCGCCAAAAAGCACGTCCGGCACGCAACCCAGAGAAACCGGATAAAGCGCATTGTTCGGGAGTATTTCAGACAGCACCCCGCTCATGAATCAGGTGATTTTATTGTTCTGGCGCGCCCAGGTCTTGGCGATTTAAGTAATAGTGCGATCCGCGCTACGCTGGACAAACTGTGGCGCAAAATCGATACAAGAAACACGCTATCATGAGTTCAGGTTCAGAGAACTTGAGGTCCAACCCGGTCAGCCGGATTGTGCGCAGGGGATGTGTCCTGTTGATTCACGGCTATCGACTCATCCTCAGCCCCTGGGTTGGTCGTGCCTGCCGCTTTGAGCCGACCTGTTCGCACTACACGGAAGAAGCCATTGAGCGCCACGGTGTTGCCCGGGGTGTCTGGATGGGCATCCGTCGAATTGCGCGGTGTCATCCTGGGTGCCGGGGCGGTTATGATCCGGTGCCTGACAAGTAAGGGTGCGCCGCAAAACGGACACCCCCCACTCCATCGAGACGTCTAGACTAAGAAAATGGATATACAACGCTATTTATTAATTGCCGCCGCCGCCGCACTCTCATTCATGTTGTTGACGGAGTGGACCGCATTCAAAGCGCAGCGCGTAGCGGAGGAGCGTGAAAGTCGAAGCGATACTCTGGCGTCTTCCGAGTTCGACGCCCCCCTCCCAACGGGCTCAGCAGAGCTGTTGCTTCCCGCCAGCCCTGGCACACCGGAAGGCCGGAGCGATCCAGGTGATGACCTCCCCTCCGTCGAGTTCGCGGCGGAGCCTGAGGCAGTCGACGCTGCAGAGACTGGCGCGAATAACCGAATGATCCGAATAACAACAGACGTATTGGATGTCGTTATCGATCTTTCCGGTGGCGACATTATTGAAACCTCACTGAAAAAATTCCCCGAACAAATCAACGATCCCGACACCCCCCTCCTGCTGCTGGAGAGGACTGGAACGAGGACCTATGTCATGCAGTCCGGGCTTGTCGGACCTGACGGCATTGATGCGCCGTCGCGCGCGACGTACAGGGCCGACCGCCAGAATTATCAAGTTACCGGATCCATACCCCAAACCATTAGTCTCATCGCCCAAAACACGCCAACCGGTGTCCGCGTCGAAAAGCGCTTTACCCTGACAGGCGACAGTTACACTATCGACATCGGTTATCACGTCACCAACGGGGGCAGCGCAGAGTGGCAGGCCGTACCCTTCGCTCAACTGAAGCGGGACAGCTCCGCACCCATCAACGCAGACTCGAGCGGTTTTGGCATGCAGCCCTTTCTTGGCGCTGCGACGACAACGCCTGAAGATCGCTTTATAAAATTCAGCTTTTCGGATATCGAAGAAGACCCCTGGAAGTCACAGCAGGTGGGGGGCTGGATAGCCATGCTCCAACATTACTTTACCGCAGCGATCATTCCCGACCCTGAAAAAACCCACAACTTTTCAACGCGACAAACCCGAGACGGTTTTAATATCGCTGGGTTCACCAGCACTCCTTTGCGGGTAGGAGCTGGATCTGAAGCACAGTGGACAACTCGTTTTTACGCGGGGCCCAAAGACCAGTACACACTAGCCTCCCTTGCTCCGCACCTCGAGCTGGTCGTCGATTACGGTTGGTTGTGGTGGATCGCGCAACCACTGTTCTGGCTGCTGACACAAATTCAGGCGATCGTAAGCAATTGGGGTGTCGCCATCATCTTGCTGACACTTTTGATAAAAACAGCTTTCTACAAGCTGTCAGCCGCCAGCTACCGGTCCATGGCCAGGATGCGCAAAGTCCAACCCAAAATGGTGGCCATCAGAGAACAGCATGCCAGTGACAAACAAAAACAATCGCAGGCCATGATGGAGCTCTATAAAAAAGAAAAAATTAACCCGATGGGGGGCTGCTTACCCATTCTGGTGCAAATGCCGGTGTTCATTGCCCTGTACTGGGTGCTCATGGAGTCTGTAGAGCTGCGACAGGCACCCTTCGCACTATGGATTAAAGACCTGTCCGTCATGGACCCTTATTTTGTTCTGCCCATACTGATGGGCGGATCCATGTTTTTTATGCAAAAACTGAATCCGCCACCCCCCGACCCCATGCAAGCCAAACTCATGCAGTGGCTACCCGTGGTGTTTACCTTTTTCTTTTTGTGGTTCCCCGCGGGGCTCGTGCTGTACTGGGTTGTGAACAACCTCCTATCCATGGCCCAACAATATGTCATCACCAGAAAAATCGAACGCGAGAGCGCCTGACAAGCAGGGCAACTGCGAAGATAGCCCTCTTGTAACAGAGCAGGACACCATTGCAGCGATCGCAACTCCCAGCGGCGCCGGTGGCGTGGGTATTGTACGACTGTCCGGGTCACGGGCCGCTGACATCGCGCTGCATATCTGCGGCGGCCAACCCATGCAGGCACGTTTTGCCTATCACCGGAGGTTTCTGGATGCCGATGGCGACATCATTGATGATGGATTGGCTATTCGGTTTGTTGCTCCCCAGTCTTTCACGGGCGAAGACTGTGTCGAACTCCAGGGTCATGGCGGGAAGATTGTACTGGGACGGTTGTTACAGCGCTGCCTAGAACTCGGCGCCCGACAAGCTCGACCGGGAGAGTTTTCAGAGCGCGCCTTCTTAAACGGTAAAATTGACCTCGTCCAGGCTGAGGCCATCGCGGATCTGATCGCCGCAAACACCGATGCCGCAGCAAAACAGGCACAAGCCAGTTTGCGCGGCGTTTTCTCCGGCGCCGTTCATCAATTGGCAGGTGATATCACAAAACTGCGCGTTTATGTAGAAGCGGCCCTCGACTTTCCTGACGAGGACGTTGACTTTCTGTCTGATGGGTCCATCTCTGAATCTATCGAAAACCTCGTGGCGGCGTTGCAGGTCTTATTACAACAAGCCCATGAAGGCGCTTTGATCCAGACTGGCGCAAAACTGGTGCTTGCCGGAAAACCCAACGCAGGTAAAAGCAGTCTTCTTAATGCGCTCTCCGGTGATGACGTCGCCATCGTTACAGATATCCCAGGCACAACCCGAGACCTGTTGCGGCAGACCGTGGTGATCGGTGGAGTCCCTTTTCAACTCGTTGATACGGCGGGACTGCGTAGCAGCCACGACCCTATTGAACAGGAGGGCGTCCGTCGAGCCGAGCAGGCAATACGCGACGCTGACATCACATTGCTGGTGATTGACGACAGTGCGCCGCACACGGCTGCTGCGATTGTTGAGGCTCAGGACGCGCTACTGGTATTTAATAAAATCGATCTGAGCGGCCGTAATCCTGGCCACTTCCGGCACCATGATGCTGATGCAATAGCACTGTCGGTGCACACCGGTCAGGGCATCGAAAACCTCAAAGAAAAGATTCTGGAAAAGCTGGGCCTGAGAGACAGCGCGGAGACTCCCTTTAGCGCTCGCCAGCGACATATTCACGCCCTTCGAGAGGCACTTTCGCAGCTGCTCACAAGCCAGCAGCAATTTTTGAGCTCTGGTGCCGGAGAGTTACTGGCAGAGGATCTGAAACGCACCCACGATTCACTGGGCACCATTACGGGTGTTTTAAGCAATGATGCGCTGCTGGGTGAAATTTTTTCGAGCTTCTGTATCGGCAAATAGGTAAATCTACCCACGATTTGTGAACAGCTTACCCAGAGCCTGCAGGATTGTTACACCCGGATTTAGTCGTGAACACAGCTTACCCAGAACCTGCACACAGCTTTTTCTGATGAACCCCCGAGCTGGGCAGTCCCTGTGAACACGATAGCGGATAAACCAAGGTAAACCCGGTGGATAGGGGTGTGGGTTATTTGGCAGCGTCTGTTTGGGAATTTTGTACACGGACCGTACAGTCAATATACAGCGACTTACGCGCTATTTCACAGGGGGTTATACAACGCGCAAACCATGCTCTACGTTGGTTTCGACGCGGTTATCCACGGAAAAAAGCGGGTCTAATAACAACAGCATTAAAGTAACTTAACTCTCTCCATTACTTTTTATTTTATTAATTTACGGTATACACCCCAGCACTTTGTTTCAAAAAGTGTGTGTAACGGCACCTCGACTGCTCGAGCCGTTGGCCCAGCATAGGCACTACGACCATTTTCCTTCGGCCAGAGTGGATCTATACTCCGCCGTCCTAGAAAAATTGGATGGACCACGTTGGGAAAGCCCTTGGCACAGTATGATGTGATTGTCGTTGGTGGAGGTCATGCCGGCACCGAAGCGGCTTTGGCTGCTGCGCGCACGGGTGCCCAAACACTTTTGCTTACCCACGCTGTTGATACGCTGGGTCAAATGTCCTGCAATCCAGCGATTGGCGGCATAGGTAAAAGCCACCTCGTACGCGAGATTGATGCGTTGGGCGGAGCGATGGCACAGGCTTCGGACGCAGCAGGCATCCAATTTCGCGTCCTCAACCGACGCAAGGGACCGGCCGTTCGGGCCACCAGAGCGCAGGCTGACCGTATTCTTTACCGAAACGCTATACGGAGCAGTTTGCTTAACCAACCCAACCTACACATTTTTCAGGACTCCGTAGAGGACCTGTCGCTGGAAAACAACCGAGTGACCGGGGCCGTGACAAAAAACGGTTTACACTTCAAGGGTCGAACTGTCGTCCTGACTGCTGGCACTTTCCTCCGGGGCCAGCTGCATGTCGGTATGAAGAGCCACCAGGGCGGGAGAGCCGGCGATGCCGCCTCGGTTGGTTTGGCGGATCGTTTACGCGAGTTGTGTCCTCGGGTCGGTCGTCTGAAAACCGGGACACCTCCAAGGCTGGATGCTCGCACAGTGGACTTTACCGTGATGCAGGAACAGTGGGGCGATGAACCGAGGCCGGTGATGTCGCTGTACGGGGACAGGAACAAACACCCCCAGCAAACTTGTTGCTGGATTACGGCTACCAACGAACAGACCCACGACATAATTCGCGGGGGTCTGGACCGTTCGCCGATGTTTGGTGGTGTTATTGAGGGAACGGGGCCACGCTACTGCCCCAGCATAGAGGATAAAATTCATCGGTTTGCTGACAAACAATCCCACCAAATATTTCTGGAGCCAGAGGGCCTGACAACAACCGAGCTGTATCCCAATGGTATATCAACAAGTTTGCCATTTGATATTCAGGTCGAGCTTGTCCGATCCATAAAGGGGCTGGAAAGCGCGCACATTATTCGTCCCGGCTATGCCATCGAGTATGATTTTTTTGATCCACGTGACCTGCGTCATTCTCTGGAGACGCGGGCAGTTGAGGGCTTGTTTTTTGCGGGCCAAATCAACGGCACCACCGGGTATGAAGAGGCGGGAGCGCAGGGATTGCTCGCGGGTCTCAATGCATCCCGTCAGGCACGTGACCTGACAGCCTGGGAGCCGCGTCGTGACGAGGCGTACCTGGGGGTATTGGTGGATGATCTTGTTACCCTGGGGACCCAGGAGCCCTACCGGATGTTTACCTCGAGAGCCGAGTATCGCTTGCTGTTGCGTGAGGACAATGCTGATCTGCGTTTAACGCCAGCGGGGCGTGAACTGGATCTGATAACGAATGACCAATGGCAAACTTTCCAGGAGCGACGGGAATCGATCGGTCGGGAGGTGGAACGATTGGAGACCACGTATATCCAGCCCGATTCACCAGCGGCCACACTGCTCAGGGGCAAAATTGCATCCCCCCTGTCACGGGAGTATTCCCTGGCCGACTTGCTGCGCAGGCCAGAGCTAGGTTATGACGATGTGGCGGGCCTGGCGGGTGGCGTCGTGACAATACCGGAGCACGCTGCGGAACAGGTATCCACCCAAATCAAGTACGCGGGTTATATTGATCGCCAAGCGGAGGAGATAGAACGTCTTCGTAGGCAGGAGTCGTTACCCATTCCAGAAAACCTTGATTACACATCCGTGCATGGACTTTCTAACGAAATTCAGCAGAAACTCAATGCGGCAAAGCCTACTACATTGGCACGTGCCGGTCGCATATCGGGAGTGACTCCAGCAGCTTTATCACTGCTCCTTGTGCACTTAAAACGACGGGATGGGATGAAAAAAGCGTCCAATGCCTGACCCGGTTCAGGCGACACTTCAGCAGGGTTTAAAACAGCTTAAAACCAACCTGGGTGCGCAACAAGAGAGCGCGCTACTCGCCTACCTGGCTTTGATAGACCAGTGGAACGGGGCATACAACCTCACCGCGGTTCGTGACCCGGCTGCCATGGTGACCCGTCACCTGTTGGACAGTCTTGCCGTGATGGACTTCCTGCCCCCGGGTTCCATATTGGATGTTGGCACGGGTGCTGGCCTTCCCGGTGTACCTCTTGCCATAGCCTGTCCGAACCGAAAGTTTTTCCTGTTGGACAGCAACGGCAAAAAGACCCGCTTCCTGTTTCAGGTCAAAACCCAGCTTGGACTGAACAATATCGAAGTGCTGGAAACTCGCATAGAGGATCATCGGGTTGTAGCTGGGTATGCAGGTGTAATCAGTCGAGCCTTTGCCAGTCTAGACACTATGATCCAAACCTGCCGCCATGTACTCGCACCCCAGGGGGTTATGTTGGCCATGAAAGCCTCGGGTGTGCATGATGAGCTCCAAGGACTTAAAAATCAGGATTTTCTGGTCACGCTGCGTGAAATCGTGGTTCCCGGCCTTGAAGAGACAAGGTATCTTGCCGAGTTGGCTTTGCCCCGGTGAGTAACCCACAACACGGACACAACCTATGAAAATTGTCGCGGTTGCCAATCAAAAGGGGGGCGTTGGCAAAACCACTACCAGCGTCAACCTGGCCGCCAGCCTCGCAGCCATGGGTCGTCGTGTGTTGCTCGTTGATTTGGATCCACAGGGCAATGCCACGATGTCCTCGGGGGTGGACAAGCAGGACGTTGCCCTTACGGCCTACGAGCTGCTGGTTGAGCAGGTACCGTTAAACGAGGTGATGGTACCGGCAGCCGACAACGGGTATTACCTGGTGCCCGCCAACCGCAACCTGACTGCAGCAGAGGTAGAGCTTCTTGAAGTTGAGGCTCGTGAGCGCCGTCTTGCTGAAGCGCTTGCAGCGGGGTTTCAGTTTGACCTGATTCTGATCGATTGTCCGCCCTCCCTGAGCATGCTCACAATTAATGCGCTGGTGGCCGCTCAATCCGTCATTGTGACGATGCAGTGTGAGTATTTTGCCCTGGAAGGTTTGTCAGCGTTGCTGAACACCATTCGCCGCATCGCTGATGCCGCAAATCCGTCCCTGAAGATCGAGGGCATTTTGCGCACTATGTACGATCCGCGAAACTCACTGACCGGGGAGGTATCATCCCAGCTGCACAAACATTTTGGCGACCTGGTTTACCGTACGGTGATACCAAGAAATGTACGCCTCGCAGAGGCACCAAGCCACGGCTTGCCCGCCCTGCATTACGATCGGTATTCGGCTGGCGCAAGGGCCTATGCTGCGCTGGCTGGGGAGTTTGTCAAAAAGCAAAACCAGGGAACGGTTTAGACCGGCGTCACCCGGTTACACGGAAGAGTGTGAACAAAGGGAGTTTCGATTGAGCATAAAAAAACAACGCGGCAAGCTCGGCAAGGACCTGGATCTTTTGCTTGGCGGCGTCACAACCCCAATGCCACGCGATAACCCGGTGCAGGCAGCTGGCGCGGCGCCCGGCGGCAACTTTACCCCGACAGTGGGCGGATCAGATCTCCAATACCTTCCACTGGACCAACTCCAGCGCGGCCAGTTTCAACCGCGAAGGGACTTCGATGAGGCCGCTTTGGCTGAGCTCTCGGACAGCATACGGAGCCACGGCGTGCTGCAACCGATTGTGGTCAGGCCGGTTGCTGACGAACGCTGGGAAATCGTCGCTGGAGAGCGCCGCTGGCGCGCGAGCCAGCTGGCCGGCAAAGAGCGTATCCCCGCAATTATCCGGGATGTGGGTGATGAGGCCACAATTGCCCTGGCGCTGATTGAAAATATCCAGCGGGAAGACCTGAATGCCATTGAGGAGGCCCATGCCCTGCACCGATTGCAAACGGAGTTTTCCCTCAGCCAACAGGAGATTGCCGATCGTGTGGGTAAGTCCCGGCCGGCGACCGCCAACTTGCTAAGACTTTTAACGCTTGAGCCTGCGGTCAAAATGCTGGTCGAATCGCGGGATCTTGATACGGGGCATGGTAAGGTTTTACTTGCACTACAGGGGGCAGAGCAGGTCAAGGCAGCAAAACAAGTCGTCAAGCGGGGGTTGTCGGTCCGGCAAACGGAAGCGCTGGTGAAGTCGGTTCTGCGGTCCGGCGCCGACCCAGAGCCTGCCCCGGCGAGGGTGGATCCTGATGTTGCGCGCCTGGAGCGCGACCTGTCGGGTAGATTGGGCTCTCCGGTGGCGATCAAGCAGGGTCGGGGCCAAACGGGCAAAATTGAGATCCGTTATTCAAGCCTGGACGAACTGGATGGAATTCTGGGCCGCATTCGTTGAAAAACAACAAGTTGAAGGCCTGTTACCTTTCGACTAGACTGGCGCCCCCACCAACCCGGGGGTGTTGCAGTCTTGGGTAAATATGCGTCGCCGGACCCGTTGGCGGACATGCGCCGAGGGCTAGTGCGCGCACTGCTCTGGTCTGTGGGATGTACCCTGGTGGTGTCTCTTTCGGTTGCTGTGGGGTGGGGCTTATGGGCCGCAATAGCCACCCTGGTGGGAAGCGGTGTGGTGTTGGTGCCCAATGGTTGGGTGGTGTTACGGTCTGCGACGACGGATGGCCACCGGATGGCACCGCAGTTGGCGCTGGTCAAATTTGCTTTATGCGGTCTGGGTTTCGCGCTGTTGTTTGCGTTGTGGCCCGAAGTAGAGGCTCCGGCGGTTTTTCTGGGGGCGATGGTGGCGCTGGTGGCGCTCCCCATCAGTACGGCGCTGACGCAACACAGGGTACAGCGCCAAATTTAGTCAAATAGAGATTTTAAACGGTTCACAATGGCATCCAACGGCAGCGAACAGACGGTATCTGAGTACATCGTCCACCACCTTACAAACCTAACCTTTGGCAAATTGCCCACGGGTTATGTTCGAGAGGATGGCTCGGTAGTGGCAGAGAGTGGCCAGTGGACCCTGGCCCATGGCGCCGATGAAATAGCGGCTATGGGCTTCAACGCAGTGCATGTGGACTCCATGATCTGGTCGGTTGGCCTGGGCATCATTTTTTGCTGGCTGTTTCGCCGCGTTGCAAAAAACGCGTCTGCCGAGACGCCGTCGGGCTTGATAAATTTTGTGGAGATGGTGGTGGAGTTCGTTGATAACACTGTCAAAGACACTTTCCACGGACGAAACCCCCTCATTGCACCACTCGCGCTGACTATTTTCGTCTGGGTTTTTCTGATGAACCTGATGGACCTGATCCCGGTAGACCTGGTGCCACACGGGTTGATGCTGGCTGGGGTTGAGTATCAGAAAATTGTGCCCTCCACAGACCCCAACATTACAATGGGTATGGCGATCGGGGTCTTCATTCTGATGTTGTACTACTCCATTAAGGTGAAGGGCTTTGGTTTTGTCCGGGAGCTGAGCCTCAACCCCTTTAACCACCCGCTGTTTATCCCCGTCAACTTGTTTATGGAAATCGTCGGGCTGCTCGCCAAACCCTTTTCCCTTGGCCTGCGTCTGTTTGGCAACATGTACGCGGGTGAGATGATTTTTATCCTGATTGCAGCGCTTTTCAGCGTAGGTGTGGTCTGGATGTTGCCTGCCGCCCTGTTGCAGGTGGGCTGGGCTATTTTTCATATTCTGGTTATCACACTGCAGGCGTTCATATTTATGGTGTTGACCATCGTTTACTTGAGCATGGCCCATGAGGACCACTGAGCTCGAACCCGTTACCCAAACAAAGTAATACCCAATAGGAGAAGACCATGGAAATGATTTACGTTGCTGCAGCCATCATGATGGGCCTCGGTGGAATGGGGGCCGCTATCGGTGTCGGCATTCTAGGCGGCAAGTTGATCGAGGGTTCGGCTCGCCAACCGGAGTTGGCGCCCAAGCTTCAGGGCACTTTCTTCCTCGGCGCTGGTCTGGTTGACGCGATACCTATTATTGGTGTCGGTATTGCCATGTACCTGATCTTCGTTGTTGCCGGCTAAGCGTTACCCAAAGCGATTGCCGGTGTCAGTGCACCGGCTCCCTGGTGACAATAGGAGCATACAGTGAACATTAATCTAACGCTTATCGGCCAGCTCATCGCATTTGTGGCCTTTGTTGCGTTCTGCATGCGCTACGTTTGGCCGCCCATCGTGGCTGCTATGGCAGAGCGACAGCAGAAGATCGCCGATGGTCTTGCTGCGGCGGACCGGGCGGGTCACGATCTTGAGCTTGCCCAAAAACGCGCCGTAGAAGAAATGGCGGATGCCAAGCGAGAGGCTGCAGCTATCATTGATGCGGCCAACAAACGGGCCGCAACACTCATAGATGAAGCGAAGGTCGCAGCTGTGGCAGAGGTAGAGCGTGTCAAGGCTGCTGCCGCGGCAGAGATCGAGCAAGAGCGGGCGAGGGCGCAGCAGCAACTGATGACGCAGGTCAGCAGCCTTGCTTTAGCGGGCGCAGAAAAGATCCTTGGCAGCGAGATAGATGCAGCCAAACACGCTGAGCTCCTCAAGGGGCTCACGGCGGACGCCTGACTATGATGGAACCGAGAACCCTGGCGCGTCCCTATGCTCGAGCGGCTTTCGAGCATGCTCGCCTGACCGGGGATTTGGATACCTGGTCCGCAGCTTTGAGCGTCGCTGCTGCCGTCAGTCGAGAAGCCGCCATGCAGGCGGTGCTTGGAGACCCCGGTAAAACCGCTGAGCAGCGCGCCCAGACGTTGGGCGATGTGCTCGGTGATGCACTGGGGGCATCAGTGCGCGCGTTTCTGGGCATTATGGCCGATAACGGCAGGCTGGGTTTGTTGCCGGAAACGGCCGCCCTTTTTGCCGAGTTCAAGGCTGCCCAGGAGGCTTCGGTTAACGTCGAGGTTGTTTCGGCATTCGATGTCGATGAGGCAGCACTCAACGAAATATCAGAGGCCATGTCGCGTCGGTTCGAGCGCACAGTGTCCATAACATCAGAGACGGATACGACCCTTTTGGGTGGTGCCGTCATTCGTGCCGGCGATATGGTTATCGACGGCTCGGTTCGCGGCCGGCTGAACAAATTAGCCGGCACGCTGACACCCTGACAGAGGAATAGGTCATGCAACAACTCAACCCTTCGGAAATCAGTGACATCATCCGCCAACGGATTGATCAGCTTGATGTGACATCTCAAGCCACCAACGAAGGTACTATCGTATCCGTTACCGACGGCATCATTCGTATTCACGGCCTTACAGAGGTCCAGTACGGCGAAATGATTGAGTTTGACGGCGGCGTGTTTGGTCTGGCCCTCAACTTAGAGCGCGATTCTGTGGGAGCGGTTGTTCTCGGTGACTACAAGCAGCTAGCGGAAGGGCAGACCTGCCGGTGTACAGGGCGCATTCTCGAAGTCCCGGTTGGTCCGGCGCTGCAGGGTCGGGTCGTTGACGCTTTGGGCAATCCCATCGATGGTCGTGGCAGTATCGATACCGATGAGACAGATGCGATTGAAAAGATTGCCCCCGGTGTGATCGCCCGACAATCTGTCGACCAGCCCGTGCAGATCGGATTGAAGGCGATTGACGCCATGGTGCCGATTGGTCGTGGCCAGCGAGAGTTGATCATTGGTGATCGACAGGTGGGCAAGACAGCGATTGCCGTTGACGCGATTATCAATCAAAGGGGCACGGGTATTAAATGTGTCTATGTGGCGATTGGACAGAAGGCCTCTTCCGTAGCATCTGTGGTGCGCAAACTGGAAGAGCACGGTGCGATGGAGCACACCATCGTGGTGGCTGCCAACGCCTCTGACCCAGCCGCGATGCAGTTTCTGGCGCCTTTTTCCGGCTGCACCATGGGGGAGTACTACCGGGATCGCGGTGAGGATGCCCTAATCATTTACGATGACCTGTCCAAACAGGCCGTCGCATATCGCCAAATTTCGTTGCTTTTAAGGCGACCCCCAGGCCGGGAGGCTTACCCGGGAGATGTTTTTTACCTTCATTCACGTCTTCTCGAGCGTGCTGCAAGGGTCAATGCCGATTACGTTGAAAAATTCACCAATGGCGCAGTCAAGGGAAAAACGGGCTCCCTGACGGCACTTCCTGTTATTGAAACCCAGGCAGGGGACGTTTCGGCGTTCGTACCCACCAACGTTATCTCCATTACGGACGGACAGATCTTCCTGGAGGCGGACATGTTCAATGCCGGTGTCCGTCCGGCGATGAATGCCGGTATTTCTGTATCCAGGGTGGGCGGTGCCGCCCAGACGAAGATCGTGAAAAAGCTGTCGGGGGGTATTCGAACAGCGCTGGCCCAATACCGGGAGCTGGCTGCTTTTTCACAGTTTGCATCCGACCTTGACGATGCAACCAAAGCACAGCTCGACCACGGAGAGCGGGTGACTGAGCTTATGAAGCAGAGACAGTATGCACCCCTGTCGATTGCTGAAATGGGCGTCCTGCTGTATGCCGCCAACGAAAATCACTTAGGTGACGTTGATGTCGCAAAAGTGGGTGGCTTTGAAACGGCGCTGTTGGCGTATATGCACGCCGAGCACGGTGATCTCATGTCTGAAATTGCCGCCGACGGCAATTGGAATGACGATCGGGAGGCGGTGTTCAAGACAGCCATTGAAACGTTCAAGTCGACACAGGCCTGGTAACCGAATATGGCAGCCGGAAAGGAAATTCGCACAAAGATCTCGAGTATTCAGAGTACTCAGAAGATCACCAGCGCCATGGAAATGGTCGCTGCGAGCAAGATGCGTCGGGCCCAGGACCGAATGGAGCTTGGCAAGCCTTATGCACGTCGTATACGTAGCGTGGTCGGCCACATTGCCAATGCGGTCCCCGAGTATCGGCATGCTTATATGCAACAACGCGAGGTAAAGCGAGTCGGTTATGTCATAGTTTCTACCGACCGTGGGCTGTGCGGTGGTTTGAACATTAACCTCTTCAAGGCGGCCATTGCCGCAATGCGACCGCAACACGAGGCGGGTCTTGAGGTTGATTTGTGCCTTATTGGCGCTAAATCCCTGGCCTTTTTCAAAAGCGTTGGTGGCAATGTGGTTGCCAGTGTGCGCGATGTCGGTGAGGAGCCTACGGTTGACCAGCTGATTGGCGGCGTTAAGCAAATGCTTGATGCCTATGTCGAAGGCCGCGTGGATACGCTCTACCTGGTCAGCAACGAATTCGTCAATACAATGACCCAGGTACCCCAGGTTGAACAGCTGCTGCCGTTGGAGCCCAGTGAAGACGATGGCCTGTCACACCATTGGGACTATGTGTACGAGCCCGATGCCCGGGAGCTGCTTGATGCTCTTCTGGTGCGCTACGTGGAATCTCTGGTTTATCAGGCGGTGGTTGAAAATGGTGCCTGTGAGCAGGCGGCTCGGATGATTGCCATGAAGAGCGCGAGCGACAATGCGGGTGAGCTGATTGACGAGTTACAACTCGTCTACAACAAAGCCCGACAGGCCGCAATTACCCAGGAGTTGGCTGAAATTGTGAGCGGTGCGGCCGCCATCGGTTAAGGCACGGCCGTTTAGGGTGTTTGAATTAACAAGCGGCGGCTCTAGCGCCGCACAGTGAAGGAAACAGAGGGCTGGAAGATGAGTAGTGGAAAAGTAGTACAGGTCATTGGCGCGGTTATCGACGTTGAGTTTCCCCGCGACAGCGTACCCCAGGTCTACGACGCACTGTCTGTCAGCGACAAAGGCCTGACCCTGGAGGTGCAGCAGCAGCTTGGGGATGGCGTTGTTCGAGCAATCGCGATGGGCCCTTCAGAGGGCATCAGTCGTGGACTGGCGGTCGAGAATACCGGTGCCCCCATTTCGGTACCCGTCGGCACGGAGACCCTCGGACGGATTATGGATGTGCTGGGTAACCCGATCGATGAGAAAGGGCCGATCGGTGAGCAGGAACGAAGCGCTATCCACCGCGCTGCACCTGCTTACGATGAACTGGCCGCGTCAGAGGAGGTTCTCGAAACGGGCATCAAAGTAATCGACCTTGTCTGCCCCTTTGCGAAGGGCGGTAAAGTCGGCCTCTTCGGCGGAGCTGGAGTGGGAAAGACGGTCAACATGATGGAGCTGATCAACAATATCGCAACGGAACACTCTGGCCTGTCTGTTTTCGCTGGGGTGGGTGAGCGCACCCGGGAGGGCAACGACTTCTATTTCGAAATGCAGGAGTCTGGCGTTGTCAACGTGGAAAACATGGATCAATCCAAGGTCGCCATGGTCTATGGCCAGATGAATGAGCCACCTGGCAACCGTCTGCGCGTTGCCCTGACAGGCTTGACCATGGCGGAGAAATTCCGTGACGAGGGCCGGGACGTACTGCTGTTTGTCGACAATATCTACCGTTATACCCTTGCGGGGACCGAGGTCTCTGCTCTGTTGGGGCGTATGCCGTCGGCGGTGGGCTATCAGCCGACACTCGCTGAGGAAATGGGCGTACTCCAGGAACGCATTACCTCAACAAAAACCGGTTCTATCACGTCCATCCAGGCGGTCTATGTTCCCGCTGACGACCTGACTGATCCGTCGCCCGCCACCACCTTTGCCCACCTTGACTCTACTGTGGTACTGAGCAGGGACATTGCCGCCAAGGGTATTTATCCGGCTGTTGATCCGCTCGATTCAACATCACGTCAGCTGGATCCTCTGGTGATTGGAACAGATCATTATGATGTGGCCCGAGGTGTTCAGTCCGTGCTGCAACGCTATAAGGAGTTGAAGGATATTATTGCGATCCTTGGCATGGATGAGCTGTCGGAGGAGGACAAGCTTACCGTCTCACGCGCGCGAAAGATCGAACGCTTCCTGTCACAGCCGTTCCACGTGGCCGAGGTGTTCACTGGCTCTCCTGGAATTTATGTGTCCCTTAAAGACACGATTGCAGGGTTCAAGGGAATTCTTGCTGGAGAGTACGACCACCTGCCAGAGCAGGCCTTCTACATGGTGGGCTCTATCGAGCAGGCTGTGGAAAAAGCAGCGAAGCTGTGATCACGCGGGGGTAGCAGAGCATGGCGATGACAATTCACTGTGACATTGTGTCTGCCGAGGCCCAGATTTATTCCGGGCTTGTCGAGTTGCTTGTGGCGACCGGTTCCGAGGGTGAGCTGGGTATTTGCTACGGCCATGCACCCCTGTTAACCGCGCTGGTACCCGGGCCGGTTCGAGTTGTCGAGCAGGGTGGTGAGGAACAGGTTTTTTATGCCTCCGGTGGGTTTCTTGAGGTGCAGCGAGACGTGGTAACCATATTGGCCGACACGGCACTGCGCGCTGCCGACGTGGATGAAGCGGCAGCGGAAGAGGCCCGTAAGTCGGCCGAGGACGCTCTGGCCAACCAAAGCGGCGAGTTGGATTATGGTCGAGCGTCAGCCCAGCTGGCTGAGGCTGCTGCGCAGCTGGCTACCCTGCGCAAACTTAAAAACCGCGCCGGTCGTGGTTGACAGGTCAAGCCTGAAAAAACCGCCAAATAGGCGGTTTTTTTTCGGCTCAAATTTACAGCATGATTGTTATGATGCGGTTCGCTTTTGGGGGACGAGACGCTGAAAAGTCAGGAATCCAGACTCGAAATCATTGTACTGGCCGCCGGTCAGGGGTCTCGTATGCGCTCATCCAAGCCCAAGGTATTACACCTACTTGCGGGCAGAGCGCTACTTGATCATGTGTTTGATACGGCCCGGTCACTTAATCCAGATGCCATCCACGTCGTTGTCGGTCACGGTGCTGGCGCTGTCAAAGAAACGCTTGATACAGGGGATGTGAGCTTCCACCACCAGGACCAGCAGTTGGGTACTGGCCACGCGGTGGGCTGCGCCCTGCCATCCTGCCATCCGGAGGCGACTGTTCTGGTGTTGTTCGGTGATGTTCCCCTGATGTCCCGCGCCACGTTACTTAGGTTACTCGAACAGGTTTCTCAGGGCCCGGCAATGCTCGCCGCGCACCTTGATGACCCCCGGGGCTATGGTCGGGTGCTGAGGGATGGTGCCGGCAACTTTTCTGCTGTTGTTGAAGACGGCGATGCCGGCCACGATCAACGCGCCATCAAAGAGATCAATACGGGTGTCCTGGCGGCGCGTGCCGGGCTTCTGACGGACTTGCTGAACGCCGTCAACAATGACAATGCCCAGGGTGAATACTACCTGCCGGATACACTTGCCCTGGCCGTCGAGGGGGGAACAACGGTCAGCATTGTCGTCACCGAGGATCCCCTCGAAATATGTGGCATCAATGACCGGGGCCAACTGGAGGCCCTCGAACGCGCCCTGCAGCGCCGGCTGGCTGACGCGCTGCTGAACGCCGGTGTCGCCCTCGCCGATCGCCAACGCGTTGATGTTCGGGGGGATCTACAGTGTGGCAGCGACGTAGAGATCGATGTCAACGTTGTGTTCGAGGGCCGTGTTGTCCTGGGTGATGGAGTGCGGGTCGGACCCAACTGCCTCGTGAAGGACGCCGTGATTGGCGCTGGCACCGATATCCAGGCTTTTTGTCATATCGAAGGCGCATCGATTGGTACAGGGTGCCGGATTGGCCCCTATGCACGTCTTCGACCCGGAACCCGTCTTGCTGAAACAGCCCGTATTGGTAATTTCGTTGAAACCAAGAACGCCGTGCTGGGTCCGGGTAGCAAGGCCAACCACCTTGCTTATCTCGGAGATACCCAAATTGGTGCGAAGAGCAATGTGGGTGCGGGTACCATTACCTGCAATTACGACGGGGTGGACAAACATCCAACCCGCTTGGGCGATGGCGTTTTCGTAGGATCCAACAGCACACTGGTAGCGCCGGTGACCGTGGGGGACCACACCTTCGTCGCCGCGGGGTCAGTAGTAACCGATGATATTCCCGAAGAAAGCCTGGCTGTGGGCCGGGCTCGGCAACGGAATATCTCGGGTTGGAAGCCGCCTGGTCGCAGAGAGGATTGAGTCATGTGTGGCATCGTCGCCGCTGTAGGTCAGCGTGATGTACCGGAAATTCTGCTTGAGGGGCTACGCCGTCTTGAGTACCGCGGGTACGACTCGGCGGGCCTCGCCGTGGTCAACTCAGCGGGGGATCTGCAGCTTAGAAAACGACAGGGCAAAGTGGCCGCCCTCGAGCACGCACTGGACGGGGCGCCGGTTACCGGCAAGACCGGCATCGCCCACACACGCTGGGCAACCCACGGCGTACCCAGCGAAGGCAACGCCCACCCCCACCAGAGCGGTCATCGTGTAGCGCTGGTCCACAACGGCATTATAGAGAATCACCAATCCCTCCGCGACGAATTGCTTGCCAATGGCGTGGCGTTCTCCTCTGAGACTGATACGGAGGTCATTGTGCACTTGATTGGTGATGCGCTGGCTTCGGGTGCCAGCCTCCTCGAGGCCATGCAACAGGTGGTGCCCCGTCTGGAGGGTGCTTATGCACTGGCAGTTATCGACGCTGAGGCCCCCGATAGCTTGGTGGTGGCGCGGGAGGGCAGTCCGCTGGTGCTCGGTGTCGGTGTTGCAGAAACCTATGCGGGCTCCGATACCCTGGCGCTGCGTCCAGTGACAGATCGCTTTGTCTATCTGGAAGAGGGGGACATCGCCGAGCTGTACGCGGGTACCTATCGCATTTTCAACAGCGCGGGAGCGGCTGTAGTGCGTCCGGTCACCCGAATCGATAGCGACAAGGACAGCGGTGGGCTGGGCAGTTATGAACACTACATGCTCAAGGAGATTCACGAGCAACCCCAGCGGCTGGAGGATACCCTGGCGATTGACTGGCACAGCGACGAGTGCTTTGGCCCCCAGACCGATGCCTTGCTGTCTCGAGTTATGGCGGTGCAGATCATTGCCTGTGGCACCAGCTACCATGCAGGCCTCATCGCACGTCACTGGATCGAGGCTGAGGCGGGATTACCCTGCCAGGTCGAAGTGGCGTCGGAGTACCGTTACCGGCGTTCGGTGACAATGCCCGGCACGCTCGTGGTTTGTATTTCACAGAGTGGAGAAACAGCAGATACCCTGGCTGCTCTCAACCACGCCCAGAATGAGGGCGTGGTGGCCCGACTGGCGCTGTGTAACGTTGATCATTCAGCCATTGTCCGGGCGAGCGATTTGACGATTCTCACGCGGGCCGGCGCTGAAATTGGTGTCGCCTCCACCAAAGCCTTCACAACACAGCTCGCTGCCCTTCAGATACTGGTCATGAAACTCGCTGGAACGCGCGAGGAAACAGGCTTTGCTCGCCGTGAGCTTGAGGCCGCCCTGGCGGGTCTGTCCGGTGAGGTGAGGGCCGTGATTGCACAGGAGCGGGCGATAAAGTCCTGGGCCCGACACTTCGTTAACCGGCATCACGCACTCTTTCTGGGCCGGGGCATTTTTCATCCTGTGGCGATGGAGGGAGCGCTAAAGCTCAAGGAGATTTCCTACATACATGCCGAGGCTTATCCAGCTGGAGAATTGAAGCACGGCCCCCTCGCACTGGTCGATGCCGAGATGCCGGTGGTGGCCGTTGCACCCAACGACCAGCTGTTGGAAAAACTGCGCTCAAATCTTGAGGAGGTAAAGGCCCGGGGCGGCGAACTGTTCGTCTTTGCCGATGCCGAAGCGGGCTTCGAATCAGCACCTGGAACACATGTGCTGCCCATGCCGCATTGCTCCGACTGGTCGGCCCCTGTTGTGTATTCGGTTGCGCTGCAGCTCCTGGCCTACCATGTTGCCGTGGCCAAGGGGACCGATGTGGACAAGCCGAGAAACCTGGCCAAGTCCGTTACGGTTGAGTAAATTAACGTCAACTTTCGTTTTAATCGCGCATTTGGGAACAGCGAACGACAATACGGTATTTGCTGTTTTTGAAACGGATAACCCCGATAAGTTTGTAAGGTGATTCAATGACGCTGCAACAGGGGAAGCAATGTCAGAAGATAAAATAACGGGGGGTGTTGAGACGTTTCTCCCGGATGAAGTATTTACAATGTAAGGCCTTTATCACTACTGGGGCCTTTAGGAAATAAAGATAAAGGCTTTTGCAGATTTTAATGGGGCATTCAGTAGCCAAAAAACCACCGTTTTTATCAAGCCGGTAACGCTGCATAAGCCCCTTCAAGTCGCGCCCCAAAGCAACTTTCAGGAAGTCGTGTGTTGGCGAGTTGATAAGGTCAGTCTTTGGCGGAACTGATTTCTTGGAGTACAACACCATGAAATACTTTGGACTTCTTCTTTGTTTTTTTTGCTTGCCTGCGATGGCTGGCGACCTGTCTGCGCCACAACAAGAGGTAGAGAAATACTTTGAGTATTTCAACAACAAAGACAGGGAGGCTCTCAATAGCGCCTCAGATCACCCGTTTATCTTCAGTATTGGTGGGACCATTACAAAGTGGGACCAGTACGGTGATGCGGTAGATTTTGCCGGTCTGGAGCGGTCTGGTTGGTCGTATTCGCGGATACACAAAAACCACTTGATCTACGAAGACGATATGACAGCGATGGTCGATGTCAATTTCTCGCGGTAAAACGCCACCGACGAATCCATATCCACTACAGATGTGGTGTACATGCTGGTGAAGGTGGACGGCGTTTGGAAGCTTAAGTCAGGGTTTGTGACCGGGGATTTGACGCTAGGCAAGTAAATGCCTTCAGTTCCCGCCTGCGCGCGAGTTCTCTCCCGAATCTTTTTGTTCCGCTTTCTTTTCGCGCTCTTTGAGCTTTTGTTGATACTCTTCCTCTGAGAGGTTGTGCCAGCCGATACACTGACCTGTTGGACTCCTGCCGCATCCGCAATCTGCCATTACTTGCTCCGATGATAAAAATACAGTGTGGAAAAGTAGGTCATTTGGTGTTGGCTGGCAATAAGCGGAAACCGCCTCTGCTCACTACGGCAAGGAGCTCGTCCATAGGCGTCCCCGGTAAAAAAGTTGCTAACCCGCCATCGGGTGATGGCGAGATGCACCTAATGATTGGGCACGGAACGAATAAGCGGGTAAATCAGCTGGGGTTCGCAGCCTTGTACGCGCGGATGGCCTGATTAAATTCTTCGGCCAGCTGCTCTTCCAGCGTTACGGATTCGTTGTACGCATCGGTCGCTGTTTCAAACGCGGGTGCCGCACCAGGGTCGCCCTCTTCGACCGCCGCCTTGAGGGCCTCCATGCGGCCATCCTGGCAACCACGGTAAGCTTCGACCGCTGCCTGATAGGCTTTGACGGCAGATTGTCCCGCAATCATTTCTTCCATAGTTGCTGTGCTGCCATCGGGAATGGATGGCTTATCGGGCATTGTGCAGTCATCCGCCACAGCCGGACCGGCAACAAACGTAAGCAACAGTGCGAAGGAGATGAATATTTTGTTCATGGTTGATTTTCCGTTATTGAGTTTCTGTTTAGGTCTTACACTAGTATTGTCGCAGCTGCAGGTTAGGCATGTCGCCTGCCGCTGCCAAGGTTTCGATAATGCTCTCGCCTTGCTCCCGGGATTCAACACCCACAATCTGGACTCGGTAAAATAACTCGTTCGATCGATACTCGACAGCCACCTTGGCCGCGTAGCCGGCATCCTCGATCTGCTGCGCTTTTTTGTCAGCTTCCAAGCCCTGGGCGTAGGTATCCACGTAGATAAACCATCCCCCGGACGCTGTGCTGGCGCTGGGCGCTGGCGCGGCAGGGGGTATCACTTCTGCCTGTGCAGGAGCTTCAGCCGCTGCCGCAGGTTCCGTTGCTGACCTGGCGGGCGCAGGGGTTGGGCCGGAATTTTGCTGGCCGACCCACAGAGGGCCTATGGCGTATTCGTCCTCTAGCTGCGCCGCGGCGTCCTGAGCCGCGGCTTGTGTCGTGAAGCCAACGGCTCGAACACGAAAAAGCGTGCGGCCTCCTGACGCAACGGTCTGGGTGACGGCGTTGTAACCCTCACCCTGCAGTTTTTCTGCCCAGTTTTCGGCGGTTGCTGATTTTGAGTAGGCTGCCACGTTCACGAACCACCCATCCGCTGAGCTATTTTTTGGCGGCGGGTTGTTGTTACTCCCTGACGCGATGGGCGGCTCCGACTTAGCGACATCTGCAGCTTTGCTGTCTGTGTTAGCCAGTGCTTCGGAGGTGCCCACAGTAGAAGCCGCTGGCACGGGCGTGGTCGGTTCAGCGAGGCGGGTGCTTTGGTCAAGCTCCGACTGCAGGGCGTCGATCGTCGAATTAGCCACGCTATACTGGCCCCTAAGCGATGAGAGCTGGACCTGCAGCGCCTGATTCTCCGCTGCCAGTGCGGCTTCCGCTTCGGTATCCAAATCACCTAGTGACCGGGGTAAGGCTTGCTGCTGCTCCAACTCGACAATTCGTTGCTGCAGCGCCGCACGCTCTGAAATAGCACCCCATCCGCCGATGACCAGCAATACCACGGCTACGGCACCACCCAATGTGGGCCAAAGGGGTAGCCGGCCCGCCGTGCCAGTACCAACAATTTGGTGGTCCGTCAGTAAATCTTCTGAAGAGAATTCCACCCTGGGCGCTGTATCCTTGGCAGGCGCTGGTCCAGTTCGGGATTCATCGGGGCGTTGAAATGTTGTTGGGTCGGACTGCGGAGGCGGACTGACGGGTGCTGTTGTGTCAGGTGCTGCGGAAAGATCATCATCAGAGAACCAGTCCGCCTCGGGTTCCGCATCTGCAGGAGACGGAAAGTCGGGCTCGGGTGGCGCATCATCTGCCGTCAGCCACCCCGCATCGTCCACTTCTGGCTTTGCTGGCGCGGAGGGGTCCTCGTGGGCATGGGCTTGGGGCGCTGCATCACTCAGCCAGTCCGAGTCGGCTTCCTTATCGTCCTGATCGCCACTCCACTCCTTGGGCGGGGTCATTACACGACGCTTTTCGTCTTCATCACGGTCATCCATAGCCGTTTCGATCCTCACTTTTTGCGGCGGTTTTATTTCGCGGGTTTGCGACAGCGAGATCACCGCCTCCTGTTCCCTTGATTGTCACGAGTTCTACAACTAAAACAAGTGCAAACTTCGCCTAAAGTGCACGATGTTGCCGCTCTACAATCGGGCTCGGGGTGTGTTTTCCGGTAGACTTAAGCTATGGATGTTTCAGAAATTCTAGCCGACCTCAATGCGGCCCAGCGAGAAGCCGTGGCAGCGGAGCCGGGCAACCTGTTGGTGCTTGCCGGTGCCGGTTCGGGCAAAACCCGGGTGCTGGTGCATCGCATTGCGTGGCTTATTCGGGCCGATGGGGTATCCCCCCATGCTGTGTTGGCGGTCACCTTTACCAATAAGGCGGCCCGGGAGATGCGCAATCGCATCGAAAGCATGCTGGGATTATCCACCCAGGGCATGTGGGTAGGCACCTTTCACGGCCTCGCCCACCGGCTGCTCAAGCAGCATTGGTCTGAGGCTGGGCTGCCCCAGAACTTCCAGATACTGGACAGCGACGACCAGCTCCGGCTTGTCAAACGCGTCTGTAGAGAATTGGATTTGGATGAGGCCCGATGGCCACCCAGACAGGCACAGTGGTACATCAATGCGCAAAAAGATGAGGGGCTGCGCGCCCGGCATATCGATCCGCCTTTTGGCGATCTGTATGCGAAAACCATGCAGCGCTTGTACACGGCCTATGAGGAGGCTTGTGAACGAGGCGGCCTCGTGGATTTTGCGGAGCTGCTTCTCCGTGCACACGAACTCTGGCTGAAGTCCCCGGACACTCTGGCCCATTATCAGCGGCGCTTCCGATCAATACTGGTCGATGAGTTCCAGGACACCAATACTATCCAGTACGCCTGGCTACGGGTTTTGTCGGGG
>CALKDK010000026.1 GCA_938084055.1 uncultured Luminiphilus sp.
TCATCGAACAACAGAACGCCGGGGCGATGCACCAGCGCCCGGGCGAGGGCAATGCAGCGACGCTGGCCGCCCGACACCGAGTCACCGCGCTCGCTGATAGGCATATCAAACCCCCGCGGATGACGATTGACGAAATCTGTCAGCGCAGCGCGCTGTGCTGCTTCGACCAGCGCTTCGTCTTCAATACCACGGTGAGCCAAGGTTAGATTATCACGCAGACTACCGTGGAACAGCGTGACGTCCTGTGGGAGGTAGCCCACCGCGCTTCGGTACTCACCCGGATCAAGCTGGCGCAGGTCGATGCCATCAATGAGCACAGCGCCCTCTGTAGGCTCGTACAACCCCAGGGCAAGTTTGGTCAGCGTTGATTTTCCCGAGCCAACCCGTCCGAGTATCGCCACATGCTCACCGGCTTTGATGCGAAAAGATACGCCCGACAAGGACGGCGTTTCACTGTTTGGGTAGCTGAATGACACATTGTTGAACGCGATGTCACCGCGGAATTGCTCCCGGGACACAAACGCTCCGCCCTCGCGCTGCTCTATCGGGGTAGCGAACAAATCATCCAGTGAGGTGAGGGCAATTTTGGCATTATGGGCTTGGGTAATGAGGCCGGCCACCTGGCCAAAGGGTTGAATCGAGCGTCCCGCCAACATGGTGGCCGCAATCAGTCCGCCCATCGTAAGGGCGCCTTCAGAAATCAACAGCACTCCCACCACAATCACCAGCACCGAGACCAACTGCTGGCAGAACATGGTGAAATGGGTGACCGACAGGGTAGCCAGCCTCAGATCCACACCCACCCCTGCGAGAAAGCGTGTCGTCTGTTCCCACTTTCTCTGCATCACCGACTCGGCATTCAGGGCCTTCAGGGTGTCCATTCCAGTCAGGGATTCGATCAGGGTGGCATTGCGCTGCGCCCCAGCCTGGTAAGTGGTCTCCGTGAGGCGCTGCAACTTGGGCCTGCGATAAAGGGCAAACGTCAGAATGGCAAGCACGCCCAGCAGCACGGGCAGCAGCAGAGGCCAGCCTATCCATGTAATGACTGCAAAAAACAGGATAGCAAAGGGAAGATCGACCACAGTGGTCATGGTGGCCGACGTAATAAAATCACGCAGGGTCTCAAAAGACCGTAAGTTCACAGCGAAGGATCCCACTGACGCAGGACGGTGTTCCAGTCGCATACCCAGGGTCTGCTCCATGATCTTCGCCGACAGTTCCACGTCAACGCGACGGCTGGCAATATCCAGAAAATGGCCGCGCATTGACTTTAACGCCATATCGGCCAGCAACACCAATACGACCCCCACGGCCAGCACCCACAAGGTATCAAAGGCTGCGTTGGGCACCACCCGGTCGTACACATTCATGGTGAAAATGGGTACCGCCAACGCGAATATATTGATAAACAGGGCGGCGAGCAGGACATCTTTGTAAACAGGTGTATTGGCGCGAACCGCAGACCAGAACCAATGGCCGGCGCGAGCCATCTTGCCTGTGTCGACCCGGCTGTCGAAACGAAATTTGGGCCGCGCCAACAGGACATAACCTGTCGATTTTCGGCCCAGATCATCCAGCTCTTCCTCAACAGTAGAATCCAAAAGTCGGGGGTAGATGACATCTGCAGACCGGTTTCTGCTGCGCCCCAGATACACACAGGCATCGCCATCCTCCAGCAGGAGAATGGCGGGGCAAACACTGTCGGGGATGTCCTCAACGGCCAGCTTTCGGAGACGACTGTTGAGTCCCGCGCGCTGAGCTGAACGCTTCAACAAGTCCGGTGTCATTCCCTCTGTGTCGATCGGCAGCCCGGCGCTCAGCGATTCAGGTGTCGCAGGTAGGCCGTGATGCCTGGCCACAATGACCAGGCACGCCAGCAGTACATCGTCCTCGGTTTTACCCATCTGGGACCCCCGCCCAACCGGATTCTGGCCGACCCATTAGCCGGCAGGGCGTAGGGTAAGTCAGTCCTTTCTGCCGATGCAACGTAGTCCGTGGTCCGGAAACGCCCGGGTCCACACCAATAGCCCGGCACCGGCTAAAGACGCGACCCCTCCGTGAGGCGCGCATGGGCGAAGAATAGCACGGTGGTGAGCAACAGTATCGAGCCCCCCTGGTGTGCGGCGGCAACCGGGATGGCAACATGGGTGAGCAGGGTTGAGATACCCAGCGTCACCTGCAGCACCAGCGCGGCGAGCATGGCCCAGGCGCCCCACCGGACCCTTCCATCGGCCGTAGCCAGGCCGTTGCTTACAGCAACAACAATCAGCAGCAGCGCGAGCCCATAAGCCAGCATGCGGTGGTTGAACTGTATCGTGGTGACCTGCTCAAATGCTGATATCCAACCCTCTGCATACAGCGCAGGGGGTATGAAACTGTCCCCCATCAGGGGCCAGGTGGGATAACTGAAACCCGCATCCGTGCCCGCCACGAAACCGCCGCTGAGGATCATTAGAAATACCAATACAGCAAGGCCCAGGGGCCATCTTGAAGCCATCGGCGGTATGAAGCGGCGCGGCGCGGTCAGCTTCAATATCAACCAGACCATATAGGCATAAACCAGCACCGCCAGTCCCAGATGGGCAGTCAATCGATACTGGGAAACATCGGGTCGATCCACCAACCCACTCTTGACCATGTACCAGCCCAGCACTCCCTGACAGCCCCCCAGCACAAAGAGCACCAGCAGATGGGGCAACAGCGGTCGGCGCACCATTCCCCGGGCCAGGAAGAAGACCAGCGGAATAAAGTACAGGAGACCAATCAACCGACCCAGTACCCGATGCAGGTATTCATACATGAAGATAACCTTGAAGCCGGCCAGATCCATGTCGTAATTAATCTTCTGAAACTCGGGAAACTGCTGGTATTTTTCGAAGGCAATTTCCCAATCCACCTGGCTCAAAGGTGGGATGGTGCCCATTATCGGCTGCCACTCCACCATAGACAAACCCGAGTCGGTAAGGCGCGTCACACCACCGAGCAGAATCATTCCGAAGATCACCACCGCGCAGACAGTCAGCCAGCGGGCGATCCACCGGTCATGGTTGTCTGAAACATATGCATACATAGCTCATTCCCCCTGCCCCAAGTTTAGCGCATTCAGAGACATGAGCGGGATCACGTACAATGCGCACCCCTGACCTGGAATATCGCCATGCCACTGTTGCGCCTGGACGACGTCGAGCTGCACTTTGGCAGCCATATTATCTTGGACCGCCTAAGGCTCAATCTGGAGCCCGGCCAGCGCCTGGGCCTGCTGGGTAGAAATGGCGCCGGCAAAACCACGCTGTTTAAAGTACTCGCCGGGGAGCTTACGCCCGACTCGGGGGAGCGCTGGCTGCAGCCGGGAGCCCGACTCGCCCGGCTGGAGCAGGAATTGCCCGAGACCGAGACCGCCACCGTTTATGATGTAGTTGCAGGTGGGCTTGACGCTGCCGGGCAGCTACTGGCCCGATACCACCAGATCATCGCCGCCGGGCCCGATGTGGATATGGACGAACTCGCACACATCCAGCAGGCACTGGAGGCCGAGGATGGATGGCAACTGCAACAGCGCGTTGAAACGGTTATGTCACAACTGGCTCTACCGGCTGATACCGCCATGGCTGCGCTGTCGGGTGGTTGGCGCCGCAGGGTCTCCCTCGCCCGGGCACTGGTAAAGCAACCCGATATATTGTTACTCGACGAACCGACAAACCACTTGGACATCCCCACCATAGAATGGCTGGAAGGACACCTTCGAAACTTCCGGGGAGCACTTGTCGTCATCAGCCATGATCGCCGTTTCCTGCAGAATTGCGTCACCAGCATGGCTGAACTCGAACGGGGCCACCTCTCTGTGTGGCAGGGCGACTACCGGGGTTTCCTGAAATTTCGCGAGCAGGAGCTGGAAACAGAGGCTCGGGCCAATGCGCTGTTCGACAAAAAACTCGCTGAGGAAGAGGTCTGGATTCGGCAGGGCATCAAAGCCCGGCGCACCCGCAATGAGGGGCGCGTCCGCGCTCTTGAGGCGCGGCGAGAGGAGCGAGCCCAGCGACGCGAGCGCCAGGGCACTGCCAACTTCAGCATCGAGGACGCCAAAACTTCGGGGAAACTGGTAACCGAGGTCAGGGACATCAGTTTTTCATGGGGCCAGACCCCAGTCGTCAGTAAGTTTTCCACGGTCATACAACGGGGTGACAGGGTGGGTATTGTCGGTCGCAATGGAATCGGCAAAACCACGCTGGTCAAGCTGCTGCTGGGCGAGCTGCAGCCCGATACGGGCGAGGTGCACCTTGGAACCCGGCTCGAAACAGCCTATTCCGACCAACTCCGGGGCCAGTTGGAGCCTGAGGCCAACTTAATCGACAACATTTGTGGTGGACAGGAGTTTATCGAGATCAACGGGCGGCGCCGTCACGCCATCAGCTATCTGGGTGATTTTCTATTCACTCCGGAGCGAGTCAGGACACCGGTCAAGGCACTTTCTGGAGGTGAGCGTAACAGGGCCATACTGGCGCGCCTGTTCACGCGACCCGCGAACCTCCTGGTACTTGACGAACCCACCAATGACCTCGATATCGAAACCCTTGAGCTGCTCGAGGAGGTTCTTGCGGAATTCAAGGGAACGCTGCTGCTGGTCAGCCATGATCGAGACTTCATGGACCGCGTCGTCACCAGCTTGCTGGTGATGGGCGAAGACGGGCAACTTGAAGAGCAGGCGGGTGGCTACAGCGACTGGGAGGCACGGGGCGGTCGTTTACAGGCGGAGCAAGTGCGCCCCAATGGCGATGGATTCGCAACGCAGGGATCAGCCGCAACGGCACTGGAGACCCGCAGCCCAACAGCCCCCAGCGTGCCACCGCGCAAACTGAGCTACCGGGAAAAAACCGAATTGGCGAACTTGCCAGGACGTATTGAGGGACTCGAGCAGCGGCAGGCCGAATTGGAAAAGCGTATTGGCACGGCGACTTTCTACGAGCAGTCTCCCGACGTGATAAAGGGCGACCTGGCCGCCCTGGAACAGGTAGCCGCCGAGCTCGACCGGGCGCTGGAACGCTGGGCTGAACTCGAGGACTGAAACGGGCTGGTCAGAGTACTGAAACCACCGCATCGACTACCCGGTCCATGTTATCGGAATTCAAACTGGCAATATTGATACGCGACGAATCCAGCATGTAGAGGCTCCGCTCACTGCGCAGCCGCCGCGCCTGCTCGACAGTCAGTCCGAGAAAAGAAAACATCCCGTTCTCCCTGGCTACAAAGCTGAAGTCACGCCCACTTGCGCTCTCCAGACGGCCCTGAAAATCAGTTCGGAGTGTGTTGATGCGTTCGCACATGGTTGCCAGCTCGGCTTCCCAACTTGAACGCAACCGGACGTTGGAGAGTACCCGGCCGGCAAGCAGTGCTCCGTGGGCCGGGGGCATGGAATAATTACGTCGGGCAGCCGCTTTTGCCTGGCTGACAGTCGCTTCTGCGGTGCGCGCATCGGGGCCCACGAAGATAGCAATGCCTGTGCGCTCGCGATAAAGCCCCATATTCTTTGACAGGGATGCCGCAATGACCACTTCGGAAACGTTGCTGAGAAGCAGGCGCAGGCCATACACGTCGGCATCAAGGCCCTCACCAAACCCCTGATACGCGAGGTCGATCATGGGGGTGAAACCCTGCTCAACCGCCATACTGGCTACCGTCTCCCACTGCTCTCGACTGAGATCGGCACCACTGGGGTTGTGACAGCATCCGTGTAACAACACAATATCACCATGCTGCGCTGCACCCAGGTCTTCGATCATCCCCTCAAAGTTAACGCCGTGGGTTTGCGGGTCATAATAGCGGTACTCACTCAACGCCAGGCCCGTGCTGGTAATCAGCGGCACGTGAACCGGCCAGCTGGGATCACTTATCCAGACCTTGCCTCCGGTCCCCGACGCCTTCAGCACCTCGGCACCCAGGCGGACCGCACCACACCCACCGGGGGCCTGTACAGCGCCCACCGAGTCGGCCCGGGCCGCCAAATGCTCAGATCCCACGACCAATTCAATCATGCCATCGAGAAAGGCAGGGTCACCCTGCGGTGGAATGTAGGCCTTGGTCTGCTCTTCTTCAACCAGGCTTCGCTGAGCCTGTTTGATCGCTTCAAACACCGGACACAGTCCCGCTTCGTCCATGTAGATCCCTATGGTCAGATCCACTTTATCGGGGTTCGGATCGGCTCGGCAGGCAGCGGCAAGGCCCAGTATTGAATCGGGGGGGAGTATCGGCAATTCTTCAAACATGGTGGTTTCCAGAGAGACACGTGAATGAGCAGCGCCGGAGTATGGATCACGATGCAGGAGTCTGCCAACCACGGCCGTCACTGAATTGGTATCCTTGGATCCCGAGCAACCCACCCCAGCACCTGATTTTATGACGGCATCCCGAGACACCCTGTACGCCAACACCCTGGCCGACCCCGGCTTGTTTACCTTTGATAAGGCGGTCGTGGGCGTCTTTCCCGACATGATCCAACGGTCGGTACCGGGGTACGCCACTGTTATTGCCATGACCGGGCTTCTCGCTGCACGGCATGCCCGACCCGGAACCCGAATTTATGATCTCGGCTGCTCACTGGGCGCATCGACGATCGCCGTTGCCGGTCATCGCGAAACCCGGAATTGTGAGATTGTCGGGATCGACAAATCAGAAGCCATGCTGGCCGCCTGCCGGGAAACCCTCGAAGGGGAGATACCCGGGCGCCGGGTCACGCTGGTGGCAGGGGATGTCAGTGAGCTTGTTTACGACAACGCCAGCGTCTGCATACTCAATTACACCCTGCAGTTTGTCGCGAAAGAGAAACGATTACCCTTGTTACAAGCCCTTCGGCAGGCACTTGAACCCGGCGATATCCTGATCCTCTCTGAGAAGATCGAACTGCAGCCTCCCGGCATGGATAAACTGATGATCGATATGCATCACGACTTCAAGCGGGCTCAGGGCTACAGCGATCTGGAGATCGCCCGTAAGCGACAGGCACTCGAAAACGTTCTGGTACCTGAAACCCGCGATGCCCATATCAACCGACTCCACGACGCGGGGTTTAGCCACTGTGATGTCTGGTTCCAGTGCTACAACTTTGCCTCTCTGATAGCGATTGCCTGAGTGGACGCCAAGACACTGGAGGAGTTCCAGGATCTCGGCGAGCGCTGGCGGGGTACATCCCTTGCACCGTGGATAGAACGTCTAACGGAACAGCTGTCAGCGGGCTTCTCGAGCCAACGCTACGGCGACCTGCCCCGCTGGCTTGCAGCCCTCAATATGCTCCCCGACGTGTCACCTGCATCTATAGATCTGGACGCATCGCGCGTGGGCTGTAGCGGCTCGATGGGAGCCACTGACCGCCAGCAACTCATCGCCGGCCTTCGGGGCCTTCACCCCTGGCGTAAGGGCCCCTTCCAGCTTTTTGACGTGCATATCGATACCGAATGGCGCTCCGACTGGAAGTGGAATCGACTCCGGGACGCAATGGGTGACCTCTCGGCCAAGCGCGTCCTGGACGTGGGCTGTGGCAGCGGTTACCACTGCTGGCGCATGCGGGGCGCCGGTGCCGCAGAGGTCATTGGCATTGACCCAAGCCCCCTGTTCAACCTGCAGTTTCGCGCGATTCAGTACTATCTGAAACAACCCAACATCAATGTGCTGCCGGTTGCCCTGGAACAGTTACCGCCGCAGCTGAAAGCGTTTGATACGGTGTTCTCAATGGGCGTCCTTTACCATCGTCGCTCACCCTTAGATCACCTCATCGAGCTTCGGGACGCCCTCGTACCCGGCGGGCAGCTGGTGCTGGAAACCCTGGTGGTGGAGGGTGATCGCGATACCGTTTTCGTGCCGCCGGGGCGTTACGCGCGCATGGGCAACGTCTGGTTTCTCCCAAGTTCATTAGCCCTGAGCTGCTGGCTCACCAAAGCGGGTTTCGAGAATGCCCGAATTGTTGATGAAAATATCACTTCAACGCGAGAACAGCGCGCGACAGAGTGGATGACCTTTCACTCACTGTCACACTTTTTGGATGGTGATGACCCAAGTAAAACGGCTGAGGGCCACCCGGCGCCCCGACGAGCAATACTGACCGCGGAAGCCCCCGGGTAAGCATCAGGAAATCTCAGTGCAGGGGTTGATTATCCCTTGTTGCATCAAAGACCACGTCGAAAACCTCGCGAAAAGTCCGTACAAAGTGCACGGACAGCCCATCGCGGAGATAGTCAGGCAGCTCCTCGTAGTCTCCCCGATTTGCATAGGGCAACAAAACCTCGGGAATTTTATTGCGCCGGGCGGCAATGATCTTCTCCCTGATTCCGCCCACAGGCAGCACCCGTCCCGTCAGGGTGAGTTCACCCGTCATGGCGAGGGGGCGCTTGATGCGCTCCCGGCGCGCCAGGGACATGAGTGCAGTCGCCATGGTGATGCCAGCGCTGGGACCGTCCTTGGGAGTGGCTCCTTCGGGGACGTGCAGGTGGACCATCGACATGTCAAAAAAGTCCTCATCACCACCGAACTCCTTCAGGTGAGCAACAACGTAGCTGTAAGCAATCTCCGCGCTCTCCTTCATGACATCGCCGAGCTGCCCCGTCAGTTTGAAACCGCGATTAAGGGTATGGATCTTGCTGGACTCAATCGCAAGCGTCGCGCCGCCCTGGGCGGTCCACGCCAGCCCCGTTACGACACCCCGCCCCCGTAACGGCCGCTCATTGCGATATCGGGGCTGCCCCAGAAAATCCGTCACCTCGCGCTTACCCAGCCGCACTCGGTCAACGTCACCATCAACGATACGGACGACAGACTTGCGAATTAGGCTAGCGAGCTGTTTTTCCAGTTGCCGGACGCCCGCTTCTCTGCAGTAGGCATCGATGACAAGACGCAGGGCTGCCTCATTGATGCGTACCTGGGCAGAGGTTGCACCGTGGCGCTCGAGTAACTTTGGCCATAAGTGATTGCGGGCGATGGCCAGCTTTTCTTCAGCGATATAGCCCGCCAGGCGAATGGTCTCCATGCGATCCAATAAAGCCGGGGGAATACTGTCCACCTGATTTGCCGTAGCGATGAAGAGAACTCGAGACAGGTCGACCCGCAGGTCAAGATAGTGGTCGAGAAATTCCGAATTCTGCTCCGGATCCAGAACCTCGAGCAATGCGGAAGCCGGATCGCCCTGGTAGGAGCCGCCAACCTTGTCGATTTCATCCAACATGATGACCGGATTGGCGACATCGACATCTTTCAGCGCCTGAACCAGTTTCCCGGGCATCGCCCCAATATAGGTACGGCGATGGCCCTTAATCTCGGCTTCGTCGCGCATGCCGCCCAAACTGAAGCGGTAAAACTTGCGACCGAGCGCATCGGCAACAGAGCGACCAATACTGGTCTTGCCCACGCCTGGCGGGCCCACTAGTAGTAGAATGGACCCGTCTATGGTGCCTTTGAAATTACCGACGGCAAGAAACTCGATAATGCGTTTTTTCACGTCTTCCAGGCCATCGTGGTGATGGTCAAGTTCTTCCCGGGCGTGGGCAAGATTGAGGTTGTCCTCGGAAAACACACCCCATGGAACGGCACTGATCCAGTCGAGATAGTTACGGGTGACCCCATACTCGGGTGATCCAGACTCGAGAATCCGCAGCTTTTCCAGTTCCTCATGAAAACGTGTGCGCACCGCTTCCGATGGGTTCCGCGTCGCCATTCGGGCCTCAAAACGTTCGGCATCGGATGTCCGGTCGTCCTTGGACAACCCCAACTCCCGCTGGATGACCTTCATTTGCTCCTTCAGGAAAAACTCGCGCTGGTTATCCGAGACCTTTTCATTGACTTCACGGCTAATCTGTCCCTGCAACTCAGCCACTTCTTTTTCCCGGCGCAGCAGCTCGAGCACTCTGGCCATCCGCGTGGGAAGAGAGAGGGTTTGCAGTATGGTTTGCAGCTCGTCGCCCGAAGCCGTGGTCATCGCCGCAGCGAAATCTGCCAGCAGACTGGGTTGGTTGGGATTGAAATTGCCGAGGTAATGTTTCAGTTCCTCGGAGTACAGCGGATTGAGGGGCAAAAGCTCCTTGATGGCTGCGATGATGGCCATGGCATAGGCCTTGATCTCATCACCCTGCCTGTCGCCCTGGGACTGCGGATACTCTACCTGGGCAATAAATGGACCGTCAGTCCGAAGCCAGCGGATGAGACGAAATCGCTTTAACCCCTGGGCAATAAACTGTCCCGGATTTTCCTGTTGGCCCGGTGGTCTATGGAGCCGGACCACACAGCCCATCTCGGGAAAATCCTCCGCTGCAGCATCCGTGGGGTTCATGTCGCCAATGAATGCGAGCCCCAGCAATCCCGAGCCCTGCTCTGCCACAGCCTTGAGGGTCTCCTGCCACTGCTCTGGGTTCAAACCTATGGGCTGAACCTGTCCGGGAAAAAACGGCCGTCCTGGCAGGGGCAGCATCACCAAGGTGTCGGGTAGGACATCCTCAGCGACCGCTGGCGTCGCCGCCTCACCCGCGGGCAGGACGTCTTCGGCTCCCAATTCGTAGTGCGCAGACACGCCCTCGAGGAAGCCGTCTTCCTGAGCATCTCCCCGGTTGTCTGATTGATGGTCGTCATCGCTGCTCATGACAGCACACCCCGTCCAGTGGCAAAGTCTCTCCCTTGACACTGGATGTGGTGGCTACGGGACCTGAATTCAAGCCCCGTCAGGCGGCGTCAGTCATCCGCACCCGAGGGGACTGAGGGCATGCCGGCAAACGGCAGGTGGGCAACCTTGGCCCCTGCGGCTGCGGTCTCAGAAACCCGGGCCGCACCCTCCTTTTCCACTTCGTCGATCCGTATCACCGAATGCAGCGGGATATAACTTCGTTTGACCCCGGCGAACTCATTTTTAAGCTTTTCCTCTGACGGATCTACCAGGACAGCCGACCGCTCACCAAAGACCAGTTCCTCGATCTCAATAAAGCCCCACATATCACTCTGGAAAATTTGGCGAGCAAAGACCTCAAAGACCTGGCCTCCATTCTGGAAAATTACCTTGTAGACGGGCTGCTGTGTCATAAGTGCAGGGCACGGTTCAGGAAAAAAGGGCGGGAATGGTACCACTTCTGACGGCTTCCGCCAGTGGATTCTGGCCCATCCGCCGATTGATGGCGGTATACTCCGCGACCACTGCAACTATCCGGAACCAGAGAGCCCAGACTTTTGAGCACAGGACCGCAAAAAAAACTCTTCGTACAGACCCATGGATGCCAGATGAATGAGTATGACTCTGCGCGCATGGCAGACCTGCTCGGTGAGAGCCATGGCCTCGCCCTGACGAACAGCGCGGAGGACGCTGATGTCCTGCTGCTGAACACCTGCTCCATCAGGGAGAAGGCCCAGGAAAAAGTGTTCCATCAATTGGGTCGTTGGAAGCCACTCAAACAGGCCAACCCCGATCTGATCATTGGGGTGGGTGGCTGCGTTGCCAGCCAGGAGGGGGCGGAAATCAGCCGTCGAGCCCCGTTTGTGGATCTTATTTTCGGGCCCCAGACGCTGCACAGGCTGCCTGAGATGATCGACTCACGGCGCGACGGAGCACCGGTGGTGGTTGATGTCAGTTTCCCCGAAATTGAAAAATTTGATCGATTGCCGGTGCCCCGCGTGGACGGTCCGACCGCCTTCGTGTCAATCATGGAGGGCTGCAGTAAATACTGCACGTTCTGTGTCGTGCCCTATACCCGTGGTGAAGAGGTATCGAGACCTGTAGACGATGTCATCGCAGAAATTGCGAGTCTGGCGGAGCGTGGGGTACGGGAGGTCAACCTGCTCGGGCAGAATGTGAACGCCTACCGGGGAGCCGACCATGCCGGTGAGGTAGTGGACTTTGCGGAACTGCTGCATCTGGTGAATCTGGTACCGGGCATTGAGCGCATACGCTACACCACCTCCCACCCCGTGGAGTTCTCCGAGGCGCTGATACAATGCTACGCCGACATTCCGGCACTGGTTGATCACCTCCATCTGCCGGTGCAGAGCGGATCAGATCGAATCTTGATGGCCATGAAACGCGGCCACACGGCGCTGGAGTACAAGGCCAAAATTCGCGCCCTGCGCAGGATTCGCCCCAATATTTCACTGTCCTCCGATTTCATTGTGGGGTTTCCGGGAGAAACCGAGCAGGATTTCAGGGCTACCATGGCGCTCATTGACGACATCGGATTTGATAGTTCCTTCAGCTTTATTTACAGCGCGCGGCCCGGGACACCTGCCGCCGATCTCAGGGATGACACCCCCCAGGAAGAAAAAAAGCAGCGCCTGCAAATTTTGCAGGGCCGCATCGCCCAGCAGGCCGCCGCGATCGCCGCAGGAATGGTGGGTAGCGAACAGCAAATTCTGGTCACGGGCGTATCGAAGAAGGACCCAGGTCAACTGGCGGGTCGAACTGAAAATAACCGGGTGGTCAATTTCAACTCTGACAGCAGGGAGCTCCTGGGGCAGTTCGCTACTGTAAAAATTGTTGACGCGCTGCCGAATTCCCTGCGCGGGACGCTCTGTCAGGATAGCCAGCCCTGAAATTGAACTGTTGACTCCCGGACCAAGGTCTGTATCGTCTCCCTCCCAGCCGTGAAAAGAGCGACCAAACAGGCGTTGGATACAGTTAGCGCACCTCCCGGACCCGACGACGCATCGGAATCCGCCCAGCAACTCACCCTTACCCTCGAACCCAACGATGCCCGTCATCTGGCCGTACTTTGTGGTCAGCTGGACAGCCATCTGCGCCAAATTGAAGCGCGCCTGGCGGTGGTGATCCGAAATCGAAGCAATCATTTTATGGTTTCAGGCCAAGCGGGTGCGGTGGAGGCTGCTATCGCCCTTCTGGAGAGCCTGTACGCCGAGGTAAAAGGTGGTATCAGTCTGAGTCCTGAGGTGGTGCACCTGCACCTGCAACAGGCAGACCTGGAGCATCTTGTCACCCACCGTGACAATGCCGTCGGTAAAGACGTTGAACCCATTACGGTAATCCGTACCAAGCGCATGTCCATAAAGCCGCGCGGCAGAAACCAGCAAGGCTATGTCCGGGCAATACAACGTCACGATATCAATTTTGGTATCGGCCCTGCGGGTACAGGAAAAACCTACCTCGCTGTCGCCTGTGCTGTACAGGCGCTGCTCGACGAGGAGGTACGCCGCATACTGCTGGTGCGCCCTGCAGTAGAAGCCGGAGAAAGGTTGGGCTTTCTCCCGGGTGATCTCAGTCAGAAAGTCGATCCCTACCTGCGCCCACTGTACGACGCACTCTATGAAATGGTCGGGTTTGAAACCGTCACCAAATACATAGAGCGCAACATTATCGAAGTAGCCCCCCTGGCATTTATGCGCGGGCGAACTCTGAACAACGCCTTTATCATTCTTGACGAGGCACAGAACACCACGCGGGAACAGATGAAAATGTTTCTGACGCGTATCGGATTTGGATCAACGGCGGTTATCACTGGAGACGCCACCCAGATCGACCTGCCGCGAGGTCAGCAGTCGGGGTTGACCCATGCGACACAGGTTCTGGAAAACGTCGACGGCATCACTTTCACGTGGTTTGCCAACAAGGACGTCGTTCGACACCCCCTGGTTCAGCGCGTGGTTTCGGCCTACGACGAATTTGAGGCCCGCAGTCCCAGACTGGAGCGACGGGAACCGTGAGTGCCGACATCCACGTGGAGCGGGATACCGGGGTCGAAGCTCCGGACGACGACAGCTTTCGGCGATGGGTGACGGCGACCTGTGATTTCCTGGACAGGCAAATACAGAAGGTGCCTGAAGTGAGCCTGCGGATCAGCGATACCGTCGAGATGGCGCAGCTCAACCAGCGGTTCCGCGATCGCCACGGGCCCACCAACGTTCTGTCATTCCCCGCTGAACTGCCACCCGATGTCGAATGCGCCCTGCTCGGCGATATCGTTATCTGTGCGCCGCTGGTGCAACAGGAAGCCCTGGAGCAGGGCAAAGATGCCCAATGCCATTGGGCACACCTGACGGTTCACGGGGTGCTGCACCTCCTTGGCTATGATCACCAGACCCGTGATTCCGCTGAAATAATGGAACGTCTGGAGACGAATATCCTCAGTCAGTTTGGCTGCCCTGATCCTTATCTCCCCCAAAACCCGGAGCAGTGAGACCCGCCCTGTGAGCGACTTCCAAAACAATGACAGCGAAGAGCGTACCTGGCTGGAAAGACTGACTCAGTTTCTGTCGGGCACGCCGCAGAACAGAGCTGACCTGAAAGGCTTACTCGATCTGGCCGTGGGCAATGAGCTGATTGATGACGACGCCAAAACCATCATGGAGGGTGCTCTTTCAGTCAGTGACATGCAGGTCAGGGACATTATGATCCCCAGGGCCCAGATGACGGTAATCAAGATAGACGCCGACCTCAATGAGGCGCTGCCGCAGATCATTCATGCAGCACATTCACGTTTCCCCGTCATTGACGATAATCTCGACAATGTCGTCGGCATCCTACTGGCCAAGGATCTCCTGCCCTTGATTTTGGAGCGCGAGTACCGGTTTGAGTTGCGTGACCTGTTACGACCTGCCGTGGTGGTCCCGGAAAGCAAACGGTTAAATGTGCTGCTGCGTGAATTTCGACAGAACCGCAACCATATGGCCATTGTCATAGACGAGTATGGCGGCGTTGCCGGGCTGGTTACCATTGAGGATGTCCTGGAAGAAATAGTCGGCGAAATCGAGGATGAAACCGATGTTGACGAAGGTCGGGATATCCGGCGTATCAGCCCCAGCGATTTTTTTGTAAAGGCGCAAACCCCCATCGAAGACTTTAATGAGCGCTTTGGCGTCCATTTCAGCGATGAGGAGTTCGATACCATTGGCGGCCTGGTGGTCAATGCCTTTGGCCACGTTCCCACCCGCAATGAGACAACCTACCTGGAGCGATTTGAATTCAAGGTGGTCAATGCGGATCAGCGCCGCCTGATCAGCCTCCGCGTCACGCCTCCCGTCGACGACGACTGACGGTGATGCGCTCCAGCGGCCCAACCCTGCTACGCTGGCTGGCACCGGTTCTGGCGGGCGCCCTCTTCATGCCCGGCTTGGCACCCCTGGCCCTGTGGCCTTCAGCCATTCTCAGTATCGCGTGCCTGGTCTATCTGCTACACCGGCAGTCAACCCGCTCTGCCTTTTTCACCGGCTGGCTCTACGGCGCAGGATTTTTTGGTACAGGTGCCTCCTGGATTTACGTAAGCATCCATGTCTATGGACATGCCACTCCACCCCTGGCCGCCGCGCTGACAGGCCTTTTCTGTCTGGGTCTCGCCGTGCTGACTGGGCTCCAGGCCAGCCTGTACGTTCGACTTGCAGATCCCGCAGGAGCAGCACCCGGTGTATTGCTGTTTGCCGCCCTGTGGGTCCTCTTCGAGTGGCTGCGCAGCTGGCTGCTGACGGGGTTCCCGTGGCTATACGCTGGCTATGTCACACTGGATACGCCAGCCGCAGGCTGGGCTCCCTTACTGGGTGTTTTTGGACAGAGCTTCCTCGTGGTCGCCCTCGGCAGTGGATTGGCAGCTCTGGCGGTCTCGGCTGCCCGGCAGCGGCCAGCCGCGGCCCGCCGTTTAGGCCTGTGGGTGATAGTCGCAGTCGCCGGCCTCCCGCTGGGCACTGCGGAATGGACAGAACCCAGCGGGGAGCCCATTTCAGTCGCTATCTACCAGCCCAATATTCCCCTGGAAAAAAAATGGAGCCCACACCACTTTCGCCCGATTTTACGCCAGTACGAAATCGCCACACTGTCACAGGTTGGCACGACTGATCTGGTGCTGTGGCCGGAATCCGCCATACCTGCATACCGCGATAGCGTGGCCCCCTACCTCGATCGAATGGCCGATGCCGCCAAGCGGGGGGGAACGACCCTCGTTACCGGAATACCCACCCGCGACGGCGAAGGCCGCTATAACAGCATCGTAGCGCTGGGTACGGGTTCGGGTGAGTACCACAAACAAAAACTGGTGCCTTTTGGGGAGTACGTTCCCCTCGAGCACTGGCTGCGGGGTCTGATCCAGTTTTTTGACCTGCCCATGTCCAACTTTACGGCCGGCCCTGCGGTACCCCCACTGCTCAGAGGAGGGGGCATGAGTATCGCTGCCTTTATCTGCTATGAAGTGGTCTACCCGGACTTCGTGTGGCAGGGTGCCAGGGAATCTGACCTCCTGGTAACGGTAAGCAATGACAGCTGGTTTGGCCGTTCTGCTGGCCCACTGCAACATTTGCAGATGGCCCGTTTCAGGGCATTGGAAACAGGACGATCCATGTTGCGGGGCACCAATAATGGCGTCTCAGCCATCATTGACCACCGTGGCACGATCGTCGAGACCGCCCCGCAATTTGAGGAACAGCTGGTCACGGGTGAAGTACAGCCCAGAACTGGCCTGACCCCGGTGATGGTCTGGGGCAGCCTACCTCTACTCTGTATCTGTGCCTTGCTGGTTGCTGTTGCCGCTTATCGCAGGTACCGCTGAGCACCCCTGGGACGGCTCGGACTGGTACACTCCCGGCTTGGAAAAACTGTGCCCAACCATCCTGGAATTGGGCCAATAGACAGAGCCCCTATGAACCAAGAATACAGCCCCGAGCGAATCGAGCTCGACGCCCAGGCCCGATGGGCCAGTGAGGACTGCTACAAGGCTTCGGTTGACAGTACCCGGGAAAAATTTTATTGCCTCGCCATGTTTCCCTATCCCAGCGGCAAACTGCACATGGGGCATGTGCGGAACTACACCATTGCGGATGTCATTGCGCGGTATCAGCGCATGTTGGGTAAAAATGTCCTGCAGCCAATGGGCTGGGACGCCTTTGGCCTGCCCGCAGAGAACGCCGCTATTGCAAACAGGGTGCCACCGGCGGACTGGACGCTGGACAATATTTCGGAGATGCGCAAACAGCTGTCGCGGCTCGGCTTCGCCTATGACTGGAACCGAGAAGTCACAACCTGCGCGCCCGATTACTACCGGTGGGAACAATGGTTTTTTACCCGGCTCATGGAACGCGGGCTGGCGTACAAGAAGGAAGCGGACGTCAACTGGTGCGAGACCGACCAAACTGTGCTGGCCAATGAACAGGTAGTTGACGGCAAGTGCTGGCGCTGTGACAACCCTGTAGAAAGACGGGCCATTAACCAATGGTTCATTCGCATCACGGCCTATGCCCAGGAACTCCTCGACGATCTCGACACGTTGGAGCAATGGCCGGATCAGGTGATTGCAATGCAGCGCAACTGGATAGGCCGCTCGGAGGGCGCCACGATCCGTTTCCCGCGGGAGGGCGGCGATCCGATACAGGTTTATACCACGCGGCCCGACACCCTGATGGGTGCAACCTATCTTGCAGTTGCTCCCCAGCACCCCCTCGCGATCGAGGCTGCAGCCAGCAACGACGTACTGGCCGCCTTTGTGGAAAAACTGGGCCGTATCAAAGTGGCTGAAGCCGACATGGCAACCCTCGAAAAAGAAGGCATGGCCACCGGACTTACAGTGACGCACCCTCTTACAGGTGCATCAATACCCGTGTGGGTCGCAAATTTTGTGCTGATGGGCTATGGCTCGGGTGCTGTGATGTCGGTCCCCGGACACGATCAGCGTGACTGGGAATTTGCCAAGAAGTACGGACTTCCGATCGTTCAGGTTGTTGCCGGGACTGAAGCGCAGCCCGCGGATATCACCAAATCTGCCTACACAGAAAAAGGTGCACTGATAAATTCGGGAGACTTTAACGACCTGGGCTTTGCTGAGGCGTTTGACGCCATTGTGGAGAATCTCAATGAGCGGGGTCTCGGCGAGGTCGCGGTCAACTTTCGACTGCGGGATTGGGGTGTATCACGCCAGCGCTACTGGGGCGCTCCGATCCCTGTAATCAACTGCAAAAGCTGCGGCGCAGTGCCGGTACCTGCGGCAGATCTCCCGGTGATCCTGCCCACCGCGGTGGCGTTGGAGGGTGTTGGTTCACCGTTGACCAGCCTCGACAGTTTCCACCATGTAGATTGTCCCAAATGTGGTCAGGCTGCCACCCGGGAAACCGATACCTTCGACACCTTCATGGAGTCTTCCTGGTATTACGCACGCTACGCATGCCCCGGAAACGAGTCGGCAATGCTGGACGACGAGGCCGATTACTGGCTGGAAGTCGACCAGTATGTTGGGGGTATTGAGCATGCAATCCTGCACCTTCTCTATGCCCGCTTCTTTCACAAGCTAATGCGGGACGAGGGTCTGATCACCTCCAGCGAGCCATTTCGCCGCTTGCTCACACAGGGAATGGTGCTCAAGGATGGGACCAAGATGTCCAAATCGAGGGGCAATACCGTTGATCCCCAGGAGCTGATAGACCGCTACGGTGCCGATACGGTCCGACTTTTTAGCATGTTTGCAGCGCCCCCGGAACAGAGTCTTGAGTGGTCCGACTCGGGAGTTGAAGGTGCCAACCGTTTTATACGCCGCCTCTGGCGGCTGGTGGCAGAACATGCTGGCCAGGGTCCGACCCCCAGTCTGGACGCAACAAGTCTTGCTCGAGAAGAAAAGGACCTGCGCCGTAAAACCCATGAGACCATCGCCAAGGTTGGCGACGATTATGGGCGTCGCCAAACCTTCAACACGGCTATAGCCGCCGTTATGGAGCTATGTAATGAGGTGGGCAAGCTTAAAGTCGCCAGCGCCTCGGGAAGGGCAGTCGTGCAGGAGGCGTTGGATGCCGCTCTCTTGCTGCTGTGCCCGATCGTGCCCCACGTAACCGAACATCTTTGGCGCGAGATGCACGGCGAGGATATCCTGGTGGCCACCTGGCCAGCCGTTGATGACGATGCCCTTGACCGGGACGAGCTTGAGATCGTCGTACAGGTAAACGGCAAGGTTCGCGCCAAGGTGAATGTTCCCTCAGCCGCTGACAACCAGACTATTGAGGCCGCCGCTATGGCGCAGGAGAATGTGACACGATTCATTGAGGGCAAGACCGTGCGCAAAGTGATTGTGGTTCCAGGCAGACTGGTCAACATCGTGGCCAACTGATGAGGCTACCGACACAGATGGGTGAGATCAAAAACCGCCGGCTCGGGTATGGCCTCATAGTGTGCTTACTTTTGCAGGGATGTGGTTTCCAGCTCAAAGGCACCAGTGCCTCGGGCGCCTCCCAGACGCTGACCGACGTAGCGATTACCCTGGTCAGCAGTCAACCGCGGGGTGAGCTGACCGCTGCTGTTGCCAGCCAGCTGCGGCTCGAGGGCGCGCTGCTGGACACCGAATCCGGCGATGCCCTGCTGCTGCGCCTGGGCGATGAGCGCTTCGAGCAGCGCAATCTGTCCCTGACCGCACAGGCCCGCTCTGCCGAGGTGGAATTAACCATGACCGTCGCGTTGACCCTGCGCCGGGGACCGAGCGATCTCATTCCAGCCACTGATGCTCAGGTGATTCGGCAATTCCTCAACGACCCACGCAATGTCGTGGGTAAAACCGAGGAACTGCGGCTCCTGCGAGAGGAGATGCGTCGCGACCTCGCCGCACAGATTACACGACGCATCACCCATAGCCTGAACAACTAATGCCGGTCAAACCAGACCAGCTGGCACAGCAATTGAACCGGGAACTTCGGCGCTGCTACCTTATCTTTGGCGAGGAAACCCTGATTGTTGAAGAATGCGCTGACGCGGTGCGCGCTGCAGCGCGGTCCGGGGGTTGTAGCGAAAGGGAAATTATTGAAGTCGGGGGTACGGGCGATTGGCAACAGCTGCTGCAAAGTGCGGGGGCGCTGTCGCTCTTTGCTGATCGCAAACTCATTGAGATACGACTGCCGTCAGGCAAGCCAGGCACCGAGGGCAGCAAGGCGATTCAGGAATACCTAGCCATCGACAGTGAAGACGTCCTGCTGATTATTTCCGGCAAGGTAGACAAATCGTCACAGCGCGCCAAATGGTTCACGCGGCTCGACCGGGAAGGTGTTGTGGTGCCGGTCTGGCCCGTTGGACGCCGGGACCTGCCAGGTTTTCTCCTGCAGCGCCTGAAGGCCGCAGGACTTACAGCAGATCGAGAGGCGGTGCAGCTACTGGCTGATCGGGTTGAAGGCAATCTTCTCGCGGCGGCACAGGAAGTGGATAAACTTAAGCTGCTCGCCAAGTCAGATCGGATTACTGTAGAAACGGTCATGGAGAGCGTGTTGGCCAACGCACGATACAGCCCATTTGGTCTGGCTGACGCAGCACTTGCCGGCGATGCACGCGCTGCGATCAGGACACTCCGCGGCCTGCAGGCTGAATCCACGCAGCCCCCCGTCATACTCTGGGCCCTGACTCGTGATATCACGCTGCTGGATCAGCTCAGTGCCGATTGCGCGAGGGGAGATAGCCTATCCCATGCCATGAACAATCGGGGGGTCTGGCGCAATCGAACAGCGCTGGTACAGGGGGCCTTCAAGCGGCAAGATCCCAACAGCATCAGTCGCCTGCAGCACCTGGCATTTCGCACTGACAGCACGATCAAGGGCTATGAAAAAGGCAGTCCCTGGGACCTGCTCGATCAACTGGTGGTGCTCCTGACCCTGGGACCTGCGGACCGGCTCCATGGCCGGCCCAGCTAAGGTGTAACGCACACCTCCCCGGCAACCGGCTTGCCGGCATCCGTGCGCGGAGTGCCCCCTCTCCTCTGCTGGCTCATGGCACAGACAGCCAGGAGCGTTGGGTGAAGAGGAGCACCACGCAACAGAGCCCAATACCGCCCACAATCGTGAAGACCCATGCGTATCCCATGGCGTCTGTCAGGGCACCCAGCACGGCAGAGCCCAGAGCGGGCGCCCCCATGGCAACCAGCGTCCACAGACTCAGCACGCGACCCCGATAGGCCTCGTTCAGGTAGAGCTGGGTGATGGTCTGGCATCCTGTACCGGCAATCGTTGTCACCAGACTCAGCATGACAATAAAGACACTCAGTCGGTAGAGGGTGTTACCAAGTGACAGAACGAGCATCAACAACGCGGCGCAGGCGATTGCTGCGGCGACCAGTTTGAGAAGGTGCGCGGTATCAGCGCGCTGGCGCGCCAGTATGAGGCCACCCATAATTGACCCAGCCCCCGCGCTGGCCGTCAAGGTCGCCAACTCTCCGGAACCACCGCCGAGAAACCCCCCGGCAAATGCAGGCAAAAGTTCCACAATGGTGCGGCCAAGCAGTCCATTGAGCAGGGTAAAAGCGAAAACCAGCTGGATGCCCCGCTCGCCTTTTACGTACGCCAAACCCGCCTTGAACTGCCGCACAAACGGTTCTCGGGGGCGCGGCTCACGGGTGCCAATACCGTGAAGACGAATCAGTATGAGGGCGGCCGCAACAAACATCAGTCCCGACAGGGCAAAGGCAACCGCCGGACCGGCGCCGCCGATCAGCGCAGCACCCAATGCGGGTCCCAGGATACGGGCAATATTAAACGTAGTAGCGGAAAGCCCCACAGCACTGGGGAGCGCAGTCCGCTCAACCAGCAGGGGTATCAGGGCCAGTCGCATGGGGCTGTGCCCCGAAGTCACAATCCCCATGGCAAGCGCAAGCAGTGTCAGCACCGGCAGTCCGAAACGGCTGCTCCACAGTGCCGACGCACCGAACAACGCGATTAGCGCGTGAACCAGCATTGAAGCAATGAGACCATGGCGGGGGTTTACGCGATCGGACAGAATGCCGAACCAAGGCGATAGAACCAGGGCCGGGCCCAGCATCAATGCCGCTGTGATGCCTACCCACGTGGCCGATGCCGTTAGATCCCAGGCACTCCATCCCAGCAGGAAGCGCAGCATCCATGCACCGAGACTCGAGAACCAGCTGGCGGGGAAATACCTGCGAAAGGCCCTGTCTGCCAGGGCCGACCGGTTGACCTGTCGCTTTTCACGACGCTCCAAAAAAGCACCTCTTGATTTTAAGGCCCCACAGGACTACTGTTTATTTATACAGTATTTTAACAGGCCTGCTTACAGTGCCTGACAACAGCGGAGTACAACATGGCTGACCCACTTGAACACATCATCAACCGTTCCGACACCTGGCGAGGTATGGACACCGGTAACAGCACCGTCACGATGCGCTCATCGGCCAATAGTGACTGGCACGGTGTCGGTGCGCTGCCCACCGGATTTTCAGAACTCGACCGCCAGATAAGCCTGGGAGGCTGGCCGCTCCATGGCGGTATTGAGGTACTGGGCAATGACAACAATGCCAATTCGATGAGCCTCTTTCTACCCACCATGATAGCCCTTAGTAAGCAAAAGCGCTGGCAGGCTTTTATCACACCCCCCCATATACCCTACGCACCGCGACTGCATGGGTGCGGTGTGGCTACCGAGCAAATTCTATTGGTACATCCCAAAAACCGCGAGGAACGGCTCTGGGCTACAGAACAGGCTATTCGCAGTACGACATGCAGCGTGGTATTCAGCTGGTTGGGGTCTGGCGAATACCGCTACGCAGAATTGCGAAAGCTCCAGTTGGCTGCTACGGAGAACGATACGCTCGCCATATTGTTTCGTTCCAGTACCACTGAGGAACAACACACGCCTTTCAGTCTGCGTCTTACCATCAACCCCCATCGCACGGTCAATATACTCAAACAGCGTGGTGGAAAGCCCTCAGGCCGTATCGTTTTGCCCCTGGAAGATGATCTTGCCAGTCAGCCACAGCCCTGGACACTACCCACAGGAGTAATGCGCACCCGTACCGGACAGGTCCTGACACCCGTTGCCTGAGCAGTACTTCCAGGTAACAGCGCTGTGGCGGTAGGCAAGCTGGCGAGCTAAAAACTGTGCTGTTTACACACAGCAAAGCCCGTATGGAACTGCCCCATGGCACCCTTCCCACACCACTACACGGTCACCGCAAAAGCAGCGGCAGCAAGCGATAGTGTGGCCGCCGGCAGTCCGGGTGTCGCCGATAGCGCAACCGATGCGCCAACCGAGTTTGGGGGCCGGGTGACCGGTGGCGTCCCGAATCTCTGTTCATGGCTGCAGTTGCCGACTGCTTTGTCTTAACCTTTCGTGCTATTGCCCAGGGCTCAAAATTACAATGGAGTAACGCATGCTGCGATGCCACCGGCACACTCGATCGCGTTGAGCTAAAGCCCCAGTTCACAACACTAAAACCACATATCACCATGCGTGCTGGCGGCGATACCAGTAAAGACCGGTACAGCGCATTCTGGAGAGGCCAGAAAAGAACTGCCTTGTCACCAATCTCTGCGCAGCGGTGTATCCATGACCACCGGCATCACACTGGGGTGATGGACTCGACAGTTGATTAATTGAGTAAGTGAGACGTCACCCCCGACGCGAGGGCCCTCATGGTACTTATAGTTTAGACTCGGACATCGACGCCATGTCGATCGCTATAACACTGCCACTTTATGTATCACCCTGACTACGGGCCTGCCTGGCCTCTTCACCAAAGACACGGCTCAATACTTGCTGGAGGGCGAGGCGCTCTGCAATCTACTGGCAGCTGAGCCAATACAACCCCTGCCCATCCAGCGAGGACAAATTGGTTATAGAACGGGCGCCTATTGCCAGCCCCCTTAAATTATCGGTTGTATCCGTGAGTTCCGGAGTTATGACTGCCTGAACGCCAATGGCAAACAATATGTTTATGCGCTGCAGACCAACGGAGCAGATAACCTCTATAATACTGTATATATAAACAGTATTATGCCTTTATGTCACTTTGGCTCTGCTTTCGTCTCCCGCAACTACCGCTTGAATGCCTGCCCCATCGACAGGAGTATCCTGCCGTTGTACTCGAACACCAACGTGTTGCCGTCGCCAATGACGCAGCACTGGCGGCAGGAATAAAGCCCGGACAAAGCAGTTCAACAGTCAGGGCCCTGCTTGACTCCCCCGACCTCCAACTCCTGGAACGCGACCGCGTACAGGAAGCCGGGGCTCTGGAACAACTGGCGTGCTGGGCCTACAGTTTCACGCCAACTCTCGAACGTTGGCAGGAGAACGGTCTACAACTGGAAATCGGTCGATGCCTGAAGCTGTACAACGGCCTCGAAAGATTGGTTGAAAACGCACAGACCGATCTACTGCAACGGGGTTTTACACACCGCATTGGACTCGCGTCCAATCGATATGCCGCAGAATTACTGAGCTACGGGGAAGATGATGGTTTGCATGGGGTAGGCCAGAATTTACAGGAGCGGCTGGCGGGTATCCCCCTGGCCATCCTACACAGGGCCCGGGGGGGCGAATTTTCCAAAGCCCTGACCAGTCTTGAAAACGCAGGCATACAAACACTGGGGGAATTACTCAGGATGCCCTCCAGTGCCCTGGGGCACCGTTGCGGTCCGGCATTCCAAAAATGGCTGAAGGCCATCGTTGCAACCCATGACACCGTCACACATGATTTCCAGCCTCCCCATAAGTTCCATGACTGCCTGTGGTTTGGATTTGAAATTCACAACCAGGCCGAACTCCATCCAGGTATGCAACAACTGCTACAGGCTTTAACGCGTTTCAGTCGTGCGACACAGCTTCAAACGACCTGCATTGAATGGCAAATGCTCCGTCTGCATGGCGTTGCTGAAACTTTTGAAGTCCGTAGCAGTGAGGCCCACAATGACCCCCAACGCTGGTTTGAGTTATCACACCTCAGCTTGGAAAAGCGCAATCTGGGCACCGATATAGAGGGGCTCGCACTCCATGCCAACCACTTCAACAGTCAGCAGGCCACCATGACAGATCTGTTTGGTGAATCCCACAGCCGTGAGCCATTGCACAATTTGATCGATCGCCTACGATCTCGACTGGGCTTGCAGGCAGTCAATCAAATAGCCCTGCGAGAGGCTCATTTACCTGAATTTAGCCAGTACCTTACTCAGGGCACAGCCAAACTGGCGTTGCCCTGCAAAGGACAGGCACAGCGTCCCATCTGGCTATTCGATGAACCCAACCCTGTACGACTTGAAGGGGATGTCTTGCACTGGAATGGCCCTTTGAAAATTTTGTTGGGCCCCGAACGCCTTGAGGACAATTGGTGGCTAAAGCCCACCAGCAGGGATTACTACGTCGCCGAAACCGAAGCGGGGCAACCCGTCTGGCTTTTTCAGGATCGCTACAACAAACAATGGTATATACAGGGCATCATGCCCTGAATTACCTGGATGCTGGGCGCAGGGCTCGCCTCCATCGGGATCGCCCTACCCGGGAAATATGAACGTGCCGTGGTAAGGAATAACCGGGGAAGCAGTACAGTGGCCAATCGCGTGGAACAGGGCCCCAACGCGCACTACTTCTGGAACGCGTGGCTTCCCCGCTGACATGGAGACCTTCCTTGCCTGGACCCTTGGCCGGCAACGCGGCTGTCTTCTACAGGCGCTAACATTCCCCAGTTGGTTGTTGGCACAAACGTGCTTCATCAATGCAGCCAGACCAGCTGGTCAGTTGCGAATCCAAGGGACTGGGCACGGCTGATGAATTTACTACGAACTTCGTCACTGATCTCCGGCTCCCTTGCCAGGAGCCACAGGTAATCGAGATTGTAGCCAGCGACAAAAGCGTATTGATAGTCCGGGTCCAGCTCAAACACAATATAACTGCCATAGAACGGGCCAAAGAAAGAAACCTTGAGATGAGCCGTCGTGTCATCCCCCACAAACTTGGCGTGCCCCTCAGCTGACCGCCGTTCACCAGTTCCAGAGTCAGTGCCGCTGTTGACGACTCGGACTGCGCCGTCTTCGCGCAGCGCGTAGTCGGCCGTCACATCAACAAGATCACGCTCAAAGCTATGGTCGAGACGCGCAATTTCGTGCCAAAGCCCCAGGTACCGCGATTTATCAAAACCAGTTACTGGCTCCACACCATCAGGCATGCCGGTACAGGCTGGGAGCGAACCCAACATCAGTACGCCCAGAATAAAACACACAACACCGGATCGGTTCGAGTTCATGGCATCAGCTCCGCATAGCGCCTGGTTAAGCAATTGCAAATGGACGTCGGCAATACTCTCCTGCCACTGTAACGCCTATCGCATACACCATGAAATGCAGGGCATTATTTTGCCCCATACGAAAGTACGCCGCACTGAGTCGATGGTAGCCAATAGCCTACCGTTAACCCACAGGGAGAATGTATCCCCGGTAATCAGCCTGACGCTCTTTAAGCAGATCAACATACCTCATTATACTGTATGAATATACAGTATAATGAGGTATGTCCTATGCCGAACTCCACTGCCTGAGTAACTACAGCTTCCTCCGCGGCGCCTCCCACCCGGAGGAGCTGGTGGAGCGGGCCGCTGCTTGTGGCTATTCCGCTCTGGCAATCACAGATGAATGCTCGCTTGCCGGTGTTGTTAAGGCCCATGTCGCTGCCAGGCAGCGTGGGATAAAGCTGATCATCGGTAGCGAGTTCAATCTGGTCGAAGGTATTCGGCTTATTGCCCTGGCACCCACCCGGGAGGCCTATGCTGAACTGTCAGGCTTAATCAGCCGATCAAGGCGCCGTAGCCCAAAAGGTGAGTATACGACGCGACTAAGGGATGTAATTTTCCATCTAAAGCGTTGCTTTATCATCTGGCTACCCGGTGATTCGGAGCATGAACTCGGTACCGGAAGGCAACTGGCAAGGCTGTGTAACGGGCGAACCTGGATCGGCAGTAGCTGTCTGCTTGGCAATGACGAAGTACGGCGCTTCAGGCAACGCTGGCATCTGGCACAAAAGCTCGATCTACCTCTGGTCGCCTGTGGCGATGTACGCATGCATTGCGCGTCACGTAAACGGCTACACGATGTTTTAACGGCGCTCTACCACAATACAACTGTCAGCAAACTGGGCTTGCGCAGGCTGGCCAATAGTCAGCAGCACCTGCGTACCCTGGATAAGTTACTGCCACTCTATCCACCGTCACTGATTGGTGAGACTTTACGTATCACCCAGCAATGCCACTTCAGCCTGGATGAGCTGCGCTACGAATATCCGGAGGAGGTGGTACCCCGTGGTCAGGATGCAAATTCCTATCTGAGGGAGCAGGTTGCCCTGGGCGCGGTGCAACGCTGGCCCGGAGGCATACCCAGCGCTGTGCAGACGCGTATCCAACACGAATTGACGCTCATTTCCGAGCTCAACTATGAATACTATTTCCTGACGGTCTACGACATTGTTCGCTTTGCACGGGAGAGAGCCATCCTGTGTCAGGGTCGCGGCTCCGCAGCAAACTCAGTGGTTTGCTATTGCCTGCATATTACTGAAGTGAATCCTGAGGAAGTCAATCTGCTGTTTGAGCGATTCATATCGCGGGAGCGCGATGAACCACCGGATATTGACGTGGATTTCGAACATGAGCGCCGCGAAGAAGTCATTCAGTACATCTACCATAAGTACACTCGCCGACGGGCAGCTCTGGCTGCGACCGTTATCACCTATCGCTCACGAAGTGCGGTTCGTGATGTAGGCAAGGTACTGGGCCTCGATGCTGTATTGGTGGAAGATCTCGCCCGATCTTTAGCCTGGTGGAACCGGGAGAAAGAGCTTGAACAGCGTTTCGAGCAACAGGGGATGGGGATGCCCGGCCAGCAGGCAAAACTGTTTCTCGATCTGGTACAGGAGATACTCGGTTTCCCACGCCACCTGTCCCAACACGTGGGTGGGTTCGTCATCAGTCGTGGCCCTCTGTCAAATCTGGTACCCGTTGAAAACGCCAGCATGGAAGACAGAACCGTTATTCAATGGGACAAGGAAGATATCGAAGCCCTGGGGCTTCTGAAAGTCGATGTGCTCGCACTGGGCATGTTATCGGCTATCCGTAAGAGCCTCGCTCTGGTACATCGAGATAATCCACATATAAAACGGCTGCAGGACATCCCCCGGGAAGATAAGGCCACCTATCAGATGCTGCAGCGTGCCGATTCCCTGGGAGTATTCCAGATAGAGTCACGCGCCCAAATGTCGATGCTGCCCCGCCTCAAACCGGCCTGCTTTTATGATCTAGTTATTGAAATCGCCATCGTCCGCCCTGGACCCATCCAGGGTGACATGGTGCACCCTTACCTGCGACGCAAGCATGGGCTGGAAGCCGTTACCTACCCCAGTGACGCCATCAAATCGGTACTCGAACCCACATTGGGCGTACCAATCTTTCAGGAACAGGTAATACGCCTGGCCATGGTAGCAGCCGGCTTTACCGGCGGTGAAGCTGATGCATTACGTCGGGCTATTACCAATTGGGGGCGCAATAGCAAACTCCTGACTTTCGAAAAAAAACTCAAGGCGGGTATGAGGGGTCGCGGCTACAGCGCAGATTTCGCCGATCGATTGTTTGACCAAATAAAGGGCTTTGGTGGTTACGGTTTCCCCGAATCCCACTCAGCCAGTTTTGCTCTGCTGGCCTATGCGTCCGCGTGGTTGAAATGCCATCATCCGGCGCCGTTCTATGTCGGCTTACTTAACAGCCAACCCATGGGTTTTTATACCCCCTCCCAATTGATTCAGGACGCCATACGCCATGGTGTTCCCGTATTTCCCGCCGATGTTGGTCACAGTGAGTGGGACCATCAATTACTTCCGCAGTTGAAGCAAGGCCAGGCTCCCATACGTCTGGGCCTACGTTTAATCAAAGGATTAAGCGAAGACGCGGGATACCGAATCGCAGATGCCCGGCGACAACGATCCTTTAAAAGTATTGGCGATCTCAGGCAAAGGGCAAAGCTCGGCAAAGGCGACATGGAGGCACTGGCCAGCGCTGATGCGCTGAACAGTCTCAGCGGACATCGATATCAGTCACAGTGGCAGGTTATGGGCTTACAAAGTCCCCGACCCCTGCTGCACGCGACAACAGATGAAAGTCAGCCTGAGGGCCTCGGCGATCGGATCGAGCTCCCAGCGCCATCAGTTGCTGAAGATGTTATGGCCGACTATCAGGCTACGGGACTGACCTTACGTGAACATCCTCTGGCGCTGCTGCGCAACCAGCAGCCTTTCAATCAGTGTCGTCGCTATAGCGATTTGGCAGCACTTGGGAATAATCGCTTTGTACGTATCGCAGGCATTGTCACCTGCCGGCAACGTCCCGGAACAGCATCTGGCGTTGTCTTTCTGACTCTGGAAGATGAGACCGGCAATCACAATGTGGTCGTATGGCCAAGGGTGCAGGAAAATTTTCGAGAAGCACTGATGACAGCTCAGTTGCTACTGGTCAAGGGAACGCTGGAATGCAGGGACGGGGTGATGCACGTTATTGCTGGCGCATTGTTCGACCACA